>CALDHM010000024.1 GCA_937941455.1 uncultured Pirellulaceae bacterium | reverse complement strand
GTCGCTACACGCGCGACGCTTCTTTCCGCGTTCCTCGGAACGCGGCCTCATTGAAGCGCCTTGGCCCAGTTGATCGAACCGGCCAGACAGTTTCTTTCCGCGTTCCTCGGAACGCGGCCTCATTGAAGCGCGGGCCGATGGCATCAGCGCCTTGAGGCTGGTCAGCACTTTCCAGCGGGTCGGAAAACAAATAACGCCTGGCCAACCAATTTTCGGCCGTACGTCCCGCAAGATGCCTACTTTCCTTGGCTCCATTTGAACCGTGGGTACGGCACAATTTTTTGCTAAAAACCGGGGCGTTGCCGGTTGACGCCCCGGTCGGACTGCGGTCGCATGGGTTCGACACGACATGATCAAAACATCGCTAGACTGCTTGACGAGGGTGTGGTGACCGAACAACCAAACGGCCTTGACTGGCCCGCCGCGACCTCGCTCGACTCGCGAGCGGCGCGCGAAATTTTGCGAGAAACAGCGGCTGGATTGTACTGCGTGCCGGGGGATTTTTACGTCGACCCGTGGGAGCCGGTCGCGCGGGCCGTCGTCACTCACGCTCACAGCGATCACGCTCGTGGCGGTTGCGGCACCTATTTGTCTGCGCGGGCTGGGAGGGCGATCTTGCAAATGCGGCTCGGTTCGGCAGCGAGCTACCAGTTCGTCGACTACGGGGAAGTCTTGACCATCGGCGGGGTGCGGCTGTCCTTGCATCCAGCGGGGCACATGACAGGGGCGGCTCAGGTCCGTCTCGAGTACGCCGGCTACGTGATCGTGATCACGGGGGACTTCAAACGGCAAGCGGACCCGACCTGCGCGACCTTTGAACCGCTGCGCTGTCATACGCTCGTCACCGAATCGACCTTCGGCTTGCCGATTTACCGATGGCCTGAGCCCGACGGGATATTCGACGAGATCAACGCCTGGTGGCGCACGAATCAGCAGGAGGGGCGAACCAGCCTGCTGCTTGGCTACACGGTAGGCAAGGCCCAGCGGTTGCTGGCCGGAATCGATGCCTCGATCGGCCCTGTGTTCGCCCACGGAGGAGTTGTTCAGGCAAATCAAGCGTACGAGGCCTGCGGCGTGACCCTTCCGCAGGTACGCGGCATCGCGGAGGTTCCGCCGAGGTTCACGTGGAGCGAGGCGTTGATCGTCGCTCCGCCATCGGTCCAAGGGTCACCGTGGTTGCGACGCTTCGGAGACGTATCCATGGGCATGGCATCGGGTTGGATGCAAATTCGCGGGATCTGTCGGCGGCGGAATCTCGATCGGGGCTTTGTGATTTCCGATCACGTCGACTGGCAAGGCCTATTGGCGACCGTCCAGGAGACGAGCGCCGAAGAGGTCTGGGTGACCCACGGCTACACGCAAGCTGTCGCCCGGTATCTGGCAGAGCGTGGTCTGCGGACGGCGATCCTCAAGACGCAGTATGTCGGCGAGCTGGATGCGGCCGATGCGGAGGAAGCAGCGAGCAGTCCGACAGAGGAGAGGGCATGAAAAACTTCGCCGATTTGATCGTCGAGCTGGACCGGACCACGCGGACACAAGGGAAATTGGCAGCGCTCCGAAAGTTCTTTGCGGGAGCGACGGCGGCCGATGCGGCGTGGGGGGTCCATTTTTTATGCGGCGGCAAGTTGTCGCGCGCGATTCCACCAAGGCAATTGCGGGAATGGGGGGCCGAGGCCGCCGGGCTGCCGCCTTGGCTGTTCGAAGAATGCTGCGAGGCCGTGGGGGATCTGGCCGAGACTCTGGCGCTCATTTTGCCCCCGGCAGGCCGTGCGCGGGTCTCGCCGCTGGCGGAATTGGTCGAACAGGATTTGCTGCCGCTGGTGACTCTGCCGATCGAGCAGCGGCGTGACAAGTTAAGAGCGTTGTGGTATCGGCTGGGAACGGCGGAACGTTTCATCCTGCACAAGCTCCTGTCGGGCAATTTTCGGGTCGGCGTGTCGCGGCAATTGGTGATCAAGGCGGTCGCCGAGCACGCGGGGGTGCCGAGCGAGGTCGTTGCCCATCGCTTGATGGGAAATTGGCAACCGACGGCGGCCAATTACGAACAGTTGCTCAGCCACGCGACAAGCGATGCCGAGATTAGCCAGCCCTATCCGTTTTGCCTTGCGCATCCCCTGGAAGAGCCCGCGGCCGCGTTGGGCTCGGCCGGCGACTACTTGTTCGAATGGAAGTGGGACGGCATCCGAGCTCAGGTGATCCGCCGCGGCGGAGCGACGTTTATCTGGTCGCGCGGCGAAGAACTGATCGGCGACCAGTTTCCGGAAATCGTGGCCGCGGTGCGGGGATTGCCGGAGGGAACGGTGCTGGACGGTGAAATCGTCGGCTGGCGTGATGGTGCCGTGTTGCCGTTCCAGGATTTGCAGCGGCGCATCGGGCGCAAGCGGCTTGGGCCGAAAATTTTGCGCGATGTCCCAGTGGCACTGCTGGCGTTCGATTTGTTGGAATTACACGGGCAAGATTGTCGTTGGCGGCCACTCCGCCAGCGGCGAGCTGAGCTCGAACGGCTGCTGGCGCCGCGGGAATCGGCTGAACAATCTGCCGATGAGCGGTTGCGACTGTCGCCGAGTCTGGCGGTCGCCGATTGGGACCAAGCCAGTCGCTGGCGCGGGTCCGCCCGTACTCAACGGGCCGAGGGTTTGATGCTCAAGCGGCTCGATGGCCCCTACCCGGTCGGGCGTCCGCGGGGGGAGTGGTGGAAATGGAAAGTGGTTCCCTACACGATCGACGCGGTGTTGGTGTACGCGCAGCGAGGGCACGGACGACGAGCCAGCTTGTACACCGATTACACCTTCGCGGTGTGGGACCGCGACCAGCTCGTGCCGCTGGCCAAGGCGTATTCGGGACTGACCGATGCGGAAATCCGGCGCGTGGATGCGTTCGTCCGGCGGAATACCATCGAGCGGTTCGGTCCCGTGCGCAGCGTGAGGCCCGAGCTCGTCTTCGAATTGGCCTTCGAGGATCTGCAACTTTCGAGTCGCCACAAATCAGGGCTAGCGGTTCGCTTCCCACGCATGCTCCGGCTGCGCGATGACTTGTCGATTCGTGACGCCGATCAGCTGACGACGATCCGGCAGATGCTGGCGGCCAAAACGGCAGCGGCTCAATTCACCGAGGAGTGACGGGAGATGGACCATCGAGCGAAGCCGGCGCGACGGATCGCTGCGAGGGGGGGGAATAAGCGGAAATTGCCAACCACCGGGTGCGGCAAGCAGCCCGATGCGGCGGTGGCGATCGTTGAGGCTTGGTTCGCCGCCCGGGGGCGGGTGCCGTTTCCGTTCCAGCGGCAAGCGTGGGAAGCAGTAGCCGCCGGGCGCAGCGGCTTGATCCACGCGCCGACGGGACACGGAAAAACCTTGGCGATGCTGCTGGGGCCGATCATCAAACAATTGCGATTAAGCGGCGAACAACGCGACCGCTCGGCCGCCGCCATTGAGGACCTACGCCAAGGCGGGGGCAAACTGCTGGAGGATGAGACCAGCCGTTGTGAGCGCAGCGCGACGCTGCCGCCAGCCGATGCGGAAATCGCGCAGCGCGAACGTCGTTTGAGCCGCCTTGATCGGCAGCGGCGATCGGCAGCGGAGCGACGGCGGCGGGCCCCGCGTGCCGATCGGCGACTGCGCGTGCTGTGGATCACCCCCTTAAGATCGCTGGCGACCGATCTCGAGAACTCGATGCGAGGAGTCTTGCAGGAATTCGGTTTTGTTTGGGAGGTCGAGAAGCGCACTGGCGACACGGAGGCGGCCGTGCGCCGCGGCCAGCAAACGGCGCTCCCCGAGATCTTGATCACGACCCCCGAGAGCCTATCGGTAATGTTGAGTTGGTCCGACGCGCCTGAGCGGTTAGTTTCGCTAGGGTTGATCGTGGTCGATGAGTGGCACGAGTTGCTGGGGACCAAACGCGGCGTGCAAACCGAGCTGGCTTTGGCTCGGCTGCGGCGTTGGCAACCCGCAGCGACGGTTTGGGGTTTGTCGGCGACGATTGGCAATCTGGAGCAGGCCCGCGACGTGCTGCTGGGGGCAGAGGCGGCGTCGGCCGGTGAAATGATCAGCCCCGAGTCGGGGCGGCCGTTGTCGATGAAGGTGGTGATTCCTCCGGAGATCGAGCGATTCCCCTGGGCGGGGCATCTCGGTTTGCGGCTGCTCGACCGTGTGGTGCCGCTGATCGAGGGGGCCGCGAGTACCCTGCTGTTCACCAATACTCGGTCGCAGAGTGAATTGTGGTACCAAGCCATCCTGGGGGCACGACCCGATTGGACAGGTCAGATCGCTGTGCATCACGGATCGATCGATCGGCAGATGCGACTGTGGATTGAAGAGTCGCTGCGCGGCGGCCGCTTGCGGTGCTGCGTCTGCACGTCGAGCCTTGATCTGGGGGTGGACTTCGCGAAGGTCGATCAGGTGATCCAGATCGGCAGCCCCAAGGGTATCGCCCGCTTGCTGCAGCGGGCCGGTCGCAGTAACCATCGGCCCGGCGAGTCCAGCCGGATCGTGCTGGTGCCGACCCACGTCTTCGAGCTGATCGAATACGCTGCGTTGCGGCGAGCCATCGCGGCAGAGGCGATCGAACGGCGGGAGCCGCTGCATAGCCCGCTCGATGTTTTGGTACAACACTTGGTGACGATCGGCGCAGGGGGGGGCTTCGAGGCCCGCGACATGTTTGCGGAGGTCCGCTCGACATGGAGCTATCGGAATTTGCCCTGGGAGGAATTCTGCTGGGCTCTGGATTTCGTCGAGCGGGGGGGGGCAGCGCTGGGTGCCTATCCCGATTTCCAGCGGCTGCGGTGCCAAGACGGACGCTACCAAGTCGTCGAGCCACGGATCGCCCGCTTGCATCGACTGTCGATCGGCACGATCACCAGTGATGCGGCGGTGACGGTCAAGTTCCTCAATGGTCGTACGCTGGGGCATGTCGAGGAGTCGTTTATCGATCGGATCGAACCCGGCGATCAATTCGCCTTTGCTGGCACCGTCCTGCGCTTGGAGCGGTACCGCGACAATACGGCCTGGGTACGCAAGGGTCGCGGGGAACCGAACACGGTCCCGCGGTGGATGGGAGGCCGGATGCCCCTGTCAACCGAATTGGCGGCGGCCGTGCGGGCTACGCTGGCGGCCATTCGTCGCGGGGAGGACACGGATGCAACTGAATTGCAAGCACTGCAACCACTGCTCGACGTGCAGCGAGCGTGGTCGTTGATTCCGGCGGAAGATGAACTGCTGATCGAGCGATGGGCCGATCGCCATGGTCATTACTTGTTCATTTATCCGTTCGATGGCCGCTTAGTACACGAAGGTTTGGCAACATTGTTTGCCTGGCGACTATCGCAGCGGCAACCAATTTCGTTTTCGATGGCCGTGAGCGATTACGGCTTGCTGCTGGTGTCCCCAACGCCTTGCGATCTCGAGTCGGCACTGGTCAGTGGTTTGTTGTCCAGTGACGGGATCGAGCGGGATTGTCTGCGAAGTCTCAATGCGGGCGAAATGGGCAAGCGGCAGTTTCGCGAAGTCGCGCGGATCGCCGGTTTGATCTTTCAAGGGTATCCGGGACAGAAAAAAACAGGGCGGCATCTCCAGGCCTCCAGCAACTTGTTCTACGATGTGTTCCGTGAATATGACCCGGACAATTTGCTGCTGCGGCAGGCCGAGCGGGAGGTCCTGGAAATCCAACTGGAGCACGAACGGTTGCGGCGAGCGCTCGACCGTTTGCGAGCCAGCCGCGTCGTGATTCGCGACATCCCGCGTCCCACTCCGATGGCCTTTCCGCTCATCGTCGAAAACATTCGCGACCGGCTGAGCAGCGAATCACTCGCGGACCGCGTACGACGGATGCAGCAGCAACTGGAGGCCGCGGCACCGCCCCGCTCGATCGATTAAATGTCTGGTAGACGCAGCCCGCCTCTCTCCGACCACGCTGAAGGAAATCGCCACCCCCTCGCGGCGGCGCTGCTGAAGAAAATCGCCTCTCCCTTTTCTCCGGCCTTGCTGAAGAGAACCGCAGCTCTTCAACGCTCCCTCTCCGGCCCTGACGGGCCGACTCTCCAAGAGGAAGAGTAGGCGGCATCGCAAAACTCCCTTGAGACCGCGAACCTCGGACAACTGCCGACCGAAGCCAGACAAAACAAATCCACCTTCAGCATGCGGGAGGGTCGCGGCGCGGCCGCGAGAGAGGGGCGCGGCCGCGAGGGAGAGACAGCCAACTGCGACTCGAGGGAGCTCAATCGCCAGGCAAAAACGTTGGCCTGCTCAGCGGCTTTGCGGTAAACCGGTTTTCTCGTTACCCTAGCCCTCGCCCTGATATCGACCGACTAAACGACGCTTTATGACTGTTGAGAACCGAGTTCATTACCTCGAAATCGCTTGGAACAACACCTCGCTGCAGCTGCGGGGAGACAAAACGATCTATTGGCCAGCGCGGGACTGTTTGTTGGTTGCCGATTGCCACTTCGGCAAGGCAGCGACGTTTCGCGGCGCTGGGATTCCCGTTCCTAGCGGCACGACCGAGCAAATGCTGCAGACCCTCACGCGAGCCCTGACAGAAACGGCCGCGCGGCGGCTGATCGTCCTGGGAGACCTTGTGCACGGGCCGGCAAAACAAGGAACCTGGCGTGCCACCTTGGCCGCTTGGCGCCAGCGCCACGCAGCCCTTCAGCTCGATCTGGTTCCTGGCAATCACGATCGCGGTGTGGCTGGATTTTTGCGCGAATTGAATGGTCGAGTCCTGGCCGAACCGCATGATGAGGGGGGGGCCATTCTAGTTCATCACCCCCAACGTGCCGACGCGGGGAACTGGTCGCTGGCGGGGCATCTCCACCCTGCGATTCGCCTGGTGGAGACCGGCCGATCGACATTCAAACTTCCCTGTTTTTATCTGCGACACCATCAGCTGATCTTGCCTGCCTTCGGCGATTTCACCGGAACGAAAACCGTGACGACGTCCGCCGGGGATCAAGTGTTTGCCATCGCCGACGGCCATGTGTTTCGCGTGGGCAATGACCGTTAACGGGACGATTCAACATCCTTGGTCTCCTCGACGCGGAACCACCCGAGCCGCAAACACCACGCCATCGCCAAACCTAGCACGAATCCCAAGGCGATGTTATTTAAGCCCATGCAAGTCGCTGCGACCAGATACATCGTGAAGGCGTTCGTGCGGCTCGTCTGATCTCGGCAAACCAACGCCAACTCCATACCGGCAAAGGCCAGCAATACTCCGAGGACGCTGGCCGGGAACGCTTGGCACAGCGCCATCAACGAAGCGCCCAGCGCGACGGCCAGTATCATTTTTACCACACCCAGGAATAGTACCGCGCCATTGGTCCGCGCTCCGAACCGATATTGACCGGCCAGTCCTCCTGCCCCGTGGCACATCGGCATGCCGCCGAACCAGGCGGCGATCAGATTCATCAGCCCGACGGACACGGCGACCTTTCGCGGCGTCGCCGGCCGATCCGGAAATAAATCGATCGACAGAGCGCAAACTGCGATGACGGAATTCAGCGTGGTCAGCGGAATCTGCGGCAGAGCCGCTTTGGGAAACGCGGTCACGAAATCTTGCCAGCCCGGTGGATTCCAGCTCGGCCAGGTCCAACCGATCCCCAGCGTATCGAGTACCTCTGGTCGCTTCGCCACGGCCAGCACGAGGCCGGCGACAAACAGGATCAACGCGGCGGGGATGCGTCGCGAAAAAAATAGCAGCAATACCACGACGGCCGCGCCGATACCCGTCGCGTAGCTGTCCCAGGCCAGCCACTGATTCGTCCCGGCCACCATTTGCATCCCCTTAATCAACAGGGACATCCCCAAAGCTAATTGCAGACCGCGAACGACACTGCGCGGTATGATCCGATCAAGCCAATCGATCAGGCCACTCAGGCCCAGCACGAGAATCACGAGGCTGACCGTGGCCCCTGCGGCCAGGATCTGCGGCACCGTCAAGCCCTCGGTCAGGGCGACCGCCGCAATCGCCTTCATCGGCTGCACGGCCATCGGAATGGCAAACGTCAAACCTGTGATGACGTTGAACAGTCCGGCGAAAAATAACGCCGAGGCGAAGTTCAATCCATTTTGCGCCGACATGCCCACTAGCAAGGGCAAAAAGGTCCCCAGGTCCCCCAGCGATCCGGCGAGCTCATGGCGATTCCACCGCGCGCTGGACAAGTTAGCCCATAGAGATTTCAGGCTCACATCGTTCGATGTGTCACGTTGGTTCAGCATGAATGGCTCGTTCCCAGGGTAGTCCCGGCACAGTATTCCCAGCAGCTTTGGCGAAAACGCGCGGCCGTGAGCTCAGATTACCAACCGGTCGTAAGCCTGAAAAGCGCGACTGGTTTGGCCCGCAGGAAAAATTCGCAAATTGGACCGTCCTCGGCATTCTCGCAGGCTGGCGCCCCTGCGGCTTACGGTTTTGGCACAAATCTAGTGGCCGATACGAGTCAATTCCTTACAGGCGCTGACGATGCTAGCAAGCTTTTGCGTTGTTGAATCGATCTTGTGGAATTAGAATTCTGACGCGGTCCCTCCGCTTCATGTCTCAGCCGATTACCAGGGAGCCCCTCGTTGTTTTCCTCCAGCACCAAACTCGACCAACGCTTGCAGACGATCGAACTGATTCTGTCCGACGTGGACGGGGTACTGACCGACGGCGGCATCGCGTATGACAACCAAGGGGTCGAGATCAAGCAATTCCACGTGCGGGATGGCCTGGGGATCAAGCTTTGGCAGCAGGCCGGGCACAAATTCGGCGTGCTCACCGCGAGAAACTCCCATATCGTCAAAGTCCGCGCGGTCGAATTGGGGATCGCGATTGTGCGTCAGGGATTTTCAGAAAAACTGCCCATCGCGCTGCAAATCATCGAGGAGAACCACCTCAAACCGGAAAACGTATGCTACATCGGCGATGACTTGCCGGATCTCCCCGTGATTCGCGCCGTCGGCTTAGGGGTCGCCGTAGCTAACGCGGTGAACGAAGTTCGCGCGGCAGCCCACTACACCACGAAGGCCAACGGAGGCCAAGGGGCCGTGCGCGAAGTGATCGAGTTGATTCTGACTCAGCAAAAGCGTTGGGGAGAGTTGTTGGCCAACTATTGAACCGCGAGCCCGTCAGCAAAAATGGATTGGCGACCGGCGCATCGCGATGCGCAAGAAAACGGCTGCGTAAGGAGACCCTTTGATTCGAACCGCTCACCCATTCAGCCAGTACCTCATCGCATTAGGCTGCACAGTCGCCGCCTATATCGCCTATGCTGCGCTGGTGGTGCCGCGGATCGAAGGGCGCGGCTTCGATTTGACGGCCAGTGCCGCCCCGCGCCCCACGCCTGCCCCCAGCGAAATCACCCCCGATCATGACATCTTGGCCTGGATTCCCGCCGACAGCTGGGAACACCAACCTTGCAAACGCTTGGAAATGGATGACGGCATCTTGTTCTTTCAAGATTATCAGCCGCGCGATGGCGGAGTGGTCGAGGTGTTTCCATTCACCTTGATCGTGAAAAAAAATAAACCTGTCTACGGTCCCGGCTCGGACCAACCGGAATCCCCGATCGTGATCCGGGCATCGCGCCGCGCCGAATTGCGGTTCGATCGGCCGCTGGAACTGGGCCAAGGTTCGGCGGGCAAGCTCATCGAGTGCAAGCTCGAAGGGGACGTCAACGTCTTTCGCCACGAGGTCGAGGGAACCGATGGCTTCAACATTTGGACACGCAATGTACAGATGACTCCGCTGCGGGTCGTGTCGCTCGAGGAAGTCCGCTTTCAAATCGGGCCTCACAGCGGAATCGGTCGGCACTTGCTGATGGACCTCGAGCACAAAACGCCCTTGTCGAACCTCACGTCCAGCTTCGCGAGCATCAAGGGGATCTCGCGTTTGGAATTGGCCCTCGTGGAGCGGATTCGCTTGATTCCCACCCCGTCCAGCCCGGCTTCCTCCGCCGCTCCGGCATCCCAGCCCGGCGCATGGGCCAGCCTGGCGACCGCACCTATCGATATTCTCTGCGCCGGTCCATTCGTCATCGATTTCAAGTCTCAGATCGCCGAATTTCGAGACCAAGTCCAAGTCACTCGGCTGGATGAATTTCGAGATCAACTACGGGCCGATCTGCTGCGATTGTATTTCAGCGAAACGCCCCCCCCCGGCTCCACGGCGGCACGCGGCAGTCTCAAACTGGCCCGAGTGCAAATGCAAGGCGCACCGGCACGGCTGGTCATGCCATCGGAGTCCGCAGCGGTGACCGGAGCGCTGTTGGACTACGACCTGCTCAAGGGAGAGGTTCTGGGGAACGATCCGCGATCCGTTCAGATCGAACACACCAACAAAAAATTCTCGGCGCAGAAGCTTCGTTATACCCTGCGGGCCGACGGTGGCCTCGGGAATCTGATTGCAGAAGGACCCGGCGAACTGGAACAACTCCCCGCCGGGCCGGATGCTGCTGAGGCGTTTCACCTGAAGTGGGCGAATTATCTGACGAGCTCCGATGCGTCTGGAAAAAAATTGATCACCGTGGCTGGCGATGTCGTCGTGCAGGTGAATCACACGACAACAGTGGCCGGCGACAAAATCGAACTGCTGCTGCGCGAGCAAGCCGTCGAACTCTCTCCCCGTTCGGGCAACCAACGCCACGCGAAAATCGAATACACTCCGATCGAATTGCTGGTGGATCAGCAAGTGCGAATCCGATCGCCGGAGATCGAGGGAACCGCACGCTTGCTCAAGCTGATCTGGCCAAGTAGTTCGGGCAAACGCCAGGCCACGGTTCACCCAAGCCCTGCGCAGGCCACGCTTTCCCCAACGCTCCTTCACCGCGTCATGCGGCTCAGCCTGCCATTGGCAGGTGGCGAGTCGCCGTCTACCCATGGCCAACAATTCCCTGCTGGACAATCCGGGGAACCGAATTTTCAACCGATCCGCCCCCCGGTCGATAGACCTGCGAACCAAGAGCAGCACCCCCCCCCTGCCGCCCCGATCCCTCCTCCGGATCCAGGCTTACCCCTCTCGGTCCAAGGGGACATCATCACCGTTCACCTCGCGGGCGAGTCCGCGGCCATCAGTTCCAGCATGCCCCGCGACTTCGAACGCTTGGAGATCGATGGCAAGGTCCGTGTCGCTAAACCGCGGGCAACGGACCCTGCCAGCTTCGAGTTCCAAATCATTGGCGACCACCTGCTGGTGACCCCCCAGGGGAACGGCTTGCACCAATGCCAAATCAAGGGGGACGCCCGTCTGGAAACGGCCGAATTGACCATGCAAGGCCCAGCTATTCACCTCAATCAGCGGGAAAACCGCGTCTGGATCAGCGGCCCTGGTTCGCTGATCGCCCAACCCCGCGCCGAGGTCAAAACGACCGTCGAGTCTGTCCGGATGAACCCGCCAATTGCTGCCGCTCTTACCGATCGGAATCGCGCCGATCAACCGATTCATGTGGAATGGCAGGGAGGCATGATCTTCGATGGCGAGCGGATCTATTTCGAACAAGCCGTCCGCTGCCGCACTGAACAAATCAGCGTTGCCGAACAAACGAAAAGTGTTCTTCGTTCCTCCAGCGAGGCCCTCAGCCTCCAGCTGAATCGCCGCGTCGATCTGGCCGGAAACCTTTCCCGTGCAGACACGAACGATCTGAGCGTCGATCAGCTCATCCTTTCGCAGCAGATTGCCGATCGAGCTTTTCCGGCAACCGCAGGGGTCTCGCCACCACCTCCAGAACATGTTGTCCTCGAACGGACCAATCTCGATGGACAAAATCAACCTTTCGAAAAACAACTGATGATCGTTCGCTATCTGTCCGTCAGCACGACGTCGGGCGACATTCGTGGTACGGGCCCTGGTGGGATCATTTCGTGGCGCAAGGCAACCGACGGTGACAACACCACCAAATTCAAATTGGCCTCGCAAGAGCGTCCGGAAAAGTCCCCGAAAAAAGCCGCGATTCAATACATCCATGCCAATTTCAGCGAGCGATTAGTCGCCAACGCGCACCAGGAGCAGATGCTGCTGGTGGGAAATGTTCGCACTCTGTATGGCGACGTCCGTCACTGGGAACAGCAACTCGACCCGGAATCCCCACAAGTCCCTGCCGACGCGATTCGGATCACTTGCGATCAACTCGACGTGGCCCGCTGGCAACCTCGCGGCGCTGAGGGGCCGACGACGGAACTTCAGGCCTTGGGCAACGTGCGCGTCGTCAGCCAGCAATTCGAAACCACATCGCAGCGACTGACCTACGATGAGCTCACCGACATGTTGACGATCGAAGGGGACGAACGCTCTGCCGCCAACTTGTGGCAAAGGAAATCACCCAATTCACCGGCCAATCTTCTTTCGGCCGGAAAAATCCGCTATCGACCGTCCGATGAATGGACCAGCATCGACGACGTGAAGAAGGCGACATTCCGCGACTTGCGGTCAGGAAAATAGGTTCGCAAGCGCGAGCTGCCTCTCACCGCAACAGCCTCCAGAAGCGGTTTCAACACCTTGGAAAACTGCTCTGTCCGTCAATCCACACGCCCCACCGATCGCAATTCCCGACCTGTCATGCCCGTCAGTGTGTCCCCCAACGCTTCGCGGTAGCGACCCGCTGCCTCCCTCAACCGGGCGACGACATCGGGATGCAGCGCGGCGACGTCTTGCGATTCGCCGATGTCGTTTTTCAGATCGTACAGCGCCTCGACCGTCGTGCGAGTCACGTAGGAAACGGGCCGCCCGTCATCACGCAGCGGCCCATCGCCGAGGGAGCGATACTGATGGGGAAAGACCAGTTTGAATTGCCGATCCCGCACGGCGATCAAACCGCCGGAATAATAACAGGCGAACTCGGTATGGGGAGATTGAAGTGGCGATTCGTCGAACATCAGTCGGCGGATGTCGCAACCATCGATAGGATGATCCGGCAACTTGCCCTCGATCAGTGCGGCAATCGTGGGGAACAGATCGATTGTCGAGGCGAGTTCGTCACACACCGTTCCCGGCGGTATCTTGCCTGTCCACCGCATCAAGGTCGGCACACGATAGCCCCCTTCCCACATCGTCCCCTTACCCTCCCGCAGCGGATGGGCCGATCCGGCGTGCCCACCATAGCTGAGCCACGGACCATTATCGGAGCTGAAAATGATCAGTGTGTGTTCACCCAACTGAGCGTCGTCGATTGCACGGATAATTTCGCCGACCGACCAATCCAGTTCCATGACAACATCACCAAACAATCCGGCTCCACTCCTCCCACGAAACTTGTCGGAAACGAATAAGGGAACGTGGACCATCGGATGAGGAACATACAGGAAAAATGGCCGATCGCGGTGATTGTGAATGAAGCGGACGGCGCGTTCGGTGAACTGCGTGGTAAATTGTTCTTGCTCCTGAGCCCCGACGGCAGCCAACGCGACCTCGTTTCCCTCGATGAGCGGCAGGTCGGGATAGCCGCGTTTGCGTCGCTGATCGTCTTTTGGCAAATCGACGAAGTCGGGATGGTGGGGCCACATGTCATTGGAATAAGGAATTCCAAAGAATTCCTCGAAGCCATGTTGCAAGGGCAGAAACTGCCGCTGATGCCCTAAATGCCATTTTCCGAAACAGGCCGTAGCATACCCCCGCTGCCGGCACAATTCGGCCATCGTCATTTCATCGGGATGAATGCCGATGCGGGCCTGCGGGGCCAATGCGCCGTGAATGCCGACACGAGGACTGTAACAACCGGTCAGCAGCGAGGCGCGCGATGCCGAGCACACGGCTGACGAAGCCGCGAAATCGGTGAACTTCCGCCCCTCTTTAGCCATGCGATCAAGGTGTGGGGTCGCATAGCGTGTGCAACCAAATGGGCCAATGTCTGCATAGCCCAGGTCATCGCAAAAAATGATCACGATGTTGGGCAATCGTTCCGAAGTGGTTTCCTGGCCAATGACTGACACACCGTCGCCAATCGCCGTCAGACTGAACAGCGCGATCAGAAAGCATCGGCGATTCACGGAACCCTTTACCGATTTCGACGATCGAAGTTTCACTTGTTTGATCCTTTCATGATAAGGCGGCCGTTCTCGAGCACGAATCGATCGATCCTGCAGTCAGCAAAACATTCCCAGAATTTCTGAACGTCGACATTCACACGAGCTTCGCCATGCTCGAGGTGGTCAACTGCATGATAGTTTAATGAAAATTCTTCATGGCCAGGACACAAACAACCTTGTTCGCCCGGGCCGCCAAACCCCACCCGCTCAGCCTGTTTTGCCAAAACCGCGCATGCAACGCGAATTACCCTTGCCCTCCCACGGGCCGCTTGCTAAAAGTTCCCGCGAATTTTCATTTGTGCGCTTTCTCATTTCTAATCCGATTGATGTCGGCCGCCTCAAAAAATCGAACGACCGAGCAACTCGGCGATCAAGTCGCCGGGGGCGTGCATCGAGCTGCGACGGTTTCAGTTTCTGGGATTGTCATTCAGTTCGTTAGCAACGATCCCCCTGCGTTCGCATCGATCGGGAAGTTGGCTCTGTTCCGTCGGCTTTGGATGTCCATCGCGTGTTGTGCGTTCGTTCTGGTAACGACGGGCTGCCAGAACTTAGCCCAAAACAATCTGCGTGAACGGCTGATTCCCACGAACGATCGGAATTGGGTCCCGGATCTGGCGCGAACACCTTACGGCGAACTGAACGAGGGTGTCGTAACCATTCACAATGTTCGCAATTGCGTGTACGTCACCGAAAATGATTATGTTTGCAACTTTCATGAAGAGACCTTCCGGCTGGACGATATTCAGACCGTCGACTACTGGGTAGTGCCCTTTCAATCGACGCCAATTATCGCTCACACGATGCTCAGTTTCGGTTTGGCCGACGGACGTTACTTGTGCGTCTCGGCGGAAATTCGGAAGGAGATCGGTGAGGACTATTCGCCGATGCTGGGAATTCTCAATCAGTTCGAACTCGTCTATGTCATCGCGGATGAACGGGACCTGATTCGCTTGCGGACTCACCATCGCGATGCTGAAGTATATTTGTATCCCACCGTGGCGACTCCCGAAATCGCGCAGCGACTGTTCGTGAGCGTCATGCAGCGCGTCAATCGGCTGGCGGCCAAGCCGGAATTTTATCACACCTTTACCAACAACTGCACAACGAACATCACGACGCTCGTCAAGGGACTATCCGAGAAGTCGAAACTCGATCCTCTGAATTGGCAAGTTCTCTTGCCGGGCAAGTCCGCACGCTATGCTTACGACATCGGCTTGCTCGATCAATCCGTCCCGTTTGCCGAACTCCAGAAGGTAGCACTGATCAACGACCTTGCGGACGCGTATTACGACGATCCTGATTTTTCGCACAAGATTCGGCAGCGTCATCGCGAGTTGCGGGAACGCGCCGCCAACGGCCGCGAGCGAAACGACGCGGATCGCGATTTGAGGATTGAAATCCAGTAGCCGACTTCGCCGATGATGATCCGGTAACGACCTACAATGGGCAAGACGAGGAATTCGGAAACGGCCCAACTAGTTTCCCGTTAGGAACCCAGGTGGTAGTCGTACCGACAAATATCGCGGTGAAATTCCGCGGCTAGCCCAACAAGATTCCAGCTAGGAACCCTGGTGGTAGGGAAACCGCGGGTCAGTGGCGTCGGCCCGGGACAGCTCGACCAGAAATCCGGCCAGGCGTTCCGCGGCGGCGGCGACGATGGTTCGCCCCTTGTCGGCCGTCGCCCGATGCGGGTTCCCAGCCCCGGAGTTGGTGGTGAGCAGATGCCATGGCCGCGAAATCGAGACCCAGCCGCGATTGATCGCCTCGAATTGGTTCGCTTGTACCCTGCCTTGGTCCGCCGCAAGCGATCCATCGGCATGCTTGGCCACCAAGCTCTCGAAGTAGGCGAGGGCGATACTGGTTTCCATCTCCCCCGCATGATCGTCGGGGTGTTCGAGCAAGTCGCGGGCAACATCCGCCACGGCTTGATACCAGTTGTATAAAAACAAATGCCCATCGACTTGCCCGTACAGCTCGCGCAGGACAGGTTTGAAGTCGTTGCCACCGTGACTATTAAGGATCACGATTTTGCGTACCCCACCGCGAACCAACGATTCAATCATGTCGCGCAGGACCAGCAGCAACGTCGAGGGATTCAAATTAATCGCTAACGGAAACTCGCGCAGATTGGTTTCCGTGCCGAAGGGAATCGTCGGCAACATCACTACAGCCGCCCCTTGACGGTGGGCCGCCGCGCACGCTAATTCGCCGATCGTTTCGGCTTCGAAAATATCCGTGCCGTAAGGCAGGTGCAAATTGTGCGGCTCAGTCGCCCCCATCGGCAACACGGCAACTTCGAACCGTTGCTGTTGAACGATACCGTAATTCAATTCAGCTAATCGCCACGGGCGAACCGTCATTGCAGGAAGTCTCGGTTGGTTTGAGGAGGCATCGGCAAGCGCTTGCCACGTTTCGCTCTCTTGTCACAGGGCCCCATTTTGGCAGATTCTCTTGTGGGGCAGAAGAGACTCGGCTCGGTTAGGTCGTTAGGTCGCGGCTAACGCCTGCCGATAGGGAGCCTGGATCAGCTATACTTTTT
Source organism: uncultured Pirellulaceae bacterium (assembly GCA_937941455.1). Classification (GTDB taxonomy): domain Bacteria; phylum Planctomycetota; class Planctomycetia; order Pirellulales; family Pirellulaceae; genus BJ22. The sequence continues at coordinate 6,891 of CALDHM010000024.1, read as the reverse complement.
GCTCGAGACGAATTGCCATCAATGGCGGCACCCACCATTATTTAACCCTATCGATCATGAGCTCGAACGACGTTTTCCGCGGATGTATTCCCGCGCTGATGACCCCTTGCGATTCTTTTGGGCGACCGAATTTCGATGAGCTGGTTGCACGTGGGCAAGCGTTGATCCAGGCCGGCATGCGGGCCGTCGTTTACTGCGGATCGATGGGAGATTGGCCGCTGCTGACCGACGAACAGCGCCAGGAAGGAGTCGCGCGACTCGTTGGCGCACAGATCCCCGTCATCGTGGGGACGGGTGCGATCAACTCTAAGATCGCCGCGGCTCACGCAGCTCATGCCCGCCAGGTGGGCGCAGCAGGACTGATGGTGATTCCCCGTGTTCTCTCGCGCGGTACGTCGGCAGCTGCCCAACGGCATCACTTTGCGGACATCCTCAAGGCAGCGGCTGGTTTGCCGTCCGTGATTTACAACAGTCCGTATTATGGTTTCGAGACCAAGGCCGATCTGTTTTTCGATTTGCACCGCGAATTTCCCAACCTGGTCGGCTTCAAGGAATTCGGCGGTGCGGAGTCGCTGCGTTACGCAGCCGAGCATATCACACACGATCGCCCTGAATTGACCTTGATGGTCGGGGTGGATACCCAAGTTTTCCACGGCTTCGTGAACTGCGGAGCTCAAGGGGCAATCACGGGTGTCGGCAACGCCTTGCCACGCGAGGTGTTGCGGCTCGTAGAGTTGTGCTACAAGGCACAAACCGGCTGCGTCGAGTCGCGGCGGCTGGCAAAGGAACTCGATGACGCCCTGCATGTGCTCGCGACCTTCGATGAGGGCCCCGACCTCGTGCTGTATTACAAGCATCTGATGGTGCTCGAGGGGCATGCGGCCTACGCCGACCACTTCAATCCGACCGATCGATTGTCGGACAGTCAAAAAGAATTCCTAACCAAACACTGGCAACTGTTTCGCGCCTGGTGGAACGCGTGGCCCGGTCGCCAATGACGGCTCGCATGGCAGGCAGAGTAAGATCATGTTCTGACACAACCGTCAACGACCCGCCGAGCGAACAGGCGGCAATCGATCGGGACAATGCCTCGACGAAGCCTTAACTTTGCAGACGTCAGCTTCAGGATCAATTGTCGAAATTGGCCGGGGCTTGGCCCTGAAAACTGCCGGCCGCGGGGTGTCAAGCGAAAACGGATGAACTTTTTTCGTCGATGGCGCGTAGTGAAGTAGCCCTATTTTTGTACTGGTTGTTAGATTCAGTATCGGAGTGAAAGGAATTTGTCGTGCCAGCTTTGTTGGCCGCCATTCGGCCCCTGGCAGCCGACCGATACAACTATGTTATGGTCATCGTCATTCCCACTTGTACCGATTTGACAATTCTGACCCGCTGGTCGATGCTTCTGGCGATTTGCTGGAGTTGTCGCGCGGCGGAGGCATGGCAAGTCACCGAGGTGGAACGACCAGCGAATCCGCCGGCCGCAGAAATGACCGCACCACTGGCCGCAGGGGAAGAAATCGACCGACTGCTGACTGACCTCATACTCAGCGCCATGCCGCATTCGTTCGAGGACACCAAGCATTGGGGGCGGCAAGCCGAGAAGCGAACCATCCTGCCCCGCCTACGGCGCGACGATGATGGCGGACTGGAAACTCATCGACCGCGAGAATTGGTCAACCATGGCGATTGGCACCGGGTTAAGGTGACGCTATCCAATCCTCAGGAGAAATTCACCGTACAATTGAAAAATATCCGCGCAGGAACGCCCGGCGAAATCCTCTTCGACATCGCCTGTCGTTCTTCGCTGGACCTCGATGGCCGACACGCCAAATGGTCACGCGGAGTGCAACTCTATAGCATCGGCGTGGAGGGGCGAGCCGACGTCCAACTTAATCTCGCCTGCCGCATGCATACCCGACTCGATTTGCAAACGTTTCCACCGAGCCTGATTTTTGATCCGACCGTGCTGAACTCGGAACTGCAGATCGAATCGTTTCGGATCGATCACGTGGGAAAGTTAGGCGGGGAAATCGCCCAGCAAGTAACCCGCTTCGCACGCAGTGCCCTCGATCGGCAAATCACAGCCCAACAGGAAAAAATCACGATCCAACTCAATCAAGGAATCGAAAAGTACCGCGACAAACTGCGCCTGTCGACAGCCCGCGCTGCAAAACTGCCTTGGACCGATCAAGCCAAGCCTCACCTGACGCCCGACATTCAGAAGTCCCTCGACTAATTTTGTCTATAATTAGGCTAGGCTTGGTTTCGCAACCCGTAGCACGCGCCGCACTAGCCCGCGGTACTCGCGAAAACCGGACGCTAACGCGTTCCGGCTGTTGGTTTTGGAACCGCGCCTAAATTCAAATTCAGCCGATCAGGTTTTACCCGCATGTCCACCACGGTTTCCCTTTCGACCTACAGTTTTAACGACTATCGCTCTCTGCCGAATACAGAGCTCAACGAGCGGATCGCGGCGGCTAAGGCCAGTCTGGGGGACCGCCTACTTGTGCTCGGGCACCATTATCAACAGGACGAAGTCATCGCCCACGCCGATCTCCGCGGCGACAGCCTCGAACTCAGCCGGATGGCCGCCGAGCGGCCATGCGAGTTCATCGTGTTTTGCGGCGTTCATTTCATGGCCGAGACGGCCGACATCGTCTCGAATCGCCCGGAGCGATTGCAGGCTCGCGGCGGCCGGCGCACTACGGTGATCTTGCCAGACATGGCGGCCGGGTGTTCGATGGCCGATATGGCGGCTATTGAACAAGTCGAAAACGCTTGGGACGACCTGGGCCAGGTCATCGACACGCGCGACGTGACGCCGGTCACCTACATCAATTCGGCGGCTAGTCTCAAGGCCTTTTGCGGACGCCACGGCGGCATCGTGTGCACCTCTAGCAACGCGGCGAAAGTCCTCGCATGGGCCTTTGCTCGCTCGCAGAAGGTTTTGTTTTTCCCCGATCAGCATTTGGGCCGCAACACATCGCTCAACATGGGAATCACCAACGACCAGATGCCCGTGTGGGATCCCTACGCGGGTGACTTGGGAGGGAATAGCCGCAAGGCCATCGAATCAAGTCGCGTGATTTTGTGGAAGGGGCATTGCAGCGTCCATCAAATGTTTCGACCCGAACATGTCGCCGGTTTCCGCAAACGGATCCCGGACATCAAAATTTTGGTGCACCCGGAATGCCCCCAAGAGGTCAACGACATTGCGGACTTGTCGGGCTCCACCGGCTACATCATTCGCACGATTCGCGAGGCACCAGCCGGCTCCAAGTGGGCGATCGGAACGGAACTCCATTTGGTCAATCGGCTCAAACAAGAGCATCCCGAACAGGAAATTCATTTCCTTTCGCCGGTCCTCTGCATGTGCGCGACCATGTATCGGATCGACTTGCCCCATTTGTGCTGGAGCCTAGAAAACCTCGTCGCGGGTTCACCGGTAAACATCATTCGCGTCGATGACAACACTGCCGCCTACGCGTTACTGGCGCTGGAACGGATGCTCGCGTTGGCTTGACATCATCCAATCGCTAGTTGATGCCTAATGCTCTGGGAGCAGGACTGGGGGCTGACGTAGACAAGCTTTCGATCGGCCTTCTCGCAATCGTTGCTCTGTGAATCGCAGAGTGAATCTCAGAGTGAAACCACTTCGACTTTGCATGGCGGCAAAGACTCGAGAAACATTTTTCCGTAATGCTTTGTCTTGATCCGCGGGTCGAGCACGACCACAATGCCCGAATCGGTTTGAGTTCGAATTAGTCGGCCGAAGCCTTGCTTGAACTTGATGACCGCCTCCGGAATCTGGTACTCATTGAAGGGATTCCCCCCCCGCTCGCGGATCGCGTCGAGGCGGGCCTCGAGCAGTGGATGATCGGGGACACTGAAGGGGAGTTTCGTGATGATGACGTTCCTGAGCGCGTCTCCGGGGACGTCAATGCCTTGCCAAAAGCTGTCCGCTCCGAATAAAACGCTACGTGGATTCGCTTTGAATTTTTCAAGCAATTGCGAACGTGAAGTCCCCTCCCCCTGGCTGAGAATCGGCATCTCGCGTTCAATCATCCAGCCACTCAAGTCGCGGACAGTCTTATTGAGCATTTCGAAGCTCGTAAAGAGCACGAAGGCATGTCCATCGGTTTGTTCCAGAAAATGTTTAATCGCCTCCGTGGCCTGTCGATGGTGCAATGATTTGTCTTGCGAAGGATCGGCAAGATTGCTGACGATCACGAGGCGGCATTGCTTGGCATAATCGAACGGACTGCCAAGTCGCAAGGTGTTAGGGCCTGCCAGTCCGAGACGCTGCATGAAAAAGTCGAAGGACTTCTTTTTGCCGACGGCCAAGGTTGCGCTGGTGAGGATACAGGTGTCGACCTTGTTGAATAACTGCTCGCGGAGAACGGGACCAACGTCGATCGGCGCAAACATGAGTTGCATGTTGGTGCCACGCTTGGTTTTGTCCGCTTCCAGCCAGTAAACCTCGCTCTCCTCCGGCTGCGTGCGCCAATGTTCGATATGGTCGGCCAGTCCGTTCAATCGTTCCGCGGCAGAAATCAAGTCTTTTTTGTCGGAAGGATTATCTTGGAGATCGGCCCGTGTCCGCAGCACGTTCGCCAGCACCTTGAGCTCCGGCGACAGCGGATTGGCCACCAGTCCCGGCTGGCGGATTCTCAGCGTACGGCCTGCGACGCTGGGGAGATTCAGCATCCGCTGCATCGCTTGCTCCACGTCGCCGAATAATCCTTGATTAAGGAATTGGCATCGCACCACCTGACGCATGGCATCGGGCATCTTGAGCGAAACCAGCAAGCCTTTTTGGGTAGACTCCGAATACAGCCGATTGAGGATGAATTGCACCTGACGGAACGACACCGCAGCTCCGAGGTGATCACTGGCGACCGACTCCAACTCATGTGCTTCATCGAAAATGACGACCTGATAATCCGGGAGAACGCTTGCGCCGTAGGCCCGCAGGGCCAGGTCCGTGAAGAATAACGCGTGGTTGACGACAATGATGTCCGCATTGAGGAGGCGATTGCGAGCAGCAAAATAAAAACATTCTTTGTAGGTTGGGCATTGTCGCCCGAGACAATTGCTGGAATCGCTGCTAACCTCGTCCCAGACGCTGGGAAAAATCTTGATTGGCCAAGTCGCCTTGGAACCATCCGTCGTTCCCTTGGCCCATTGCTGCAGGGTCCTCAGCTGGTCGAGTTCCTGTTGTTCTTCAAACAACGACGGACCTTTTTTAGTGGCTGCGGCGAGGCGGCGAAGGCTGAGGTAGTTACCTCGCCCTTTGCCCAAAACCGCAGAAAATTCCAGGGGGATCACGCTGTTGAGCAGCGGAATGTCCTTGGTCATCAATTGCTCTTGCAACGCGATGGTGTGCGTCGAGACGACGATGCGGCGCCGCGGCGGCTTGCCTACTACGTCATCCGCTACGTCTCTGGCTGCTTGATGTTCGGCAAGGCTCAAGATGGCGGGGACCAGATAGCCAAAACTTTTTCCGACCCCTGTCCCTGCCTCGACGACTAAGTGCTGTTTCGCAGCGATGGCCCGCGCGACAGCCTCAGCCATCGCCAACTGTTCGCGGCGATGCTCGTAGGCGGGCAGGCGGCGCGCGATCGACTGCCCGGGGCCAAGAATTTCGTAGGAACTCAGCATGATCCCCAAGACAACAAAAAAACTCCGCGAGGCCTTGACTGTGCTGTGTTCGCCCCGTCGGAGTTTTTCGATTATAGCTCAAATGGGCATCATCGCGATTTGAGCGCGTCGCGAATTTCCCGTAGGAGGACCACATCTTCGGGAGGCGCGGGGGGTGGTGCAGCCGCTTCTTCCTTTTTCAGGCGGTTCATAGCCTTGACCATCATGAAAATCGCAAACGCCAGAATGATGAAATTGATCACGATGGTGATGAAATTCCCGTAAGCCAACACGGGGCCTTGGGCCCGCGCGGCCTGCAGGGTCGCGCCCTCGGTGATCTTGTCCGACAGTGGGACATATAAATTTGAAAAATCTGCCTTTCCGAAAATGCTAACGACCGGCATCACGATATCGTTGATCAGCGAATTGACAATCCCACCAAAGGCTCCACCAATCATGATCCCGACCGCCATGTCGACCACGTTGCCCCGCATTGCGAAATCTTTGAACTCTTTCAGCATTCCCATGAAAAGTACTCCTTGAAAATAGAAATGAAAATTCGAAGCTCTCGGATCGCTCCAATCGCGTCTCGATAATATTGCCTTGCACTAGTGGTTTGGGCGCATCGCGCGACGGCTCAATGACGCTCCGGCAACGGATTCGGTAGGATTCGCACGGTGTCTGACGGTTTAAAATCAGCGAATGGCCAGCCGATTCCGCACGCTAGGCAGTCGATAGCCTGGCAACACGAGCCGTAGCGCTTGCAGGATTTAACGACTGTTAACGAAACGCGCGAATTAACTTCGATCGAAGCCGAGTCATTATAGGGGATACGGAAACATCGCAGAATACCATTTTCAGGAGCTAACATCAGGAATGAGTTACCGTTCACCCGGACAAGACTGCATTAAATGATTGACGATCGGTTTGTTCCAGCTCATTTCTCCGACTCGTGATCTTTAGACAGGCCGGCGATCGTGGGGCTGAAGGCAGAGCGCGGCCCCAACGGTTGGCCGATACAGCCCCCCGGCCAATTCCACCCGACACCGTCAATTGACGATGCCTGCTCGTCGGCCAGGGGAACTCAACAATAAAAAAAAGGGGCTCAAGCGGCTCTGTAGAAAAGTATACCGCACCAAAGGATCATGATGTTGTGCGTGAGAACCATGAGTCGCAGTTCACGTGTTTGTGACCAGTAGGTTTTTCCTAGGAGATGATTGCCTTGGCGACGTTTGATCATCGAGACCGTAG
>CALDHM010000023.1 GCA_937941455.1 uncultured Pirellulaceae bacterium | reverse complement strand
TTTACGCTGCGGAACTCGCCGCCCTCCAAGCGGATGATCCTCAGCCGCGCCCTCCCGGTTGGCGCATGTCCCCCCGCGCGGTACTGACCTATATTTGCGGCGGGAAGGTCGGCGGGATGCTGATCACTCCGAAGTACATTGGCCGCCAGCGGTTGGTCGAGATCGCCATCTCGACCTTGCTGACCGATCGCGCCTTGTTGCTGCTGGGTGAACCGGGTACCGCCAAATCGTGGTTGTCCGAGCACCTTGCCGCCGCCATCAACGGGGATTCCACGAAGGTCGTGCAGGGAACGGCGGGGACGACCGAGGAGCAAATTCGTTACACCTGGAATTACGCCATGCTGATCGCGCACGGTCCGAGCGAGTCGGCGTTGATTCGCAGTCCGATCTACCGGGCGATGGAAACAGGATCGCTTGCGCGATTCGAAGAAATTACTCGCTGCGCGTCGGAGGTCCAGGACGCCTTGATCTCGATTCTTTCCGAAAAAAGGTTGGCGATTCCCGAACTGGGCCGTGAACTTCCAGCCGCCAAAGGTTTTTCCGTCATTGCCACGGCGAACACGCGCGACCGAGGGGTCAACGACATGTCGGCCGCACTCAAACGTCGCTTCAATATCGTCGTGCTGCCGTCCCCCGAAACGCTCGAAACAGAGGTCGAAATCGTCAAGCGGCGGGTGCGCGAGCTGGCCGTCAACCTCGAACTGCAAGCCCCCCTCCCCGCCGACGAGGCGATCGAACAAGTCGTGACGATTTTCCGCGAATTGCGGTTGGGACAAACGTTGGACGGCAAGGCCATAGTGAAATCTCCATCAGGTGTGCTTTCGCCCGCCGAGGCCATTTCGGTGCTGGCCGGCAGTATGGCTCTGGCCGGCAGCTTTGGCAGTGGCCACGTCAGCGCGGGGGACCTGGCATCGGGAATTCTCGGCGCGGTGGTCAAGGATGAGGACAAAGATCGCGTGGTGTGGGAGGAGTATCTCAATAACGTGCTCAAAAAGCGGGGAGCCGAGTGGCGGTCGCTGTACAATGCTTGTGCGGAGCAACCCTCGTGACCGCGAGCGAACCGATTCATGTTTTCGGTGTACGGCACCTCTCGCCCGGCGGCGCCTGGCATCTGCGGCGCTTCTTGGACCGCGTGCGGCCCGAGCTCGTGATGATCGAGGGCTTGGCCGATGCCGTGGAATTGACCAAGGATTGGGGAGGGCCCGGGACGAAGCCGCCGATCGCCATTCTGGCTTATACCGCGGATCTGCCAATGCGCACGTTGGTTTACCCCATCGCTCGCTACAGTCCGGAGTATCAAGCCGTGCTGTGGGCCCAAGAGCATCGTGCCGAGATCGGCTTCATCGATTTGCCGTCCAGTATTTTTCTGGGCTTGCAAGATCTCGAACTCCAGCGCCTGGAGGCCCGGCCGCAGCGATCGGCATCCAGCGACGATTCGCGCGAGGCTTCGTCCGCGTCGCAAACCGACAGCCCCCCCCTTACCGTGGAACACGCCGACGACGACGAAGCCGCGGCCGCGGCGTCATTGATCTACGACGAAATCGCGCGGCGGAGTGGCGAACCGAGCTACGACACCTATTGGGAACGGAATTTCGAACACAATCTCAACGACGAGGCGTATCGCCTGGCGGCCATCCAGTTCGGCCAATCGTTGCGCGAACTCCAGTGCGAGCCGCGGCCCCGACTGGCCAAAAGTCTGGTGCGGGAGGCCTTCATGCGGCGGTGCATCCAGCAGGCCATCGCGCGGGGTTATCGCCCCGACAAGATCGTGGCGGTCGTCGGCGCTTTTCACGCTTCGGAATTGAACGGCGATAAACCGCCGCTGACCGACGAGGAATTGGCCCTGCTCCCGCGGCGCGAGAGCCGACTGGCCTTGATGCCCTACTCCTACTTTCGGCTGTCGACGCAATCGGGCTATGGGGCGGGCAATTCCGCGCCGGGGTACTTCGAATTGATGTGGGATGCGCTGGCCGACGACGCGCTGCCGTCCCTGCCCGAGCGGTACCTTAGCCGCGTAGCTCGGCAAATGCGCAGCCGTGGCACGCACCGTTCGACGGCCGAGGTGATCGAGGGAGCACGTCTCGCGCGAACCTTGTCAGCCCTGTGCGGGGGCACAGCGCCGACGTTGGCCGATTTGCGTGACGCCGCCGTGTCGGTGCTGGGTCATGGGGAGTTGGCGAACATTGCCGAGGATTTGGCGCATGTCGATGTCGGCACCGCCATCGGCAGCTTGCCCTCTGGCGCCAGCCGCACGTCGATCCAGGATGATTTCGAGCGGGAACTCGTGCGGCTCAAACTGGACAAATACCGAACGGTGGTTGTGCAAACGCTCCGGTTGGACTTGCGCGAGAATCGTCAGGCCAAGAGTGAAGCGGCGGCATTCTTGGATTTGCATCGCTCGATTTTTTTGCATCGCTTGCGGATCCTCGGCATCGAGTTCGCCAAGCTGTTGCCGTCGTACCAGGCGGGAGCGACTTGGGGGGAGTTCTGGAATGTGCGTTGGTCCCCGGAAAGTGAAATCACGCTGGTGGAATCCGTGTTGCTCGGAGAAACTGTGGAACTGGCCGCCAGTTGCCGATTGCAGCAGGAGATCGAACAAGTCGCCTCGATCGACGACGCCGCGCGGTTGGTCAACGATGCTTTTCGTTGCGCGCTCCCCACGATGATGGCCGACGCGCGGCAGCGTTTGCAAACACTGGCCACCGGCAGCACGTCGCTGCCGGCCATCGCCCGCTCCGCTTTCGAATTAATGCAGGTCGTTCGTTATGGCGATGTGCGGCGGTTCGATACGACGCCGCTGGTTCCGCTGATCGAGGAATTGTTCGTGCAGGGTGCCTTGGCTTTGCCCGACGCGGCGAACTGCGACGACGCCGCGGCGCGGGACTTGGCCGTCGCCATGGATCAACTCAATCGTATCGCCTTGGAATTCAGCGAATGGCTAGATGAGAGTTTGTGGCGACGGCAGCTGCAGAGCCTGTCCGATGCCGACGATCGCAATCCGTTACTTTCGGGCATCGCCTGTGCGTTGCTGCTGGAACGGGGCTGGATGGAAAACGAAACTCTGGGACGCGAGGTTTCACGACGACTGTCGCCGGGCGTCCCCGCCGACTTGGGAGCGGGTTGGTTTGCCGGATTGGCGTCGCGCAACCGTTACGGATTGATCGCTCGGCAAGTCTTGTGGGATCATTTGGCGGCCTACGTGCGTACTTTGGATGACGACGAATTTCGGCGAGCTTTGGTGTTTTTGCGGCGGACGTTCGGTTCCTTCAGCCCCGCAGAAAAACGGGGCATCGCCGAAAACCTGGCGCACACCTGGGGGATCCTCGCAGCCCCAGCGAGCGAAATTCTCGAGTCCCGCCTCAACGCTCACGAGGAACAAGCGCTGACGGAACTGAACGAATTCGACTTCGAATAACACTCGATGGGAAGCACGTGATGCAAACGGTTGATTCAAGCGAAATCAAGCGGTGGCGGTTGATTCTTGGGCCATCGGCGCAAGAAGCGCTCGATCAGTATTGCGAGCCGAATTCGCTGACGCGCGAGGAGAGCGAGATGGATGCTGCGCTGGCGGCGATCTACGACGACTCGGCCGACCTCGAGGCGGGTGGGAAACGCTCGGCAGGGCTGGGCGCCTCAGCGCCGCGCCTGGCCAGATGGTTGGGGGACATTCGCACCTATTTCCGCGAGGATGTGGTCGCGGTGATCCAACAGGATGCGATCGAGCGAAAGGGGCTGACGCAATTGCTGCTCGAACCCGAGACGCTCAAACACGTGCAGCCCAGCGTTCAACTGGTGGGGACCCTGATGTCGCTGAGCGAAAAGATTCCGGAGCGAACCAAGGAAACAGCCCGGGCCGTCGTGCGGGTGATCGTCGATCAGATCAAACTGGAACTCGAGCACGACATTCGGCAGGGCGTGCTCGGAGCCCTCAATCGCCGCTCTCATTCTCCCTTGCCGCACGCCTCGACGATCGATTGGAAGTGGACGCTTGGGAAAAACCTCAAGAACTACCGGCCAGAACTGGAAACCATCGTGCCGGAACGGGTCTATTTTTTCGCCCGCGGCCAAAGGTCCCATCGGTGGACGGTGATCGTGGACTTGGACCAGAGTGGATCGATGGCGGAGTCGGTCGTCTATGGGGCAGTGATGGCCTCGATTTTCGCATCGTTGCCGGTGCTCAAGACCCATTTGGTGGCGTTCGACACCCAAGTCGTCGATTTGACGGAGAGGTACGGCAACGATCCCGTGTCGCTGCTCCTCGGTGTGCAACTGGGGGGCGGCACCGACATCAATAAATCCGTAGCCTACTGCCAGCAGTTCATCGAGGAACCGCAGCAGACGCTTTTCATCATGATCACCGATTTGTACGAGGGGGGGAATCAAGCCCAACTTGTGCGGCGGCTGACCGATTTGGTCGCCAGCGGCGTGCGATGTCTGTGTTTGTTAGCGCTGAATTACAGCGGGAATCCGAGCTACGATCACGACCTGGCCAAGAAACTTGCCGAGATCGGGATTCCATGTTTCGCTTGCTCGCCGAGCCGGCTTCCCGAGTTGCTGGAACGAACGCTTCGCGGTGATGATTTGCAGGAGGTGGCAAACCGCATCAGCCGCAATTCAAAAGGTTCTCCCGGGTAGCCGTGGACTGCCACCGGCGATGGTGCGACGTTGATTGCGGCGACCGAGTCGCGGCGTACTTTTTGCTCCGCGATGTGCAGGCCCTACGGCTTGTGAATGCCGCTGCCACCCCGTATTATTGAGCCTTTCCATCAACAACGGATCAGCAAGATGCCGAGTTAACCGCATGCTAATTTTTGTGCCTCAGGAATCGGTCGCCAGTGAGTCGCGAGTTGCCGCCACACCACAGTCGGTGAAAAAACTGATCAAGCTCGGATATGAGGTCCACGTGCAGAGCGGGGCAGGGCACGCCGCCTCGTTTCCGGACCATATGTATGAGGAAGCGGGAGCAACGATCGTCGATGACAATGGGCGGGGCTGGAGCCAAGCCAATGTGGTCATCGCCGTCAATCCGCCGCGTCCCGAGCACATTCGCTTGATGAAACCGGATGCGACCCTCATCAGTTTTATTTGGCCTGCGAAAAGTCGCGAATTGGTCGAACTGCTCGCCAAACAAAAAGTCTCGACGCTGGCGATGGACTGCGTTCCCCGTATCTCTCGAGCGCAAAAGCTGGACGCGCTCAGCTCAATGGCCAACATCGCGGGTTACCGCGCGGTGATCGAGGCTGCAATGGCCTTCGGCGGGTTTTTTACCGGGCAGATCACCGCTGCCGGCAAGGTGCCCCCGGCCAAGGTCCTCGTCATCGGCGCAGGGGTCGCGGGATTGTCGGCCATCGGCACGGCTCGCGGTCTGGGTGCCTTGGTACGGGCCTTCGACACTCGGCCGGCGGTCAAAGATCAGGTCAAAAGCATGGGGGCAGAATTCCTGGAACTCGACTTTGAGGAGTCGGGCGAGGGGGCTGGTGGCTACGCGAAGGAAATGAGCCCGGCCTTCATCAAGGCCGAGATGGAGCTGTTCGCCGCTCAGGCCCGGGATGTCGATATCATCATCACCACCGCGCTGATCCCTGGACGCCCGGCACCGAAATTGATCACAAGCGACATGGTTCGCAGTATGAAGCCGGGAAGCGTGATCGTCGACATGGCGGCCGAACAAGGGGGCAACTGCGAGTTGACTCGGCCGGGAGAGAAGTACACCACTGAGGGGGGGGTAACGATCATCGGCTACAGCGATTTGCCGAGCCGCCTGCCGACCCAAGCGTCGACGCTCTACGCCAACAATTTGGTGAACTTGCTGGCGGATCTGACCCCCAACAAAGATGGCGTGATCGACATCGACTTGAAGGATCAAGTCATTCGCGGCACAACAGTTACCCACCGCGGCGAGGTCACTTGGCCGCCGCCGACCATTTCCAATCCTTCGCCCACCCCTCCCAAGCCGCCGCCGACCGAGGTTGCCAAGGAGAAAGAACCCGGCGTTTTCGCTCAGCCAATCGTCTGGGGTAGTCTGCTCCTCGCAGGGGCGGTGTTGTTGTTTACTGCAGCGTTGTATCTACCGGCGACCTTTGTCGCTCATTTCACCGTACTGGTCCTCGCCTGCTTCGTCGGCTGGCAGGTCGTCTGGAATGTCACGCCGGCCCTGCACACCCCGTTGATGAGCGTGACGAACGCAATCAGCGGAATCATCGTCATCGGCGGGATCATGCAAATGGGACAGCACTGGTACTCACCCTCGTCGTTGCTGGCTGCCGTCGCCGTGTTGATCGCTTCGATCAATATCGCCGGTGGTTTCTTGGTAACGCAACGAATGTTGGGCATGTTTCGAAAGCAAGGATAAGACATGGGTTCGCTTCCGCTGATCTGGTGGTTGATCGCCAGCGTATGCTTTATCTTCAGTCTCGGAGGTCTGAGTCGTCACGAGACCAGCCGGCTAGGGAACCGATTGGGAATCATCGGGATGATGTTGGCGATCATCGCCGCGTTTTGCTTCAAATTGTTCCCGTCCATCGGTGGAGGAGCACACGCCATCGGCGGAATAGGGAGCGGTTCGTTCATTCTGCTATTGTCGATGATCGGGGTCGGCGGTGCGATCGGCGCGGTCCTGGCCCAACGGGTTGAAATGACGAAGATGCCCGAGCTGGTCGCGATTCTCCATAGTTTCGTCGGTCTGGCCGCCGTCCTGGTCGGGCTGGCGAATTTCGGGAATCTTCATGTCGATGGACAGGGTGGGGAGTATTACATTCACTTGCTGGAAATCGCCGTCGGCATTTTTATTGGTGGGATTACGTTCACGGGTTCGGTGGTGGCTTGGGGTAAACTGAACGGACGATTCACCAGCAAGCCGCTAATCATTCCCAACCGGCACTGGATCAATCTGGCGATGGTCGCGACCTGCGTGGTGCTGGGCCTGTTCGTCATGTTTTTGAATTGGTGGGTGGGCTTGTTTTCGCTCATACTCATCACCTTCATTTCGTTCGCATTGGGAGCGCATTTGGTACTGGCGATCGGCGGTGCCGATATGCCCGTGGTGGTATCGATGCTGAATAGTTATAGCGGTTGGGCCGCGGCGGCGGTCGGATTCATGTTGCCGAACGACTTGCTGATCATCACCGGCGCGCTGGTCGGCAGTAGCGGGGCGATTCTGAGCTACATCATGTGCCGCGCGATGAACCGCTCCTTCATCAGTGTCATCCTCGGCGGTTTTGGTGGCGAAGTGGCTGGGGGCGCGGGAGATGACAGCGCTGTGAAAACTTATAACACGACCAGCGCCGAGGAAACGGCCGAGTGGCTTGCGAACTCCGAGGAGGTCATCATCATTCCGGGCTACGGCATGGCAGTGGCACAGGCACAACATGCCATTCGAGAAATCTGCGAGTTGTTGCAGAAACGGGGCGTGAAAGCACGATTTGCGATCCATCCCGTGGCCGGCCGTTTGCCAGGTCACATGAACGTGTTGCTGGCCGAGGCGAATGTCCCGTACGACATCGTGCTCGAAATGGAAGAGATCAACGAAGATTTCCCGAACACCGGCACGGTGCTGGTGATCGGGGCCAACGACATCGTAAATCCGGGGGCCCAAGACGATCCGTCGAGTCCCATTTACGGGATGCCCGTCCTGGAATGCTGGAAGGCCCAAAACGTCGTGATCTTGAAACGGAGCATGGCCACAGGCTACTCGGGAGTCGACAATCCTCTGTTCTACAAGGAAAATTCTTGGATGCTATTCGGTGATGCCAAGGCGAGCGTCGATGGCATCCTGCAGGCTCTCCGGCAGATGAATCCGATTTAGAGGCGGGTGATGGTTGCTATCAAGAACATGGTTGCTATCAAGAATTTCGCGTTTCTGGTTTCCATCGGGTGGTTTTTGAATGTCGCCGCAGGCGCCATGGGCCAGGAAGACCAGGCCAAGACCCCAAGCCGACTCGATCGGGCGAAGGCCTTGCTCGGACGAGCCGTCGAGGCAGCGGCAGGCGCAGCTGAGAAGGGAGACTACTTTAGTGCTGAACAACTCGACAGTTATCGACAGCAACTAGCGACGCTGGCCAATTTAAGCCAGTTGGCCGACAACCAATCGATGCAAACCGTTGCGAAATTCCTAGGCGAGTCACTCGGGAAGCTAACGGAATCAGGAGTCGATCTCAATACGTATGCCGAATGGGCTGGTCAGACTTACCAGACGTTGAAGGAGCAAGGGTTGACCAGCGCAGCATCGGCCTACGAATGGTGGAGCGCGGAGCTGAAGAAAGCGGCATCCTGGGAGTACCGTGTTTTGACAGTCCCTGCCACGCCACAAGCACTCCAGTCGGAACTCGACCAACTGGGTGCGGACGGCTGGGAATGCGTCGGCCCCAGCGTCAGCGGCGGAGTCCAGATACTCATTTTCAAGCGTCGCGGCGCGTCGTTTCTGACGGAAATGCCTGTCGATTGGTCGCTGCAAATCCTCAAGTTGCTCAAGCAATAAGTTGGATGTAATTCGCGACTGCGTCGCGTTGCGACCTGCGGGACAGTTTGTCGCGTCCATCCGTCGCCGTCCTGAGGTGAACCGTCTGGCTTCGACCTTTCCAAGTTTCCGGCGATGTCCTAAATTGAAGCGGAAGGCATCAATTTTGAAGGGATGGGACCGGTAATTCTTCGAACAGGCGATCAGGACGTATGACCAAGCGTTTGTTGCGGTATATCCGTGTGCTGTCGATCGTGGGGGACATTCTCACCATTCGCGCCCGGGATGTGGGGCTTGGTGATTTGGCGATCGTCGAAAACTTCGACGGGCAAAAGTCGATGGCCCAGGTGGTGCAAATTTATAAGGATGAGGTGTCGCTGCAGGTTTTTACTGGGGGCAAGGGACTTTCCAACAAGTCCAAAGTTTTCTTTCTGGGACGATCGGTCCAGGTGACGTTCTCCCCCAATATTATGGGGCGGATTTTCGATGGCGTGGGCCGTGCCATCGATGGCGGTCCGCGGTTGGCAGACGATCGGCGCGTCGACGTCGGCGGGCCCTCGGTCAACCCCACCTTGCGGATCGTTCCGAAGAACCTCATCGAGACCAAAGTGCCGATGATCGATGTGTTCAACTGCCTGGTGGAGAGCCAAAAAATTCCGATCTTCTCGATCGCGGGAGAGCCTTACAACAAACTGCTGGCACGGATCGGGATCCAAGCTGACGCCGAGGTGATTGTCTTCTGCGGTCTTGGGTTGATTTTCGACGATTACCATTTTTTCCGCGCGACATTCGAGAACGCCGGTGCGTTTGCCAAAACGGTGATGTTCGTCAATCTTGCATCGGATCCGATCGTTGAACGGTTGCTGGCTCCCGACCTGGCTCTCAAGGTGGCCGAACGATTCGCCGTGGAGGAAAATAAGCGGGTGCTGGTGCTGATGACCGACATGACCGCCTATGCCGACGCGTTGAAAGAAATCGGCGTCGCGATGGAGCGGGTCCCCTCCAATCGCGGTTACATGGGAGACCTCTACAGCCAATTGGCCGTCCGCTACGAACGAGCTTGCGATTACAAGGGGGCCGGTTCGGTGACCCTGTTGACGGTCACGACCATGCCCGGCAACGACGTGACGCATCCCGTGCCGGACAATACGGGGTACATCACCGAGGGCCAATTCTATTTGCACGGCGGCATGATCGATCCCTTCGGTTCACTATCGCGATTGAAACAGCAAGTCATTGGCTCGGTGACCCGCGAGGATCATTCCCAAGTGATGAACACCATGATCCGCTTCTACTCCGGAGCCAAGGACGCCGAGAAGAAGCAACAAATGGCGTTCGATCTGTCCCCGATGGATCACAAACTGCTGAAGTTTGGCGAGCTATTCAAGTCCCGCTTCATGGACATCAATGTCGCCTTGCCGCTCAACGACGCGCTCGATCTGTGCTGGCAAACGATGGCCGAATGCTTCGAGCCGAAAGAGTTGCTGATGCGGGACCATTTGATTGAGAAGTACTTCCCGAAACATCTCACAGCGGCGACCGCGAGCTAGTCCCACGCTTATGGCCTTAGCACTCAACAAAACGACCCTCAAGCAGCAGCGGGATCAGCTGAAAACGTTCAAGAAGTTTCTCCCGTCGCTGGAACTGAAACGGCAGCAATTGCTGGCCGCGCTCAAGGTCGCCCGCGCCCAATTGGCGGAGACGCGAGCCGAGTACGACGCGCTCGAGCAGAAGGTCGCCAAGACCTACCCGCTGCTGGGAAGCTCGACGGCCCGCTCGCGCAACCTGGCCAGCTTGATTCGCATCCGCGAAGTCAAAATTGGCGAGGAAAATCTGGTGGGGACGAAACTGCCGGTCGCCGAGAAGGTCGACTTCGAACTGAAAGAGTATTCGCGGATGGTGATGCCGTTTTGGGTCGATTTGCTGATCGGCAACTTGGAACAAATCATGGAGCTGAATGTCGTGCTGCAGGTACGGGAGGAGCGTGTCAAGCGGCTGGATTATGCGGCCCGGCGGATCACGCAGCGGGTCAACCTCTTCGAGAAGGTGCTGATTCCCCGAGCCGAGGCGAACATTCGCAAAATCGTGATTTTCCTCTCCGATCAGGAGCGGGCCGCAGTGGTCCGCTCGAAAATCGCCAAGAGCAAGAGCCAAAGCAAGGAACGTTAATCAAGCAGGCTGATTGAGATGTCGATCGTCAAACTCAACAAGGTCACGTTCTACGGGCTCGCCAAACAGCGCGACGAGGTCCTGGACGGTTTGCAGCGCCTGGGCTGCTTGCACTTGATCGATCTGCCCGGTCGCAGCGGCCAACAACCGGTTGATCATTGCGATCGAAATCTGGTCCAAGCGGCGATTCAATACTTGCAGTCGTGCCCGATCCAGAATCCCCATCAGCAAACCGAATACACCGCTGGTCTCGACTGCCTTGGTCTGGCCCGCATTGCCATTGCCAATCGCGATCGGCGGGATGCCTTGAGCGACGAACATGACGATCTCCAGCAGGCGATCGCGGCGCTCGAGCCGTGGGGAAATTTCCACCTGCCGCCTCCAGTGGAAATTCGCGGGCTGCAGTTGTGGTTCTACGTGATCCCCCATCGCGATGTCGAGGTTTTGAACTCGTC
Organism: uncultured Pirellulaceae bacterium; assembly: GCA_937941455.1. Taxonomy (GTDB): domain Bacteria; phylum Planctomycetota; class Planctomycetia; order Pirellulales; family Pirellulaceae; genus BJ22. The sequence continues at coordinate 26,984 of CALDHM010000023.1, read as the reverse complement.
CCCTTACGTTTGGCAAGTGATCAACCAAGATCAGCAGAACTCGTTCGTGGTGGTGCTCCATCCAAACGAGCCGGACTTGCCCTGGACAGCGCTCGAGTTCGATGGCCGCCCATTGGAGGAGCTCAGAAGGCGCCTGCGGGAAGTGAAAGAGGAGTTAGAGGTCCATCACTGGGATCGCGTGTTCATGACGCGGTGGCTCACCCTGATGCAACGCGATTTGGCGAATGCTGATGATGACATCGCACGGCTGGAGGCGATCACGCGCATGTTTGAGGATCAGGAGTTGTTCGCGCTGCAGGCTTGGGCTCCCAAATCAGCCCTCAATGCCCTCCAGTCGTTCTCGCAGAAACATGGTTTGGCCATGATGGTCGCCGAACCGGCAACCGATGAACAACCGCCGACGCTGCTGAAAAATCCCGAAGTGGTCGCCGGTGCCGAGGATGTCGTGAAGTTTTACATCACGCCCTCCTACCGGGCTTGGGACCCGACCTGGATCATGTACGCTTCGTTCACATTTTTCTTCGCGATGATCATGTCCGACGCCGCGTATGGCTTGATTTTGGGAATCGGCTTGCTCCTCGTCTGGCGGCGAATGAATACGGAAAAGCTGCGCAGCTTGCGCTATCTCCTGCTGGCCTTAGTGATTGGTACGATCGTCTACGGCGTGTTGGCGGGCAGCTATTTTGGCGTGACGCCGCAGTGGCTTGAACGTTTTCAGCTGAAATTTCAGGGACAACCACTGGTTGCCAACAAGGACGTGATGATGATCTTGTCCTTGTTGATTGGCGTGCTGCATTTGGCCTTGGCGAATTTGATAACCGCTTGGCGAAATCGGGGGCGTTCGGTAGCCCTCAGTTCGGTGGGGTGGGCCTTGGCATTGGTGGGCGGGCTGACCTTCGGCCTTTTCGCGCAGGGGAGCCATCTCGTCCCCGCGGCGCTCGGCAACTGGTGGCAAGCGACCCCAGAGACATTTCAGCCGCAGTTAAAGCAGGTCGGTCTCGCGTCGCTCATCGGCGGTCTGGTGCTGGTGTTTTTGTTCAGTAGCACCCGGCCCCTGTTTTCCTCCAAGCCGGCTGATTGGGGATTGCGTCTGATCGACGGATTTCTCGGTCTGACGAATGTGTCGAAGGCGTTTGGGGATACGCTGAGCTATTTGCGATTGTTCGCCTTGGGGCTGGCGAGTGCTCAGTTGGCGATGACCTTCAACAATTTGGCCAACGGTGTGATGGGAGTACCCGGTTTGGGATTCTTGTTGGCGCTGCTTATTCTGATCATTGGTCATGGCGTCAATATTCTGCTGGGAATCATGAGTGGCGTGGTTCACGGCTTGCGTTTGAACTGTATCGAGTTTTTCAACTGGAGCCTGACGGACGAAGGTTATCCGTTCCAGGCGTTTAGCAAAAAGGCAGGTTAATCGATGGACGGCGTTTTGATTTTGTTGGGTTGGATTGGCTTGTTCGCGCCGACGGCACTGGGCGCGATCGGGAGTATTCTGGGCTGTGCGCGGGCTGGCCAGGCGGCTTGCGGAGCGATGCTGGATGTGGAAAGTGGCTACGGGCGTTTCGTCGGCTTGTCCGCACTCCCCTCGTCGCAAATCATCTACGGCATCGTGGTCATGTTCTCTTTGCAGCGGACGATCACCGCGGAGAACGGCCCCGGGCTATTCGGGATCGGCGTCCTCTGCGGGCTGGCCCTGATGTTCAGCGCGATCTATCAAGGAAGTTGCTGTGCTTCGGCCATCAACGTGAGCAAGCACAAGCCGGAAATCTTCGGCTTATCGGTTGCTCCGGCCGCGATCGTGGAGGGCTTCGCCGTCTTCGCGTTCATCTTTGCGTTGGTTCTCTCCGGCAATATTCCCGCGTAACCAGCTTCATCAGCAGAAAGGCCCACCGACATGTCAACGGATACCAAGTCGAATTTGCAAACCAGCGGGGTACAAACGCTTATCGATCGCCTGCGTCAAGAGGGTGTCGCATCGGGACAGAGCGAGGCCGAACGGCTCGTCAGCGCCGCTCGCGTCGAGGCGATGAAGATCCTCGACAACGCCAAGGCTGAGGCTGAAGCGATTGTGGCAGCAGCCAAAAAAGAGGCCGCAGCGGTTGTGGAAAATGGGAATGAGGCACTGCGGCTGGCCAGCCGAGACTCAGTGCTGAAGGTCCGCGAGGCATTCTACGAGGAATTCAAAAATCGTCTCAATCGTTTGGTGAAGCATAAACTTTCGGACCAGCGTTTGCTCGAACAGATGATCCTCGAGTTGGCTGCCAAGGCTCGCCCAGGAGAAGAAAAGGGGCAGATACGCTTGCTCCTCCCCGAATCCCACATCAGCGAAGAAGACCTGCAGAAGGAAATCAACGACGTCAAACCCGGCTCGCTCGCCGCCTTCGTGCTTGGACTCACCGCCGACATTCTCCGCGACGGTTTGACCTTCGGCATCTCGGATGATCCAACCAATTCAGGAGTGAAGATACAGATCGTCAATGATGACGTGCAACTCGAATTGACCGACCAAACGATCACCTCGGTATTGCTCCAATACCTGTTGCCGCGTTACCGGGCTGTGATGAAGAAGGACGCTTGACCGTGGCCGACAGCCGTTCGTACTACACTCTGATCGCCAGTTTGCCTTCGCTCCCGCGCCATTTCGATGTGGAGCGGTTGCCGATTTCTGCACCGCGTTTGGAGGAACGGCTGAAAATGCTCACCGATGAAGATGCGGAGATCGTCCGGCAGTGGACCGGATTTTTGCATTGGGATCGTCAAATTCTCGATAGGACTGATGAGGATGTGGCCCGCGAATATCGGCGGATTCTGGGGGAGATTTCGAACCCGACGTTGCGTGAAATGATCGAATTCCGCATGGACACGCGGACAATCATCGCGGCGGTGCGGCGGCGTCGGGCCGGAATGCCTCCGCCGACGGGGGTCGGCCAGTGGGTCGAGCAGATCCGCAACAATTATGATCATCCCGAATTTCGCTTGCAGGGCCGCTACGACTGGATCGGCAAATTCGATGCAGCTCTGGAACATGGGGAGGCGATCGAGGCTCAGCGTTTGCTGTTCGACGCGAATTACCGGCATTGGGCACGCATGGCCGAACAATTCACATTTTCTTTCGAAGCCGTTCTGCTCTATTTGGCTCGCTGGGAAATCATCGATCGCTGGACGAGCTGCGACGACGAGTCAGGCAAAAAACGTTTTGAAACCATGATCACGGAGACACTTGGTGACTACGCTAATCTCTTCCACTGATTCCAAAACCAAAGCCCAAGTCGTTGGCGTTAATGGGAACATCGTCACGATCGAAACCGACGGCGGCCAGATCATGAAAAACGAAGTTGCCTTCGTGATCGTCGGCGATGAACGTCTCAAGGCTGAAGTCCTACGGATTTACGGCAACATCGCAGACTTGCAAGTTTTCGAGGAAACAAATGGGGTCCGCTGTGGCGATCCGGTGGAGTTGACCGGCAGCTTGTTGTCGGTCTATCTCGGGCCCGGCATGTTGGGAGTGATCTTCGACGGGTTGCAAAACCCGTTGACGACTCTAGCCGAACGAGATGGCTTTTTTCTGAAGCGAGGTCAAGACCTGTACCCCCTCGATCGTCAAGTGAAATGGGACTTCAAACCCGTGGTCGCGCCCGGAGCCATCGTTAGCGCCGGTCAGGTCCTGGGAACGGTGAAGGAAAAAAATATCACCCACAAGATCATGTCTCCCTTTGATTTGAAAGGCAAATGGGAACTGATCGACATCAGATCAGGGCCAGCGACTGTCGATCAACCGATCATTACGGTCAAGGATCCCGCCGGTCGAGAACACGGCTGGAACATGGTGCAAAGCTGGCCGGTCCGGCGTCCAATCCCCGAGCAAATGCTCCGCGAACGAACAGCTAGTCGCCAATTTCCAAGCCAACCGGTCACGACGACGATGCGGATCATCGATACGTTTTTTCCGATCGCCCGCGGTGGCACGGCTTGCATTCCTGGCCCGTTCGGCGCTGGTAAAACGGTCACCCAGGGGCTGATCGCTCGCTATTCGACGGTCGATGTCGTGATTGTCGTGGCCTGCGGAGAACGGGCCGGTGAGGTCGTCGAGACGATTTACGAATTCGCTCACATGGAGGACCCACGTACGGGGGGCAAATTGATGGATCGCACCATCATAATTTGCAATACGTCGTCGATGCCGGTCGCGGCCCGCGAGGCATCGATCTATACGGGAATCACTTTGGGCGAATACTATCGGCAGATGGGACTCGATGTACTGCTCCTCGCCGACTCCACCTCGCGCTGGGCTCAAGCCATGCGAGAAACGTCCGGTCGCTTGGAAGAAATTCCCGGCGAGGAAGCCTTTCCAGCTTATCTCGATTCGAGCATCAAAAGCGTTTACGAACGAGCCGGTGTGTTGCAAATGCCTGACGGCTCGACAGGCAGTCTCACCTTGATCGGCAGCGTTTCTCCGGCCGGTGGCAACTTCGAGGAACCCGTGACGCAATCGACGCTGGCCACCGTCAAATGCTTTTTGGCTTTGTCTTACGATCGGGCGTACAAGCGATTTTACCCCGCCATCGATCCGCTGATTTCTTGGTCGCGGTACCGGGAGCAACTGCAGCAGCATTTCGACCGCGAACTCGACCCTCATTGGACCGCTTCCGTCAATCGCCTGCATGATTTGCTTCGCGAGGGAAATGACATCCAGCAAATGATGCAAGTCACTGGCGAGGAAGGAATCACCACCGAAGACTTCGTCATCTACCAAAAAGCTCTGTTCCTCGACATGGTGTTCTTGCAACAAGATGCTTTCGACAAAGTCGATGTCAGCGTTTCGCAAGAACGGCAAAAAGAAATGCTGCTATTGTGCAAGCGCCTGATCGATCGCGAATATCGCTTTCGTGACAAGGAACAAGTGCGCGACTTTTTCACCCGCCTTACGGGGTTGTTCAAAAACATGAACTATTCCCCCTACCGCTCGGCGGATTTCAATCGCTACCTTGAACAGATCGGCGACCTGGAACGGGCGTTTGTCGGCGGCGTTCAGTAGTTCGGTGCTGCTCCCCGACCCCGTACGCTCGATCAACCCCGGGTGCCGCCCATCCCGGCCGACCTCGAGTCAATTCCAAAACGACACTGCCCGCAACCTGCCGCGTCAGCGAGGGCATGCTTGGGGATCGACTCTAATCGGTTCGCGGACACCGTCGCATGTATGCCACTAAGTCCTATATCATAGGAGAGTGTTTCAACGGTGCGCCGCGGCGGTCGTTGTCGGACGGCTTGCACCTCGATCAAACGTCCCCTTCTCCGAGTTCCGAATCGTTCAGGAGTCGCACTTATGAAAAGGTGTTTGGGTTTCTTTGCAGGTGTTTTCATGGCAATTTCCTTTGGCATGGCACAAACGGGTTATCGCCTGCCCCCCCCCGAAGTCGTCGATATCATCGATGCTGCTCCTGAGCCAGCCGCGTCCTTCAGCCCCGATGGCCAATGGATGGTGTTGATCGATCGGGATGCGATGCCTGGCATCGAAGATCTGGCTCGCCGCATGTTGCAACTAGCGGGGACGCGGATCGATCCAGTCGCCAATGCGCCGTTTCAGAGCGATTTTTCTCGCGGGTTGTCGGTGCAACGGCGTGGGACCCAGAAACTCGTTTGCTTGGTGCCCCGTGGGGAGGGAACGAAACTCAGCGGTGTATCTTGGTCCCACGACTCACGCCATCTTGCGTGGACCCAAGTCACCGATCAAGGAACCGAATTGTGGGTCGTCCGTGTCGATGACTTGCACCATCCGCGTCGCTTGACCGATCGTCTGTCGACCGTCATAGGATTTTGGGATTTTACGCCGAGCGGGACGGAGATTTTGTGCACCTTGGTGCCGGAAAATCGTGGTCCGGAACCGCCGAAAACGCTTAAGCCAGCCGGACCGAACGTTCAAGAGTCGCTGGGCAATACTTCCCCGGTGCGCACCTTTCAGGACCTGTTACAGAATCCCCATGACGAAGCACTTTTTGAATACTACGCCACCACCCAAATGGCGCGGATTCCGCTGGTTGGTCCCCAAGCGGGGGAGGTCATCCCGCTTGGTGCTCCGGCGATGATCGACGGTGGTTCCCCATCACCCGACGGTCGTTACCTGCTCGTGTCCACGATCAAGCGGCCCTTCTCCTACCTGCAACCTTATTCGTCATTCCCGCAGGAATTCAGTGTTTGGACAATCACTGGTGACAAGGTGGTCACGGTGGCCGATGTGCCCCTCGAAGAAAATATTCCGATCGAAGGCGTTCGCCTCGGCCCACGCGGCATTCGCTGGTCGAATCACGAATCGGCCATGCTTATGTGGTATGAAGCTCTCGATGGAGGCGATCCGAAGAATAAGGTTCCCCATCGCGATCGGTTGGTGACCTGGCGCGCACCATTCCAATCCGAGCCCACCGAAGCTATCAAGATCGAGCACCGCGCCACGGGACTCAGCTTTTTTGAGCAACCGGGTTGGATTGCCTCAACTGACATGGATCGCGACAGACGCTGGATCAGGACCAAATTGATTCGACTAAGCGATCCAACGGGAACCCCTGTCGTCTGGGATGACCGCAGCATGCGCGATCGGTATAGCGATCCGGGACGGTTGGCGACCCGCAGCGAATCCACAGGCCATCCCCTGGTCCGCCAGGACGGCGATTGGGTCTATTTGATCGGCACCGGGGCCTCGCCTGCAGGCGAGCGTCCGTTTTTGGATCGACGCAATCTGAATACTTTGGCTACCGAACGTCTTTGGCAATGCCGGGAAGGCTACCTTGAATCGGTCGTTCAAATCGTCAAGAGCGGCGAACATATCAAGCCAACGATCATTCTCCGCCGCGAGTCACCGGTCGATCCACCGAACTATTACCTCGTTGATTTGGAAAGCCAACAAGAGACGGCGTTGACCAATTTTCGGGACCCGACGCCGCAAATTCGCGGAATTCGCAAGGAGTTGGTCAAGTATCAGCGGGCCGACGGCGTTCCTTTGTCAGCTACGTTGTATCTCCCCGCCAATTACCAGCCCGGCCAACGTTTGCCGTTGCTCGTGTGGGCCTATCCCCTTGAATTTTCCGACTCGGCGACGGCCGGCCAAGTGTCGGGTAGTCCGAATCAGTTCACCCGCATGACCGGTCTTTCGCATTTGGTCATGCTAACGCAGGGCTACGCGATCATGGACAACGCGACGATGCCGGTGATCGGTGATCCGGAAACGATGAACGATACCTTCATCGAGCAGATCGTGGCGGCAGCTCAGGCGGCGATCGACAAAGCCGTCGAGATGGGCGTTGCCGATCGCGACCGAGTCTGCGTCGGCGGTCACAGCTACGGCGGATTCATGACGGCGAACCTGCTGGCTCATTGCGACCTGTTCCGCGCCGGCGTGGCCCGCAGCGGAGCTTACAATCGCACGCTGACCCCTTTCGGCTTTCAATCGGAGCGGCGGCCATTCTGGGAGGCTAAAGATGTTTACATCAACATTTCGCCATTCACTCATGCGAACAAGATCAAGCGGCCGCTGCTGTTGATCCACGGCGAAAACGATAACAACCCGGGGACTTTCCCAATCCAAAGCCAACGGTTGTATCAAGCGATCAAAGGAAACGGTGGTATCGTGCGGCTCGTGATGCTGCCCTATGAAAGCCACGGGTATAGGGCCCGCGAATCGGTGCTGCACACGCATGCCGAAACGATCGAGTGGCTCAATCGATATGTTCGAGATGCAGTGATCGAGCCGGCAAATCCCGATTCGCAAGGCGAATGACCGGCGAATCGTAACGAGTTGCTCGATTTGACCCATGATCCGATTTTTTGCCGTTGAGCGAAACGTTTTGATCCTGATCGTGCTCAATGCGATCGTGATCACGCTGATGTATTTTCCGCTGTTCCGCGGCCATCCACTGCTGGAAGCCGTCGACAAGGTCATCACCTTGATCTTTGTCCTGGAGGTGATCTCGAAAATCACACTCTTCGGCTGGCGGGGATATTTCAGTGCGGGCTGGAATCGGTTTGACTTTTTGTTGATTGCCGTGAGCGTGCCTTCTTTGCTCGTCGGCTTCCTGCCGGTCCCGAATACATCATTTTGGTCGGTGCTGCGACTGTTTCGCTTGCTCCGTTTGCTGAAATTATTCCAATTCATCCCGCATCTGGAGCAATTGCTCGCGGGTCTACGCCGGGCTATTCGAGCATCCTTTTTGATCATGGCCGTTTTGGCGTTGTTCAATTTCGTATTCGCTCTGATGACCTGCCATTTTTTTTCTCGGCTGGTGCCCGATCTGTTCGGCGACCCGTTTGTGGCCATGTATTCCATCTTCCAGATATTCACAGCCGAAGGCTGGAACGAAATACCGGCTGAAATCGCCGCAGCGGTGAAAAATCAGCCGGACGGCTCGGCAAGTTGGATTCCCCCTTACGCGGTGATCGTTCTGACCAGGATCTATTTTGCCACGATGTTCCTTTTTGGCGGCGTGTTCGGAATTTCGTTGGCCAACGCCGTTTTCGTCGACGAAATGACCATCGACAACACTCGAGCGTTGGAAACTCAGGTCGGCCAATTGCAGGTCCAGTTGGAGGAAATCAAACAACTGCTGGCACGAGCCCAGTCAAAAGAATAAATCAAGGTCGCCGGGACGATTCCCAGCAACCTTGAATTGCATGTTCAGGTGAGTCAGCGCAGCGTTTCCTGCCATATCAGCAAGGCTATCCCTGAGAATTACCTGTCCGTGGCGGTCAGGGGCTTTGAATGGCGTAACCCGCAGCGAGCCCCAGCCAGCTCGCCGTCAGGCTGCGGATTACAGGTGGTAGCCGTTGTGGTACTCGTGACGCACCATGCGCTCGATCTCCGGAGACGCATTTTTGGCGATCATTTTCTCGGCATCCCATTCCACTTTTTGGCCCGACCAAACGGCCAAGTTCCCGAGGAGGATCGTTTCAGTTAGGGGACCAGCGTAGTCTGGGAAATTGGACATCGGGGTCCCTTCGCCCTTGATTGCGTTGGCGAATTCAACGAAGTGTCCGGGGGACCGTACATATTCGGCGCGATCGCGGAACATGCGTTGGTTGGTGAACGTGCCATCCACAACAATACCCGTGTTGCGAGCATCGGCACCGTAGTCGCCAGGCGAGAAGAATTTCCCTTGGTCTCCGATCAAGAGAGCCGCCGAGTCGTATACGCGGGCGTTCCCCTTACTGTCGACATCTTTGGGAAGGTCGGCAATCAACTCATCGTCAGGCATGCGTCCCCCGTCGTACCAGTACATGGTCAAGGCCGGTCGATCGCCGATTTGCGGAAACTCGAAGCGAATTCGCGAGGACTTCGGGTACATCACGTTATCGTGTGGATCATGCTCCGACTCGACAGACGTGGGATTCCGCAGATTGAGAGCCATATAAGCCATGTTCAGGGTATGGCAAGCCATATCCCCGAGGGCCCCTGTACCGAATTCCCAGAACCCGCGCCATTTGAACGGATGGATTTCCGGGCTGTAGTCGCGATATTTCGCGGGACCGATCCAATCCTGCCAGTGGATGTGCGCGGGGGCCGGTTGCGTTTCGACCTTCAATCCATAACTTTGCGGCCACACCGGGCGGTTCGTCCATACGTGCACTTCCTTGACGGTGCCGATGATGCCTCCTTTGACCAAGGCTGCTGACAACCGGAGGTTGCTCTCTGCCGTTCCTTGGTTACCCATTTGAGTAACCAACTTGTTCTCGCGGGCCACCTCGGCCATGACGCGTGCCTCTTCGATCGAATGGGTCAGCGGCTTTTGGCAAAAACAATGTTTGCCCATCCGCATTGCCATGAGAGCCGCGACGGCGTGGGTATGATCCGGCGTGCTGACGGTCACCGCATCGATCGAGTTGCCCATCTCTTCGAGCATTTTACGGAAGTCGGTATAGCGTTTCGCGCCGGGAAACTTGTCGTCGGCTCCTTCGAACTTGGTCTCGTCGATATCGCAAATCGCGACGACTTTGCCATTTTTCGCCGCATCCAAGGAATCGCTGGAGCCTTTTCCCCCCACGCCGATGCAAGCGAAGCGAATTTCTTCGTTAGCCGACGTGCTGGCTTTCGCAACCACGCTACCGGCGACCCAAAAACCTGCGCCGATCGCGGCGGTTGACTTGATGAACGTTCTGCGATTCGAAGTTGCCATTCTCGATAGTCTCCGTAAAAAGATGAACTGCGGGAGGCAACGTACGATTCCAGACGAACGCACGCCAAGCCTCCGTTTCACCAATAGTTTAGGCCAAGCCACGGCCAGGTTCAATCAAGTAATCGGCGAGGTTATCCACTCGCCTCGTTGGAACATCTACAAGCAAAGACGGGAAGACCGCAACGGAGATACGACCATACCCCATTGCACGTAAACTGCACCTCTGCGTTTCAATCTTTCCTTGACGTTTTGGCATGTCGCTCCAATTCCGAGGTTACTGTTGATTTTGCTCCGACAAGCGGCGGATGGATATATCGCGAAAATAGACCCGGTCCCCGTGATCTTGGAGGGCGATGTGGCCCGAACGATTCTTGGCAAATTTTGGCCAAGTTTTAAATTTGCTCTTTTCCAGCCGCGTTTGCCAATCGTCGGAGGTAAAATTTGCCTCGACAACTTTCGTGCCGTTCAACCAATGTTCCACTCGCGATCCTTGTAGAACGATTTTCGCCGTGTTCCACTCGCCGACGGGCGCGAGTGCTTTTCCCTCGGCGACGTACAGGCCATACAAAGACGCGGCCGAAGTCAGTGGATTTTTCCCATCATTATGGACCGCGTCGTCGAGAATCTGGTATTCCGGACCACTATAATAAGGAGCTCGATCGCCGAGGGAGACTCGATACATGACGCCGCTGTTGCTCCCCCGCTCGACCTTCCACTGAAAGGTCAACTCGAAGTTATCAAACTCCTCTTTGGTCACGATATCTCCAGCCCCCCCCTTGGCCAGTTGTAAATTGCCGTCGACGATTTCCCAACCCTCGCCGATCTGTTCCTGGGCATAGCCGCGCCAATGATCGAGACTGGTACCGTCGAACAGCTTTACGACTTGGTCCGTCGACTTTTCGCTTTCTTGTCCCGACAGGGGTCCCGCCAGCAGGGCTACCATCAACAGCAAACCGTATCCTAGTCTCCAATTCATATGGATCATCAAAACTACCTTTCTCAGCAACTTGATTGAGAGCATCTTCCAAAACAGGCTCTCGCTTACATGAGTAAGCTAAGGCCGCTGTCGGTCCTGGGACAGGCCCTTTGAAAATTGACTTTCCAATGCCGTGATCTTGTCGATTCGGCGTTGATGCCGCCCCCCTTCGAATTCAGTCGTAAGCCAAGTGCGGATCATCGCTTGTGTTTGCACGGGATCGAGAGCGTCACCCGGCAAGCACAATACATTCGCGTCGTTGTGCCGTCGGCTCATCTCGATCGTATGCATGTCGTGGCAGACTGCCGCACGCACGCCGGGGCACTTGTTTGCGGCGATCGAAACACCGATACCCGTGCCGCAAATCAGGATGCCGCGGTCGACGCGACCTTGGCCGACCTGTTGTCCCACCTCCGCCGCGATGTCCGGGTAGTCGTAGCTTTCCAAACTATGGGTCCCCAAATCCACGACCTCACCGCCCAACTGCTCAATTGCCTGAGCGACCCACCCCCGCTGCTTGATCCCGCGATGATCGCTGCCGATGGCCACTCTCATTGCTTTTAGTCTCCACAAACGAGCCAACCAATACTCGAACTCGACTTTGCTTCAACGCGCTTAGCCGGAACGCGCTGGCGTCCGATTTTCGCTTGGTTTCAAAACTCGTAGCCGGCGTGCGCCAGCGTCCGGTTTTCCAAACAGCCGTTGGCCAGCGCCCCTCCGCGCTTTACGGGTTTTAGCACAACGCCGAGACTGCACATCAAACGATCATCACGCGCGGCGTTGGCAAGATGACCCTGCCAACTGGAGGCGCCGCAAGAGTTCGGGCCTCAAAATCGGTTGGAAATGCGCAACCGCTAGGCCGTACTTCTTGGTTCCAACGATCGCCGCACCCCCGCACCTTTCATTCTAGCTGAATTGTTGATCGATCGTAATCGGTTGAGCAGCCTCAGCATGTTCGTCTGCATCGGCTTCGAAAGTCAACCGCCTGACAATCAGCATGGTTTGTATTAAAATCATGTCGTTTGATCCTTGAGTCGGCACAAGTTTTGTGACAGGCCCTTTTTCACCTAAATCTTTCGGCAAATCCGTTCATGACCAACAACAAGTCCGGGCGAATCACGGTGCCAAAGATCGTTAAGATGAAGGTCGCCGGTGAACCGATTTCGATGCTGACCGCTTACGATTATCCAACGGCGAAGTTATTGGATGACGCCGGAGTCGATATTTTGCTGGTCGGAGATAGCGTGGCGATGGTCGTCCAAGGCAACGACACGACCCTACCCGTGACCGTTGACGAAATGATCTACCATGCGACCCTGGTCGCCCGCGCCGCCCAACGAGCGTTGGTGGTGGTCGATTTGCCATTCCCGGAAAATCATTTGGGTGTCCATCAGACCGTCGCCACGGCCGCCAAAATTCTCAAGCGGACCGGGGCCCAGGCGGTCAAACTGGAGGGGGGGGCCGATCAAGCCGACGTCATTCGCGGTCTAGTCAGTGCGGGCATCCCTGTCATGGCCCATGTCGGCTTGCGGCCGCAAACCGTCCACGTCATGGGTGGCTATCGGCACCAGCGAAATGCTCAAGAGTTGCTCGGTGACGCCCAAGCCGCCGAACGGGCCGGCGCGTTCTCGATCGTCTTGGAATGCATTCCCTCCGACATCGCAAAAACGGTAACCAACAGCTTGAAAATTCCCACTATCGGGATCGGCGCGGGGCCGGCCTGTGACGGGCAGGTACTCGTGTTGCACGATTTGATTGGTCTGACCAGTGGTTACGTCCCCAGCTTCGTTCGCCAGTACGCACAAGTTGGCCAGACCATCCGCGAGGCGGCTCGCGCCTGGACGCGCGACGTGAAACATCGATCGTTCCCCAGCCAGCAGGAAGGCGTGTGACGGCATGTTGAGCAGCATGAAAATTTTGCCTGAAAAGTGGCGCAGGCCGTGGGTTCACGCGAACGAACTCCGCTTGCAAATTTCCTGCGCGGCCGTAGGTCCTTTCGCTGCTAGGTCCCCATCCTGGCACATTACGCTCGGGCACTCGATATCGATACCCGCCTACTGCTTTCGACCGTTCCCGTTATTGCACGCTCGTTGAACCGTTCGACAAACAACTTCATGCTCAAGAATGTTCCAATTCGATCCTTGCAACATGCGGGTCTCACCGTCGAGGGCTATTCACGGGCAGCTGTTCAAACCTTTTGGCACATCGGTGAGCTGAATTTGGGTTTCGATCTCGGCGCGCATCCGTGGGATTTTATGGGCACGCCGCACTGGTTGATCACACATGGCCACCTCGATCATATCGCGGCCTTGCCCTTATACGTCGCGCGGCGACGAATGATGAAAATGGAGCCGCCGACGATTCTGCTGCCGAAATACTTGATCGGCGCCGTCCGAGCAATGCTCGACAGCTTCACGCCACTTGACCGCGGCAAGTTTCCGTGCCGACTCGTCGGCATGGAGGGGGGGCAGCGCTACGACCTGAGCCGCGAAATCGTCGTAGAAGCCTTCGACATGGATCATAGCATGCCGGTGTTGGGCTACATTGTGAACGACCGCCGCAAAAAGCTAAAGCCGGAGTTTCGCGACTTGACCGGCGAGCAAATACGCGACTTGCGCGCCCAAGGAACCGAGGTCGTCAACGAAATTTTGGTTCCGCTGGTTGGCTACACGGGAGACACCTCGCCGCGCGGTCTCGATCGCAATCCACGATTTTATGAAACGAAGATCTTGATTGCGGAAATGACGTTCTTGGCCGACGATCACCAGATGGAGTTCATCCACAAAAACGGCCATTTGCACCTGATCGATTTCGTCAAACGCAAACATAAATTTAAGAACGAGTTGATCATCGCGTCGCACTTCAGCACGCGTTATTCGCGCCGCGAGGCACACGCGCTCATCGAGCGGCAACTCCCAGACCTGTTGGAGGGGCGTCTCGTCCCGTGGATCTAGACATTGTCCCCAAACAAACGGCCGGACCGCATGTGTCTCCGGTTTTCATGAGGATCGCGGGATAGTGTCCAGCGGCTGACGGTTCAATGACCAAGGCCATAACCCAAATGAATCGATCGCAAACGAAAAAGCGCAAATCACCAAAGCGTACCCATGGATCCGAGCCAAGCCGAATCTGTTGCCGCGACGACGCCCACAGCGGCCTACGTACACATTCCCTTCTGCCGCCACCGCTGCGGCTACTGCAACTTCGCCCTCGTGGCCAATCGCGACTACTTGATCGATCGTTACCTTGCTGCCTTGGCTCTGGAACTTTCCAGAGTGATCGGCCGGCCGCATTTACACTCGTTGTATCTCGGTGGAGGAACGCCGAGCCATCTGTCCGACGCGCAATTAGCGCAGTTATTCACCATCTTGCGTGAACGCTTGGATTGGAATGCCGAAACGGAAGTGACCCTCGAGGCAAATCCGATCGATCTGCAACGCGATCGCAGCGCGTTGTTTCGGGAACTCGGGATCAACCGCGTAAGCCTCGGCGTGCAGTCATTTCAACCGGCCAAGCTGAAAATCCTGGAACGCGATCATTCCGCAAGCCAAATCGCCCGGGCTGTTGAAAACTGTCGCAAATTTGCTCGTAGTATTTCGATTGATTTGATTTTTGCGACACCATCGGAGACCGCCGAGCAGTGGCATGTCGACCTCGAACTAGCTCAGGTGCTCGATATCGATCACGTCTCCACCTATGAATTGACCTACGAAAAAGGGACAAGGTTTTGGTCGCGTCGGTCGAAGGGGCTGCAGGCAGAGGCCGATGAGGATCTTCGCTGTAGGATGTACGATATGGCGATTTGCTCTTTGACCGCGCGAGGTTTTGAGCATTACGAAATCTCCAGCTTCGCTCGTCCCCACCACCGCCCGCGGCACAACCAAGTGTATTGGTCCGGCGCACCGTATTGGGGTTTTGGCAGTTCCGCCAGCGGGTTCCTCAACGGTGTCCGCTACACGAATGCCGAAAGCACGCTCCGCTACATCAAACTGCTGGAGTCGGGCGAGCGACCGGTCGCTCACGCGCATGCACTGCCGCCGATCGATCTCGCCCGCGAGCTTTTGGCGATCGGCCTGCGGCGTCTCGACGGCGTTGGTGAGCGCGAATTTCAACAAGTGAGCGGATTTACGTTTGCAGCGACCGCGGGCCCGACACTCGAGCGATTACAGAATTTGAAATTGATTCGTGGCTTTCACGATGGGGCTACTGCCGGTGACGACACAAGCCCGGCAGTGGTCAAACTGACCGAGCGAGGGATCTTGCTGTACGATTCCGTAGCCGTGGAAATCATCGCAGCAGCAACCGCTGCAGATCGCGATGCTGCCGACGGCCCTGACGATCAGGGCAAATCGTCGGGATAGCGGTAGCCGACCGGCGAAACCTGGTCGAGTTCGAATTCTCGCCGCGAGAGAGACACGTAATTGTGGCCGATTTGGACCTGGTCCCCAGCCACGACGCGGCGACCCGCTGCGTCAACGCGGGCGTTCATCGTAGCCTTTTTGCCAGTTCGGCAAATCGTTTTGATTTCGATCATTTCGTCGGCCCAAGCAAGCAGATACTTGCTCCCCTCGAAGGGCTCGCCGCGAAAATCCGTCCGCAGTCCGTAACAAAGTACGGGAATCCCCAAACGATCGCAAACAAGCGTCAATTGCAAAACCTGCTGCGGAGTTAGAAACTGGGCTTCATCCACCAGCACGCAACTGACCCGATCATGATGATGCTGATCCCATACGTACCGCAACAGATCATCGGTGGCAGTAAACGCATAAGCCGGACGTTCTAATCCGATTCTCGAACCGATGATCCCGCGCCCTGATCGTTCATCGATGAACGGCGTCAGGAGCAAGACCCGCATGCCGCGTTCTTCGTAGTTGTGGGCAGATTGCAAAAGCGTCGTGCTTTTCCCCGCGTTCATTGCCGAGTAATAGAAATAGAGCTTCGCCATGATCTGCCGTTGTGTTCAAAAACTTTGATCAATTTCCCCAGACGAGTTTCAGGTCCCGAACGCCCGATAGGCCAGCAACCATAAATTCCACGCGATTCCTAGTAACGATGCAAGGATTCCGGCCATTGCCAAGCCTTTCCGAGGTGATGCAAATCCCCACAGACCGAACGCGATGCCCATGCCGGCATTGACGAGGCTCCACGGCGTTAACAAGGCCCCTACGATCGACAGGATTCCGAGGAAAACGGACGCCATCGCGCCGCCGATTGCCGCCACGTTCGGAATTTCGGCCGACACTTGGCAACCATAAACCTTCAGGATGTCATCGACACTTTTTAGCTCGGCGATCCCCTCGTCAGCAGGCCGCGGCGCTGGCGTGACTTCGTCGTCCCATGGGTTCGGCAAGCCATTGATAATGCGTTCGGTCGTGGTCGGCTTTGGGGGATCGTTATCCGGCATGCGCGGCTCGCGATGGTAAGCTGTACAGTTTATCGGGCTGACTTGGGGACGAAATCGTCAGCAGGCCGCTGAACGCTGGAAAACGCGCCTGCGACACGTGGTCTTGGGGCTACTGCGAAGGAAAATTCCGTCGTACAATCGAATTTTCGCAACAAAGCCCGATTGATGCAACCTTGCCAATCGGGGGTAATCTGCAAGTGACATGACACGCTACATCACGCATTTTGAAAGCGCGATTGACGGGACCACGTACCCCGCCGATCAATTGCAGACCTGGCACGCAAATCGCCCACTGTGGTCCCGTTACGATCTGGACCGCATTCGCGCGGCAGTAACTCCGGAAATCATCGCCAGCCGCAGAGAGAACATGTGGCGTTATCGCGAGTTGTTGCCCGTGGGTGACGAAGTCGAGCCGATCAGCCTTGACGAACAGATGACGCCCACGGTAGCTTGCCCCCGATTAGCGCAGCATCTGAATCTCGACCATGTCTATATCAAGGATGAATCGCGGCTGGCGACGTGTAGTTTCAAGGCGCGGGGACTGTCGCTGGCGCTCACGATGGCCAGGCATTTCGGGGTTCGTCGCGTCGCGATGGCGTCCAACGGCAACGCTGGGGGAGCGATGGCCATTTATGCCGCGCGGGGGGGGCTGGATTCGTTTGTGCTCGTGCCGCACAATACGCCGATCACCAATATCGCCGAATGCCTACAGTGCGGAGCTGTCATCTTCTACGGCAACGGATTCATCGATCAATGCGGACGCCTTGTCCGCCAAGGCCACGATCGGAAACTGTGGTTCGACATCTCGACCATGAAGGAGCCCTATCGGCTCGAAGGGAAAAAAACCATGGGCCTGGAACTAGCCGAACAATTCGGCTGGGATCTCCCCGATGTGATTTTCTATCCCACTGGCGGTGGTACCGCGCTGATTGCCATGTGGAAAGCCTTCAAAGAATTGCGCGAGCTCGGCTGGTTGAAATCGTCGCGGATGCCGCGGATCATTTCGGTGCAATCGACAGGTTGCCCGCCGCTGGTTCAGGCGTATGAAAAAGGCGAACGCTTCGTCACCCGTTACGAAAATACCGATACGATTGCCTCCGGACTCCGCGTTCCCCAAGGCATTGGCGATTTCATGGTGCTGGATGCAGTGCGGGAAAGTGGCGGGAAGGTGGTCGCGGCCGAGGAATCGCAATTGTTCGCGTGGCAAAAACTGCTGGCTTCGCACGAAGGATTGCTGGTTTGCCCGGAAACCGCGACTTGCATCGGCGCCCTTGTCGAGATGGCCGGCTGCGGAGAGATCAAACGCTCGGAGAAAGTAGTCATCTTCAACACGGCCGCAGGCCAGAAATACATGGACTACTTCAAGCCGCAACTTCCGGAACTCGATCTGAACAACTTCGATTGGTCCCGTATCGAGTCGCAGTTCACCCGCCCGGCCTACGCTGAGTAGCCTCCGTGGTCTCCACATCGAGTGGTCTGGCGGGAGTTCTCCATAATAGCCCGAACGCGACAAGCAGAATCGCGGCTGAGGCAACAATCCAACGTTCAGGAATGTTCTGGGCATCTTTCGGAAACCAAGACAACTCGTTCAACTGCGGCAAATAATAAGCGATGAATGCGATCGTGGCATTGTGAACGGCGTGCATCAAAATTCCGGGCACGATCGAATTCGCTTTGTACGCCAGAAAGCCTAACGCCAGCCCCACCAAGGCGGTGGGCAATAGCCGATCGAACGACACAGCACTACCGGACAAGGTATGGAAAATTCCAAAAACAAAGGACGACAGGACGATCGCTTGCCAAGCCCGCAGCGAACGGAGCAACGATCGCTGCAGCATTCCCCGAAAAAACCATTCCTCGCAGAACGCCGGCGTCAATGACATCGCCAGCGCGATCACCCAAGGACTAGTTCGCCGGAATTTTTCGGCCTGCTCCGCGCTGTATTGCGTCAGTCGGGCGTGCCATTCCGCGGCGGCATCGGCCGAAGAAAACAGGCTGATCACCTCGTACCATCCGTTGATCAACGCCATGACGATGGGCCAAAGACTGAATCCCAGCACCAATCCCATCGCGTACAGCCAAATCGGGGCAGGCAACCAGCCGAACCCGGTGCGCAAATCGACCCGTTGCCAAAGCGCAATCAAGGTCGGCACGCACCAAAACCCGAGTGCTGTGAATAAACTCATCAGCAACAATTGAGTCGTCACTGAAACTCCAGTACCCTCTGGACCAACAAGACGACCCAAAAAAGCAATCGCGATAAAATTGATCGGTAGCAACAGGAACAGGCAAAATAGGGTCACGTTCAGCGGTGCGATGACCGAATGTCGAACCGGGGCAGCAAAAAATTCTTTCCAACTGCTTTGGCTTCCGTACAGGATCGAGTCCCCCCCAAAGATGGAAGCCGCCGCCGCAATCGCCAAACCGCAATAAACGATCGTCGAAAATATCGCCGCGATGGCCGACACGAAGGCAACTTGGTTCTCTAAAACGTCTCGAGCCAACAACAGCAAATTGATCATCGGGCAAACGGCTAGGGGCCCGTCCAGCGTCACCCCTGGAGTCATCGCCAACAGCGAGGGAGCCATCGACAACAAGATGATCGGAATCAAATAGGCTTGCGCCTCCTTGAAACTGCGCGCAAAACTCGTCACCACCAGCAGCACCGCGGCGAAAAAGGTCGCCAGCAAGGCCAGCAACAAGAGGACCTTAATCCCCATCATCCAGGTCAGCCCCGTGTCGCCCAGGATCACTTTCTCCAACTGAAAGGCCCACAAAGTGACCAACATGCCGATTACGTTCAGCGACGCCGTCATCACGGCAACCACGATCACCGCTAGCATCTTGGCCAGCAAGACTTGGATTCTCGGTACCGGCGCAGCGATCAGCGTTTCCAACGTCCCTCGTTCTCGCTCCCCGGCCGTCAAATCGATAGCGGGATAGACTGCCCCGGTGATGGTCATCAACACTAAGATCAGCGGGATCATGGCGACGAATTGATTCCCCTGTTCCTGCATTTCCACTTTTTGGTCGATCGGGCTCAGAAATAGCCGCGGGTCTCCCCGCATCGCCATCAGCTTTTGTTGGAGAAACGCCAAATTGAAGTGCTGCAAACGCTCCTTGAAAAATCGAGCCGCAGCGAGGCTGGGCGGGTCTTGATCGCTGGAATAGATCGTGGCTTCCAGTTGCCGGTTGGCGTCCTCTCCCACCACGCGCACGTCAATGACTAGGTCGTACGTTTTTCGCTGCAGTTCCTCGACGGGGTCCAGATTGAGCTTGGGCACAAAATCCCAATAGTGATCGGCTAATTTGGCGACCTTCGGAGTTCCGCCTTGTCCCGCAAGGGCCTTTTCGTCCCCTTCTCGCTGCCGCCGCTGCGGCTCTTTGCGTTCCCAGTGATCCGAGATGCCCGAGATCAGCGCTGCGAGATTCTCCGGCGTCGTTTCCGGCCGCTGATGATCGGAAAGAACGAGGAAACGATACCGAATCTCGCCATTAGCGCCGCCAAAGCCCAGGTTACTCAGCAAGAAACTTTTGAAGATCAAGCTTAGCAACGGATAAACGATCAGCGGCATCGCGATCAGCGTGATGATCGTGCGGCGGTCGCGAAGCGTCTCGCGCAATTCCTTTTGGGCCAGCCGAATGAAACGCGCGCCACGATAGGACGGTGCTGTCACCGAGTCGTGCTCCTTCATAACCGGCTCCCCACTCCGATCGTCGCCAGCTGATCAGGAGATTTCATCAATCTGATAAATAAATCGACCAGATTATCGCAGCCTGAACCGTCCAGCAACTCTCGCAGCGTCCCTTCCCGAACCATGCGGCTGCGAAACAGCAGCCCGAAGCGGCTGCAGATCCGCTCCGCTTGATCGAGCTGGTGCGTGCATAGAATCATCGCCTTTTGTTCTTGCTTCAGCAAATCGATGTAGTCGAAGATGACTTGACTGCCGACGATGTCCAGCCCCAAGGTCGGTTCGTCCATGATCATCACCGCCGGATCATGGACCAGTGCTCGAGCCAAATTGACCCGTTGCTTTTGCCCCGTGCTTAGCGACGCGCAGCGGCGATCCAGAAAATGACGAATATCCAGCAAGTCCGCCAGCATCGCGATCCTCTGCTCGGCACGCGACGGATCCAGCCCATAGACATCGGCGAAAAAGCTTAGCATTTCCCGACCGGTCAGCCATTGGTAGATGCCCGACGACGCGGAGATGAATCCGACCTGACGTTTGACGTCATCCGGATCGGTATCGGAACGAAAGCCGGCCACTTCTGCGAAGCCGCTATCGGGCTTGAGCAAGCCCAAGATCATCCGCATGGTCGTGGTCTTTCCCGCACCGTTTGGCCCGAGCAAGCCGTAAACCTCACCGCGCTCGACGCGGAAGGACACTCGATCAACAGCCAACACGGGGCCGTGCGCGGTGGGAAATTCCTTCGACAATTCGTGGATCGCTATCATCGCGAAGTATCCGTGGGGGCTAGTGGCCGATTAACTCTCGGGGCAACGGTATCCTGTGGTTACCTTCTCGTCGAATCGAGCCACTAAGCAATCACTGTGCGCTCGGACTGACGATGAATTCTCCACTCTCCCCTCGGGGAAAATTTTCCCGCCAGGGTCAGAGAGGGGAAACGGCTTCTCCTCCACTCTCCCTCCCGGAAGAGTCGGCCAGCCAGGGCCGGAGAGGGGAA
The DNA here is from genome assembly GCA_937941455.1 of uncultured Pirellulaceae bacterium. Lineage (GTDB taxonomy): Bacteria > Planctomycetota > Planctomycetia > Pirellulales > Pirellulaceae > BJ22. The sequence continues at coordinate 5,758 of CALDHM010000023.1, read as the reverse complement.
GCAGACGAAGAAAACGACATCGCTTACAAACGCCGGATCAGATTCCCCGCGAATTTTGCGACAGTGCTCTCTTGGTTTCCCATCGCATCGGAAGGACTCATCGCGATGATCTAGCTCGACGTCGCCTTTTTCGCCTTTTTTGGCGTTCCCGTTTTTTGTTTCGCACGCGCGCCGCTGCGCCCCTTGGCCGTCGACTCTTTTCGCTTTGCCTGTTTTTCGCCGAAGGCTGCGGCCCAGTTTTGCGCGTACTTCTCCGTTGAACCAGAACGCAAAATGGTCATGTTATCGTACCTCCAATCAATGCCGAAAAGTTATGGTGCTTGCCGTCGGCCGTCCCGAAGCGGATGCGGCTACAGAGCAAGTTTTTTGTATCTAAATCGATGGGGCTCGTCAGCACTGATCCCCAGTCGCTCGCGGCGTTGAGCCTCGTAGGTTTCGAAGTTCCCCTCGCACCAATGCACGTAGCCGTCCCCCTCGAACGCAAGGATATTCGTAGCCAGCCGGTCCAAAAACCAGCGGTCGTGGCTGGTGACCACGACGCAACCCGCGTAGTTCAAGATCGCTTCTTCCAGGGCCCGCAACGTGTCGACGTCCAAATCGTTAGTCGGTTCGTCCAGGAGCAAGACGTTCGAGCCTTGCCGCAACAACTTTGCCAGGTGGACGCGATTCCGTTCCCCGCCCGATAGTATACCGACTTTTTTTTCTTGGTCGGTTCCGCGGAAATTAAATCGCGACACGTAGGCCCGCGCGTTGATTTTCCGCTTACCGATTTCCAGGAAATCATGGCCGCCGGAAATTTCTTCATAAATAGTTTTGTCGGGATCAAGACTGTCGCGCGATTGATCAACGTAACCCAAATCCACGGTCGCACCGATCTTCAGGGTGCCGCTGTCAGGCTGTTCCTGACCGGTAATCAGGCGGAACAGCGTCGTCTTGCCAGCCCCATTAGGACCGATCACGCCGACGATTCCCCCCGGCGGCAACCGGAAGTTCAAATTCTCCATCAAAATCTTGTCGCCGTAGCCCTTGGTCAGATTCTCCGCGACGATCACGGTGTCCCCCAGCGGTCGAGTCGTGGGGATCTGGATCTCCAACTCTTGCTCGCGCTCCTGGACGCTTTCAGCCACAAGTTGTTCGTAGGCATTGATCCGCGCCTTGTTCTTCGCCTGGCGAGCGCGCGGCGCCATGCGGATCCACTCCAGCTCCCGCTCCAAGGTTTTCTGGCGGGCCTCGGCTTGTTTTTCTTCTTTTTCCAAACGAGCTTTTTTCTGCTCGAGCCACGCCGAGTAGTTCCCCTCGAACGGGTAACCCTTGCCGCGGTCGAGTTCTAGAATCCAGCCCGCGACATTATCCAAAAAGTAACGATCGTGCGTCACCGCCACCACTGTCCCCGGATACGAATGCAACGTCTTTTCCAACCACTGCACCGATTCGGCATCCAAGTGGTTCGTCGGCTCGTCCAAGAGCAACAAATCGGGCTTCTCCAACAGCAGCTTGCAGAGCGCTACCCGACGTTTTTCACCCCCCGACAATTTTGTGACATCGGCATCGCGGTCTGGCAAGTTCATCACGTCGAAAGCGATCTCGATTTCGCGATCAAGCTCCCACGTGTTGGTCGCCTCGATTTGGTCCTGAAGGCGCGCCATCTCATCGTAAACCTTTTGCATGGCCCGCTCATCCAGCGGCTCGGCGCACTTCGCGCTGAGCTCGTTGAACCGTTCAATCAAGCGGCGACGCGGAGCGACCGCCTGTTCGACGTTGCCCCACACGTCGAGCGTCGGATCGAGCTGTGGCTCTTGCGGCAGGAATCCTCGAGTAAAACCCTCCGTCAGCCGCGCCTCGCCGTCAAAATCGGTATCGATCCCCGCCATGATCCGCAGCAAGGTACTTTTTCCAGCACCGTTACGGCCGAGGACACCAATTTTCGCCCCGGGAAAGAACGACAGCCAAATGTCTTCGAGAACGGCTCGGCCGTTCCGCTTCTTGGTCATGCCGTGCATTTGAAAAATATATTGTCGACTCATAGTTCGGATTTGCTACTCCCATTCGATAGTCGCTGGCGGCTTCGTGCTGATGTCGTAGCAAACACGGTTGACCCCTTTGACCTCGTTGATAATTCTAGTGGACATCCGCGCCAGCACCTCGTAAGGCAGCCGCGACCAGTCCGCCGTCATGAAATCGTCGGTGTTTACCGAGCGGATTGTGACCACGTTTTCGTACGTGCGTGCATCCCCCATCACCCCGACACTCTGGATTGGCAACAGCACCGCAAACAGTTGCGATGTCTGCCGATACAACCCAGCCCGATGAATTTCCTCCAGCACGATCGTATCGGCCTCGCGCAGAATATCCAACTTCGCCTTGGTCACCTCCCCGAGGCACCGCACCGCCAACCCGGGGCCGGGAAACGGATGCCGCCATACCAACGATTCAGGCAACCCCAACTCCAGCCCCAAGCGACGCACTTCATCTTTAAACAGATCGCGGAGCGGTTCGATCAATTCGAAACCGAGTTGCTCCGGCAGCCCACCGACATTGTGATGCAGCTTGATCGTAGCCGCCGGTCCGTCTACCGCCGCGCCACTTTCGATCACGTCCGGGTAAAGCGTCCCTTGGGCCAAGAAGCGAACATCTTGAATTTTAGTCGCCTCCTCGCGAAAACATTCGATGAACGTGTGCCCGATACGCCGCCGCTTTTCCTGCGGTTCCGTGACGCCGCGAAGTACGTCCAAGAACCGCCCCTCGGCGTTGACCACATGCAAGTCGGTTCGAAAATGATTGGTGAATTCGTCAACGACCAGGGCCGATTCATTTTTGCGGAGCAAGCCGTTGTCCACCAAGATACAGGACAACTGGTCCCCGATCGCTCGGTACACGAGAGCCGCCACCACGGCGGAATCGACTCCGCCACTCAACCCGCAAATCACGCGGCCATGGCCCACCCGTTCACGGATCTGGCGAATCGCTTCCTCGGCAAAGTCCGTCAGCTCCCAAGTCCCATCGCAATGACAAATCTCGAACAAGAAATTCCGCAGCAAAGTCGCTCCCGCTGCGGTATGGGTCACCTCGGGGTGAAACTGCAGCCCGTACACCGGTAACTTTTCATGCTTCACCGCCGCCACAGGACAACTCCCCGTGCGAGCTAGCGGCAGAAAACCGCCGCCGACCTCCTGCACCTGGTCGCCGTGGCTCATCCATACCTCGGTCTCGCGAGGGAAGTCCTTAAACAGCGGATCGGCAGGCGAGGTCACTTGGCAAGGCGTCCTGCCGTACTCGCGCGTCGCAACACTCGCCACCTTGCCTCCCAATGTTTCACAAACAAGCTGCATCCCGTAGCAAATGCCAAGGACGGGAATACCTAACTCGAAAATCTGCGGATGGCATTTCGGTGCGGACGCTTCGTAAACGCTGCTGGGTCCGCCCGACAGGATCAATCCCACAGGAGCATGCTTGCGAATCTGTTCCGGAGTAATATCGTGCCGCACGATTTCGCAATACACCTTCGCCTCGCGAACTCGCCGCGCAATCAGCTGCGCGTACTGCGAACCGAAATCCAAAATAAGCACACGCTGTGCCTGCAAGGCGACTTGGCGTTGCCCCGCCGCTTGTGGGGTAGCTACCGACATCGTGAATCATCCGCGAAACAAATGCAAAACGCAGATTATACGGATTGCCGCGGGATGTAAAAAGGCTTGACGCCCAGCAAAAAAAGAGCCGTTTCGGCGCGCTAGGGCCCCTACGTTTCGTCGCAGTCGACCCATCCAGCATTGGCGAGGGCCCATCGTTGGGTTAGCTTCGTAATCATCGGCGCGTTCGCTGCGGGGAGCGCGGCAACGCATGCACGAAAAGGTTTACTCAGCCCCGACCGCAGTTCGTACTGACTTCGTTATTTGACAAGTTTGCCGTCCGCCAAATAATTATTTCCCGATGAAGATTCTAATTTCCAATGACGACGGAATCTCAGCAATCGGTCTCCGCGCGTTGACTCGCTTCCTCCGCGAAGACCATGAGATTTTCGTCGTCGCTCCGGACAACGAACGGAGCGGAGTCAGTCAATCGATCACGTACCGCCGACCGATTTTCGCCCGCGAATTTGAGGTCGATTCCAATCTGGTCGGGCTCGGCGTCAACGGCTTCCCAGCCGATTGCGTTAAATTGGCGTTGTCCGAACTGTGCCCCTTCAAACCAGATCTGATCATCAGCGGGATCAACAATGGCCTCAACGTAGGGCTCAATGTGGGCCATAGCGGCACGGTTGCCGCTGCGTTGGCCGGAGCGGCCACCGGTTATCGCAGCGTGGCGATTTCGCTCGAAGCTAACAACAAGCTGGAAAATTTCAAGCGCGCCATCGAATTGGCCTGGCCGATTTGCGAGAAGCTAATCGCGGACGGCCACGCCTTCGGCCACGTCATCAATATTAATGTCCCTCTTAAAGCCTTGACGCACGATCACCGCTGGCTCGTTGTTCCCATGAACCCCAATCCGATGGGAACTCATTTCATGCATGGCAATGATCCAAATGGCCGTCCTTTCTACTGGCAAACAAACCATCCGGCCCCGCTGCCCCTCGCACACTTGACCGATGTCGAAGTTGTCGCTGAAGGCAACATCTCCGTAACGCCACTGACGCATGACCTCACGCTGCACACCGAACTGGCCTGCTTTCAGCAGATCCTCTATCGCGACGATCCGCACGCTCCCCGCCCGCGCGAGCACAACCTTCGATAGTTTCATCTCTTACGAGCGAAACTGCTCGCGTAACTCCCGTATATCGCAGGTCCTTCGGCGCTGAGAGGAGTCGCCACATCGTTCTCCCGTCGCTTCGTGCTCTTGGCAAAAAATCCGTTCGATCGGATAACCTCCGCCTCCGCCTTGAAGACTTTGGTGGATTTTGACCGTTCGCGAAAGGGGCTTTTCGTCGTCAACTCCAATGGTACTGTCCATTTTCCTTCAGGCTTTCAATCCCTGTTGGGAAGGAAAAGTCAAACTAGAGGGCTGAAACGTTTCCGCGGATGCCCGCGCTGCCAAGTCCACCTGTAGTCGATCAATTCCTCGCTCCGCAGCGATAAACTCGGCGGGGCCGAGACATTAGGGAACGGAGTCAATTTATTGGACTAATTTCGTTTTCCACCACGGTAAACTCGGTGGGGAGCGAAAGTTAGGAATACGACAGCGTTTTGCGTCGTTTACTCCATCCCAAGGGAATTAAACTCGATGAACGCGACGTCGCGGGATTCCGATGCGAAGCTGGTTGTCGCGTTTTGCGCGTCTGCCGTTTTGGCTCCAAGCGCGGGCCGCTGCCCGAAGCGGCACGGGCAGGGAGTTCGCATCGGGGGGCGTTTCAAGGCGTGACCGATTACGTTGAACCAACACAATCCGCTCGATCCGCCAAGCAATGGCCTTTCGTTGCCGCCCCTATCGTTAGTCTGAGCCGAAACTGCTCGCATGGAATGACTTCTCGACTGCCGAATGTCGGCCTTTCGAATCCCTTCGAAGCCCTTCGGATCGCGCGGAAAATTTTCGATCGAGCGGGGCAGCCCCCCCTGGACTTTAGGCTGTCACGCCTCTATCATACGCATGCGGGATGGAGCAGCCCGGTAGCTCGCGAGGCTCATAACCTCGAGGTCGTCGGTTCAAATCCGGCTCCCGCAACTGAATCAAGGATATCAAACTTTGTTTGACCCTGCGGTTATACGGTTAAGTCCGTAAGCGAAATTGGCAGGCCGACGCCTCAAAACGTCGGCCTGTTCGCGTTTCT
>CALDHM010000022.1 GCA_937941455.1 uncultured Pirellulaceae bacterium | reverse complement strand
ACAACGGTCCCAAGTTCATCTCGGTGGCTATCAAAGACTGGTTAGCCAAGTTAGGAGTCAACGTGCTGTACATCGAGCCTGGCTCGCCATGGCAAAACGGCCTGTGCGAGAGCGTTAACGGCAAGCTTCGCGATGAATATCTTCATCAGACCGAGCTTTTTAGCGAGGAAGATGCCCCAGGCTGGTTGGACGATTTCAATAATCGACGTCCACACAACTCGCTGGGCTACCTAACCCCATCGGAGTTCGCGCGACGCTGTGCTGATTCCGCTCCGTTCGCTGCGCTCACTCCACGGAATCAGCACAGCGAGCCCCCTAAACCGTTACCAGTTACCCAACCAAATCTTTCATAACCACTGGTACAGAAAACTGGAGCATTCCAGGGGCATAAATTGCGAGCGTGATCGCGCGCCTCGCGAACGTTTTTTAAGGCGCAGACCGATCCTCATGCGATAGATGACTTTCGACCTCTTCTCGTGCGCGGCCCAGCTCTGATTCGGGGGGGGGCTTTACATGGTTCCGAAAAGACGTTCGGAAGGTAGATGCAGGGCAAATCAGCGTTAAGCGCCGTTGGCGAGGCGCAATTTTGGGGTCGAGCGACTGGACCACGTAGAGATTGGCACGTTTAGAGATGGGGGTACGCGATGCTATCACAATTTTGGCGAACGATGAGCTAGTTGGCCGGGTTGCTCGGGCCGCCGAGTTATTTTCCCGCTTTTGACGTTGTTGGTTGACTGCGACTCAGACTGTGAAGGCATCGTAAGGACCCTGCTATTTAAAAAAATTGCGTTTGCCTTGGACCAGGAAAATTAGCTAAAGTCTGCCGCCTGTTTGGACGATACCGAGAAAATCGGTTGGGGGGATTAGGCAGACGATACCGCGCATCGATCGTAAGGACACGGTAACAATGAAACTCCCAAACATTTCCAGCAAAATCGTATGTTTGTTGGCGGCCGCCGTTCTGTTCAGCAGTGGTTGCCAGTCTATGACCTCATTCGGCAACAAAAGTATTCCCACCGAGCCGCTAGCGAAATCCGCTGGCCAGTACCAGGTGGTGATGATGCCGACGATGGGCAAGCCGCAGACCTTTACCGGCAACGTCACACCGAGCTTGACCGTGCAAACCGCCTTGGAAGAATCCGGAGCGCTCAAAAAATTTCGCAGCATGAAAATCGACATCTATCGGTTGGTAGATGATTCTGGCAAGACCTTGAAGATGGCTTGCGAATTGCAACCCGGCAAACGGATCGTCAAATTCGAGCAAGACTACCAGATCCTGCCCGGCGACCGGATTGTCGTTACCGCCGAGAGTAGTGGCATCGAGAGTTTATTGAAGCGTTAAGAGAACCCGCGTTTTGACATATCGCTCAAAACTATTGAAAATGAAAATCGGGAGAGTTGATCAGACGACCGCTGGTCTCGACAGAGGCGAGAGGAAAGTCCGGGCTCCGTAGGACAGGATGGTCGGTAACGCCGACCGGTCGCGAGACCAGGGATAGTGCCACAGAAAGCAAACCGCCAACCTGCGAATGATCGTTCGCAGCGGCAAGGGTGAAACGGTGGAGTAAGAGCCCACCAGCGGGCGGGGTGACTCGTCCGGCTAGGTAAACCCCATCCGGAGCAAGACCAAACAGGGAGGATGTGGTGGTCCGCCACGTTCGACTCCCGGGTAGGTCGCTCGAGACCGCGAGCAATTGCGGTCCTAGATAAATGGTCGTCGCGCCGCACTACTCGGCGACAGAACCCGGCTTATGCTCAGCTCTCCTCTTTTTTTTAATGTAGCGCATCGTATTATCACATCCTCTACCGACGGCGATTTGGCGGATGGGGCCATCGCTCCATGAGTTTTTCGTCGGCCGACTTGCCCTTGGCGTGGTGTGAAATGTCGAATCAACCACGACGATGAGCCCCCTGATCCGTTTATCTCGCTCTGTTTCTGTTTTGGCGAGTCCGCATCCGTTGGTATTTTGTTGGTTTGGTTGAACAACGTCAGTGCAGTTCGTAGAACCGCCAAGGCTGGATGCTGCTGCGAGATAAGGGTTGATTGAGCAGTAATTGCCGAACCATCGCCACGGGGATGCGGCCGCGTCGCAGGACGAAGTCGTGGAAGTCTCGATGCGACATTCGCCCCGTAGCTACGAATTCCCGTTCAAGATCGCGGAATTGCAGCCCCCCCACCATGTAAGCCGCCTGGTACAGTGGCGGATACATGCCCCCAAAAGAGCGGCGCACCTCACCTTCGGCTCCCAAGCGTTCGAAGCCGACATTTTCAACCAAGTAATCGACGCATTCGGCGGGTGTCATCAGCCCCAAATGAAAGCTCAGTGAAAACACGATGCGAGCGCAGCGATGAGACCGCCACACGAGGAAGCCTACGCGATCTTCGGGTGTACGAGCGAAGCCCTGGTCATACAGCAACATTTCCCAGTACAGAGCCCAGCCTTCGGTCCAAAACGGCGTACTGAACAAACCGCGATGCGTCGCGTAGCGGGAGGTCATGAATTGCTGCATACCGTGCCCGGGAATCAACTCGTGATGGACGGTGGCTCGTGAGAAGGGGCGATTATTGCCGCGGAGGCTTTGCAGTTTCGCCTCATGGGACATCGCGTCGGTTGGAAAGCCGACCGAGACCACTTCGCCACCAGTGAAAAACGGAGTGATCAACTGCTGCTCGACGGGCATCATCCGCATGCGCCACGTTTCATTGGCCAGCGGGGGAATGGTCATGAGTTCCTGATTCCGGATGTACGCGACCGTCTCGTCCGAAAGTTGCCGGACAAGCCATGGTTGTTGCCCCGGTTGTTCGTGGAGCGATTTGACGTGCTCGACAGCGCGTTGCCAAGCGTCGCCAAACTTCAGCTCGCGGGCTGCAATGACGAGTTCCGTGCGACACCATGCGAGTTCCCGCGCGGCCATTTCCAGCAATTCTTCCGGCGTGTATGGGATCATTTCCCGCTCGAGTTCGAACAGCAAAGCGGCGCGGCCGATCGGTTTCCCCTTGATACCTGCGGGGCCCTCAACCACGGTCAGCTCGTTCGGCGGCAGATCCCGCCGCTTCAGTTGCATCGTGATGTGATGCCGCAGCAGGTGGTAATCGACCTGCTCATCGACGCCATAGTCGTCGTAAGGCAATTCCTCCAAGGCAGCCAACCATTTCTGCAAACGTTCTCGGGTTCGCTGACCGCCCACGTCATCCTGATTGCGGTTTCGCCCACGACCTTCTTGCCCGCCGAACTCTCGTTGAAATTCGGCGATGATCGGTGCGACTCGATTGGCGGGGATCGTCAATAGTTCGTCGATGATCGGTGCCGGACCAGTAAACTCATCGCGCGAGATTGGCCAATCGGGGATAGGTTCGTTAGCCAAGGAAAAGGGGGGATTCGCTTCCGTGTCGGCAGTAGCTGCCGCGCTGGCGCCATCGGCTGTCTGAGGGGCTTGTTCTGCCAGTTTTTTCGCGAATTCACGAAGTGCGGTTTCATATTCGGCCAGTGCCTGTTGAGCCTCTTCGTGGGGGCGCTTCACCCACCAAGTGAACTCGGGATCATAGCCGTTGTAGAATTCGAACCAAGATCGTAGCACCTTTTTCAAATCGCCGATGTCGTTGGCAGCATGTTTGACAGTCCCAGCAGCGTGCGCGAATCGAGCGACCATGGAGGGGTCGTCGGCAACCGAGTCGCGCGCTTTGTTGGCAAGGTCGGCAATGGTCTGGACTTGCTTTGCGAAGCCGATCGCATCCATCGGCACGACGAGTCGTTGCGTCTCCGCCAACTTGAAAACATGACTCGCGAATGGCAGCCAAGGTAATTTTTCGCTCCAAAGGCGAGTGCGGGCGGAATATTCGTCCTCTTTCTTCTGGATATCGGCGAGTATTTTTTGGATCACCGCGAGCGAATCGGCGTCCAATTGATTGACGTCGATTCGCTCCAGCGCCTCGCGCCAACCGGAAAGAAATTCCATCAGACGCCGATGCCGGGTTGGGGATAACTCGATAGCGTGGTATCTCTGGAGGATTTGCAAATCGGCTCGATAGCGTTCAGCAACGGCAAACCAAGGGGTCTGAGGCGGCGTCAATTCGAGAAGGCGTTTGCCCAGGGGCTGATCGCCCGCAGCCTCTTCGGGTCGGGCCAGTTTTTGTTGAGCTGCCTCTTCGCCGCGCTCGACAGTCGATTGATCGACCGCCTCTTGAATTTCGATTGCAACTGCGGAGGGCAGGTGAAACCAGCTTGCCAACACCCCCATCACGATGGTCCAACGCCAGCGCCGCGCGGTTCGATCAGCGGGATTAAGCATGTTTGTCTCCTGATGGGGACTCCTGGGCAAGTTCTTGTTGCCAAGCCTGGAGCATTTCCAAAGCTCGGAGCGGCGTCACATGGTTGGGATCGATCCGCCGGATTTTGTCGATCAGCGGATGGTCGGTGATCTCAAACAGCGTCAGTTGTAATTCACCACTGCGGCGGGTTGCCGAGCGTGCCAAAGCTTGATCGTCGCGGCGGCCGGATTCGAGTCGTTCGAGAATCTGCTCGGCGCGTCGGCTGACCCATTCGGGAACTCCCGCCAGCCTCGCGACGTGAATCCCATAGCTCCGATCAGCCGCGCCGGGAACGATTTTGTGCAAGAACACGATTTTGTCGTTCCATTCGCGAACGTTCACATTGTAATTTTTTACCAGTGGGAGTGTCTCGGCCAGCGCCGTCATCTCGTGGTAGTGTGTCGCGAAGAGAGTTCGGCAGGTCAGGTGCTCGTGAAGGAACTCAACGATCGCCCACGCCAATGATACGCCGTCGTAGGTGCTGGTCCCGCGGCCGATTTCATCCAGAATCACCAGGCTCCGCGAAGTAGCCGTGTTGAGAATCCGAGCGGTTTCGGTCATTTCAACCATGAATGTCGATTGTCCACGCGACAATTCATCGCTGGCCCCGACACGGGCGTAGATCCGATCGACCACGCCAATCCGCGCGGATTTAGCAGGAACGAAACTGCCGATCTGCGCCATCAGCGTAATCAAGGCGACCTGGCGGATGTACGTGCTTTTGCCTGCCATGTTCGGTCCGGTGATCAAATGGATCACGCCCGTTTCTTTTGTCAGGTGAGTGTCGTTGGGAACGAAGACTCCCAGCGGTTGGACGATGTCGAGTACGGGGTGGCGGCCGTCGACGATCTCCAATTCTTGGCTGTCATCGACAACAGGTCGGCAATAATTTTGATCGGCGGCCAGTTGGGCCAAACCGCAGAGTTGGTCGATTAAGGCCAGGCGTTCGGCGATTCGTTTTAGCGTCGCCGCCTCGGCGCGGGTGGCGGCCTTGAGTTCCTCGAACAGGCTTTGCTCGAGCGCGATCGCTTGCTCGTCAGCCGCGAGGACACGCTCCTCGTAGTCCTTGAGTTCTGGCGTGATGTAACGCTCGACGTTTTTCAGCGTCTGTTTTCGAATGAAGTAGTCGGGCACCTTGTTCTGATGCGATTGAGTGACCTCCAAGTAGTAGCCGAAAACCTTGTTGAAGCCGACTTTCAAGTTCGGAATCTGGGTTTCCTCGATAATTCTTTGCTGGTAATTGACAATCCACTCCTTGCCGCCGCGGGCCAATTCTCGCAATTCGTCGAGCGGTGCGTGGAAACCTCCGCGAATGAAGCCCCCCCCCGACAGTTGCAGGGGGCAGTCGTCCACCAGGGCTGTGTCGAGCCGCACACGCAGCTCCGGAAGCATCTCAAAATCGCGGTACAGCTCCACAAAGATCGCCGCTGGCAACCCGTCCAACTGCTGCCGGATTTTCGGTAAGTAGCCCAGCGAGTTCGCGATTTGCTTCAAGTCCCGAGGACTGGACCGCCCCGCCACGACCCGCGCCACGATCCGCTCGAGATCGAGGACGTTGCGGAGAAGCTGACGCAGCTCCTGGCGGCGTTGACGCTGCGCGAGCATCTCGCTGACACCATCCAACCGCCGGTTGATCGCTTGCGGATCGCGCAACGGCGCTGTCAGCCACTGGCCAAGCAGCCGGCTGCCCATCGGCGTCACCGCACGATCGAGAACGTCCAGCAACGAGCCCTTACGATCCCCCGTGCGAATCGTCCGCGTCAATTCTAAACTTCGCCACGACGCTTGATCGATCTCCACGAACTCGAGCGGACGATATGGCAGCAGACGTACGATATGCTCGAGCGACGACGATTGCGTCTCGGCGAGATAGTCGACAATCGCCGCGGCAGCTTGCAGGGCGAGTTCGTCGCCGTCGCCGAAGCCGAAGCCGTCGAGATTCGCAACACTGAATTTTTTGCGAAGGATTTCGGCGGCTCGCTTTTCGGCGAACGACCAGTCGGGACGCGTCGTCATGGGAGTGCTGCCGACAACGTCGGCCAAAGTGTCCCGTTGCGATTGACTGACGAGGATTTCGCTGGGATGGATTCGCTCCAGCAAATCGCCAAGAGACGGTCCGGTCACCACGGCGGCGGAGAACAGTCCCGTCGACAGATCCACCCAACTGATCCCGAGTCGCGAGGCGGAGTCCTTGGCGCCACGGACTACGGCGGTCAAGTAGTTGCTTTCGGTTGGGTCGAGCAGCGAAGCTTCGGTGATCGTCCCTGGAGAGACAATTTGCGTGATTTCCCGGCGAACAAGTCCCTTGGCCGTTTGCGGGTTTTCGACTTGATCGCAAACCGCAACACGATGCCCAGCCCGAATCAATTTGCCGAGGTAACTGTCCAGTTGATGATGGGGAAAACCGGCCATGGGTACCGGATTTTCACCCTTGTCACGGCTGGTAAGGCTCAACCCGAGGATTTTGGCCGCGATGCGAGCGTCGTCGTGGAACAGCTCATAAAAATCCCCCATCCGAAACAGCAGAATGGCCTCCCCGCAAGCCGCCTTGGCCGTTTCGTATTGCCGCATCATGGGTGTCGTGTTCATGCCCCAAAATGTAACAATACCACCTGTCCAATTCGAGTGGGGCGATGAAGGTTTGGTTAGGAAGGAATTTCGGGCTCCGAAGAATTTAGGTTTTGTGCCGTTTTGACGGTGGGTCGCGAATAAATCTGGCCCCGAAGCTGCGAATTAAATCGGCCGGAGAGTTGAGATTTATCGATTTGTTGATATATTGGGAGGAAACGCTACAGGTCGGCTTGGTCGAATCCATCGCCCAGCCGCCGTTCTCTCGTGTACCTCCTCAACCACTCCTGGAGCTTCGTCCCAAACCATGTCGACCAATCTCAGTACGCAACCAGTGCCCCCGATGCTCGGCATCCCGGAATTCGCAACGGAATCGAAGTTCGATTTTTGGGGCATTTTGAATCGTCGCAAATGGATCGTCTTCTTGGGGTTGATTAGCGGCTTGCTGCTAGCGACGCTGTACCAGTATAAAACCCCCTCGCGCTACCAGTCGGTCGCCAAGTTCTCGATCCAACCCAAGGATCAGAACTTCATCCGCTTCAGCCAATTCACGCTTAATTCGGTTCTCCCCAGTGCGGCCGATGTGCTCCCGCAACGCCACGATAAATATCTGGTGCAGCCGGAGCTGATCAAAGAGTGCTGCGATAACTACAACATCTACACGAAGAGCTCATACGCCTCGATGACCAAATCGGAGACGATCAAGCAAATCATCGAGGACTTGGAGGCCATCCCCGAGAAAGAAGACCCGTACCTGTTCACGGTTTATTTCCGTGCCGCGAGTGCCGCCGACGCCACGGCCGTGCTCAACAACATCGTGGAAACCTATCGGCAGCGTTTGGAACGGAAATACGCCTCGGAAACGACCAGCATCATTGACAAATACAAGGAACAACAAATTGTTGCCGAGCAGCGGCTTCGCGAAAAAGAAGCCGAAATCGCGGCGCTCCCTGTCGATGACTTGATCACGCCGAAAGACACCAACCAGGTGGATCTGCATTCCAGCCACATCAAGGTGCTCGATCAAAAAATCGCCGATGCCAAGGCGAAATTGGCGACCAACGTGGCCGTCCGCGAGCGATTGCTCCAGGCGATTCAAGATGGCCCGGAGTCCATGGAAAAGGAAATCTGGAAGCTCGCTCAAGAACGTGAGGTGACGCTCGAAAAGGAAAATCCACGCGACCAAATCGATCGCGTTCGGACCTACGAGTACATGCTTAACGACATCACGAATGCCGAAATCGAGCTCGATGGCTTGAAAGACCGCTACGGCCCCGGCCATCCGCGCTACGAGATCGCGGAAAAGAAGCTGTTAAAGCTGCGCCGGTTGTACGAGGAGCGGAAGGCCGCGGCCGAACAAATGGCCGCTTCGACGCCAGTCTCTGAACAGGTGCAGCCGCAACAAATCCTCGAATGGAAAATTGAAACCTACGGTTCGGAAATCGAGCGCCTGCAATTGACTCTCCAAGACCTCCTGGCTGAACGTGACTTCCACGACCAAAGAGTCCAGACCATCGCGAACCTCCGGCAGGCGCGGGTCAAACTCGAGCAGGAGCGAGAACTCATCCGCAAGAACCTCAACGAAATTCAAACTCAGATTCACCAACTCAGTCCGACGGGAAAACTGGATGCCGAGAAATTCGCACAGTCCGGATTTATTTTCGAAATCCAGCAGGAACCGTCGCGAGGCGAACTGGTTTGGCCGATTCTCCCCATTGTCTTAGCGATCGGCGGTTTGCTGGGTGCTCTGCTGGGCTTTGGTCTCGGCTGCCTCGTTGACCTTGCCGACAAAACGTTCCACAATCCGGACGAAATCATTCGTGCGTTGGGATTGCCGCTGATTGGTCATATTCCGGTGATTAGCCAGGCCAAGCGGTATCAACTCGAAAATTCTTCCATCGAGCCGGCGGTGTGCACCTACCATCGCCCGAAGTCCCAAGTCTCTGAGGCCTACCGGGCGGTACGGACGGCGTTGTTCTTCAATGCACGTGGTAGCAAGAGCTCGGTGATCCAGGTGACCAGCCCGACTCCGGGGGATGGTAAATCGACCACTGCCGCGAACTTGGCAGTTTCGATTGCTCAATCGGGGAAGAAGGTGCTGCTGCTCGATGCCGATATGCGTCGCCCGCGGTTGGGTCAAATTTTCGGAATCAACTCGAAAGAAGGATTCGCGACTGTTCTCAGCGGTGAGTCGTTCTGGAAAGACGTCGTATACGAATGCAGCGAGGTCGAAGGGCTTTCGATTCTTCCCTGCGGTTTGAAGCCAAGTAACCCAGCCGAGCTCGCGTCCTCTCCGCAAGTAAAACTACTGATCGATCAACTGCGAAGCGAATACGACTTCGTGGTGATCGATACCCCGCCCCTGCTGGCTGTGACTGACCCCTGCCCAATCGCAACCCGCGTTGACGGTACCGTCCTCTGCATGCGGATCAAGAAAAACGTTCGCATCAGCGCCGAGCGATCTGTGGAAATTCTCCGCAATATCGGCGCCAATATCATGGGAGTGGTCGTCAATGGCGTCGGTGCCCAAACCGGCTACGGCAGTCAGTACACCTACGGCGCCTACCGTGCGGGCTACTCCTACAACGGTTATGGTTATGGCTACGGCTACGGCTATGGCAACTACTACGACGAGAAGAATTCGAAGGCCGGACAGCAACCGACGATCAAGCGGATCGAAAGCGAGCAGGCGGCCGACAAAGATCAACCGGTCGAGCTGTAGACCAGAACTCGGCTCGACATCGCGCCGGTTCGAAATGGCCTCATGATTCAATAAAACAGCCCACCCGATCATTCGAGTGGGCTGTTTTCGTTACCGCACCGCTCTGTGGGCAGTAGTCGCTCCCGCCGGGGATCAACGATGCATCGCATTACCTTCGAAGTCACCATAACCCGCAGCCGACTTCAGGGTAACCCGCGGCGCAAGCCAGGGAAACAACAAGGCAGGATTTCTGGTCCTCTCCACCTCACGCTTGGGGTTTTCAAGACGAAATTTCAATGGACATTTCCGGGTTGAGTGGAACAGGCGGGCTAGTCCATCGCAATCGTCACGGTTTTGGTTTCCAGGTACGGCCGCAGGCCATCTTCGCCCAACTCACGGCCTTGTCCCGACATCTTGAATCCGCCAAATGGTGCGGCGGCGTCGAAGACATCGTAGCAGTTGACCCACACCGTCCCTGCCTTGACCTCGGCGGCGAACTTGTGAGCCTTTCCGATGTCCCGCGTCCAAACTGCGGCCGCCAGACCATAGATCGTATCGTTGGCTCGGCGGATCAAATCGTCCATATCACGGAATTTCAGCACCGACATGACCGGGCCGAAGATTTCGCGCTGGGCGATTTCCATGTTGTCATCCACGTTGGTAAACAGAGTGGGCTCGATGTAGTAGCCCTGTTGGCCGACTCGCTTTCCACCGGTCACGCATTCGGCCCCGGACTTGATACCCGACTCGATCAATCCCATGATCTTTTCGAATTGAGCCTGATCGACCTGCGGGCCTTGTTCGGTCGCGGGATCGAGCGGATTGCCGATCACGCGGGATTGATTCATCGCTGCCACGCGCGAGACGAATTCATCGTGAATCGACTCGTGGACGAACACGCGGCTGCCGGCGCAGCAACATTGGCCTTGATTGAAGTACAGCCCGAAATGAGCGCCACGCACGGCCGCATCGAGGTCCGCGTCATCGAAAATCACGTTGGGGCTTTTGCCGCCGAGCTCGAACGTCAACCGCTTCAGCGTGTCGGCTGCATTCCGCATGATGATTTGCGCCGTCAGATGTTCTCCCGTGAACGCGACCTTGTCGACATCGCGGTGAGTCACGATAGATCCCCCCGCAGTCGGGCCGAATCCAGGCACAACATTGATCACGCCGTCGGGAATGCCGGCCTTTTGGGCCAGTTCGGCCATCCGCAGGCAGGTCAGCGGCGTTTGTTCGGCGGGCTTCATCACGATCGTGCAGCCGGCCGCCAAGGCGGGTCCCCATTTCCAAGCGGTCATCAGCATCGGAAAATTCCACGGAATGATTTGGCCGACAACCCCCACCGGTTGCTTCTTTGTGAAGCAAAAATAATTGCCGTCGATCGGAATCGTGTAGCCGTGGATCTTGTCCGCGTAACCGGCGTAGTACCGCAGACACTGGATCGTCAGGGGCAAGTCGGCGGCTCGCGCATCGCGGACCGGTTTGCCGTTGTCCAACGATTCGAGCGCGGCCAGCTCATCCAGGTTTTCCTCGATCAAGTCGGCCAGTCGAAACATCAGCTTGCCTCGGGAGCGGGCCGACATGGTTTTCCAAGGGCCTTGTTCGAAGGCCTGCCGTGCCGCTTTGACCGCCAAATCGATATCCGCAGCGTCCCCTTCGGCAACGTCAGCGATCTTCTGCTCGGTGGCGGGGCAGATCGATGGGAACGTCTTGCCGCTCTGCGCTGCCATCCATTTGCCGCCGATAAAGCATTCGGTGCGCCGAATCTTCGGTGGTGTTACCGGGGGTTTCTTCTCTACTGTTGTTGCAGTGGCCATGACCAGTCTCCTTGCGAAAAATCCGAAAAAAATCTGCAGCAAACGCCGACGAGCAACGCTTGCCAACTTCCGCGATTCTAAACCATCGCCACGGGCGTTGCCATCAATCCGCCTGCAAAATCAAGGCCCCGTTCCGTGTCCTTTATCGAGCAACACGACGGGCCAGCGCGAGAGCGGAGCAATGCGGCGAGCCGCCGACACGTCGGGAACAAAGATCACAGCGTCCGCCGGGCCAAGCAAGGCGAGCCGCAGTCCATCGGCCAGTCGCCACTCGCGCTCGCGCGTCCAATCGACGATTTCGTTGCCAATTCGCGACGACTTGACTTGCGCATACGACAAGTCATCGGCCGATAATTCGCGCAACACCTCCCGCTCGACGTAAACAACTGGCTTAGCTCCCAGTTCGATCAGCCGTTCTCGCCGTACCGCGATTCCATAGGGTTCAAAATCCCAGCGTCCGAGATGCCGCCGAAACGTCCGCAATTCACCGAGTTGCGACAGCGGTTGCTCTGTCCAACTCACCATGGGGCGACTGCCGGGGATCAAGTGTCGGCCGCCGCGAATCCAACCGTCCGCCAGAATTCGGATCAAGCCTGCGAGTGGCCCGGCATCATTCCCGCCCGAGTTGAACAGCAACTCGTCGATTTCGCTCAGTGGGACGGCATTCCGACGTCCAAGCCGCGGGGCTCGGGTGGTGTGGACCAAAAAGTCGGTCAGCCCGCCCAATTCGGCAACCGTTCGAAAATGAGAAGCGGCAAATTCCGTATCCGCCGGCATCTCACCGTCACCGCGTAGCAGCCACGAGACGGCTCCGGATTCCTGCAGAGACTTTCCTACGTCAGGCTTGGTCAGCGATGGATCACACAGCACCCAGACCTTGTCAGGAGCAGGTTCCGTGGCCAGACGCAATTGCAAGCCACGCCAAATGTTCCCCTGCGGACGAATCGCCAAGGCGCGAACTGCATCCGCTTCGCTGATGATCGCCTGATCGACGCCAGCCTGTGGGACATCGCCCCCACGCGACGGCGGCAATGGGCACCAAGCCACGCGGTGGGTAAACTCAGGCGATTGCGAAATGGACGCTGCTTCGATTCGCTGAAACATCGCCTCCAACCCGTCGCGGCCATGATTTTGTTCCGGCATAACGTCCAAGTGCACCAGCGGGATTCGCAACAATCCCGCCAGCCGTTGCACAAAAGGTTGTGTTGTCGTCCCAACGCCAGTCACCACCCCCAGGCCCTGTTGCTGGGCATGAAAGAGGGCGGTTCTCAAAGCCGCCACCCATGATCCTTTGCCCGCGAACTGCCGACCAATGCGCGAGCTGACGACGGCCAGCCATGGTCGCCGTCGCAACTCTTCGATCGTGGTTTCCTTGGGGATCCAATAAATCTCGCAAGGCTCGCGCGACAGTTTATCTTGCCGCGACAAATTCCAGGACGTCGAAAAAAATCCAGGTAGATCAGCGACTTGCCAAACGCCTTCCGCCGCTTGAGCCCAGCGGCCCGGTTGCCAGCCCTTGCGACTAAACCAGTCGTTCCAGGCTTTGGGAAGTTCCGACACGTCATTCGCCTCCTGACGGCTCAAAGTGCTCGATCGTGCTGAGCATTGGCACTCAATTCAGTGAACCAATTTCTCAACGCCAGCCCATCGTAATCGTAATTCTAAACTAAAGTGGCGAGGACCCGTCGTCTGGTGTCAGCGCTTCGCATTAGGTAAGCTGCCTCGAAAGTTGTAATGAACCTGCCTGAACTCGAATTGCATATGGTTGCCAAACTGAAAAAACATTTGCTGCGGTGCTTCGCTACAGGGATCGTGGCGATCTTGCCGGTCGCAGGATTGCTGTTTCTCGTTGTGCACTTCGAGAATTTGATCGCGGGGAGCTGGCTGAAAACGA
Organism: uncultured Pirellulaceae bacterium; assembly: GCA_937941455.1. Lineage (GTDB taxonomy): Bacteria > Planctomycetota > Planctomycetia > Pirellulales > Pirellulaceae > BJ22. The sequence continues at coordinate 144,658 of CALDHM010000022.1, read as the reverse complement.
AGGGTTATTACTTTTTTGGGCAGGGCATCTTGTTGGCGGTTGCGTTGCTCTATCTCCTCGGGTTGGTGCTGTCGAGTGTGCTGGGCCGTTGGCTTTTCAACTTGATCGATCGCTCGCTGGATCGGCTACCGCTTCTCGGCGAATTGTACCGCACACTGAAACAATTAGTGGGTTATGACGAGGGGCCCAGCGGGATGTTCAAAAGGGTGGTTTGGGTCGCGTTCGATCATCCGCCTCGCTGGGAATTGGGATTGGTGACAGAGAACAAGAGTTCGCTGGCGAAGGGAAGAACGGCTGTATTTGTTCCCAATGCACCCACGCCCACCACGGGGCGATTGATCTATGTCGAGGAGTCCGAATTACTGCCGACGAATCTGAGAGTTAACGAAGCTCTGCAATTGTTGGTCTCGATTGGTGGCGTGGTCCCATCTCAAGAGCGATTCGATGCTTGAGCGAAGGCGGAGGACGAAAGCAAGGCACAGCCGAGCACTAGGTTATCGCCCGCACGTGTAACGATCCGCGCAAATCCGCGCTGACGCTGCGGGGTGCGTGATACTGGCCGCTGCGGTAAGCCAAGGAAGAATACCTCACAACTCCAAACTGACGATTGGTGGAAGGGAGTCCTCGATGATGGGGCGTCGAAATTCGAGAAAAGCGGGGTAACCGCTTGCTTTTTTCTGGTGTTCTCGATGTTGAAGTTGCGCTAAAATAGGTCGGTGGGGCACAAGCTACGAGGCGATCATGGACTATTACCGTAACGCATTGATGAGATATGTTCGAGAGTTGAACTTTGTGGCAAAACCGGTAAGCCGTAGGGCCGCTAGAACGCAACTCTCGCAAAAACTGGAGGCTAGCGCGTGCCAGCTAATACTTTTGAAACAAAGCCTAATACTGTTGATCTTGGCCGTTGGCATCGAACCGGCGACGGGATGGTCGCAGTCGTTACCCCAACCTGCCGACGCAGTACGATTCGGTGAGTTTCCTTTGGCCCTGCAATCGACCACGGCATTGCCCGCGGAGGACAGAGACCGTGTTTTGGCCGAGATATCGCAAGAACAAATGCGTGCCGGAAATTTTCGTGGTAGTTGGTTGACCGCCGATCAAATTCAAGATGATCGGTTCCGTTCTCGGGCAATCGCGCAACTCGGCGGTGCCGCGCGGCAGCCGCTTGACAGCGCAAGTAATAAGAATGCTCAGCCCACGGGCCAAGGTGGCGGAATCACCATTGGTGATTTCTTTCCGCTAATCAATTTGATTCAACAAACGATCGCTCCCGACGAATGGACGACGACTCAGGGCGAGGGGACGATCATGCCCTATGTCACCGGCGTGTACGTCGACAGCGCAGGTGAATTGCGGCGGGTTGTCGTGCAACACGACGAATGGCTAAGCCGACTCTCGAGCGGCGCGGGCATTGACCTGAGTTCCATCGGACAACCGGCTGAACTGCGGAAGGTTTCATTGATTCAACTCGAGCGGCGACTGCAGGAACTCGCGGCGCGGGGGCAACCGGTACCCCTGGAAATGCAGAATTTGGCGGGCATTTACGATTTGTGTTATTTGATCATCGATCGTGAAAACCAAGATATTTTGATTGCTGGACCGGCCGGCCCTTGGAAAATCGATGTCGAGGGAGTGGCGGTTAATGTGGCGACTGGTCGGCCCGTGCTGCAACTGGATGACCTGGTTATTGTTTTGCGAAACGTTTGGTACGAAGGGGGGCGATTTGGGTGCGCGATCACGCCACGGCCAGAGAATCTGGAACGGACACAGCAATTCCTGCAGGACACTAAACTGCGCGGCGTGGCTTTCCGCCGCGAGCTGCAGGCTCAGGTGGGGTTACAAGATGTCGAAGTCTTCGGGATACCCGGGGACTCGACAACGGCTCGAGTGCTCGTCGAGGCGGACTATCGCATGAAACTCGTCGGAATGGGGCTGGAGGAAACAATTCCCGAAATCCCCAGTTATTTTGCAAGAGCCCCGAAAAGTTCCCGTCCGCTGCCGCCGCTAGATGTAGCCCGATGGTGGTTCACGCTGAACTTCGAGGGGATCGCCTGTGACGCGGGGCGTTCGGTATTCGAGATCCGCGGGACAGGAGTGAAGGTCTTGAGTGAAACCGAATTTTTAGGCCCACGCGGCCAGCGGATTCATACTCACGATGCCGTGGGACCGACGAAAGAATTTGCGGAAGACTTCACGTCGCATTTTGATAAGATTGCTCAGAAGTATCCTATTTACAATCGCCTCCGCAACGTCTTTCGGATGGCACTCGTCTGCTCGTTGATCCACAAGGAGAATCTGCATCGAGAACTCGGTTGGCATCTCACTTACTTCGGCCTTGATCCCGCGAACTCGCTGCACTACGTGCCGCGGCAATTAGCCGTTCCGAAAGTCGTGCAAACGGTCATCAATCATGAGTCGCAAGAATTACGACAAAACGGCAAGCAGCTGCGCAGAGACATGGTCGGAGTGAGTGGCGGAGTCGATTGTCCGATTGCGGCTTGGGTCGCACAAGTCAACGTTCAAGCCGATCTCACAGTCGAGCGACTGCCGGACTCGACAGGTCGGGCGACCTATCTCGATCGCCGTTGGTGGTGGTCACCATAACAAGGCCGAATAGTCGGAATAAACCGATTTGTTTTGGTTTCTCGAGGCCGAATAATCGGATTCCTTGCCCCAAACTCTTGATCCTCGTTATCTCAGGGCCGATGCTTCCGGTAGGGCCAAGAGTGTTGATTCAGGCCAAGTTTCGCGCCTCGACTAATTGAGTAAAAACGGGCGCCTGGTTTACTGAACAAGTCCTCGAACTCTACCTTTCAACCTGGCGTCATCGGGTGCGAGGTGCCTACGAATTTCGGGAGCAAGCGCCGCCTCGACATGCCGCGTTTTCTGACTGAATACGCCGATTGAAACTGTCTGGGTCGTGATGGTCGCGCTTTCGAGTGCAGTGACCAGGCTCCGCCCGATTTATCCTGAACCGAAAACCTTTTCGAAATCAATCATGCAAATCTCGCAACAAAATCCCGCCGATGCTGCCGACCAAAAATTGAATGAACTGCTCGCCCGGTTGAATACACTAACGGGCACCCAAAAGCCGAAATCCTCAGAGCCGGAGCAAACGACCACTCATCCTTCGGGAGACGCCTTCGTTCCAAGGGCACCGAAGAATTTTCACGAGGCTGGAACCAACGAGGCACTCGTGGAAGAGTTAGTTTCCAAATATCTGCTCGCTTGTGGCGAAGCCACTATCCGACAGATTTCCAACCAAGTCAAACTCCCCTACCCGCTGCTGCAAGAACTTGTGGCGAAAATGAAATCTGACCAATCGGTGGGATACGTCGGTCAGGCGACCGCTGGGGACTACATTTGCCGGTTGACCGAGACGGGCCGAGAGCGGGCTCGGCGTTTTTCGGCGACTTGCACTTACTACGGTGCGTGCCCTGTGCCGTTTCGCAGCTACGCCGAAAGCGTCGCGGCGCAGACGATCAATAATCAAGCCCCATCGGAGGAGGATCTCCGCCGCGCGTTCAGCGATCTGTTGATCGCTCCGGAAGTCATGAAAAAATTGGGGCCGGCGGTAAACAGCGGCAAGGGGATGTTTTTGTATGGCTACCCCGGCAACGGCAAAACGAGTATCGCTGAACGTGTTACCAGGTCGTTCGGGCAAACGATTTGGGTTCCACGGGCTTTGCAAATCGATCGCGATATTGTTCGGCTGTACGACCCCATGAATCATGAGGAAATGCCTTTGCATCAATGTGGCGGAATCCTGCAGGACGATTCGATCGACCATCGCTGGGTGCGCATTCGCCGACCAACGATTGTGGTCGGTGGCGAATTGCGGCTCGAACATCTCGAGTTGCAATACAATTATACGTCAGGTACCAGCGAGGCACCGATTCAAATGAAAAGCAATTGCGGGACCCTCGTCATTGATGACTTCGGCCGGCAACAGTGTACCGTCGATGAGTTGTTGAATCGCTGGATTGTGCCGTTGGAAAAACGTTACGACTATCTGAACACATCCAGCGGGAAAAAGGTGCAGGTTCCCTTCGACCAGCTTGTGATTTTTTCGACGAACCTGGAGCCGAAGGACTTGGTGGACGATGCCTTTCTGCGGCGGATTCCTTACAAAATTGAAGTCCCCAATCCCTCGCGAGCCTATTTCGAGAAACTGTTCGAGATCATGTGTCGCGTGACCGGTTGTGAACACAAACCCGACGTCATCAAGTACTTAATCGAGACACATTATCTGCCCAAGAATCGGCCTTTCCGCAACTGCCATCCGCGCGACTTGCTGCTGCAGATCAAGAACTATTGCAAATTCGCCAAGAAGCCGTTTGAGATTACCAACGAGCTGATGGATTTCGCAGTCGACAATTATTTTTCGATCATGTAGGCGTTGTACTGCCTGAAAAGATCTCGAGTTAAGGCATCAATGGGCCAGTTGCGTCTGCGCCGGTACTAGTTCGAGCCACGCACCATCGGCGTTTTGACAAGACCACAGCTGGCGCAGCTGAACGCCTCGATACTCGCTGCAAACGATCGAGACAATCGGAGCAGACGCTACGATGGCTACGGTTTGGCCTTTTGCCTTTTTGCCGATGCGTTCCAAAAACGACACGATGCGGGCCCGGACGTCGCATATCGGTTCTCCCCCAGGTGGGCAAATCGTTTCCGGATGTTCGGTCCATAATTTGAAGAGTCGCGGTTGGTTCGCTTTCAACTCGGCCCATTGCCGTCCGTGCCAAAGGCCGAAATCCACATTTTCCAACGCGTATTCGACGCGAATTTTAGCGCGCCAGTTTTTGGCAAGGAGTTCAGCGGTTTGCTGGGTGGCCAGGCACGGGGCTCGATAAACCATCGCGACTTCACGCGTCGCAAGGTTGGCAGCCGTCTCGCGAGCTTGCCGGAGCCCGATTTCGCACAGTGGCACGTCGAGATTGCCGCAGATGCGCCCTTGCTGGTCCAGCTCGGTGGCTGGTGTGCGAATTAGTAAAAGGTTTGGCAAAATCGTGTTCATAGATTTTGGTTAAGTCAATCAGTTCTCTAGTTGATCGTTCGTTTGGATGGTCCGAGCTGCCGCATGAAGATTGGCTCTCATTGTCGGACCGCTGGTCGGAGGCATCGTCCGTCGGCCGACGACGACGTTGTTCAGTTCGTTAATCGCTGCCTGATAATTGGTTTGGCGGAAAATGGCCGAACCAACCACCAGCAATTCAGCTCCGGCCTCAGCGGCCAGTCCAATCGTATCGCGATTGATGCCGCCATCGATTTCGAGCGCGATTCGCGATCCCGCGATGTCGCGAACCATGCGGAATTTGTCCAAGACGTGCGACTCGAAAGGTTGTCCGCCAAAGCCCGCCTCGATACTCATCAGCAGCGCCAAGTCGCACATGGGCAACACCGATTCGATCCGCTCGACGGGGGTCGATGAGTTGATCGCGATGCCGCACGGTAATCCCCGCTTTTGAATCCGCTGGATTACCGGCCGGGGATCGTCCACAGCCTCGGCATGGAACGTGATGATATCGGCTCCGGCGTCGGCAAAGTCGTCGATATACCTCAGCGGATTCTGGATCATGAGGTGCACGTCGAGCGGCAGCGACGTGAGCTTGCGGAACGCGGCCACAATGGTCATGCCGTACGTGAAGTTGGGCACGAACGCGCCGTCCATGACGTCGAGATGATAGCCGCGAATGCCGGCCTGCTCCAACAGCTCGACTTCTCGCTGGAGATTGCCGAAATTGCAAAGCAACATCGATGGCAAAATAACTGGTGCCGCTGTTCGCAAGGACTCCAGCTTGTCGTGGCTCATTTAAAAAAACGCCAGCCCTGTGATTAAATCGTTCGGTTTGCGATCGCTCTTGCATCCCGAACCCGTTGGCAAAAGACGCTGGATGTACGTCGATCGCAGCAACGCCCGTTAACGTGTAGTTTTGGCGATGGCCGCGAGACGACTAGACGGGTCCAGTACCAGCGAAAAGATTTTAGGAATTCCCTGGAACTTCGCTAGGCCGTTTGCAGCCTTTTTTCGCAAACCCCTGGAAGACAGACAGTTATTGCGACCGACCTTGCGGCAAACAAGCCCTTAACACTCGCGAAAACGCTGGTGATACGCTAAACTTCTCATCATCAGGGAATATCCGACCGCGGCTCGACTGTCGATCGGCGGTAGGACTTTTGTAGAAACCTGTGAACTGCGGGATCCCAAGCCCGCAGTCCTCGCGAAAAGCGGACGCTAATGCGTTCCGAATGATGGTTTTTGACCGAAGCCTAGTCTTCACCCGTTGGCTAGGCAATTTTCGGTGGATTACCTCGGCGGGTTTGCGGTGACGCCGCCGCAGGTATGTAGATTCGTCGTTCCCCAGCGCTCCATTGAATTCGAAAAGAGAACTCGCTTGGCCAAAAAATATCAACCGCAAACGAATGAACGAGATTGCAAAGGGACGTATGCCTTCGTCAGTCTCGGCTGCCCCAAGAACACGGTGGACAGCGAGCGCATGATGGGCTTGTTGAAGCTCGACGGCTATCGACTCGTCGGTGACCCCGAGGGAGCCGACTTCGTCATCGTCAACACCTGCGGCTTCATCGAGCGGGCTCGCGAGGAATCGTTCGCCAGTATCGACGAAATGCTCGAATTGAAGCGGCAAGGGAAAACTCGCGGTGTCATCGTCTCCGGTTGCCTCGCCGAACGGCAGAAGGAGCAACTCTTGGCCGATCGCCCCGATATCGACTCGCTGGTCGGGGTATTCGGCCGCGAAGAAATCACCAAAATTGCGGACCGGCTACTGGGGGATCGCGAAGAGCAGCGGCATGTATTTCAGCCCGCCCCGATTCGGGCGCTTCCTGATACCCACCGTTTGCAGATCACCCCCCGGCATTTCGCCTACCTGAAAATTTCCGAAGGCTGCGATCGCTTGTGCACCTTTTGCGCGATTCCCAAGATGCGCGGCAAACACGCCACGAAGCCGATCGAGAATGTAATCTCCGAGGCCAAACAGTTAGCCGGGTTCGGCGTACGGGAACTGATCATCGTGGCTCAGGATACGACCTATTACGGGCGCGATTTGTACGGCGAATCTCGCCTGGCGGAATTACTGTCCGAGTTGGATCGCGTTGACGGTCTGGACTGGATCCGTTTGATGTATTTTTACCCGATGTATATCGACGACCGCTTGTTGGATACCATCGCAAGCTCGCGGAAAATTTTGCCTTACATCGACATGCCGTTGCAGCACGCCGATGACACCATGCTCAAACGGATGGCCCGCCGCGTCGGTCGAGCGGAGACCGAAGCGTTGATCGCGAGAATGCGCGAAAAAATCCCGCAACTTGTCTTGCGCACCACGTTCATCACGGGCTTTCCTGGCGAGACGGAAGAGCAATTTCAAAGTCTCTGCGACTTCGTGCGGCAACAGCGGTTCGAGCGGATGGGGGTTTTCACATATTCGATTGAACCGGATACGCCGTCCGCCAAACTCCCCGACCACTTGGACGAGGAAACCAAAGAGCAGCGGCGGGCGGAGCTGATGCAAATTCAACAAGAGCTTGCGTTTGAATTCAATCGCTCGCGTATCGGCCAAACAGTCGACGTCATCATCGACGCTCCGCATCCTGAGCAGCGAAGCGTTTGGTTGGGCCGCACGCCGGCAGATGCTCCGGACGTCGATTCGCTGGTGTACGTATCTGAAACGGATCATCGTTTGCAAACCGGCGACATTGTTCTGGCCGAGATCGTCGATTTCGTGGAGTACGACCTGGTAGCCGCTGCGGTGAACAAGCCGCGCCGCCGCGCTCGTTTGCCTATGCTTAGTTCCCCAGCCTGACCTTGATTCTGCAGAAAAGAAAGGTCACGCCACCATGAATGGCAAGCGAGATCAGCCCGCCGCATCTCAAATTTGGAACATTCCGAATCGCATCTCGCTGGTTCGACTTGGTCTGAGCGTGCTGCTGTTCGCCGCGATAACCCTGGAATCCTATGTGGCGGCCTTCATCCTGTTTGTCATCGCCGCAGGTTCCGATTGGATCGATGGTTGGTGGGCGCGGCGGTATGGGCAGATCACGCAACTGGGTCGCATTCTCGATCCCTTTTGCGACAAGATTTTGATTTGCGGTACCTTCATATTGCTCGCCGTGTCGATGCGCGATTTGGCGATTCCTTGGTACGCGAAAATAGCGGGTTGGATGGCTGTGGTGGTTATGGCTCGCGAGATGCTCGTCACCGCCCTCCGGGGATTCATGGAGCAGACGGGAAGAGATTTCTCCGCGAAACTGGCGGGCAAGATTAAAATGTGGCTGCAATCGATCGCGGCTGGCGCCGGGTTGATGGCCCTCGTGGTCGCGCAACGGAGTGAGGGGGGGGGATTGCCGAATTGGTTGATTGCGGTGCTGGCGATTTTCATTTGGTCGATGATCGCTTCGACGCTTCAGTCCTCGATCGGCTACATTCGCTCGGCATGGCAGGTTTTGTGTCAGTCCGAGCCTAACTCCAACTAACGTCCTTGGAACGCCGAATCATTGGTGGTGTCGGCTGCCCGTAATCTCGTGGATTTGAATCGAAGCTCATGCTAGTGGACAATCTCTGGCTCGCCACATCCTGGCTCGCCACCACTCCGGCGGCTTGGCAACTTTTGACGCTCGTCTTTTTGTGTGGCGTCAGCGTCTTTCTGTGGCTGGAGACTGGTGCGACCGACGAAGGACGTAATTTTTGGCGGCCGACGCCGCAGCGAACGATTGAACCGATCGGCCTGCTGGAGTTGTTTTTGGCTTTGGCTGCCATTCAACTTGGTTTGGCGATTGTCGAGAGCGTCTTCCCGCAACTGGGAGAGCGAACCAAAGTCTGGTGGATCGGCTGCGGCAGCGTTCTGGGGTGTCTCCTCGGGTTCGCCTTGCTACTCCCTCAATCGCGGTGGATCCGCCGCTGGCTGGTCGTGTCACCGCAGGATTGGGGGAGCGAATGCTGGTTGGGAATCAAGCGAGTGATGCTGGTGATGCCCTGGCTGTTGATTTTCCATGCTGCCCTCAGCCGTTTGATCCCTTATCAGCATCCCACGCTGGAATCGCTGGAACAAGCAGCAACCGCTGAAGCTCATCTGGTCAAGTGGTTCAGTGCCGGATTGGTCGCCGCTTTTACGGAGGAGTATCTTTACCGGGCTGTTTTGTTGTATTGGTTTGTCGGCCTCGATCCCCGCTGGCATGCTGCCAGCAGGAATTTGATCGGGGATTTGATTTTGGGGAACCTCGTCAAGGTGACGCCACTTGGCCGGGCACAACGCGGAATTGTGGAGGACGATGCGACAACAGACCAGCGGCAACCTGGAATGATGCTCGGTTTGGTCGCCGTCTCGGTTGTGTTCGCTCTAGTACACTGGGGTCAGGGGGCTGCGCCTGTTTCGCTCTTTTTTTTGAGCATGTTCCTGGGTTGGCTCTTCATTAAAACCAAATCTCTGTGGCCGTGCATCGCGGCACACGCTTTTTTCAACGGGTATTCGTTGTTCTGGAAATCGCTCGAAGCCGTCTGGAAAACCTGATTGGCAGAGCGCCGCCTGTCGAATTTTTTTGCCGAATTTTTGTCACCCTGCAAGGTTGCCAACTTGTCAGGCTGACTACTGCAAATACTGCGGAAAACGCGGGATTTTCTTGGGTCTTTCGTACACCATTAATTGGCACACCGTTTGCTTAATATCGATGCGGGCCGACGCAAAGCCCACCCTGTTTCAGAGACACACGGCACTGCGTCGGTATCGCCAAGTTAGTTTCGTGTCGAGTTGTTTGATTTCTTGCTTCGGGAGGTAGATGTCATGACTCAAACTGTAGCTCAAAAGCCACGCACCAGCCGAGTTTCTCCATTCTCTCTTGCTCCTTGGTTCCCTCGTGAATTTTTCGAACTCGATCAATTGTTCGATTCGCTGAATTCGAACCAAGCCAATATGACTAATCAGCTGGTTACCCGCATGGACATTTCGGAAACGGACCATGCCATCGAAGTGCAAATGGATTTGCCCGGCGTCAAACCGGAAGACGTCGAAATCACGGTCGAGAACAACATGGTCACGATTCGTGGCCAACGCATGGAAGAGCGGGAACAGAAGGACAACAACCGTCAATTTCACGCTGTTGAGCGCCGATTCGGCAGCTTCAGCCGCAGCTTCACCTTGCCGACCTCCATCAAAGAAAGCGAAGCCGTCGCTGAGTTCCGTGACGGTGTTTTGCATGTCACCTTCCCCAAATCGGAAGAAGTGAAGCCGAAGAAGATCAGCATCAAGACCAAATAATTACCTGTCGCAGCAGGGCTGGCGTGCCGCATCGAACCTTGAATCCCGGGTCAGTCAACAGCCCGGGATTTTTTTATCTTTTTCGTTGATGAGCCCGCCAGCGTCACTTCGTCGAATCGCTACGCCATGCTGTTGGCCAGATCGCAATGGTTCGTCGCGCCCGCCGGTCATCATTGCAAAATGTCCGAGACGACATGGGCCTCTTCGACACCGGTCAGTTTCACGTTTAGACCGCGATGCGGGAACGTCAGTCGGCGATGGTCGATTCCCAAACAATGCAGAATGGTTGCATGCAGATCGCGTACATGGACCGGGTTTTCGACAATGTTGTACGAGAAGTCGTCCGTGGCCCCGTAACGGACTCCCGATTTAACGCCCCCCCCTGCGAGCCAAACCGTAAAGCAGCGGCCATGATGATCGCGCCCCATGCCCGGGTCATTTAAATTTCCTTGGCTGAAAACCGTACGGCCAAATTCCGTGAGAAACAGCACGAGTGTGTCCTCGAGGAGTCCGCGGATTCGTAAGTCCTTGAGCAAGGCTGCCGTAGGTTGATCGACGTCGCGGCATTGATAGGGGAGTTGTCGTTTGATGGCGATATGCTGATCCCAACCACGGTGAAAAAGTTGCACGAACCGCACACCGCGTTCGAGCAAGCGGCGGGCCAGCAGACAATTGGCGGCATAACTCCCCGGCCGCTGCGCGTCGGGACCGTAGGCCGTGATCGATTCGGCCGTTTCATCGGAAAGGTCCAGTAGTTCGGGCACTGAAGTCTGCATGCGGAATGCCATCTCGTAGGCCGCGATACGCGCTAGCGTTTCGGCGTCTCCCGAACGATCGGCAAAGCTCCGATTCAACCCGGCCAAATCATCCAAGAGATCCCGACGCTGCTGCCGATCGACGCCGCCGGGATTGGCCAAGTACGGAATTGGGTTAGCGCCGAGACGGAGTCCCACCCCCTGGTGGGCCGAGGGCAAAAATCCGCTTCCCCAAAGCCGCGAAAAAATCGGCTGGCCGGGGTTCTTACCCCCCCCTTGCGAGACCATCGAGATGAAGGCCGGGAGATTCTCGTTCTCACTTCCCAGACCGTAACTGACCCATGCTCCGAGGCTGGGATAACCCGGTTGCTGATTCCCCGTATTCATCAACGTGATGGCCGGATCGTGATTGATGGCCTCCGAATGCATCGATTTGATGAGACACAATTCGTCGGCTTGTTGTTGCAGGTGGGGCAGCAAATCGCTGATCCAGATGCCGGATTGGCCGCAAGGTCGACCCGTCCACAGCGCGGGAACGACGGGATACTTGCTTTGCCCCGACGTCATCCCCGTCAACCGCTGAGTCCCCTTGATGGATGACGGCAGATCTTCGCCCGCATGCTGATGCAAGGTCGGTTTGTCATCGAACAAATCGACGTGGGAGAAACCCTCCGACTGGAATAGGCAAACGACGCGCCGCGCCGTGGCGGGGAAATGGGGCAGCTTCTGGGCCATCTCCTGCTGCCGGCGGTCGGTGACAACTGCGTCCTGACAGCCAGCTAATTCATGGTGCAGGAGCGTGGCGAGGGCCAAAGCTCCGATTCCCTGGAATGGCGTTTCCAGAAACGCTCGGCGCGAGAGATGGGAATCCCGGTAGTGGTTCGTCGGTTGTGTCATGTTCGCCTCCGTCATAATTCGAAGCGAATTCCTTGCGCTAAAGGAAGCTCCGCGGAATAGTTGATGGTGTTGGTGGCTCGTCGCATATAGTTCCGCCAACTGTCAGAACCGGACTCGCGCCCGCCCCCTGTGTCCTTTTCTCCTCCGAAGGCTCCGCCGATTTCGGCGCCGCTGGTGCCGATGTTCACGTTGGCAATTCCGCAATCGGAGCCGCCGGCTGAGCAAAATATTTCGGCTTCGCGGATGTCGCTCGTGAAGATCGAGCTCGACAGGCCTTGGGTCACGCTGTTTTGCACGGCAATCGCTTCTGCCAGCGTCCGGTAGCGCGACACGTACAAAATCGGGGCAAACGTTTCGACTTGGCAGACCTCCGCCCCAGCCTCGATCTCAACGATTGCCGGGCGAACATAATAGCCCTGCTCCGGGACTTGGTCGATTACCCGATTACCGCCGAAAACGATTCCTCCTGCCGATCGGGCTTGATCCAATCGCATTTGCATGCAAGCGAAAGCCTTCTCATCCACCAGCGGTCCGACCAAGGTCGCCGGTGAGAAAGGATCACCGATCGGCAGATGAGCGTACGCCTCCTTGATGCGATGCACGACTTGATCGTAACGACTCTCGTGAACAATCAAGCGGCGGAGGGTTGTGCAACGCTGGCCGCAAGTCCCCACGGCCGCAAACACGCAAGCTCGGATCGCCAGATCGAGGTCGGCGCTCGCGGCAATGATCGCCGCATTGTTACCCCCGAGTTCGAGCAGCGAGCGGCCCAACCGCTCGGCGACTTGCACGGCCACCTGCCGTCCCATCTCGGTCGAGCCGGTCGCACTGATGAGGGGCAGCCGCCGATCGATCGCCAGCCATCGGCCCTGGTCGCGGTTCCCCTGAACCAGCTGAAACAAGTCGGGTGGAGCTCCTGCCTCGGCGGCACAGCGCCGAGCAATCGCTTGGCACGCGGCTGCCGTCAAAGGAGTTTTCTCCGACGGCTTCCACACGATCGGATCCCCGCAAACGAGAGCCAGCATGGCGTTCCAACTCCAAACCGCCACGGGAAAATTGAACGCGGTGATCACACCGATCACCCCTAAAGGATGCCATTGCTCCATCAAGCGATGGCCCGGTCGTTCACTGGCAATCGTCAGGCCGTACAACTGGCGGCTGAGGCCGACGGCAAAGTCGCAGATGTCGATCATCTCTTGGACTTCGCCCAGTGCCTCCTGGTAAATCTTGCCCGCTTCCGCCGTCACCAGCCACGCCAACGATTCTTTCTGCTCGCGAAGTCGCTGACCAATCAAGCGGACCAGATTCCCGCGCACGGGAGCTGGCGTGTCGCGCCACAACAAATAAGCTTGCCGCGCGGCGTCAACGATTCGGTCATATTCAGCGCGTGACGTGACGGCGACCTCGCCCAAAGGCGACCCATCAATGGGACTATGAGAGATGATTGTGTTTGTCGCGCCGCGATGAGCGAGCATTTCAGACGCCCCCAAGTCGTGGAGGATTCGTGCGGTCTGGCCGCTCAGGGACTCGATTGTTTGGCTCATGGGGTCCTTACTCGGGTCATTGTCAGGGACGATTCCTAGAGTTTAAGCTGTTTCGCGTGTCCAGGAAACCATCATGATGAGCCGCGCCCACGAGGGAATCTACTACATTGGCATCGACGAGGCTGGCTACGGACCGAACCTCGGGCCGCTCGTTGTCGGTGGGTCTTGTTGGCGCTCCGCCGCTGAGCATGCAGATCTTTATGAGCCGCTGCGACCGTCCGTGACGACCGATCCCAAGTCGAAATCGCGAATCGCGATTGCCGATTCGAAATCGATTCACCAGCCTGGTCGTGGTGCCGAGCCGTTGTTGAAACATCTATTGCCCCTGTTGTTGGGACCGGCAGCAAAAACAGCTGATGCTTGGCCAGAAATGCTGCGGCGCGTCGTGGAAATCGAATTTCCCGTGGCCGATGACGTCGAGCCACAGTCCAATTTTTTGAGTCGAGCAATCGGCGCGATCCGCGTTGATCGCCGCTCGCTGGCCGATGCGTTTTTCATGGCGGGCTCGGTGGCGGGCCGGGCGAACTCAACTCCTGAGGGCACCGCGAACTTGGACCGCGACTGGCAGGGCCTGCGCGAGCGATTCCTGGTGAACTGCCGCGATGCCAACATTCAATTGCGGGATATGAAGGCGATTTGCCTGATGCCCACTCATTACAACGACCTGGTGGAGGCTTACGGAAATAAATCGTCGCTGCTGACGATCGCCTCGCTGCTGCTGGTTCGCGAATTGTGGCGGCCGATTCCTGCGGGAAGCAAAATCAGGGTTCGTTGCGACAAACATGGTGGACGAAATCGCTACGGATTGTTCCTTGAACGAGTATGGGCGGGGGGACGCTGCCGGATGCTCGAAGAATCTGCGTCGACGAGCCGGTACCAAGTCCATGTTGGTGGCCGGAAAATTGACATTTCGTTCGACGCCAAGGGCGAGCGGAATCTGCCAGTGGCGCTTGCGTCGATGTTCGCCAAAGCCCTGCGGGAGGCAGTGATGGAGCGCTGGAATTCGTACTGGTGCGGCATCATCGCCGACTTGCAGCCAACCCAAGGCTACCCCGTTGATGCAGCTCGTTTCTTCGCTCAAATTAAACCCCACTTGGAGTCGCAAGCGATTCCGAAAGAGTCGGTTTGGCGGATGCGTTAGCTATCGAGAGAACCATGAAAACGTTGATCGTGATTCCGGCCCGCTTGGGTTCGACTCGGCTGCCCGAAAAGATGCTGTTGGCTGAAACTGGGAAGCCGTTGATCGAGCATACTTACGCGGCCGCTGCCGCGAGCCGCCTCGCCGAAAAAGTGATAGTGGCAACCGACGATCGACGAATCGTGGCCGCAGTGGAGCGGTTTGGAGGCGTCGCCGAATTGACGGACGCGAATCACCAAAGCGGCACCGATCGCGTTGCCGAAATTGCAGTGCGGTATCCGAACTACGAATTGATCGTGAATGTTCAGGGAGATGAGCCCGAGATGGAAAGCTCGACTATCGACGCCGCGATTCAAAAGTTGCTTCAGGCCCCCGGATTATCGATTTCAACGGCGGCGGCCCCGATTCGCGATCCGACACTGCTGTCCAATCCGGCATGTGTCAAAGTGATTTTACGGCACGACGGGACCGCGATTTACTTCAGCCGCAGCCAGATCCCCTACCCGCGGAACGCAGCGCTGAACTCGCTGCAAAATTTCGCTTGGTTGCAACATATGGGACTGTACGTGTATCGCCGTCAGTTTCTGCTCGATTACGCGAAACTGCCCGCATCGCCACTGGAGCAAATGGAGTCGCTGGAGCAATTGAGAGCGGTGCAAAGCGGTCATGCGATCGCGGTGGCTGTGGTCGAGCGAGCGTCCAGTGGCATCGATACTCCGGAGGATTATCGGGCCTTTGTCAACCGCGTGGCGAACCGTTAAAATCTGTGAGGGCGGGGTGGTTTCGAGATCGTGGGGGGCCGACGTTGTGCGGCGGCCGCAGCGAAGTTAGCTTGCCACGCCCTGCGTTGGCTAAGCCTCGAGGTGCGGGGCTAGTACCATACGCGGCGGACGGCCTCTGACAATGCCGGAGCATGGGGCGACTTAGTTCTGCGGCGGCGAACCATCATTTCGCAATCGGTCACAGTCGCCGCGAACTGCGGGACATAATCCATCCGCCGAATTTTTTGCCGCCTGACCCGTAAGGAATTCAACAAAAGGGAATGACGTTGACCAAGCACATTTTTGTTACCGGTGGAGTTGTCAGTTCGCTCGGCAAGGGACTTACCAGTGCATCGATCGGCATGTTGCTCGAGCGCCGTGGCCTGCGCGTCCGCATGCAAAAGTTGGATCCCTACATCAACGTCGATCCTGGGACGATGAGTCCGTTCCAGCACGGCGAGGTTTACGTCCTGGACGACGGAAGTGAAACCGACCTCGACCTTGGACACTACGAACGTTTTACCGAGGGCCCACTGTCGCGCCATTCGAACTACACCACGGGACAAATTTATATGCGGGTGATCGAGCGGGAACGGCGCGGCGAATTCTTGGGGCAAACCGTCCAGGTCATTCCCCACATCACGAATGAAATCAAACGTTGTATCGACAACCTCAGTGGCGACGATGTCGACGTGGTGATCACCGAAATCGGCGGTACCGTCGGGGATATCGAGAGTTTGCCGTTCCTGGAGGCCATTCGGCAGTATTCGCTGGACGTGGGCAAGGAAAATTGCCTGTATATCCATTTGACACTTGTCCCCTACCTCAAAGCGGCCGCCGAATTGAAAACCAAACCGACGCAGCATTCCGTCGGCTTATTGCGGCAAATCGGGATTCAGCCCGACATTCTGGTGTGTCGCTGCGAGCGGGAATTGCCCCTGGCGGACCGCGAGAAAATCGCGTTGTTCTGCAATGTGCCCACCAAAGCTGTGATCGAGGAACGTGATAAGGATTTTTCGATCTACGAGGTGCCACTCAGCCTCGTCGATCACGGATTAGATGAGCAAATCGTCAAGCGGTTAGGGTTGAACGCGCGGAGTCTGGAGATCGACGCCTGGCGTGAAATGATCCACCGCATGAGAAATCCTGTCAAAGAAATCAATATCGCCGTGGTTGGCAAATACGTTAGCCACAAAGATGCCTACAAATCAATCTATGAATCGATCGACCACGGCGGAATCGCCCACAACGCTCAGGTTCGCGTGTCGGCCATCCAAAGCGAGGAGGTTGAGCGCGAGGGTGCCGAGCGTTTGCTCTCGGGCTACCATGGCATCCTTGTCCCGGGCGGCTTCGGAGAGCGGGGAACGGAGGGCAAGATCGAGGCGATTCGCTATGCGAGAGAGCGTTATATTCCGTTCCTCGGCATTTGTCTCGGCATGCAGTGTGCCGTGATCGAATTTGCGCGGAATGTGATCGGCCTGGCCGGGGCGAACTCCACCGAATTCGACCGTACCACGAAATATCCGGTCGTCTGCCTGCTCGATGAGCAGCAGAACGTTACCGAAAAAGGGGGTACGATGCGACTGGGTGCCCAGCGGGCGCAACTGGTCCCGGAATCTCGCAGCTACGAATGCTACGGGACGGAGTTTATTTCGGAACGACATCGCCATCGCTACGAATTCAATCATCAATATCGCCGACAGTTCGCGGACCACGGTATGTTGATTGCGGGCACGAGCCAGAATCAAACACTGGTCGAGATTGTCGAATTGCCAGATCATCCCTGGTTCGTGGCGGTGCAATACCATCCGGAGTTCAAATCGAAACCGATTGCCGCCCATCCGCTGTTCGCTGGTTTCGTGGGGGCGGCCATTCGTGCGAAAGAGGTCGCCGGGGAGGCAAAATCGGCCTTTTGACGAGCAGCTCAATAGACGGTTCGAGCAGAGGCAATTGACCTGCGATCGTGTCGGTGAAAATATCTTGTATCAATCCCTTGGAATTGACTCAGGAGCCTGAACAGATGAGCAACGAAAACCAAGAGCCAAGAATCATTGTGGATGACGATTGGAAGGCGCAAGTTGAGCGCGAAAAGGAAGAACTGCGAAAGCAGGCCAACAAATCGAAATCTGCCGAACACGGCGAGGAATTGCCCCCCGCTTCGATTCCGTGGTTGGTTACGACTTTTGCGACTCAGGCCCTTGCCTCTCTAGGCTATTTGCCCGACCCGATCACGCGAGAGGTCAACGTGAATCGGCCGTTAGCCAAACACTGTATCGACATGCTGTCGGTGCTGGAGGAGAAAATGAAGGGAAATCTTACCGCGGACGAAAGCTCGATGCTCACTGACGCCTTGCATCAATTGCGGATGGCCTTCGTGGCCTCCGCCGATCAAAAGCCAGGCGAAGGGCCGGCCCGGCCGAAATCGACGGTCACGCATGAACGGAAATGAACCAGCCTTTTTGAGCCTGCTGCACATCTCCGACTTGCATTTCGGGCCCCCATTCCACCCGGAAGTCGCGGCGGCGCTCCTGAGGCTTGCTCCGACGCTCAATGTTCAGGGGATCATCGTCAGCGGCGACCTGACCCAGCGCGCCAAGCGGGAGCAGTTCATTGACGCGCGACGGTTTTTGGATCAATTGCCACGCCTGCCGACTCTGGTGATTCCCGGCAATCATGACGTGCCGCTGTATCGAATTTGGGAACGTTTCGCCAATCCGCACGGTCTGTATAAGCAATACATTACAGACGATCTGCAGCCGATCTTGCGGGTGAACGATGCGGTAATCATCGGCATTGATTCGACCGCGCCGAGAACCGCAATCACGAACGGCCGAATTTCACGGCGACAATTGGAGCAGGTCGCCGCGGCGTTTCAGGCCGCTGGGGAAGCCAAGATTCGCATCGTCGTGGCCCACCATCCGTTCGCCCCGGCGCCGGATATTCTCAAGGACAAGCGAATGCCGTTTTCGCAACGGGCAATTCAACAGTTCGAAGAGCTTAATGTCGAAGTCATCCTAGGGGGGCATCTGCATCGAGCTTACATTGGCAATACACTGGACTTCTACCCAGGTCGGCATCGAGATCGCGGCATTATCATCGTGCAGTGCGGAACGACGACGTCCCGTCGTGGGCGGGGACGCGAATCGGAAAAAAATACGTTCAATGTCCTCGAGATTTTTGCCACGACGATAGTCGTCAATCACTACATGTATTTCAGCCAATCCGACGCGTTCGAGAAAATCAGCTGTCACATTTTTCGCCGCTTCGCGACGAATTAACCGGGTCGCAATCCCCCTGCGCGGCAGTACTATAGAACGAGTACCAGACCGAGCACGCAACTGTGTTGCCGCACCGATCGATCACTGACGGTAGTTAAGTCGATCAGCGGCGCGAATCCCGCGCTCAGCACATACTCGGCGGTGAACAAAGCATGACGATTGAGTTTTACACCTGATCCGAGCACCAATTGGCGATTGAACTCGAATGGCGAGCCGCTCGGGCCTTGCAGGCCCTCGCTCCAGGAAATCGACAACCGCGTCGGCCGGGGTGCTCGAGCCAAACGATACGTCGCCTCGGTTCGGTACGCTTGTACGGGTTCTCCAGTCAGCAACCAAGGGTTGAAGGTCGCGGTGTATTCTGCGGCTAAATCCCATTGCCCCCAACTCAGCCCAGCGTTGGCATTCCAGGCCGGATTCTGTTTACCCGAGATCGTGAAATTGACGTGATCCGCGACATTGGTGTCATAAATTGTTCCATGCAAGTACCCCAAGCCCAGCTTGTAACCGATCCCATCAATCGTCTGAGACCACGCAGCGTTCGCCGCAAAGTTGCTGAGCTGCCCACGAGGCGCCGAGCGAGCCACGCGGATACCGCGGCTGCCGTTGATGGCAGTGACCGTAAAGTCAAAACCTCCCTGGGAATAGCCTGCGCCTATTCCTTCGGCTAGAGGAGCAAAATAGTGCCATGGTATCGCCTGGGAAAACGGACTGAGCGTGCCGAAGTCGCCAAATGATACATTTTTTTTACCCAAAAACAGATAGAACGGAGATTGGTTGAAGTCACCTACCGCGATGTAAGCTTGCCGGACTTGGAAACTCCCCTGATTGAACGTCGGAAAGGAGAAGACGTCGGAAAACAGCGTTTCAAAGTATCCATGGAAAAGCGATCCATAATGAGCAGCAAATGCCACATTACCATGGAGCAACCGTGCATCGGTGGCCGTCCGACCACTAAAATCGGCAGGAAACCGACCAAGATAAGAGAACCGGTTGCGGCGATTGGTAGTTCCGACTAACAGGGAACTGCGAAGTTGTGTGCCGACGATCAACCCACCGTCGGGGTAATCACCACCTGATTCAATCAACCATGTTTGCTTTTCCGACTGTTGGTTTTGAAAATCCAACAGATCAGTCATGAGGGGGGTGTCGAAGCCAAAAAACGATCGAGAGGAGTCGGCCGGTTTCGCGTTTAGTCGTTCGAATGGTGAGGTCGCCGCTAACCGGCCAGAATCGAAGTTGAAATTTGAAAGATCTTGAGCACTGACTTGGTTAGGGGGCTGCCATGCCAGCCAAGCGGAAACGACCACAAGAATTCTCGCAAAAATTCGCATTCGAAAGCGATGCTGGTCGATCGCTGCCAATCCGGCGGCAGGCCTTTGTTGCCCCCAATCTAGCGTTTTGGACGGACGTGGACTGGACACAGCCCCACCGCGGTGACACATCCGAAATCCTCGTTTTTACATGAAATTAATCCACGCAGCCATTTCACGGTAATATCATTAATATCGGCGTAATCCGAATATTTCCACAGGATTTCAAGTTTCAAACGCAAATATTCGCGGCATTTACCGCGACTTCGGTGCCTCGGCGTCCCTCACTCCCACGGGTGAATCACCTCCCAGCTTTTCAACCATTGAACAACCGTTGGATCGATCGGGGCACCTTGATCGGTACGTCCCGCGATGACTTCTCGACTGGAGAACCAACGCCAATTCGGCTCGTTTTCGAATCTGGCAATCACGTGGCTACGGTAGAAGTGAACCGGGAAGAAAGCCACAGCCAAATGTACCGGGTAACATTTACCGGGCAACGGCTCGATGGTCTCGACGCACCTTTGCGCCATGTGCGAAACCAGAAAATCAGTTTTGCGATCGAGGTTGAGTTGCCAAGCCACCTCGCGGATCACCGTTTCGCGAAAACTTTCGGTTTCTAATCGTTGGCCGATGACGAATGTCCAGGGATCCCGGCAGTTGTTGGGGTTTTGCCGGTTATGCAACAAGTAGGATAAACGGTTGTCTTTCACGGATTGGATCAGTGCCACCGCTCGAAAGTGTTGTTCCATTGTAAAGTCATCTCCTACTGATTGGGCTTGGCATATTAAACAGTGTTGTGGAAAATTTTCTCCGCTTTTTGCAATTTTTTTTCCAGTGCAGTCAAAAATCAAAGCACTGAAGCCGAAATCAAACGTTGGCTGGCGACGAATCAGCCAAATCATGTTTTGACTCGAATCGACGATGTTGAGCTTCACGCAATTCAGCCACCAGGCTGGCTTCAGGTTTACCGCTTTTCTGCCATTTTGGTAACCGACGAAGGCGAGAGGCAACAGCTGTTCGGTGTCATTAAATCAGACGACCGTCTCCATGAGCCGATCATCCAAGTGTTCGAATCCTGGGACGAGCGAGAGACCATTCTTGGCGATTGGTCCTCGAGCATGATCGTCAAACGCTCTTCTCGATTTCGTTAATTGGATTTTCCATGGATTCCGCGGATCAGTCTGGACTGAAGGATTTTCAACGCCCTGTCGTCATTGTCGGTGCTGGGCTGGCAGGTTTGAGTTGTGCTCGAATCCTAATGAAGAAGTCGGTTCCGTGTTTGGTGCTGGAGTCAGATTCGTTAATCGGCGGACGGGTGAAATCCCAACGGTTCAACGAGTATACCCTAGACCGCGGATTTCAGGTGCTGCTGGATTCCTATCCCGAGGCTCGCAGCCTGCTGGATCTTGATCGACTGAATTTAGGTTATTTTCATGCCGGAGCGCTGATTCGGTATCGGGACCGCTTCCGCGTTCTCTGCGATCCGATTCGTTGTCCAGGCAAGGCGCTGGCGAGCGCCCTAACATCGGTAGCCACGTTGGGCGATAAACTGCGGGCGGTGCGTCTGGTGAGACGAGTCAAGCAACAAGATGTCAGTTCGCTGGCGAGAGTGGCTGAAGCCCCAACATCGGCTTATCTGGAATCTCTGGGTTTTTCCCGCCGTGCCATCGAGAATTTTTTCCGCCCATTTTTTTCCGGTATTTTTCTCGAATCAGAGCTATCCACGTCGAACCGCAAATTTCTCGAACTGTTCCGTTACTTTGCGACCGGCCGAGCTGCCCTCCCGGCCGGCGGCATGGAATCGATTCCCGCGCAGTTGGCCGAAGGATTTTCACAACGGTCGATTCGCACCAATGCCCGAGTGGTTCGAGTGTCTGCAAGCCACGTCGAATTAGAATCTGGCGAGCGATTCGATGCCCGGCGCGTGGTGATCGCGTGCGACCCTTGGAATGCCGCCCGCTTGCTAGGTGAGCCCCCGCCGCCGCGTGGCCATCAGACCATCGTGGTCTATTTTTCAGCCGGCAAGCCGCCGATCACCGAACCATGGCTAGTACTCAACGGCGACGATTCCGGTCCGATCAATTCTGTGTGCGTTCCCAGTGTCGTCGCGAAAAACTATGCCCCTCCCAATCGGGCACTGATTTCGGTCACGGTACGGCCGGGTTGGCCGGCAGATTGTGAAACGCAACTGCGCGAAAACATATTGCAGCAACTGCGGCGATGGTACGGCAATGATGTTGACACGTGGACTCACTTGGACACGCTACGAGTCGACAACGCCTTACCGGTCCAAACGAGCCTCGATGTCCGTACACGGCAGGCAGCCCTTCGCGAGGTCGATTCGATCATCGTGTGTGGCGACTATCTCGATATCGCCTCCATCCAAGGCGCGATGCATTCAGGAAGTAAAGCCGCAGAGCGAATTCTCAGCGATGGCGATTGAAGCGTCGACGGAGCCAATCACCCAGTCGCGGTGAGAAAGCGTCGACAAAAAAGAGCCATTGGGCTTTTCGAGGCAGGACCAACTCGCGCTTTCCTGCTGCGGAGGCTTGGAGGACGCGGCGAGCTAATTCGTCGGGATCGAGCCCAGAGAGCTTCACGCCAGCGCCGGGCGCTTGAGCTCCCTCACCGAGGGCGGCTGCGGATTCTCGATAGCGCTCGCCACTGTCGGCCCGCCGAATCGGGCCGGGACAGACGAGAAGCACGCCACCCAATTCTGGAATTTCGAAACGGAGTTGATTGGTGTAGGCGGCCAACGCGGCCTTGCTGGTGACGTAAGGGCCGACCAATGGCCACGGCGTTTTTGCCGCGAGACTGGCGACATTGATAACTCGGCCACGACGCGCGATCAAGCCCTTGAGAGCCGCTTGCGTACAGTTGACGGCTGATTCGAAGTTGATGGCCATTTGCCGGCGGAATGTTTCAGGACTCGTTTCGACCAACTTGGTACGCAACGATGCCCCGACGACATTGACCAGCACATCGATGCCGCCGTATTCATTCACGACGGCCTCGATGACGTGTGCTGCCGCTGACGGATCGGTCACATCCGCGCTATGAAAATCGACCGCCTGCCCCGTGCTCGCGCTAATCGCATCGGCTGCTTCCTGTAAATCCGCTTCATTGCGAGCCACGAGAATAACACGAGCGCCGGCCGCTGCCAAAGCCCTCGCGATTTCTCGCCCGAGCCCCTTCGAGCCTCCAGTGACCACCGCAATTTTGTTCTTCCAAAAATCCATGAATTGTGATTTTCCTGCCGTGGGGCGATAACTCGCGGCATCGGCCGCCAATTGGCCCTATCTGCCCTGCCTCGATTCGAGAACTGGTTTAAAAATCTATCATGGTGAACAATCTAGTCAGCTTGTACTTTCCGAGTGCTCGTAAAGGTGTCACGCAGATTGTTAAAATTTCGCTACCGTGCTGGACCTTTGCCGCCGCAGATCGTTTCGATTTCCAGCACAAGCGACCTCGCGAAGTTTTGCAACCAACGTTTTCGAGTTGCGTCCTTGCTTGGCAAGGTGCTAGAGCAGTCTCACAACGGTACGTCCGAACACTTGTCCCCGCATGATCGTTTGGATTGCGTCAGTTAACTCATCCAAGGTGATGACAGTCGCCAGCGATTCGACGTTATCGAGACGCCAAGGCCCCGCCATCTTGGCCCACAACTCGCGGCGCACCATCGGCTCGATCAGAGCCGAATCGATTCCGACCAGCGAGATGCCGCGCAGGATAAACGGATAGACCGTCAGGTGGAGTTCATTACCTCCGACGAGTCCGCAGGCGGTCACCGTGCAATGAGGTTTTGTGCTTCGCAAAATGCTTGATAGCGTTTTGCCGCCGACCGTGTCCACCGCTCCCCCCCAGCGGGCCGACAGGAGCGGCCGCGGGCTGTCGTCGCTGACCTCTTGCCGTGACACGACTCGAGCAGCCCCCAAGCGCTCGAGTTCGCCCGTGCGCTCGAGTTTCCCAGTAGACGCAACCACCGAAAAACCGAGCTTCCGCAGATACATCACAGCAAAAATGCCGACGCCCCCCGTCGCACCCGTCACCACGATCTCGCCGGAGTCTGGCTGCGTGCCGTACTTGAGCAACGCTTCCGCGCACTGCGCGGCCGTGAATCCGGCCGTGCCCAGTGTGATCGCCTCCAGCGACGTCAACGGCGTTGGGACTGCGAACAACCAGTCGCGTGGAACATCGGTGTAACGGGCATAACCGCCGTCGCGACTGGTGCCGAAGTCGGGATGGGCTATCATCACCAGCGAGCCATTGGGTAAGGCTTCATCCCCCCCCTCGATAATTCGTCCCACGGCGTCGATCCCGGGCACCAGGGGCAGTGTGCGAGCTACTCCCGGATTGCCGGTCGCCGCCAGGGCATCCTTGTAGTTCAGCGCCGAGAATTCGACTTCGACACGAACATTGCCCGCAGCCAATTTGCCGAGCGGCCGCCGACGTACGGAA
The DNA here is from genome assembly GCA_937941455.1 of uncultured Pirellulaceae bacterium. Lineage (GTDB taxonomy): Bacteria > Planctomycetota > Planctomycetia > Pirellulales > Pirellulaceae > BJ22. Next base: position 120,237 of record CALDHM010000022.1, on the reverse strand, counting down.
CGTTGAATGGTGCCGTCGGCCGTTTTTTCCACGAGAAAAACTCGATATTCTATCATGCCAGTTATTTGATGCCTCTACAAAAGTAACCCTTTTTGACTGATCAGTTTCTGAGCGATCGCTGCGGTCCGTTCGCATAATTGGGCAGCTGTTACGGCATCTTTTGCTTCCGCGATGGCTCGAACAATTGGTTCCGTATTGCTTGGTCGTACCAACAGCCAGCGATCTTCCCAATCGAGGCGCAAGCCATCTTGGCGATCGCTGCGTGCGTCGCCGAATTCCTGGGCCAACGCGTTCAGCAGATCGGGGACAAGTTCGTTGCGCAACGATAGCACGGTTTTCTGGATTTCGTACTTAGGCAGCGCCGCCACCAATTCGGAAATCGATCGATTGGACTTCGCCATCAAATCTAGGATTTGTGCCATTGCGGCAAAGCTATCGCGCACGTATCCGACGCGCGGATCGATCGGGCCGCCATTTCCTTCACCGCCGTAAACGGCCTTGGTCTCGATCATCTTTGCTGTAACATTCGCCTCCCCCACCGCGCTCATTTCATAACGGGCACCGTACTTTTGGGCGATATCGGCAGACATGCGGCTGGACGAGCAATTGGTAACGACTGTCGCGCTGGCAGCCGAAATTTGCGACAGAGCATGTTCGAGCGTCAACGCAAGTGTGTATTCTTCGCCAATGTAACGCCCTTGCTCATCGATCACTGCCAACCGATCGGCATCGGGGTCCTGACAGAATACCGCGTCGGCTTCCAACCCGCGGGCTTGATCCGCCACACCCTGCAAATTGGCAGCAGTTGGCTCAGGGGGGTGAGAAAATAATCCGTCCGGCGTACCGCCGAGGATTTCCAACTGGCACCCCAATTGCTCCAGCAGCGCATGCCCCACAACGGAACCAGCACCGTGGTTGCTGTCGAGAACGACCCGGAAACGGCGTTCCCGAATTCGTTCGCAATCGACCGTGTTGAGGACCAGCTGCAAATGGGCCGAGGTCGTGTCAGCCAGTTCCGTCCAGCGGCCAAGCCCATCGACGGAACTGAAGCGTGATTTGTTGGCCCGATAAGCCTCCACAACCTGGCGACCGGTCTCGGCGGAAATCACTCGTCCATCGGCACCAAACAACTTGATTCCGTTGTAAGAGGGGGGGTTATGGCTCGCAGAAATTTGGATCCCGCCGACGGCATTGTGGTGGCGAACCAAGACTCCGGTTGTCGGCGTCGCGGCGACATCGGCATAGAGGACATGGAGACCTGATGCCTGCAACGTGCTGCCGATCGTCGCCGCTAACATCGGACCGCTGACTCGCCCATCCCGGCTGACGACAACCCAGCCGCCCGGCGGCAGTTGACTGGCGAATGCAGCCACGTAGCGCGACGCCACCAGCGGCGTCAAACTTTGTCCGATGATGCCTCGCAATCCGGAGACGCTGATGATGGGTTCACTCATGGTTTGCACGTGTTCCTGATCTGAAGATTCTGCAGGGAATGAAAGCGTTTTGGGCGAACGATTGCAGATCCGTCTTCCCACCGAATGCCGCCGCGCAGGATCGAGCCGATGGTTGGTCGGCTCCATTTGCACCCGTAATCAACCCTGCGGAAGGCAAGTGGCCGCGGCATTCTATGGACCAAAACCACCATGCGAATGGCCACCATTATGGCTGTTCTCACGCGATGTTCAATCGCAAGTGGTCTCAAAATCGCCGCTTTCGTCTTGCCCGGCTGCTCTGGTATGACGTTCAGTGGAATTAAGGATTGTGTTCCCTGTTGAATGCGGTGTGACGACCCCTCCCATGCAGCGTAAATTGCCTTCGCTCCAGGCATCGTCGCGTTTTGCAGCAACCGCGCACCCGCTTCAAAATTCAGCGCTGAAAGCAGATAATTCGGTAAGTTGAACGCCGCATGTTGCCGCCAGGCACCCGGGCAAGTTTTCTCAGAAAAAGTCTGCGTTATCGGAACGTGTCTGTGAACTGGCTTAAAAACATGGGCGCGGGGATTGTTTTTAATTCAAGAGGCAACGATGAAATATTATTTGCTTTTATGCGTGCCGCTGTGGACTCTGATTGTGACCGCCGCCACGGCGCCGGCGCAATCAACGCTTGACACCAGCACCTTCGACAAAAAAGTTCGCATCCAAGACGACCTGTTTCTGCATGTCAATGGAACCTGGCTGCGAGAGACTGAGATTCCGGCTGACAAATCCAATTACGGCTCGTTCATTCAACTCGATGATCTATCCCGCGAGCGAATCAAGGAAATCATCGAAAATTCCTTGAAGGTCGACCATGCTCCTGGATCGGCTGGCCAAAAGGTGGCCGATTTCTATCGGTCGATCATGAATGAGAATCTGGTAAATCAACTGGGCATCACGCCGGTCGTCGCCATGCTACAACGCATTGAAGAGTTGGACTCGGTCGACAAGCTGTGGGTTCACGCGGCGGAACTTGGTACCATGGGCATTCGTGCGCCGGTGGGGACGTTCGTCTGGGTCGATCGCAAGAACCCGCGACGTTATCAAGTGAATATCGCCGGCGTCGGCACGACCCTGCCGGATCGCGATTATTACTTGAAGGATGAGGAGAAATACGTCAAAGATCGCGCGGCGTTGGTCACCTACGTCGACCGCCTGTTCGAACTCGCGCAAATGGAACAGCGACCCGGCGCAAAGATCCTCGAACTGGAACGCCAGTTGGCCGAGGCCCAGTGGTCGCGCGTCGAAATGCGCGATGCCGAAAAAACCTATAACAAATTCGCGACAAGCGATCTGCCGAATCTGGCCAAGAAAATTCCCTGGCGTCAAATGCTCGACTCGGCCGGACTGGCCGCGGCGCAAGAGGTCAATGTCCTCACCCCCAGCTATTTTGAGAAACTCGATGCCATTGTCGACAGCCATGATCTGGCGACTTGGAAGAATTACCTACAATTCCGAATTCTCGATCGGTTCGCGCCGTTTTTGGCCAAAGAATTCGAACTCGCTCATTTTGAATTCCATGAAAAGCAACTGGCCGGCATCCCGGAGCAACAACCTCGGTGGAAACGTAGCGTGACGCTCGTCGGCGATGCGCTGGGTGAGGCGGTTGGCGAACTCTATGTCGCCGAATACTTCAAACCCGAGGCGAAGGCCCGGATGAACGAGTTGGTCAAAAATTTGCTGGCAGCCTTCGATTCCAGCATCGATGAGTTGACGTGGATGACCGATACCACGAAGCAGCGAGCCAAAGAAAAACTCAGCAAGATCACCACAAAAATCGGCTATCCCGACAAGTGGAAGGACTATTCGAAACTCCAAGTCGTTGGCGATGATCTCGTCGGCAATGTGATTCGTTCGGCAAAATTCGAAAGCGAACGTTTGTCCAGTCGCTTGAATGATCCGGTCGACCGAACCGAATGGGGGATGACTCCGCAAACGGTCAACGCTTACTACAACCCGACACTCAACGAGATCGTATTTCCAGCTGCCATTTTACAGCCGCCGTTTTTCGGACTCGATGCCCCCGACGCGCTCAACTACGGCGGAATCGGCGCGGTAATCGGCCATGAAATCAGCCATGCGTTCGACGATCAAGGTAGCCGCTACGATGGCGACGGCAATCTCCGCAACTGGTGGACCGACGAGGACCGGGCGGCCTTCGAAAACCTCACCAAGCGGCTGATTGCTCAATACGACGCCTACGAACCGCTGCCGGGCATGAACGTCAAGGGCGCATTTACCTTGGGCGAAAATATTGCGGACCTGTCCGGATTGGCGATTGCCTACAAGGCCTACAAGATGGCCCGCCAAGGGAAACCGCCCGAAAATCTCGACGGTTGGACCGGCGATCAATTGTTCTTCATCGGTTGGAGTCGCGTTTGGCAGCGCAAATACCGTGACGCAGAAATGGTCAAGCGCTTGGCCACCGATCCCCACGCGCCGTCACAATACCGCGCCAACGGGCCTGTGACCAATATCGATGCGTTCTATGAAGCCTTTGATGTTCGGGAAGGGGACAAATTGTTCAAACCCGTATCGGAGCGAATTCGGATTTGGTAAGCCGATTCGACGCAAGTCTTCGAATCGTTGGCGACCCTCGGCGAATTTCCTACGTTCCGCCTGATATCTTCAGCGGGGTGCAGCTAGGCAATTCGCCTTTTTTTATGCCGCCAGCGAAAATCTCGCTATTTTTACTTTGCCGAACCGCCTCGCAAAAAACGTGCGAACGCAAGGTGGCGAAAAGTGCTTGCATCCCGCAAAAAGTCCACTTTTGCGTTTACCGAATTCTTGAAATTTGCTAACGTACTACTGCGATATGGGCCAAGATCTAGGGACGGTACCGGTAGCATGCGCCGATCGAATCAGGGATGCAGGGGCGAAACTTCGGTTGATCCGGAATTGTCGAGCGGCCAGACGCTTGCGATCTCCGTCGCTCTCAGGAAGCTTCGATACGTCGGCATGGACGCTATCGGCGACTGTTTTGCCTTGGCAGCTCTACCAAACATGCCCGTCAATTACACAGCCTTGCCGCAGGTCTTTCACGCATGATGCCCAAGCTTTTTCGAAAACGCTCGACGGGTAAATCGAATCCGGTCGATCTCGACGCCGATTTGAGCCAGAGCTATCCCGACGCGACTCCGTTCGAACGAGAATTAATCAGTGCTACGCGCACGACCACGATGACGTCTCCGGAACGATTGATCGCCTTGATTCGCGCGATCGAGCACCTTGAGCGAAACCGCATTGATGGTGATGTTGTTGAATGTGGTGTTTGGCGTGGTGGCAGCATGTTTGCCGCCGCGAAAACGTTACTCAAAACGTCGAACGTGCGACGAAAACTTTGGCTGTACGATACGTTCGAGGGCATGTCCCCCCCCACCGAACACGATGTCGATTTTCGCGGAAACGAAGCTGACGCCTTGCTGGCCTCCGATCGCCGGGACGATCCCCAAGGGGTCTGGTGTGTCAGCGGCCTGTCCGAGGTGCAGCGACATCTCGAATTGTCAGGTTTTCCGGCAGAGCAAATCGAATACGTTGTCGGGCCGGTCGAGGAGACGCTCACTCGGCGAGCTCCCGACCGCATCGCCCTGTTGCGACTCGATACGGATTGGTATCGATCCACGCGGTGCGAGATGGAGATCCTGTATCCCCGCCTGGTCAGCGGCGGGATTTTGATTGTCGACGATTATGGCCATTGGCGGGGTTGTCGCGAGGCGATCGACGAGTACGTCGCGGAGCATCGCCTAAGTTTGTTTCTTTGTCGAATCGATTACACGGGACGGATCGCGGTGAAGCCATGAACCACTTGGCGCATTTCGATCGCACTCGCGCGCTGTCCCGGCCGAATTCCGGAGCCGTGGCTCGCTTGAATATCGGCTGCGGTCGGCGGTTTCACGCGGATTGGCTGAATCTCGATTTGGTGGCGAACGACCCACTAGTGATCCCTTGCGACGTGTCGCAGGGTTTGCCCTTTGCCGACAACACGTTCGACGCCGTTTATCATTCGCACGTCCTCGAGCATTTCGCTCCCGACGATGGTCGCCGATTGGTCGAGGAGTGTTTTCGCGTGTTGAAACCCGGGGGAATCTTGCGGATCGTCGTGCCCGACCTCGAGCGAATTGCGAAACTGTATCTGAACTTGCACCGGAAGGCGTGGGATCGCGAGGCGGAGGCTGAATCGCGGTACGCTTGGATCAAGCTTGAACTCCTCGATCAAATGGTTCGACAACAGTCCGGCGGCATGATGGGGCGCTACATGGCCGAATTGCAACCGGACCGCGAAAAATTCGTCCGCTCGCGGATCGGTGCCGAGCTGGATTACTGTCGCCAAAACAAACAAGTCGAATCAGCCACCACGCCCAGGACGATGGTCGCACAGACCGCAGGTTCAAGTCGTTGGCGAGAGCGAGTGTGCCGACGATTGATCAAGTGGCTGATGGGGAAGCAGGTTCTCCGGACCTTCGATGAAGCGATTTTCCGCAAAAACGGCGAGATTCACCGCTGGATGTATGACCGATATTCGTTGCGGCAACTTTGCGAATCGATCGGTTTCGTCCAATTCGAATGTTGCTCGGCGATCGACAGCCGCATCGCCGACTTCGGAACATTCAATTTGGACGCCTGCCAAGGCCGGGTGTTCAAGCCCGATTCGCTGTTCGTGGAATGCGAGAAACCTAGGAAGCTCGCACCAACTCCACCAGCATCATGATGGCTACCAAAATCAGGATCAGTGGGAAGTATCGTTTGACGCTCGCGTTATTCAATCGCCGCACGATCGATAACCCTACGGACGTGCCAGCCAATCCGCCGACGAGTAATGCCGCAACGTATCGCCACTCGATTTCACCCGCGACGGAATAAGCGATCACGCCAGCGATCGAGCTGATGATGATCGCCCCTAAACTCGTCCCGACGGCCATCAGCGGCGGCAAGCCGACGACCCAGATCAGGATCGGCACGATCACAATCCCGGCTCCGATCGCAGTCATCCCTTTGAGCAAGCCCACGCCGATGCCGCACAGCACCAACGCTGACAGGCTGACATCGGTCAGTGCAGCCCGATGCAGGTGAATCAGCGGCGGAATTTTGAGCCAGCGGTGATTCAAGAATGGTTTGACGTCTTGTTTCGCCGTGATCCATGTCAACGCCGCCATTGGAACGAGGATCAGCACCAGTAAAATTTTCATCGAAAAATCGAAAGCAGCACCAGTCACCTGCTTCAACAAGTTCTGCAACAACTTACCCGCGACCGTCGCCGCGGCAGAGGTGATCCCTAGTGTGGCCATCGAAATCGGCTCGACGTTCCGCAGCCGCAGGTGCCCGACAAACCCGTAGGCGCCCGTGACCAGCGACAATGCCATGGTTGTGCCGATCGCCAAGGATGGCTCAACTCGAAACAAGCTGATCAAAAATGGGACCAGCAAAAAAGCACCGCCAACTCCAAAAATCCCGGTCATGATGCCAACGGCGAACCCCAAGCCGATCAAACCAGCCAAAAAAGACCATGAAATATCGTCGAGAATCATTGGGGGCGCTTGCAATGAGCGATTTACACGATGGGCAATCGCATCAAGCTATCGCGAACCTGGAGATACGACAAGGCGATCGGAAATTCTTAACCTTTCCGGCTTTCGTCGGCCGACTCTCGTATGCGGTGAGTGGAACAATTCAAGGATACGCCCCCTGCCGCGGGGTTGGTATCAGTTTCGAAACATTTCCGTCAAGTTAGGTTGCCAACCGTCGCCAGACTGGGGCACAACCAAAATTGGAGCTTGACCACAGCCCGGCGACGGCGGCAAGCGGGAAGGTTGCGACACGTTCGTGGGTTATTTAGCCCGCTGAATACTTGCCATTTTTCAGGGGTTGGAATTTCCACATCGAACATGCTCGCCAACGAAGAGATAAGCCACTCGAGAGGAACGTGGCCGAACGCAGCGAGGTCGGGGGGAGGGCCGTCGCCGAGACTTGCGGGCGAACCGGTCAAAAATCGCCGACCACCTCACGCTGATCCCGAGTTCCCAATCCGCGCCAAATGGCCAAATCAATCTGTTCGGCCGTGAACGAAAGATGTCCATCAGCGAATCCGATCACCGCACCACCCGGATGTCGGCTACTGAAGCCGAGTTCCAGATGGTTGATGGGCGACGCCGAATCTTTGAAGGCGTTCACACGGCAGGCGGTCGTACCCAGGCACTCGGAGGCTTCCGTCGAGGGCACGGACAGGTCGAGTTCGGCCGAACCGATGTACCAATGATCGACGACTTGCGGGTTTCCCGAAAAGTCGATCCCTTCATGCTCGAACGCGAACAGCGATTCGCCTACCAAAACGGTCTGCGATTGACCGTCGAGAATTTCACGCAACTTGATACGCCGGTTCATCATGAACAGCCCGTCGCTCCCCGCCACCTCGCCCACGAAAGGTCGAGAACCTGACTCGCGATCATTGGTGCCACTGGCGCATGCCAAATAGGACGATGGGACCCGCTGATCAATTCCCTGAGCGTCTGGAACGTGCTGAGGAATGCTCGACGATGGACATTGATAAACCGGGATAAACGTTGCGCAAGCTGATGCATTGGCGTTGATGACGTAAGCCCATGGACCGTTCAGATTGAGGGTTTGATAGAGGTTGGTTTGCTCCAGGTGGGGAAGAATGTAGGCCGACCACATCGCTTGCTGAGGGAATGTGAAACCTGGCGGCAGTGATTTGTTGGCATCTTCCCAAGCGAGCATCGCCAGAGAAATTTGCTTGACGTGGTTCAGGCATTGCGTGCGCCGCCCGCTTTCTCGAACCGATTGAACGGCCGGCAACAGCAGCCCCACCAAGATGCCAATGATGGCGATGACGACCAAGAGTTCCAGTAAGGTGAATCCCTGCGAGTTGTGGCAGCGGTACCGTTTCATCTTCCCCCCCCCTGGCGCCGGGCATCGAAATTCGTTTCTGAAATCTCCCCGCCGATGGACGCTCATACGCCCATCATTCTAATCATTAATTAGCGTCAGCGAAAAGGAAAGATTGTCGGAGCCGTATCAGTTTGGCAGGATCGAGCGGGTAACGGTCACCGTTCCATGAGTGCCCGAGATTCCTGAATTTCTGAAAATTCGTAGTCGGGGTTATCGGCCAACAGGGTTTTTAAGTCCCACTGCGTCTGCATCAACACCGCGGGGCTACCGTAGCCGTCGACCACCAAGCGGGCGCTGTAGGGGGTCTTGGGGGGCGTATCGCCGCCATTTTTGCCGCGCCACCAGCGGGCGATTTTATAAGGAAGCCATTCGATGCGCGATGGGGCGTTATATTCCGATTCGAGTCGAAATTGGACGACATCGAATTGCAACTCGCCGACTGCCGCCAAAATCGTTTCCTTCACGCGCCCCACGCTGCGGAACATCTGAATGGCTCCTTCCTCGACCAATTGCTGAATGCCGCGATCGAATTGTTTCCGCCGCGACGTATCGGGGCAGGTGACCCTCGCAAAGACTTCCGGGGAAAATTGCGGAACGCCTTGAAATTCGATCGGGTTCCCTTGATACAGCGTGTCACCCAGTCGGATTTCACCAGGGCAGACCACGCCGATGATGTCACCTGGATAGGCTTCGTCCATTGTCTGACGTTCGCGTCCGAAAATCTTTAGGGCTCGTGGCAAGCGGACACGGTTCCCCGAGCGGGCCACGACCACATCCATATCGCGTTCGAATCGGCCAGTGCAAATCCGCACAAAAGCCACCCGATCGCGGTGCTGCGGATCGAGATTCGCCTGAATCTTGAACACAAAGCCGGCGAAATCCGCATGTTCTCGCTGTTCGATGCTCAGCAACTCGGGATTTTCGCCCGGTGGCGGGCAGATGTCGATGAAGCCCTTGAGGAACAGCTCGATACCGTAATTCGTCAACGCACTCCCAAAAAATACGGGTGTTTGTTTGCCCCGGAGGAATAAATCGCGCTGGAGCTGATGCCCGGCCAGATCGAGCAAATCGATTTCCTCGGCTGCCGTTTGGATCGCCCGCTGGTTGAGCGGTTGGTCGTCGTAGGCCTGCGGTTGCTGGGCAAATGTTGGCCAATCTCGAATTGCCGTCTCGCCGCGGATGTCGCCCGAGCGGTCTAAAAATTGATGGAGCTGCCGCGCGGCCAAGTCGACGATGCCGATGAAGCTCAACGGACTGCTGACTGGCCAATTCACCGGGATGGCCTCGATGGAAAACTCTTTCTCGATGCCAGCGACGATTTCCAAGGGAACCGGACCGGGGCGATCGATCTTGTTGACAAAAGTGACGACGGGGATTTTGCGGGCCGCGCAGACCCGGAACAGCTTTTCAGTTTGAGTTTCGATTCCTTTGGCCGCATCGATCACCATGACGGCCACATCGGCGGCCATCAAGGTCCGATAGGTGTCTTCGCTGAAATCATGGTGGCCAGGCGTGTCCAGCAAATTGAATTGCTTGCCCGCGTATTCAAATGTCAATACGGTGGAACTCACCGAGATCCCCCGCTGCTTTTCCAGCTCCATCCAATCGGATTTCACCGCTCGCTGAGATTTGCGGCCGCGTACGGCTCCGGCAACTTCGATTGACCCACCATACAACAGCAATTTTTCGGTCAGCGTCGTTTTGCCCGCGTCGGGATGGGAGATGATCGCAAAGGTGCGACGGCGTAGCCGCTCGGAGTTGATTTTGACAATATCCATCAGCGTTGGTTGTGGCACGCCTCGATTCGGCCGACAGGTCAACAAAAAAAAGAAGCCATGATCGGTCGGGGTGTTTTCCCGCAATTCGTATGCCGAAAAAAAAGGCCGATCACCACCAAAACAAGAGTAATCGACAACGTTTGCGGAAGCTACGTTAAGGGCGAAGCTCACTTGCGTCAATGGTGTTGCTGAATGTGCGACCAATTGTCGTGAACAACTTTTCCGTAGGCGCAGGTTTTTTTTTGTAGCCACGACTCTAACCCAGCGCTCCCGAAATTCAACAAAAAATGATTTCGCCACCAGGCTGGTTGATGACGTCGGCGACCAGCAGTTAAAATTAGGGAAAAGCTCATTGATGTCTCGTAAAGGGAGTTGACGATGGTGCTGACTCAAGTCGAACACGTCCTGGTTGTTCCTACGGCATTATTTCGATCCTTGGGGTATTTCCAAGGCTTCCACTATGGTGTCGACGATTATCTCGAGAAATTGCTCGAGCCGAGCCAGGTTCGTTATCTGCCGCGGGATGAAATGGAACAGGATCCTTCGTTCAAACAACTGATCCCGTATTGCGTTTTCCGCCATCGGGATGAGCGGGGCAAAACAAGTATTTTTCAGTACACGAGGGGCAAGGGTGGCGAGACTCGACTCCATTCATTGAAGAGTATCGGAGTCGGCGGCCACATCTCGAGAATGGACGGTGAGGGCAGCGCCGCGTATCGGGAGGGATTGCAGCGCGAGCTGGCGGAGGAAATTTCCGTCGGCTCTCCGTTTACGGAGCAAATTGTGGGACTGATTAACGATGATGAAACCCCGGTTGGCCGCGTCCATCTAGGCATCGTCCATTTGTTCGACCTGGAGTCTCCGAAAATCGAGTCGCGGGAAAGCGGGATTGCACTGGGCGGCTTCCTCCCCGTGTCGGAGATTTTGGCGGACATCGACGCTTTCGAGACTTGGTCACGGATCACGCTCCGCGCTTTGTTTTCGGAATGAGCGGTACTGTCTCGGTGTGTGATCGCTGCCGGTCCAAGTACTCCTGTTCATGCCAACCTGATTCCATCATCCTTTTGGGGTTCGAGATCAGCGAAGGAAGGAGCGGCAATGACGCAACGATTCTTTCAACGCGATAAACGGCATCGGTCGCCTGGAAATGGTGTCCAGATACGCGGCTCGAGCGGACGTGGCGGGTAGGGAAGGCTGGGCGATTTCGAGTCGACGAAATCGTCGCACACAAAATCTTAGCTGAGGTCGCTCCGTTGCTTGAATCGCTCACCGCCACCGACTGGTTGATTTTGGCTGCGGTGGGTTTGTTGACGGGAATCGTCAATACGCTTGCCGGCAGTGGATCGCTGGTGACCCTGCCCGTGTTGATTTTCGTATGCGGGCTTCCCCCGACCTTGGCCAACGGCACCAATCGCATCGGCGCGTTTATGCAAAGTTTTGCCGCTGCGACAGCCATGTGGCGCGAGAAGAAATCCGTTTTCAATGCCTCGCAATGGGTCGTGATTCCAGCAATTGCCGGCGCAATCCTCGGCGCTAGCGTGGCCGTTCGCGCCAATGAGCAAGTGATGTTGGCCGCAATTGCGATTTTGATGTTCGTGATGTTCCTAGTGTTGTTGATCAATCCGACTCGGTGGCTCAAGGATTCGGTGCAGGATCCTCAGCGAATGCGCAGCCCAACCAGCATCGCCGTATTCACCGCTATCGGATTCTACGGTGGCTTCATCCAGGCCGGCGTGGGGATTTTTCTTCTGGCCGGGCTGGTGTTGGCGGCGCGGTACAGTTTGAAAGATGCCAACGCGATCAAGTTGACGATAACGGCGGCGCTGTCCGTTCCATCGCTCATTATTTTTGCTTGGCAAAATCAAATCCATTACCAATTGGGACTGACCTTAGCCCTCTTCCAAACGGCCGGGGCGTTCGTCGCTGTATGGCTCGTGCGGCGAGTCCCGAACATCGCCGTTTGGATTTATCGACTGCTGTTGCTGACCGTGGCTCTATCGGGTTTGGAGGTCGCCCGCCGTTTGTTTGGCGGCTGAGCAGCAATCGGCTACCGGTTCATTTGGTCTGTCGATTGCGCGCTCGCATCGGCCGGAGCCAGCCATGCCAAGTCGCGAATCACGAATTGCCATTGGCCCTCATGGATTCCCAGTTCGGCGATGATGTCGAATTCCGCTCCAACCGTCAATTTGGCGTAAATCGCCCGCCGCATTTCGACGTCGAAAGCCCAGAGGTTGTAGTCGTCCTCGAAAATGCGAATCCGCAGCGGCTTTTCGCCGGAAACTTTTCCTTTGACACGAAAAATATGGCCCAATTTACTAAAGTCTTTGATCTCATTGTCGCCAGCCAAATCGTGAACTGACGGATGTTCGACCTTCAGTGCGGCCTTGTAGTCGACCCAGCGAAGTTTGGCAGTCCCCGTCGCTTCGTTGCCGGGCGATTGGATTTCGATGTACCGACGAGGTGCATTGACGTTGACCACATGAAACCGAGCGTAAATCGGCAAATGGTCGGAAAATCCTCCGCCATCGTCCTCGCCAAAGACCCAGCGGATCGGCATCCCAGTGCCGCGCTGGGCATTAAGTCCCTCGACGGCCAAGACGCCAAAACTGTTGTCGTGGTATTGGATACCATGCTGGTTGTAGAGGCCACGGGAAATGATCAATTGCATCAATGTACCCCATTGGTCGCGGTAGACATCGCTACCACGTTGCTCGACGGGTAACTCATACCACAGGTTGTAGAGTACGATTTCTTGGTCCGACACCATCGCGGCCTCATCGCCGCGCGATCCTAAAATGTCGTTGAGCGCCGTTTTTGTCAGAGCAGGGACGGCTTGGCTCTGGTTGTATTGCGAATTGAAGTCACCTCCCAAAATGATGTCGGCGGCCGGATTTTCGGTGAGTATACTTGCCAAACGATCGCGCACGACCTGGGCATTACCCAGACGAATTTTCTCGGATTCGGGGTCAGTCGCTCCCGATTTCCAGTGATTGTTAAATGTGTGCAGTCGATGGCCGTCAATTTTGTGGACGACCTCCAAGGCTCCTCGCGCCCCGTTGCTTTGGTGTGTCCGAGTTTCGACGATGGGAAATTTCGAAAACGTTGCGTTGACGTGTGCGACAGTCCGTGTGGGATCGGGCCGAAATTCCGCGACCGCCACATTGAACTCCCCCAGCCCCGAGTCAGACAGCGCCTTGAGCAACCACGCCTCGGCTGGCAAGTCCTTGATTTCATCGGAGAGCGTTTTCGATGTCAGCATTTGTTCGAGACTCGTCAAAGCGTACTTTTTGAGAAAGCCGCGATAGTCGAAAGGCCCAGATTTCGGCGTCTGGTCGGCCTCGATTTCTTGGAAGAGGATGATGTCGGGGCCTTTTCCGCCGTTGACGGTTTTCAGCAAGCTGGCCAAATTCTGCAACTTTCTCAATAAGTGCTTCGGGCCGTACTTTTCCGCGCGGTAGTCGTCGAACAGGGAGATTCCATCGAGATCGAAAAGATTTTCTACGTTATAGGCCACCACATAAAAATCCTCGTGTTGAGCCGTTTGGCCGCAGGCCGTTGGGACCCAAAAAATCGGGATTAGGCCAAGAAGAACTGCAGGAGAGAAGAAATGTGCCGCTAGTCTTCGCCATTGATCGCGCGCCCACGTCTCTGGAACGACTTTATCCCTTCCTACGCAGGAGACTGCCGACGATTGCGTGACAACAAGATACGATTGACCGCGATGATAGCTTGACAACCTGTGGGACATGCTCTGCCTTCTTAAAAACTGTCGTGGGTGCGGGACGGGGGATATCCCCTACGGCGAAACCCTTGAGTCTATCTAGAATTCGAACTTGAATCCATCAGTGCGGCGAAGGGCCTAGCCGTCGTCCCCAAACAGATCGCCCGAACCCGCTAGGGTCAGATTGTCTCGAGAACGGCCGACTAAAGCCCAACGGGTGACAGTTTGGGGGTTAGCTGCTGACTGAAAAAAAAGCCCGCCGCTGTGGACGAGCTTGTTGACAGTTTGGTGAACAAAACTTAACGCGGGTTTCAAGCAACGTTGCACGATGGTTTTTATCCGAATGTTCACGCGAACTGGGAAATCGAGTGCCCCCCTATCGAGGATGACAATTGGTACAATCGTGATCAAGATCCGAATGTTCGCGCGAACTGGGAAATCGATTGACTCCGCCGGAAAACTTCGCCTCTTCTTGGCCGTCTCGCTGTCCATTCCTGTCTGTTTTCGCCGCTGGCCGGGATCATCAGCCGCTCCTCAAGCCTTGCCCGTGTTTTCCGGCGACCGAGAACGTGGGAGACAAACCGCCGGTCAGAATCCGCGAGCGTTCGAACTTAGTACCGCCAAATCCAGTTCACGTTGATGCGGTTGTCGATGATATCGCGACGTTCGGTCAATGGGTATTCGAAAGCCACACCGATTTCCGATTGTTGCCGCGGTTTGAACTTCAGACCGAAGGCGTTGGTCACGATCGTATTGCCGGTGACGCCGGTTGACCCGAAATTAAACAGGTCCCCACCCTCGATACCGGGAATTCCGCCACCACCGGAACGGGTCCAGTTTTGCACATTGAACTCGGTCAGCAGCCACGTCCGCGGACCGATATTTTTGCTCAGGTGCTGCGATGAGTAAATCACAGTGCTTTCGTCGACTCGGTCCATGGGAGCGCGAACGCCGCTGGCGCCGATCCAATTCACGCCATTGAGAATTCGAGCACCGCTGGAGAGAAACAAATTCAAGTTCCCCGACCCGTTCCCTTGCAGCGCGTCGGACTCACCAGTCGGCAATTCGAAGGTAAATCCACCGGTTACCATCCGTTGACGCGCCACGTCACGAAACAGTGCAAATTTCAAACCTGCGGCGGTGTCGGCCCAACCGTTACCGATCGTGGGATTGGTCGAGCGAATGTATCCGTCCTTCGTCGCGATGAAGGCCACGTTCTCACTGAGTCTGGCTCGCAATTGCAACGCGTACAACTGGACATCGCCCCCCCCAACCGTGATCGGGGCGCGGTGCTGCAAAAAGATGCCACGCGCCTCAGTCATCAGACGAGGATCTTCGAAATAGACCGGGTTGGTGATCGGGCTGATGAAGCAGTCGAAACCTTCTTCGCTGCGCACGATCCAGTTGCGAACGCCGCGGCCAGCATACAAACGTGAGCCCAGGCCGGCTCGACAACCGACCGTTCCGCAACTACCCCCGTCGCAATCACCGCAGAATCCGCTGGAACCGCTGATGGACGATTGCAGGGAGTGGTCAACGGTTTGTGTCGTAACGGGGTCGATGCTTGTGGGAGCACTTGCCGGTCGACTCGTAACTGCCGTTGGCGAATCAGACAATTTAATTACCGGCTTCGATCCGCGGAGCCAATCGGAATCATCTCTCGAATCTCTAATTTGGCCGAAGGCTATGTTAGAAATCAACGCTATCGTCATAAACACGATGTGGGTATAGACTCGCATAACCCGATCCTTTTTTTTCGATGAAAAGCTGTTGGCGGCGATTTTTCCTGGGTCTTTGCCTTGGCCCCAGGAGGTAGAGATTCCATTTTTCCCTTCCAATCGAAATTTTCGAAAAAGCCGGTACAAATACTCAGAAAAATCGGATCGGCCCGCACAACCGTTTCGTCTGGAATAACGGTTAAACGCCGCAAATTTTCAACTGAAAAGTCTCTCTAGCCGTCAGGGTTTCCCAGCCTTCGCCGGCGCAATCCCGAAAAGATATACCGATAGAGCGTCGAGACTGCCTCAAAACTTTGGGCTACGTCACCAGGTATAATGCCGTCGCCGCGGTCGGATTACGGAAGGCGCCATGGAAGTCGGTTCCCAGCGGTGGGTCATCAAAGGAAGAGTCTCTCCGAGTAGCGAGACTCCCAAGTCACAAATTCCCGTTCGGCTGATTGTCGGTGCGTGAAGCCGTGCGGGAATCGATCTGTGTTTAAACGCCGTCTATGTTTGGCTTGTTCCATCATTGGCTTACCGTGCGCCGCCGGCGGGCGCTCTTGGCCCAGCAGCCTCCGGCTTTTTGGGAAGAATGGCTGCCTGAAACCGTAACCTGGTACGCCGGTTGGCCGCGAGAGATCCAAACCAAGCTCGCACGCAACATGCAGATCTTCATCGCTGAAAAGCGTTGGGAGGGATGCAACGGTTTGACGGTCAATGACGAGATGAAATTTTTGATCGCGGCACAGGCCGCCTTGATGCTGACGGGGGTGGAAGACTACTGCTTTGAAGAGATCACAACCATCCTGTTGTATCCTCGCCAGTTCCGCCGCAAGGCCAATGATGGCTTACTCGAGTGGTACGAGTGGCGTAGTGGTGAGGCTTGGGCGCGTGGGCCCATTGTCCTCGCTTGGGAGGACCTGATGGAGGGACTCGCAGAACACCAGAATCTAGTTGTCCACGAATTAGCCCACCACATCGACGGGTTGAATGGATCGATGAGCGGGCAACCCTGGTTTCCCGATCGGACCACTCAAGAGCAGTGGGAACGGGTGTCGCAAGCCGGTTTGCGCCAACTGCGGTCCGATATCGAAGCGGGCAAGGAAACCTTCTTGGATCCTTACGCAGCGACGAGCCGAGCCGAATATTTTGCAGTGGCTAGTGAAACATTTTTCGAAATGCCGCGTGACCTGCGGGCGATTCATCCGGATTTGTATCGGCTGTTGACGATGATCTATCGCGTCGATCCGGCCGAATGGCGATGACCGTATGGTCACCGCAGGACAGGCATCGAGCAGGCGGGGACCTTCGTCGGCGAGATTTTTCAACGAAATCTAAATCGGCGTGGCACTGACCTTTCAGGGGTCGCTGACGCAACCGAGACAATTCGCTACAATCGACTGCGGTGGGAGGATGGTTTTTCGATGCGCAGTAAAACGCAGTTTAGCGACGAAGGCAAACGCATGACGTGGAAAAACAGGATAATGCTGGGCTGTTTACTCTGTTTACTCCTGGGCGATGCACGGGCACAAGATTGGCCCAGTTGGCGAGGTCCTGAGCAGAATGGCATTTCGCGAGAGCGGGGACTCATTTCTGACTGGTCGCTTGATGGCAAAAATATTTTATGGCAGGCACCGACGGGCGGGCGGGCTACTCCGGTGATCTTGGGTGATCGCGTTTATCTCGATTGCCGGACCCCCGAGGACGTCCTCGACCCCATCGAAAAAATCAACGCTGGCGAACAGGTTGTCTGCTGGGACTTGAATACCGGAGAGGTTCTGTGGCGTCACCGTTTTAATGTGTTCCAGACTGATATCGCCACGGCCCGAGTGGGTTGGGCTTCGATGTGCGGTGATCCCGAAACAGGCAATGTTTACTTGCACACGGTCTCCGGGATATTCCGGTGCTACGATCGCGACGGCAAAATTCTATGGGAGCGATCATTGGTCGAGGAATTTGGCGAAATACTGGGTTACGGTGGCCGTATTCAGAATCCGGTCGTCGATGAGGATTTGGTCATCATCAGTTTTCTAGCGGCTAATTGGGGGGCGAGTCGTGGACCCGGCCCCATGCACTACTACTATGCGTTTGACAAACGGACGGGCGATTTGCAATGGGTAACCGCTCCGGGGGTCGCTCCAGAAGGGACAAACTATTCGATCCCGGTGATCACCGTCGTCAACGGTCAACGCATCATGATCGGCGGCAATGGCGACGGTGGCATCTACGCGATGAATCCGCGCACTGGAAAACGGTTGTGGGGGTTCCTGATGTCCAAATCTGCGATCAATGCTTCGCCGGTTGTCGCGGGAAATCGTCTCTTTGTCGCGCATGGCCAAGACAATGTCGACTCGCCCGAGTTCGGCAGCGTCCGTTGCATCGACTTGTCGAAGGCGATGACCGACATCAACTCAGCAACGATCTGGCGCAAGGACGGCATTAAGGCAGACTATGCCTCTCCACTTTATCACGACGGAATTCTGTACGTGATGAGCGACACCGGCAATCTGTTCGCGCTCGATGCCGACACGGGCGAGGAGTTGTGGATCCACAACTGCGGGACGATCGGCAAGGGATCGCCCGTGTGGGCCGACGGCAAGCTTTACCAAACAGAGGTTAACGGCAATGTTTGGATCCTCAAGCCATCAAGGGAAAAATGCGAGGTCCTGTCCCATGTTCGCTTGCCGGCCGTAAAAGGAAACGGAGACGACGAGATTTTTGCTTCCTTCGCAATCTCCAAGGGCCGCTGCATTTTGGTGACCCGAGATCGCACGATTTGTCTCGGCACGGGAACACCGTCCGAAGTTGATCCGATCCCGGAGATGCCCGCTGAAGCTTCGCCCAGCGACGAAGTCGCTATGATTCAGTTGCGACCTTACGAAACAGTTATCTCAGCGGAGCGTCCGCAAACCTACAAGTTGTATTGCTTTGATCCGTTGGGACACCTTATCAAGGTTGTTGACCCAGAATTGACCTTATCGCCTGAGCTGTCCGAACTGAAGACGAGCGGTTCTACGGTATCAACACCGGTCCTCGATCACGACGTGGCGGGTACCGTTTCCGCCAAATACGAAAATCTCGAAGCCGTTGCCCGGATTCGCGTTTTCAATGGCACCAAGGAATGGTATTGGAACTTCGACGACTTGAAGGGAACGCAAACTCCGCCGACCTGGCTGCGGGCGTTTGCCAAGGCGAAACCGGTGGATTTCGATGGCAATACAGCTTTGGGGCTGGCCGGCATCGGCTCGGCCAAGGGACGACCCAGCCATGTGATCTTCTTCGGTTCGCCCACCATGAAAAATTACACGATCGAAGCTGATGTCCACATGACGCCGAAGGGCCGGACGTTACCGAATATCGGTGTGATCGCCAACCGCTACACATTTTTGATCAAGGGCAATTACAACAAAGTCGAGGTGCAAAGCTGGCAAGCCCACTTGCACAACGCTAAAGAGGTGAAGTTCGAGGTCACTGGCAATCAGTGGTATACGTTGAAGTTCACAGTCAAAGTCCAGGGTGGGAAGGCTCGCCTTTTCGGCAAAGCTTGGAAGGTCGGCGACGATGAGCCGTCGGAATGGACCTTAGAGCATGTCGATCCAAATCCAAATGAAACGGGGAGTCCAGGCTTGTACGTTTACGCTACCAACGATTGCGCCTTTGACAATGTCCGAGTCACGTTTCACGATTGAGCTCGAACGTTGTGCGGCAGTGGTTCGTAATCAAAATAGCCGAACAAAAAAAACGTTCACTATGTTGGCGTCTTGTCATGGAACCGCGAACTGGTGCGAATTTGACATAATGCACTTGAGTCGATCGACACGGCGCGATCGTTAATTTCACGATGGAGAGATTGGTTTAAGTGTGAGTGTTTAACACAAGAATAAGCCAGAAAACAGATCCCGCATGGATCGTAGTTGTAAAAAACTTCAAGACCGTGGCAATACTTGGGGCTAAAAACTCGAGACAAGGTGTGCCAAATTCTCCGAAAGCCATCTACTGCGGATGACTTCGCCATCAATGATCCGAAACCGCGGACTTTCCGTAATTTAAGTCAAACGAATTGAGACTCAGCAAAACTAAGCGATAATAGGAATGAACCTCATGCAATACGGTACTCCCAAAATTCTGCATCTCGTGCCGATGGTCGCCGCCTTTCTGATGTTGGCGGCCGGATGCGATTCAACGCCACCGACTCCCGCAAAGTCCATAGCGCCCAGCGGGAATCCTTCCGCCGGAACTCCTCGGGTTGATACCGGCGATGACCGAGTCGTCAGGGTTCCCGAAGTCGCCGAGAAAAATGATGCGAGCGACGATGCGGACGTGAATACCGTAAATCCGCCAGCCGAAAAATCTGAGGGATCGGAACAAGCGAAAACCGATACGGAAACCACTAAGGTTAACCAAAACGATCTGCCATCAGTAGAACAAGCGAACGCGGCGCCAACAAGCCCGGCCAATCCAGCCAGCGGACGTGCCGAAACATCGAACGATCCGGTCATCACCGGAGATTGGAACATGTGGGGAGGATCGACGCATCGGAACATGGCTTCGCAAGCCACCGGCCTGAACCTTGAGTTCGATCTGAGGAAAAACATCAATGTCTCATGGTGGAAACAACTGGGCACCCAGACCTACGGCAATCCAGTCGTCGCTGGCGGTAAAGTTTTCGTTGGCACCAATAACGGCGCCGAATATCGGCCTCAGCATAAGGGGGACCGGGGAATCTTGTTGTGTTTCCGCGAGTCCGACGGCGAATTTCTGTGGCAACTCACCCGTGAGAAATTACCAATCGGGCAGGTACAAGATTGGCCAGAGCAAGGTATCTGTTCATCGTGCGTCGTCGAGGGGAATCGCTTGTACGTCGTTACCAATCGCTGCGAGTTGATGTGCGTTGACACCGAGGGCTTTTACGACGGCAGCAATGACGGCAGCTATACAAGCGAGGTCGATACGGAACAGCAAGATGCCGACATCATCTGGTCACTAGATATGATCGAAGAATTAGGCGTATTTCCCCATAACTTGGCCACAAGTTCTCCGCTGATCCACGGTGACCTGGTGTTCCTCGTCACAAGTAACGGGGTCGATGAGGCTCATCTTGAACTTCCAAGTCCCAACGCTCCTTCGTTCATCGCGGTCAATAAACATACGGGTAAATTAGTTTGGGAACAAAACAACCCAGGCGATAAAGTGCTGCATGGTCAATGGAGCAGTCCCGCATTGGCTGTCGTTGATGGCGAGGCGTTGGTGTTCTTCCCTGGTGGTAATGGCCGATTGTATTGCTTCAAGGCCGAGTCTGGAGAATACGTTTGGGAATTTGATCTGAACCCGAAAATCGCTCGCTGGGATCTGGGAAGTGCGAGCACCCGAAACAATATTATCGGCACTCCCGTTTTTTACAAAGATTCGATCTTGTTGGGAGTCGGCGAAGACCCAGAGCACGGAGAGGGGGTCGGGCATTTCTACCGCATCAACGTCCGCGGCACGGGGGACATCAGCCCCGAACTCGGCGAAATCAACACGCAAGGTACACCCAATCCGAACTCGGGAGCCCTTTGGCACTATGGCGGAAAAGACGACGAGCAAGGGACCGTGACCGGTGAGCCAGGCGAATTGATCTTCCGGCGGACCATGTCTACTGCGGCAGTTCACGAAGATTTAGTCTTCATCTCCGACCTTAGCGGTTATCTGCATTGCCTCGATTTCGAAACCGGCAAACGGCACTGGATGTTCGATACCAAGTCGGCTATCTGGGGATCGCCATTGTATGCCGACGGAAAGGTCTTCCTGGGGACCGAGGACGGACGCTTGTGGGTCTTCGAAGCGACCAAAGAAGAAGCACGGATCGTCAAGCAATACGACACGGTGAACTACTCTTCCGTGTACACGACACCCACGATCGCCAATGGAAACATGTATTTGACGGATCGGACCCGGTTGTACTGCATTCCGATTCAAAAATCGTCTGGCAAGCCGGCCGAAGGCGACGAGTAAATGGGATATCGACGGCGATCGCCCGTCCGAAAATTCCGCGCGTGATCTCGATTTCGAAAACAATTAGGAACGCCGTTTCCGCTCCGTTTGCATCGCTTTGTTCGTCAAGTTTCCGCATTGAGCTCTTGCTCGTTCTCGGATCGATCCGATCAACACCGCTACCTCGACGATTTCTGGGGATAATTGACTGGGACCACCAGCAACTACCGAAAATGCTTGATGCTATTTTTTCCATGAACTCCTGCGGGTTTGCGATGCGATTGACAATGAATCCAATTATCAAGGCCAAACGGCGATATGACAAAATGTTTTAACATTGACTCGACTGGTTTAGCGCACGGAGACCATTGCCGAGGATCGAATCGAGTAAGAGAACCTCGATACTGAGTACCAGTACGAGAAAAACCACACCGCAAAATCCTGACCAACAAAACGGTGCCCCCAAGCTTCCAGTCGCGTGCTTATGAAATGGCTCGACCGCGCAGGCGGCTGGGTGAAGGGTGTGTTCGCCTGATCGTCTCTAAATCACCTGAGATTATTCGTGTCCTGTGAGCACTAGTGGTTCGTCTTCAAAAAGCCGAGGCAATCGTTCCTCGATGAGCTGAGCCGCCAAAGCGTAGTCGATGCCGCGCAAGTCGGTGCGATCGGCGATCAATTTGTTCAGGATCGCTTCTTGAATCTCTCCTCGCGATTTGGCAAGGGCGTATGGAATCGAGTGGAACATTACCATCGAGTAACGTGGGATGAAGCGATCGGGGAAACGGCGTTCCAGCTCGAAACCTAGTTCCTTTTTCAACTGGAATTGCGGATCCAATACCGAATCTCGCATAATGACATAGTTTTCGAGGGCCATGTCGGCAATCGCGTTGCCTTGCGCGATTCGTTCCTTTTCGAAAGCCACCATGGTGCGGCTCCAGTCTCCCGCGAATTCGCGCAAGAAATCGACTAAGGTCCGGCAATCTTCGAACCCAGCGTTCATACCTTGACCATGAAACGGCACGATCGCGTGGGCGGCATCTCCCAGCAGTAGAGCATTCTCGCCGTTGGTCCATTTCGAACATCGTACGGTGCCGAGGACTCCCGTCGGGTTGCGGAAAAAATCCTCCGCTAAACTTGGAATCAATTCATAAGCATCAGGAAATTGCTCGGCAAAGAATCGTTGCACCGCGGCCGCCGAGTCCAGTTCCGCGAAACTCGGCGAACCTTCCTTCATGAGGAACAGCGTGGCTGTAAAACTCCCTCCAAGATTGGGCAGCGCAATTAACATGTAACCATGGCGCGGCCAGATATGAAGTGCGTTCTGTTCGATTTGATAAGTTTCATTTGCTCCGGCAGGGATCGTTAGTTCCTTGTAGTCGTGATCCAGCCATTCGGTGCTCCATTGCCCGCCACCATCGCGCACAATGGTATCTCGGACGATCGAGTTGGCTCCATCCGTTCCGAGCAGAATTTCGTAATCAACCGCGAACGTCTGGCCGCGAGCATGGTCAAAAAATTCGGCACGCCGCGCTCCGATGTCCACGGCGGTGCATTCGGTGTTGAAATGAAGCGTCACGTTGGGAGCCTTGTCAGCCTCGGCCAGCATGCGCAAATTGAGTTCGCCGCGCGATACGGAGTAAATGACTTCGTGTTCCCGCTGGCCGTAAGGTGAAAATTCTTGTGGGGCTCCCAGTGGGTGGAGCATGCGGCCCCGCATGGGAATGAGCAATGGTTGCACGACGTCGAAGACACCGGCTTGTTTCAAAGCCCGAATCCCGCGTTCGGCCAGTGCTAAATTGATCGAGCGACCTGCGGGAATCACCGTCCGTCGCATGTCGGGCCGCTTTTCGTAAACCGTCACCTGATAACCCAGGCGGCCGAGCATAACGGACAGCAGCGAGCCAACCAGACCACCTCCCACCACTAAGACTCGTTCACGGCTTTTGTTCATCGCTTCGATCAATTTCTTTCAAAAAAATCTACCTGTCGTCATTGTGGTGATGTAACGGTTTTTGCGAGTCGGAATCGCCTAGCCAAAAATTTCTACCAAACGATTCACGAACCTTTCGATCTCTTGGAACTGATTGTACAGCGGCACAGGAGCAGCTCGGATCACATTCGGTTCGCGCCAATCCGTTGCGAAACCCGAAAGGTCGAGTTGTTCCTTAACTTGACGGCCGGATATCTTTGGGTCGATGACCCGCAGGGACAATTGGCAACCGGGACCTTCGGGGGTGATGATTTCAATCCGACCGCTCAAGCGTTCCCGTAACAACTTGCGAAAAAAGCTGGTCATCGCCCGCGTTTTATCCGCCAGCGGTTCCATGCCTCCGGCTCGCCGGAACACGTCCAGCGATGCCCGAATCGCTGCCAGCGACAATATCGGCGGGTTACTGAGTTGCCAACCTTCGGCCGTGGGAATAGGTTCAAACACCGTTTCCATGCGGAATCGCGATTGCTTATCATGACCCCACCAACCAGCCAGACGGGGCAAATTGGTGTTGGCTGCATGACGCTTGTGCACAAAGCAGCCACCAACAGAACCGGGGCCGCCGTTAAGGTACTTATAGGAACACCACACGGCAAAGTCCGGACGCCATTGGTGCAAGTGCATCCGCAGGTTACCCGCCGCATGCGCTAAATCGAAACCGATCGTGACGCCGTGATGATGGGCCTCGTCCGTAAGCCGTTCGATATCAAACACCTGCCCCGTGTAGTATTGCACCCCCGGTAGCAGGACAAGGGCCAACTCATTCGCCTCGCGGCGGATCACCTTGACGACCTGGTCCATTTCGAGTGTCGTCTGACCGTACTCCGGTTCGACCACGATCAAGGCATCGCGAGGATCGAGTCCATGCCAACGGATTTGCGATTCGACGGCGTAATGATCCGAAGGAAAAGCGTGGCTCTCGATCAGGATTTTCCTTTTGCGATCGTCGGGACGATAAAACGTGGCCATCATCAAATGCAGGTTCGCTGTCAACGAATTCATCATGACGACTTCTTCGTCACGTGCGCCGACGAGAAAAGCCATGGCTGAGGTCAAAAACTCGTGGTAAGGCATCCAGGGAAAGCGGCCGGTGAAATGTCCGCGCACGCCGAGTCTCCGCCAGTTCTCAAGTTCTTCGTTCAATAATTCCGCCGTCTTCACCGGCTGCAACCCCAACGAATTGCCCACAAAGTAAACTTGGGGCGAGCCATCATCCTGTAGCGGAATATGAAATTCGCTGCGAAATTTTGCCAAGGGGTCAAGGGCATCCCATTCGGCGGCAGTCGTCGGAGCTTGCGTCGAGTTCGTCATGAGTTTACTTTCCACGTCAAATCGAAACACTCGCGCACAGGATACACGACAGGTCGCGAGGGGGCTGCATCGATTTCCCAAGCGGGAACTTGAAGATCGAGCCAAAATATTCCATCGTCGACCTCATCGGGAACGAAAATCATTTCGGTAATCGTCTTAGCCGCGCGGTGTTGTTCCGTCACCTGCCGGGTCGTTGGATCGACGCCCCAAAACCGACAATGGTTTTCCATCCGTCCATTGTCCAGGAACCGATCGACCGACGGCAAATCAACCAAGAGGTGCTCGATCCCGATACGAGTCAACCACTCCATTGCTTCAACCGTGAAGAAAGGGATGCAATCCGACAAGGCGTACCGCCGCGACTTTTTTTCAGGCAAATTGGGCAACGTGCGAATAACGAGCATCGAGATCGAGGATGGATCGGCGGCAGCTCGCTCGATAACAGTTCCAAATGCAGCGCGGCAAGCTGCGGATGAAATCACCAAGTCGTCGGGGTGCAGGTCCGGAAGGTAATGTTCCTGTATCGCCCGTCCAGGTTCAGCGCTGACACTGATTACTGCAGCCCACCCCTGCAGGCCATGCCGCAGTCGTCCGATGGTTGCGCCGCACAACGAAATATGTCCGACCGTTTCGGTGTGCGTCCCGTTGCAATGCGGCACAACGTAGACTTCATCGAAATTGCAGCTCCCTCCTTGCCGCATGTCACCGATGTAATTGCCGACGCGGACTGGCTCCTTCCTCGCGTACGCCGCAGAAAAATGGTTCGGTTGGTCGGCGGCGAAGGTTTGCGAAATCGCCAGCGGGACCCCATGACGAAGATCCAACTCCCACAGACGATCCCCCCGTGAAACGAAAAGGCGGTCTGTTGGCGGCTCGCTGGGCATGGTTGAACTTGGCTGTCGGGTCGTTGACTGGACTACTGCCACGGAATTCGGCTACAGAGTAAATTAACAACTTCAGAAGGTTTGGGGGAGTGACATGAATTTGGATTTAACAGGCCGCCGCGCCCTGGTCTGCGGTAGCTCCCAAGGGATTGGACTGGCTGCCGCCATGGAATTAGCCCAACTCGGTGCTACTGTCACTTTGTTTGCGCGTGACACGCAGCGCTTGACGTCGGCCCGGGAATCGTTGCCGCGTCCAAGGAATCAGGAGCATTCCTTTCTGGTTGCCGACTTCGGAAATCTGGACGAAGTACGCGAGGTTGTCCAACAGGCGGTGATGCAGTCCGGCGGGTTTCAAATTCTGGTGAACAATACGGGCGGCCCACCTCCTGGCCCTGCCATTGACGCGACGCTCGATCAGTATCTGTCGGCGTTCCGGCATCACTTGCTGGTGAATCAAACGTTAGTGCAACTTACGACCCCAGCGATGAAATCCTCTGGCTTCGGCCGCATCATCAATGTGATTTCTACCAGTGTCAAACAACCCATCGTCGGGCTGGGGGTTTCGAATACGATTCGTGGCGCCGTCGCCAATTGGAGCAAGACCCTGGCGACGGAACTGGCTCCAGCGGGCATCACCGTCAACAATATTCTCCCCGGTGCGACCAAAACGGGGCGGCTGGAAGCCATTATCGCCGATGCGGCCCGCGCGAGGAATTGCGACGAGGCTGAAGTAGCTGCGGGCATGCTGAAGTCGATTCCGGCGGCGCGTTTTGGAGAACCGCAAGAAATCGGTGCCGCGATCGCTTTTTTGGCGAGCCCCGCCGCCGCTTACATCACTGGAATCAATTTGCCTGTTGATGGGGGGCGGACGCAATGTCTTTAGGGGCTGACGACACATTAAAGATACGCTCGTTTGTTGACGGCGAATTCATCGACCCGGCAACCGGCCAGTGGTTGGATAATTACGATCCGGCTGTCGGCGAAGTTTACTCGCAAGTGGCCAACAGTCCCGCTAGCGATGTCGATCGTGCCGTGGCGGCGGCGACTCGCGCCAGTCGCGATTGGTCGCGCCTGTCCGTCGAGCAACGTGCCAATCACTTGCTACGCATTGCCGAGGGAATTCGCTCGCGAGCCGACGAATTGGCGCGGGCTGAATGCCGGGACAGTGGCAAGCCGCTCAAGCTCGCTCGCGATCTGGAAATCCCGCGAGCGGCCCAGAATTTTGGCTTTTTCGCCGGCCTGATCCACGGGATGTCGACCGCCGCCCATGACTCGCCAGTCGGGCTGAATGTGACGCTCGCGCAGCCTTTTGGGGTCGGCGGCACGATCTCGCCATGGAACTTGCCGCTCTACCTTTTTACTTGGAAGGTGGCGCCGGCGCTGGCGGCAGGAAATTGCGTCGTCGCCAAGCCTTCCGAGCTCACCCCGCTGACGGCCGCGATGCTCGGTGAAATTTGCATCGAGGTGGGTTTGCCGCACGGGGTACTCAACATTGTCCAAGGCAGTGGTCAGGTCACCGGACAGGCCCTTGTCGAGCACCCTGGAATTCGCGCGATTTCGTTTACCGGAGGAACAGCAACGGGAGCGAAGATCGCAGCGAGTGCCGCGCCGAGATTCAAGAAGCTGTCGTTGGAACTCGGCGGTAAAAATCCCAATCTGATTTTTGCCGATTGTGACTTTGACAAAATGCTGGCCACGACCTTTCGCAGTTCCTTTCAGAACCAAGGGCAAATCTGTTTGTGCGGCTCACGTATTCTGGTCGAATCCTCGATTTACGACCGGTTTATGGCAGCATTCCTGATGATGGTTCATAAAGCCAAGGTTGGCGATCCGCTTGACGAAGCCAACGACCTGGGAGCAGTCGTAAGCCAAGCCCATCAACAAAAAATCCTGAGCGCCATCGACACGGCAGCGGCCGAGGGGGGGCGAATCCTGGCCGGCGGGCATGCCGTTTCCGTCCCTGGCCGCTGCGAACGCGGGTGGTTTGTCGCTCCCACAGTGATCGACAATCTAGACCAGAGTTGTTGCACCAATCAGCGAGAAATTTTTGGACCTGTGGTCACCGTCCAGCCGTTCCGCGATGCCGACCACGCCATCGAACTGGCTAACGCAGTTCCGTACGGATTGAGCGCCACGGTGTGGACGGCTAACCTCAATCGAGCATTGCGGGTTGCTGAGAATATCGAAGCCGGCGTCGTGTGGGTCAACGGCTGGCTGATTCGAGACTTGCGTACGCCCTTCGGCGGCGTCAAAGAATCGGGAGTTGGCCGCGAAGGCGGGATCGACGCGCTCGAATTTTGGACACAGAAGAAAAATGTCTGCTTTTGTCGTTAATCCAGCAACGGATCATCGTGGGACGTATGAGCCAAGAACATTCCCAAAGCATCGAATCCAAACTTGCTCCTGAACCGGTCGGAGCCTATCCCCATGCGCGGCGGGTCGGCAACCTGTTGTTCATGTCGGGAGTAGGCCCGCGTAAACGTGGTTCGCGAGACATTCCTGGGGTTACGCTGAACGAAGCCGGCGAGGTCGTCGACTATGACATCGCGGCGCAATGTCATAGCGTATTCGAAAACGTACGCACCATCGTGGAGGAGGCAGGCTCGTCCTGGGATCGAATCGTCGACGTGACCGTGTTCCTCACCAACATGAAACGGGATTTCGCTACCTACAACGCACTCTACGCCGAGTATTTTCGCGATTCGCGGCCCTGCCGCACGACGGTCGAGGTGAATGCCTTGCCGACCCCGATCGCGATCGAGCTCAAGTGTATCGCGACCATTGACTGAGGGGCTAACGCTGATGGACGCTCGGCTATTTCCCCCGAATGCGGTCATTGACATTCATACGCATATCCTGCCGGAGTCTTGGCCGGATCTGGCAGAACGCTACGGGTATGGTGGTTTCGTGCAGCTGGTTCACGATCAACCAGGCTGTGCGGACATGGTGATCGATGGCAAATCGTTTCGCCGCGTTACGGAAAACTGCTGGTCTGCTGCTCGCCGTATCGAGGAGTGCGAACAATTCGGCGTCGATGTGCAAGTCTTGTCGACCGTTCCCGTGATGTTCAGCTATTGGGCCAAGCCAGAGCATGGCTGGGATCTGTCCCGCATTCTCAACGATCATATTGCCGGAATCTGCTGCGATCACCCGTCACGTTTCGTCGGGTTAGGCACGGTGCCGATGCAGCATCCCGATCTCGCGATCAAGGAACTCGAACGCTGCGTCCGCGAATTGGGGATGCCCGGCGTGCAGATCGGTACGAATGTCAACGGTATGAATCTGGACCGCCCTGAGTTTTTCTCGTTTTTCGCGGCGGTGGAGGAACTGGGCGCTTGCTTGTTCGTGCATCCATGGGACATGATCGGTGGCGAGCGATTGAAAAAATACTGGATGCCCTGGCTGGTAGGAATGCCCGCCGAATCGTCGCTGGCGATCTGCTCGCTGATTTTTTCGGGGGTGCTCGAGCGCTTGCCGAATTTGCGTATTGCTTTTGCTCATGGCGGAGGAGCATTTCCGGCGACCTTGGGGCGCATCCAGCATGGTTGGGAAGTCCGGCCAGATCTCTGTGCGGTTGATAACCCGCACCCCCCCGAAAAATATCGTTCGCAGATTTATCTCGATACCTTGGTCCACGACCCCGAGGTACTTCGCATGTTGATTCGTATGTTTGGTGTTGAGCGTTTGGCCCTGGGGTCGGACTATCCTTTTCCTTTGGGGGAATTGTTACCCGGTCGCTTGATTCGTAGCTTGACAGAATTGACCGACGCAGATCGGTCTCGTTTATTAGGGGGAACTGCATTAGAATGGATGCTTGGAGCTAGATGCACGTGCGGTTGACGCTGGGTTGAAAGCGTTCTGTAACTCCAGATTTCTAGCTTTTTAGGTCGCCTAGGCGAGAGGCTGACTTGGAATTATCGATTTCCCGCCGATTTTGAGACGAACCTATTCTCCCTATTTTGATTTCGCAATTTCCTCATGGCCCTTCATCGACGCTCTTCGAAACCCACTCCCGAGCAAGCAGCTGCCAAAAGCACGTGGAAATTTTGGCTTGGGTTTGGAGTGACTCTCGCGTTTTTGATTTTGGGTGTGGCTATTTGGCAAAAGGACAGCTGGTCGGCAAGTTCGCAGTATGACACGGGAAATTCCAAGATCAAACGAGTGCCGCCGAGCGAAGTCAATCGACTCAAACAAGAGGTTTTCGAGCTGAATAAGAAACTAGATCAGCAGAAGACGACGATCCGCATCGAGCGATTGCAACGTCAAATCGAGATTTTTCAAACGATTCTCGTGTCGACCAACGACCAACGGGATTTAGAATTCGCCAAAATCGGATTCGTGAACGCCTACGGTGGCTTGGTCGCGATGAATGAAGCTAGGAACTTGCAGTTACCCATTGTCGATGATGACCAGCTCGAAGGATTGCTGAAGAAGTTCGAAGAGGACGAAAATCCCAAGGTCCGCCGAGCCGCCTATCGCCTGCGGTTCCAACGTCCGATGTTGGAGCTGGGCATCAAACCGGCGACGCCGGAGTTCTTCGAGGAAATGAATCGAGTCATTGATGCTATGGCTCAAAAGTTTTTGAATGACTGGGAGTTCATTCAAGAAATCGCTCCGATCTGCCAGTTCTATAAATTGAAACCCGACAAGGCGCCAGACAATGCCAAAATACTGCGCAAAATTGTCGAGGCTTGGCGCGAAACGACCAATACAGAAATCAAGACATTCGTCAATTCGATGCAAGATGAAGCGGCGTTGATCGAAAGTGGATTTTACAAGCATTTCTTGCTGGTTCCGGGCCAGGACGAGCCGGCTGGCGAGGCAATTATCGACGCGCTGCCCAAGTATCTGTCAATGAATCTCGGCGTTACCGGAATCGATCGTTTGTTGACGACTGGCGAGCAGTTCGAGATGAACCAGTGGTTGGCCGGTGCGCGAACCATTTTTCAGAAAGTTCTCGAGCATTTGGCGGCGAACTCGGTACCGCGCAGCGACGAGCTGAAAACAAAGGCGGAATATGGGCTAAAGCGTTTGGCCCTGCTGGGTAATGTCTTCCGTTACGAGGCTACCGACGCAAAGGGGGTGCGGCACTCCACAAGTGATGCCATCGGGCGCACGACCTTGATCGTATTTTTGGAAAGTTTCGAGGAAATCAACCTGCTGAAACCTTATCGTGAACGCCTCAGCACGATGGAGAAATTCGGCTTTCATTGCCATGTGGTGATCCTGTCGCAACCATTACCACATGACATGCAAAACATTAAAGGGGGAGTCCCTGGCATATCGCTGTTTGTCGATGTCGATGCCTCCAGCGATTTTTTCAAGAATTGTCCGATCACGGCTGCCCCTTACATGTTGATTTTGGACAGGCAGGGTCGCGTCGTCGATTTGAATGTGGGCGTCTCGCGGCTCATGGAGGTCCTTGAGCGACAAGTCTTCGGGGCCGATCAATAGGGCCGGCTGTCCCGCAAATTCCCAGCTCGCGTGTCGGTGGCGAGTCGTTCGATCGCATCCGAGGTGGCTAACTCGACGCTGCGTTGCCAGTCCCGCGGATTTGAGCCGCGAAAGGCCGGTTGATCGTAAGCGAAGATTATTCCGCGAGAGCTATTGATGAGCGCCCCTAGGCCCCGCTCGTCGAAGGCTCCCGCGACATCCGCCGCTGTGCCCCCTTGAGCGCCGAATCCAGGCACAAGAAACAGAGTGTGCTTCATCCGTTGCCTGAGTTCCTCCAGTTGCTCCGGATACGTCGCCCCAACGACGGCTCCGATGGCTCCATAACTGAGCTTACCACAAGACTCACACGCGAATCGCTCGACACGATCCGCGATTCGTTGATAGACGAAGTCGTCCCCTACTCGTAGCTCTTGGAGATCGCCGCTGCCAGGGTTGGACGTTTTCACTAGGACGAAAATTCCACTGCCGGTATTCCGAGCTTGCTCGACGAATGGTTGCAATGTGTCGAAGCCCATCGATGGATTGACCGTGAGTGCATCGCAGCCCCAAACGCTTTTGGGTTTCCGCCCGAGATAAGCCGCAGCATAGGCCGCCGCTGTGGTACCGATATCGTTTCGCTTGGCATCCATCACAACCAGCAATCCGGCTTGCTGAGCATAATCGATGACGCGCGATAACGCGGCCAACCCTGCCGGCCCGAGTGCCTCGAAAAATGCAATTTGCGGCTTGATCGCGGCAACAAGGGAGGCCACCACGTCAACAATGCCGCGTGAGAATTCTTCGTAGGCCCAAGCACTGGCCTCCAATGTCGTTAAGGTACCGGACGCACGTTGATCGCGGGCATCCCGCAATGTTTTGGGCAAATTTTCGAATCGCGGATCAATACCTACAATCAACGGGGTCCGGCGCTGGATGATTGCGGACTGTAGTCGATCAGCGAAATTTTCGGTGGAGTTCATCGGAAATTTGGCTTCACAGGTCCTGCTAGTGACAATCGCTCCCCGATTGTAACGCATGTTGAGAGCATCCGTATGCGGGCCGCTCCACATGCTGCCTCGACATGCCAAATTCGTCATGACAAGGCCGATTCTTCCCGGCAGCTTGCGATGTTTACAACCTTCCGATTTGACGACCGCGTCCCGAGGCCTTCGCAGGTCGGCCGGCCCATCATGCCGAAGTGTCCCTTCAGAACAATTCATGTAATGGCTTCAACCCAACGGCGAATGCGACGTTTCGTTATCCCCCCCTGCCCACCGCGCGAGAAATTCTGGTAGACTAATTAAGATTCATGGATCGATCTCGTCGGCAGCGAACGGCGGATCACGGGTCGAAAGACGAGGGTCCGCCGCAACGCGGTGACCATTCCCGGCAGGAGCGAGCCAATCACAATGGCTGCCCCGCGATCGACCATGACTCACCAAAATTCGGGGCGTAGCGCAGCCTGGATTAGCGCGCTACCTTGGGGTGGTAGAGGTCGCAGGTTCGAATCCTGTCGCCCCGATGCAAAGAAACCTGCGTGGCTGAATCGCTACGCAGGTTTTTTTGATGCCGCAACTCGACTCCGTCCTACAGCAGAACGGGACCATCCTTGCAAAGCTCGGCGAGGCCGAACGAATCGATTTGATGTCCCATGGCGTGCGCGATCGCCAGCCACAACCGCGTCGTCGAAACTTGATCGACCTTGAGGTATCGCCCCATCTCGAAGCCGAAACCGCCCCCGAGCATTACCATCGGCAGATTTTGCAGCGTATGCGAGCTGCCGTGTCCCAGCTCGTTCGTCCAGACGATCAACGTGTTATCCAACAGTGATCGATCGGTTCCCGGTTCCTTGGTCGCTGCCAACTGGCGAGCCAGGTACGCTAACTGCTCGGCATACCACCGATTGATCCGCCGCAGTTTATTCTGCGCGTCTTCATTCTTGTCAGGCTCGTGTGACAGATGATGATGCCCCTCGTCGACCTCCAACCACGTCATCCGCACATCGCCGACCGATTGAGTGAATTGCAAAGTGGCGATTCGAGCGAAATCGTTCGCGAAACTATTGACTAACAAATCCATCTGCATGTGGCTGATATCTGGCATCATCTCGCTGACGAGTGGAACATTTCGCGGTAGCTCGATCGGAACGAGTAAGCTCCCGGCGGTAGCCGACGACTCGAGATCATGTAGCATCTGTTGCGAGTTCACCCGATGAGACGCCAGTAAGGGATGGTCTTGCAGCGAGCCCGGCAGCTGCTGATGATCCCGCTGGAGGTTATTGAGAACCGATTGCAGCATTTCCCGATCTTTCGTCGAGCCATGCAGCTTATCGAACATCCGGTAGGGATCGCTGATGGGAGCGACCGGTTGATTCGGCCCGGCATAGACCATACGGGTCCACGGGTTGGCCTCATTATGAACGAGCACGCCGAATTCGAGCGAGCCGAACCGAGTTCGCGTTTCAGGTTTCGATTGCAAGTAGTTTTTAATTTCCTGATCGATCGAAATCCCCTTGGCCCAGCCCGCCGGCGTATCGCTTCCCCCTTGGATATTTCCGGGAAACAATTCGTTTCCCGTCAGCAGGCAACTCATGCCGCGCATATGGTTATCGCCATCGCCACGAACCTGATTGCAAATTCCCTTGACGATCAACATGCGATCGCGGAACTCGGCCAGCGGTGTCAGGACCTCGGTCAGATCAAAGTCCGGGCCGCGCTTTTTGGGCCAGAACCCCTTGCTGACCATCCCATTCGGCGAAAACATGATGATCAATCGTTTCTTCGTGCTCGGATCGCGACTGTCGTCAGGCTGCATCCACGGCAGGCCGCGGAGGCCAGGGATCGCCATCAACACGCCCGCGGAGGTTGTGAAAAACTCACGGCGCAGGATTGGTCTAGTCAGCATGAGTGTTCCTCGCGTGGATATCCTGGATCTGTCGTTTGGCGATGTCGACCACCAACTCCCGAATATGATACTCGTTTTCCACGAAGCTCGCCTGCAATTCGCCGAGCAAATCGCCTTCGAAACTCTCGATGGGCGTGCGAGTTAATTCTCGAAACAAATGGCGAATAAAACTTCGTTGAGCCGTACTTTCGCTCATCACGAATTTAGCGAGGTCTCCAGCATTAGCCAGGGAGATTTCGTTTCCATCTTCCGTCCGATAGATCGCGGAGGCATCGATCGGTCGCCCCTGGTCTTCCGAACGGTATCGGCCCACGGCATCGTAATTTTCTAAACTGAAGCCCAGCGGATTGATCACTTGATGGCATTTCATGCATTGATGATCGGCTGTTTGATGCTCAACGCGTTGTCGATTTGTCATGTGCGGCGCGAAGTCTTCCGACAAGGGCTCGAAATTTTCCGACGGAGGTCGTAGAGTTCTTCCGAGTAAATTCCGGGCAACGAACACGCCGCGATGGATGGGCGAACTATCTCGAAAGTAGGCAAGCCGGGCCAGGGTATACGGATGGGTCAGCAACCCTCCGTGATACCGATCGGCAGCGTTGATCGGTACGAACTCTTCGGGGCCGACTGCCGGGTCCACCTGACGCACGAGCCCGTAGTAGTCGGCCAATCGAGCGTTGGCAAAAATCGTGGTCTCGCCAAAAAATCGACGAAAATCCGATGATTCGCTCCAGACGATTTCGTCGACCTGCCTTTCGAGACTACGGCGCAGGTCGACAACAATCGCAGTGGTGAAGCCAGCAAACCTCTGCGGATCGCGAGACCAATCGCGCGGCTTGTCCAGGTTCAACAATGCTGCCAACGCGGATCGCAATTTCGATCGACCGCGCGGATGGTCGAGCATGCGATAAATTTCGTTCACAGCCACTGCCGAATCGTCGAGTTTTCCTTGATCGGCCAGTTCGAACAATTGCCGGTCGGGGACCGAGTCCCATAGCAACAGCGCCAAGCGACGAGCAATTTCAAAATTACTGTTCCTTCTTTCGATCGTCGGAAACAAAAAACGCGGCGACGTTAGCGTCAGCAATATAACGCGCCGCGTTGAATCCTTGAGCGACAAGCCTTCGCCGAAGTGTTGAGTCACAAAAAAAGCGACTTCCTCTTCGTTCAATTTCCGGCAGAATGCGAATTCCACAAACTGGCGGCAAAACGTTTGTACTTTTGCGGCTCGATCTTCCGCAACGTCGCGGGTGTGCGCCATGGCCCAGAGACGATCGGCAAACCAATCGGCGGCGTCAATCCCGGCTGCAACGACCGCCTCCTGCCACTCGCGTGACACCGCCGTTCCCCGTTCAAATCCCCAACTAGCGTCGTCAGGCGGAAACGTGGTCGCGATCGCCAGCGATTCGGACATAACATGGGGCACGGTGTGGAACTCGGGAATAATTTCCTCGACTCCCTCAGGTGGCCGCCAAGACAAAGTGATTCGTGCCGGCGGATCGGGATAGGAAAAAAATTCGATCTTCAGCGGATAGGCCCTGCCGGCTAACAAAAAGATTTGCGCTCGGTGCTCTTCGACGTCATCGGAACGAACCTTGCGGTCGATCAAAGGCTCAGAGTTGCCGTTGAGCCAGATTCGAAAACCATTTTTTGAACGAACAATGATTTCATGGACGCCGGTTTGCGCTGCCAGCAACGAACCGGACCAGTAAACCGAAAATCCTTCGTTCATCCGATTCTCGGGAGGCTTTTCGGGTTTCGGCAGCGCCGGATACTCACCGGTCGGATCAAAATGGGGGACTCCCTTGGCAAAATCCAAACGAGAGTCGATCTGCTCGGACAATTTGCGGTTTTCGGTCCAATTTCTCGCCGCAAAGTAGTAGCCTTTCAAGCCAGATTCCTCGGAGCGCCACGGCTGGTTTGCGAAAAGCAAACTCAGATCGGCTACCGATTCTCGAAATTGGCGGACGGTCAAGCGGGCTAGTTCGTTGCCCCCCGCCGTCGGTTTCGCCTGCACGGAGTAAAACGTTTCGAATAGGTACCGTGCCACGTCGCGAGCGTCGGCACCTCGGCACGCCTGCGGATTATCCTCCGGCATCGTCTCGTCGATGTAGCTGATCAAATCGGACAGGGTCCAACTCCCCGCCAGCGGTTCGTCATGCCGCTCGGTGCCACGACCATCAACGCCGTGGCAGACCGCACAACGCTCGAGATAAAGGACTTTGCCGCGGTCATCACTGTCGCTTGCCGATGGCTCCATTCGAACATTGGCAGCGTCCTGCCGCAGAGTTACAACGAGTGCTGCGCATCGCGCAACAGCGGGAAAGAACAGGCACGCGGCCACCACTAAAACCTTGACGCAAATGTGAAACCAAATTCTGGTATTGCGTTCGACCCGAATGGATGAGCGGGCAGCTTTTTCAGCCTCGGAGACCGACGGAGTACGGCGCAAGTGCAACAACGCGTTACTTCTCCCGAGAGGACAAGAGTCTCAACTCCTTTATTGTGACTCCTCTCAAGAGGCGTTGCAAGCTGGAAATCGTTACCAAGACGGCACAGCGCTCGACTAGTCCGCCAGCTGATGGATTTCTCGACTTGCGCGGGTCCCGATAGCCCGCCAAACCGCGAGTTCAATCGTGTTTGGCACGGACCGAGTCGAGCCGTCCACCATGACAACGTTGACGACGCCCGGATGGTAGCTCCGTGAGGTGATGATCGCATAGGTTGCTACGGTGCCGCTTGATCCCTCCTGCTGCGAGGTGTAGTCGATATCCGTTCCCGCAACAACTTGATCCGAATTGCTGGCCAAGAGTAGTTTTTGGTTAGGACCCATCGTCGTCGTGAAGCCTTGATGATGCACGCGGCCGTCGGGCCATTCGGTGTGGCCATTCGGCCGACACCAGGTGAAGGACGCCGGGACTCGCGAGGCGACATCTGCAGGATCGGGCAGTGGAGGGTTGGTGCTCCCCACAACCGGCACATTGCGACCGTACGGTTGGCGTGCTTTCACGTCAGCAGCCAGCAGAGTCTGGCTCGTGCCATCTAGGACGTCGCGCATTTTTATTCGCGCATTGGGTCCAAACATTCCATCGCCAATGCGATTTTGGACAGGATCGAAAATCAGCCAGGTGCCGAAG
Source organism: uncultured Pirellulaceae bacterium (assembly GCA_937941455.1). Classification (GTDB taxonomy): domain Bacteria; phylum Planctomycetota; class Planctomycetia; order Pirellulales; family Pirellulaceae; genus BJ22. The sequence continues at coordinate 83,010 of CALDHM010000022.1, read as the reverse complement.
TTGAAACCATAAGTCGTCGGAAAAAGGGGACTTGCCAGTTTTGGGCTCACATCTCGGGGTGTGTCGGCATGTGGATCGCTCGGGCAAGAATAGATCGGAATTTTTAATCCGCTGATGGCGACCTGATCATCCCAAGCCACATTCAAATTGACATTATCGTAGACGTTGTTTTGCTCCAAATACGGCAAGAGGCGCCCATGAATCGACCATGAGCTATTCGTGTTGATCGGTCCGTAACCGGCGAATTCCGCTGAAGGAGGGAAGTGCCGCCTCGCTGATTCGTAATTGTGAACGGCCAGAGCCAATTGCCGCAGGTTATTCAAGCATTGAGTTCGTCGCGCGGCCTCCCGAACCGCTTGTACTGCCGGCAGGAGCAAGCCCATGAGAATCCCAATAATCGCAATCACCACTAACAATTCGATCAGCGTGAAGCCACGCCGCACATCTTTTCTCATCGTTACCTCGTGCTTTCGTCAAGCGTCCTCGATTCCAGAAAACCAACTTCAGTAGCCTGAATGGTGGCTCTACACATGGACCATGATTTGCAAAAACAATACCAAATTCTGGCAACAGTCCCTTAATACCGTCGAAATCGCAAAAGATTTCAACTACGCTGACAAGCAGTCGACAATGAACTTCGGTGTTGTCGCGCCGATCGACAGACCTGTCGCAGCATACGACATTGCCTCTTGCGAAAAGCCTAAAAAGCGACTGTCACAATCAGCGCCGCATCACCACCAGACGGCCGGGATCGAATCAGGACCGTCAGCCACCGTCCGTGGCCGGGGCTTTGTCCACGCTTCGAACGCCGCCAACGGACAACGGACCCACCCGCTGAGCCACTCGCAGCTGCCGAAGTTCAACCTTCGTAGCCCTTTCTGCTTGATTTCTGAGTAAGATTCGGCTTGCGATGCCTAGCATCCTCTAGAATCAAAGGAATCATCGTTTGACGCTTCTTTTTTTCGCATTGCAATGCACTGGAACGTTCGCAATCAATTGTTGATTCCAGTCGCTGCCGCGACGTTTTGCTCGCTGCTGGGGCTGGGCGTGTGGCTTTCCCTGCGCTCAGCCCAAATTCGCGAGCGAGCGATCGAGGCGCGTATTTCTCAAGTTTTGGAAACGATCCGCGATGGACGCTTTCCGTTGAATTCCTCGGTCTGCCGGCAATTGAAAAAACTTAGCGGCGTCGATCTACTCGTTATATCGCCAGGAGGAGCGAAGTTAGCCTACAGCGAAGAATCCCTGCCCGATGTGCCCCCGACAGTCAACTCCGCGACCCAAATCGCCACGTCCATTCGACAACGCCCGAAATTTCGAGTGGGGGACAAGGTCTATTACTGGGTCTCCACAGAAATTCGTCACCACGCTAACGCCGAAGCGGCGGCAGTCCATTTATTCTACGATGCCGACGAGATTGACCGAGAGCGCTGGTTGGGCTTTTGGCCGATCGTAATCGCGTGCCTCCTCGCGGGGATCGTAACTACGGTGTCGATCACGTTGGTCACTCAGCGGATCGTGGGTCGTTTGAAAAAACTGGCGGAGCAATGCCAAAAGGTTGCCGCTGGCGATTTCACCGTCATGCCCGTTCCCGCAGTCCACGACGAGATCCGCATTTTGACCGATCAATTCAATGAAATGTCCACCCATCTGGCCACGGCTAGAAAGCAAATCGAGGAGGCCGAGCGATTTAGAACCCTCAATTTATTGGCCAGTGGAATGGCGCATCAATTGCGGAATTACACCACGGGGGCCCTTTTGGCGATCGATTTGATTCCCCCAGCAACTGGCGATGCTGCCGAGTCCCGCAGTGTGGCGGTTGCCAAGCGTCAATTACAACTGATGGAAACATACATCAATAATTTGCTCGCCCTGAGCAAGCCCAGCAGATCTGCCCCGCGGCAAGTCGACTTGGTTTCGATTGTTTCTGAAGTCCTCTTGCTGATTGAACCGCATGTCTCCCATGCCAACGCAACTCTGACATCCACCATCCCTGGACAGGCTATCGAGGTGCGGGGAGATCCCGAGCGATTGCGAGAATTGCTGATCAATTTGCTGCTCAATGCCATCGAGGCGATCAGCCAGATTAAATCGGGCTCGCGACAGCGGGTTGTCAGCGTGGCGTTAGCGCAGCACTCGAGAGTTGCTCAACTTCGGATTTGCGATAATGGTCCAGGACCTCCTGCGGAGTTGCTGGATTCGATCTTTGAGCCCTTCGTGACCGCGCGACCCGAGGGAATCGGACTGGGCTTGAGTATCTGCAGGCTGATCGTCCGGGAACATCTCGGTAAAATTTCGCTTGATCGGGACGGAAACGAAACTTGCGTGACCGTGCAGCTGCCCCTAGCCGCCGTGGATCGGCCGAGCGAGGTTACGGGAAATGATTGATAGTCCCCACTGTTTGGCGACACTGGGTTCGATAGGAATTATGGCATGTCGAGCTCGATAATACTCGTTTTTTGAGCAAACTCAAGCTTTCAGATCACCAAATGACCACGGTTCTAATCATCGACGATGAAGAGGCGATTAGTTGGGGTTTAAGTCAAGTAGTCCAACAACTAGGCGCTGCGCCAATTGTTGCGAGTTCTGCCGAAGAGGCGTTCGCCATCGACCCAGTGTCTTCGCCGGATGTTATCATTCTCGATGTCAGACTGCCCGGGCTCGACGGGATCGCCGCGATGCCGCGGTTGCGGCGGAAATGGCCGAACGCGAGATTCATCGTGATCACCGCCTTCGGTGATTTGGAAATCGCAGTCAAAGCGGTGCGTGAAGGTGCCGTGGATTACGTTGTCAAACCCTTCGACGTTGCTACGATTTCGCGCGTACTCGAGCGGGCAATCACGATGCGTCGCGAGTCGGCTGATTCGGTGGACGTTGCAACAGCAGCCCAGGCGGTTGAAGGATTCGTCGGTCAATCCGCGGCCATGCAGCAGGTGTACGCCAAGATCGCGTTGGCCGCCAACTCGAATGCCGGCGTATTGCTCCGCGGCGAAAGCGGTACGGGCAAGGAACTAGCCGCACGAGCCATCCATCGATTTAGCGAGCGAGCGACCGGGCCATTTGTGGCTGTCAATGTGGCCGCTTTCGCTCCCGATTTGATTGCTAGCGAATTGTTCGGGCACGTTCGCGGAGCGTTCACCGGTGCGAACGACAGCCGACCCGGCCTGCTTCAACTCGCTCACGGCGGGACCCTGTTCCTCGATGAAATCGGTGAAGCACAGCCCGATATCCAAGTTAAATTGCTGAGGGCCATTGAACAAAAAGAAGTTTGGCCGGTCGGTGCCGACCACCCCGTGCCGTGCGACTTTCGGCTGATCTCGGCGACTCATCAGAATTTGCTCGCCGCAATCGAAAGCGGCTCGTTTCGAGCCGATCTGTACTATCGCATCGCCTGTTTTGAAATCGTCCTTCCACCGTTGCGCGAACGGTTAGACGACGTCGAGTCCTTAGCCCTTCATTTTCTCGAAGATTTTTCAAAGAGTCGGCACAGTACTCCCCGCATCAGCCCAGCCGCGATCGAAGCATTAAAACGGAGGCCTTGGCATGGAAATATCCGGGAACTCAGGAATGCCATCGAGCACGCGTTCATCGTATCGCGTGGCCAAATCATCGCCCCGGAGCATCTTCCGCAGCCGTTGGACAATTTTCCAAGCGTAGCGTCAGCGAGAACTGTTGACGACAAGCTGAGACAAAGCGTTCGCGATTGGTGCCGCAGGCAACTCGAGGCGGAGGAAAATCCTACCGATCTCTATAAATCTTTGCTCGATACGATCGAGCCAACGCTGTTCGACGAGGTCTTGGCGTCGGTGCAAGGCAATATGTCTGAGGCTTCGCGCCGTTTGGGAATCCACCGCACGACACTCAAACGAAAATCGGACCAAAATACCGCTTAGACCTCGCTTGCTCGGCGGCCTGCCCAAGTCACCGCCACGTTACTTCGCCGAGCGACGCTCGTTGCGAAAATTCCAAATGAACCATGTCCCCACGAGACCTAGCAAGATGCAAACGCCGACCGTCCAATAGGCTGGCGTTGGCAACAAGCATAACGCGATCGAGCTAATCACGATGCTCAGCCACATCATCCCGATCGCCGACACTTTTGCAGCTCGAGGCAAGGGTTCCGTTCCGTCCAAATATTTCAGGTAGGCCCCAAAGAATCGATTGCGGATGAGCTTGTTTTCAAGATACGGGCAACTTTTCGTGAAGAAAAAGGATGCCAACAGCAGCGGTCCCGTGGTCGGAATTCCGGGTACAAATACTCCGATGGCACCCAGTCCGACAAAAAACAGCCCAATAAAAGCGAAGCCATATCGAACCAGCACATTTCGAACTTGCGCTGCCCCGGGGTTCGGATTGCACGCGACTTCGTGGGTCGCTGCACTGACAATTTCCTCGATCTCTTGGTTGTTGCTCATCGCTATTGAATAGTTTGTTGAAATAGTCGTCCTCTACTTTGCGAAGTTTCGGCAGCAATTTTTAAGATCATCGAGAATACACGCCGAAAGCAAGGAACGACTATTGCCTTCGTTCGTAGCCGCTGTCGCCTGACCGCTATTTCAAAAACCAATCCCAGCCAAATCGCCGACATCGAACTCCATGCGGTCTCGACGAATTCACTGGCTACGCATGGTCCGCAGATCGATTGCCTGGCGTCGCTTCGCCAGATTTTCTCATCCACGTCGCTCGAGGTAACATCTCCTCGTTATTGTTGATCGTCCTCAAACCTCTGTCAAACCCAGCGTCATCCGCGACACAATCGAAAACCGTTGAATACCGGCAGTTGTTAAACAAGCTCTTCGGTGAATCCCTCTTCGCCACCTACCATAAACAGGTGTTCCACATCTGTTTTTCTGTCGTCAAGCAGCCGGGGAATCTTCGGTCCAGGCAATCGTTCTGAAATCAGTGCTTGCTTTCCGGCCCGTCGCTGGAGCGAGGGCGAGGGGTTAATCCCTTTCGGATTTGGGAGGCCAGCGCCCTATGAAATCATCCTTCATTGGCGCGAGATTTCCGCCAGAAGGTCAATTGCCCGTCATGACGCTCGAACTTCGCCTCGTCGGGTTCCAGACGATTGAGCCACCACTCGGGGTTGCGAACGGTGCGATGCAAATTGGCTCCGTAAAGATCCAGCGATCCGGACAAGCGGCACGAGACAGAGCCGAACCAGAGTCCGCCGCGCCGCATCACACGTTGAATTTCTCCGATCAAGATGTCGATGTCCGCTTCGTCCAGGTGTTCGAGGACATCAAAGCACGTGATCAAATGGAAGTGTTCGTCAGGATATGGCAAACGACACCCGTCGATACGCTGGACGCGTATGCCGTGAGGATCGGGCAGATGAGCCAGCCGCTGTCGCGTTTGTGCGATGGCCTCATCAGCCACGTCAACGCCGTAGACATCAAAGCGGCATGGTCGACGCGATAACAATTGGCAAACGAAGCCAACCCCGCAACCGACATCCAAGGCGCGACCGTGGAGTAATTTCAGTTGGTCCAGATGGCGGACGCAATTCAAAAAGCCCGGCGAATTTTCCGCTCGATGGTAGTTGTCGTTGGTGGCCAAGACCTGGTTGTAAATTTCGCGATAGTCCGGACTCATGAGTGCTTGACCGCTATTGAATAAACAGAGCGAAACTCCAGCGACGACATCCAATGAATAGCCTTAGCCAAAACCCAACTCCCTTTTCCCTTGCGGAGGGAAAGGGTTGGGTTTGAGTGAATTCTGAGATAGGCTCCATGACGATTTCTTCCGACCGAGCCGACCATTTTGCGGTCTCAGAGTGTTGCTCACTTGGATGAAATCACGACTACGCGCACCTATCGGCTGCTTGGTTTTACCAACTGCCACAGCCCATCATATCATGGGGTGGCGGTGATGAGAGATCGGGGAATACGGGTCGCGGGCCCCGATCCTGCGGATGTGTGGCCGCGGCCAAAGTTGCCTCGATCTCGATTGCGATTCTCTCGGCCATCAATTCGAGAATCGTTTGATCGGCGGATGCGAGCCGCCGCCGCCGGTCAGAAACCAGCCACAAGGTGCCTTGGCGGCGACCATGCGTGAGCAGCGGCAAACAAACCGCGGATTGGCAGGGAACTGGGGCTTGCCACGCTTCCAGTTCCGATTTTCGCTGCAGTACTAGCGAAACTCCTTCTAAGGCTTGACGATCTCCAATCGCTGCGGCCAAGGTTCGACGCTGTCCTCGACATTGGGCAAAGTGTGGTCCGATGCAGTGCGCGAAACGCAGGACTCGCTCATCATGTTCGAGCAATCCAATCGCGGCGGATTGGTAGTCGAAATAGTCGACCAAGATGGTCAGCCATGTAGCGATCCTGTCGATCGATTCACGCCGCGATCGTCGATCATCCGTCGCGGCTCTTGTGGGTCCAGAGGCTTGCATTTCAACATCTTCATGCACCGCACGGCAGGTGACAGCATAACGATGCAACAACGCAGTCAACGACTGAGCCAATCGTTCCGATGCGGTTCGATCGATCGCTCGTTTGGCGGGCCCGACCGATTCCGATAAGTCTTCGATGTATATGATTCCGTCAGCACAACTCTGGGATAGCCCTTGGCTCGCGCGGAGTTGGTTGCTGATCGGGGATTCGCAGAATCCGAGTTGCCAACCCGTGAGCTCTTCGAAATCATTAAAGACTGCTTGCCATTCTGAAGGGAGATTGTCGCGCGCAGAAGTCCGCAGCTGTTCCCCGGCGTCATCGCGGTAAACCCGCAGGTCGGCAATCGAGCGGCTTTTACTCTGCGTCATGGCAATCACTCAAAAAGTTGACGAGGTACGCAGCCATGGCACAATCTGTCGCAGCGGGAGCGATGTCTCGTACGCGACGTGATTCCGATGGCTCAATTCGGCGAACGTGTGGGCTTAAGGTATTCCCGATTTCGTCGGATTATTCCGGGGTTTTGCGGGATTTCGTGTATTTTGCCCAAGCGAGGGCGTTTCCGAGCCAATTTTCCTTTCGGAAAATCGAAGGCGTAGGCGGTGGAGCTTTGGCGATTCTTGCTTGCGGAATTCGAATCGAAAAAAAAAGGGCGCAGGCTGGGGGATTTGCCGCTTTTGTCAGCCAATGACTTGTCAAACTTGCGAAAATTTTGTATATTTCGACCTTTCCAGATTTGGCTGACGCCGCAAAAATCGGTCGGTAAGCGACCGTCATGAAGCGGCAACCTCTCCGCATTTCGGCGGATGAATTTAAGCATTTGACGATTCGATCGTCGCCATTTGTCAAAGGATTTTTTTCGTGGCTGGAACTAAAACTTACGTCGCAAAACCGGGCGAACGCCGGGCCGATTGGTGGTTGGTCGATGCCCAAGATGCCATTGTCGGACGTTTGGCATCGCAACTGGCGATGGTGCTGATGGGTAAGCACCGACCGGGATACACACCGCATGTTGACTCGGGCGACTATGTAGTCGTTCTGAATATCGACAAACTCCGTTTGACCGGGAAAAAATGGGAGCAGCGCACCTACGCTCGCTACTCCGGTTATCCTGGCGGGTACTACGAGGAAACCGCCAAGGAATTGGCTGAACGCAATCCTGAGAAAATGTTGCGGGAAGCTGTTCGCCGGATGCTCCCCAAAAACAAACTGGCGCGGCACATGTTGGCCAAGCTGAAATGTTATCGCGGAACGGAGCATCCTCATCAGGCTCAGAATCCGCAACCCCTGCAATTGACGACGAAGTAGATTTTCAAAAGACGGCTTAGCCGCTAAGGCAATTCAGCATTTTTACGAGCTAAATCGATCATGCATATTCAAAAGAAAGATGAAAAAACAGGAATGGCTCTGGGCACGGGACGTCGCAAGAGTGCTGTAGCTCGCGTGCGAGTCTCCCCCGGTGCTGGCAAGATCACGGTCAACGACCGCGACTACGCAACTTATTTTCCCAGCGTGCAAGACCAAGACGCCATCATCAGCACGCTGGACGCCGTCGGCGTTCGCAACGATGTCGATGTGATCATCTCCGTCTCGGGAGGCGGTCCAACCGGCCAGTCGGGAGCGGCTCGCATGGGGCTCGCCCGGGCTCTGGTTAGCTACAACGAAGCCCATTTCCAGGTGTTGCGTGATGGTGGGTTCCTGACGCGCGACTCGCGCATGAAGGAACGCAAGAAATATGGTTTGCGAGGCGCTCGCCGCGGCGTCCAATTCTCGAAACGATAACGACGCGTTCGCTCGACGATCAAGCAAGGGCTGGGGAATTTCCCGGCCCTTTTTTAATTGCCGGAAAGGGCATGCCAATCGCAAACGCAAGCAACTCGGCGAGCTGTGAAAATTTTCTCGGCACCTTTGATTGTTGCCGCGCGGGCCACGACAATCGCAAACGCAAGTAACTCGGCGAGCTGTGAAAATTTTCTCGGCCTTTTTTTGTTGGTCGCCCTGAAACCAGCCGACACCTGATGGTACGATTTGCGGATCGAGTTGCACTCCCATGCCGACCGAGCCAGTCTAATCCTTTTTTTGCGATCGCAGGCTATCGACGACTTTCTGCATTTCACGCTTCAAAGGGGGGGAGTCTGCCAACTCGATCGCGCGATTTTCGGTGAGCATTGCCGGGCGAACTCTCCCCGCGTTGCGCATGATCATGGCTTGATGCAGCAAGGCTTCGCAGCGGAGATCGATGGGCATTTGCGGATCATCGGCCAAGTTGTCGAGTACTCGCAAAGCCTCTTCCTCGCGGCCTTCCTTGACAAGTAAATCGGCCTTGGCACCTACCAGCTCGATCATCACAAAGGGGCGGAATCGCGCGCGGGCCAGGGCCTCGTCGAAGACTTTGAGCGCGTCCGCCACCTTGCCTTGACTGGCCAGTATTTGGCCACGAGTAAGCTTGAGCAACAAATGGTCCCCCGGCTCGGCGAGAGCTTGCTGGAGATACGACAGGGCTTTGTCGCCGTCTCCCGCGGCCACGTATTGCAGAACCTTCTTTACTTGCAGACGCTCGCGGAGTTCGGGACTGACGCCCTCTAGTTCCAAGAGTTCATTCAGCAAAGCCTCGGCCGCTTGATACTGTTTGACTTTTTGCAACAGCTGCAGTTTGATTTGCAGGATTTGGAATTTCTGATCGACGGGCAACGGAATTTCGCGAATCACCTCGTCGATAAACGCGATAGCTCGCTCGGGCCGATCCATCTGGCTGATCGCCATGACGTCGGCCATGACCAGTTTACGCAGTTCCGCGTCCTGTTCGGCGAAATATTTTTCTCGGAACTTCAAGCGATTATCGGCGTCGATTTCGCCGATTTGATCCCGCTCGGCCGTATAGTATAGGTTGACGATGTCGAGATCGAGTTCGGAAAGTGCAGCATCAAGAAAACGAGCACGTTCTTCGTCGGACGCTGCACGAGCCGCCTTAGCCAGCGCGTCGTCACGGCGAATGCGTTTATTCCGCAGCTCATTCAAACTGTTGAGAAAAGGCTGCGGGCCCCCTTCGGCGTAGCCTAAAAATCCAATCGGTCGCAAATCCCGATCAACGACGGCGATCGTCGGGAACTGGCTGATCCCATATTTTCTGGACCACTCCTCGTTGCGAGCGGCTTGTGCCTCCGGCAACGGAGGATTGCGCGGAAAATCGATTTTTACTAGCACGAAATCTTTATTCGCGGCCTGCAGAAACTCGACTTGCTCGAGAATTTCAGCCTCGAGCTTGCGGCACGGAGGACACCAATCTGACCCAGTGAACAGCAAGAACAAATCGCGCTGACTGTCGCGGGCGGATTTGATCCCGGCATCAATATCGTCGGTAAAGCCTTGGGCCTCTTGCGCAGTGGCGGCGACAGAAACAGCCAGAAATGCAAAACAGAACGTTGCGAAAATTTTGAGGAACCACGGCTGCTGCATAGCGCTTCATTCCATTGGGTGTCGTAAACCATCGAATCGGCGAGCCGTTGGTAGCTCCACCGTTAGGTCATCGTAGTCGTTGGCCAGTTCCGTGGCAATCGTTTATCCGGCCTCGCGGTAGGCTTCGATTTCGAAGGGATTGTCCCGGTAGGGATCGCGGCCTCGCCAAAACAGGTAGAGCGAGCATAAAACATAACTGGGCAGAAACAACGGTCCCCAACGTTCGTATTGCCGGATATGCACGTGTTCATGATCGCGTGCTCCGATCAAGTCGGCCTCGGTCGCTCCCAAAATCACATGACCGAAGGTAATGGCTGCGATGGGACCATTCGGCAGCCACGCAAAAAGCTGCAACCATTTACCCGCCGAAAATTCCACGGCTCCCCGGATGATGGCCACCCGGCCGCCACCCGACATGAGGAGTGTGCCTAACAGCAAGCCCAACAAGGTGTTGGGCAGGGCCCAAACGATTTTGAGGGTTTTGAGGATTGCTCTGTACGCCGTCGTTACATTGCGATTTTGCATGCGGGAGGACCAGCCGACTTGGCGAGCCATGAGATAGCTTGGTTCAATTGTACGAATTCTATCGGTGACTGTGCCGTATGTAACTTCTATTCCTCGCAAAACACCAAGGCAAGACGTTCGGCCACTACAAATTCGTACCTAGCTTCTATGCCAAACTGTCCGAAATACATCCATTAGGCATTTTCGAACCAATTTCGGATGCCTCGCTGCTGTTCTCGCAAGGGAATGCGAGACGACGCGACAAACCGATTCCACGGAGGGAATTTTGGTGGCGACAGTCGATTTGAGGTCACGCAAAACGAACCGCATGAGGGTTCACGCCCTGAGGGTCCTGGTTTTAGGGCTCTGTCTTGGGTGGGTTTGCTGGGCTCAGGCGACGGAAAACCCGCTCACGCTGCGGGAACTGCAAGACATCCAACGGCGAATCGAATCAGCCGTCAGCAAATCAATTCCCGCCGTCGTCGCGATCAGCGACGGCGAAGGTTTCGGCAGCGGTGTAGTGGTGAATGCGGACGGGTTGATTCTCACCGCAGGCCATGTCGTCAACGCAAGTCGCTCTGATCTGGAAATTTTCTTTCCGAGTGGCGTCACGACTGCGGCACGTTTGGTCGGCTACAACTTAGATATTGATGCCGCCATTCTGCAGATCACGGAAAAGGGCCCGTGGCCTCACGTCCCCATCGCTCGAGACTGTCAACTTGCCAAAGGGGATTGGGTGATTTGCCTCGGCCACTCTGGCGGTTACGAAGTCGGGCGAAAACCGCCTGTTCGCACCGGCCGCCTGCTGGAGTATCGCAATCATTTGCTGGTAACCGATGCGGCGCTCATCGGCGGCGATTCGGGCGGCCCGCTGCTCAATCTCGATGCCGAAGTGATCGGAATCCACAGCAGCATCGGTGACATGCTGTGTGAAAATCGGCACGTGCAAATCTCGGAATTTCGGCGATATTGGGACCGCATGGTCCGCGGCGAGCGGTGGGGTAAACTGATCGAATTCAAGGAGCCGACCCCTACGCCGCCATCGAATGTTCGCTGTGGTGTGCATTTAGAACTCCGGGGCAATCAAGTGTATGTGGCAAGCGTCGATGCGCAATCCCCAGCGGCTCGTGTCGGTATCAGACCAGGCGATCGTGTTCGCCGCATTGACGGGCAAGAGATTTCAGATTCACTCGGCTTACACGCGATTCTCAACAATAAACGGCCTGGTAACCATGTGGTCTTCGACGTCGAACGACATGGCCGATTGTTATCGATGCGAGTGACCCTGGAGTGACGGCCCATGGACAAATCGATGAAACTTGTTCGACCGGTAATGGTCATCAGCCGACGAGAGGGAGTTTGACAGCATGAAACGAAGTGCTTCGAGCACCAACCGATGGCTCAACGTCATCGCACTTGCCGCCTTTCTGTGGTCGGGCATTTTCATGACCGTCGTGCCCCAACGTGGACTCGCTCAAGAATTGAATGACGAGCTGCGGCGGCTCTTCCTGGAGATCAAGGATGAATTCGATCCCGATTTGCGAAAAAAAATCGAGGATGCCCTGCAACGAAACACCGATCGTATTCGATTCACAGCCGATGAATTCGAACGATTTCGCTCCCACCCAATCAATCCTTTTGATGGACTCGACGATGTCGATTTGCAGACCATTAAGGGGAGCATCGAACTCAAGTTCGAGATTCCGACCGTACGCAATCGCTTGATCGGCCGCTTCGAACGGCAAAGCCCCGAGGTGCTCGGCACGTTGACCTGCATCGTCGCCGATTGCCGCGAATCGATCGTCGAAATCATTGACAGGGCCGATGTCGTCTGCCTGGGTGTAGTGGTCGATCCGCGTGGGATCATTCTCACCAAATTGAGCGAGATCGAACGCCGCAGCAAACTGCGTATTCGCGACCACCAAGGCATCGCCTACTCCGTGGAATTGGGACCGGCCGATCGCAGTAATGACTTGGTGCTGCTGCTGTCATCTGCGACGTCACTGCGGCCGATCGTTTGGGCCGACCGTCAGCCCAACTTGGGAGAGTTCGTTGTCACTCCAGCCGCATCAGGTAATGTGATCGGATTGGGTGCCTACAGTCACGGGCCGCGATCGTTGGCCGAATCAGAACGAGGATTTTTAGGGGTCATTCCCCGAAATTTTCAACAAGGCGTTCAAATCACAGAGCTGACTTCCGGCGGCGCGGCTGAATTGGGCGGCCTGCGAGTAAGTGATATCATCATCAAGGCGAATGACAAAACGATTCAAGATGTGTCTAGCTTGGTCGCTGAGGTACAACGCCTGCGGGCAGGGGACAAGATGGTCATCGAATTTCTGCGGAGCGGTCGACCGATGGCCGCCACCATCACACTCGCCGGTATGAATCTTTCGCCGGAACGGGCGGCCCGCTTTAAAATGATGAACCGCTTGGGGGCGATTCCTAGCGAGCGGGACTCGGATTTCCCCTGGGTGTTTCAACATGACACGCCGCTATTTCCCGAACAATGTGGCGGGCCGATTTTGGATCTGCAAGGGAATGTTCTCGGGCTGAACATTGCCCGCCAAGGGCGAGTAGCGTCGCTGGCGATCCCCAGTTCCCACGTCCAAACGATAATCGATCAATTGCTGAAACAATCAGTGGCGTCGTTAAAGTAATTCTTGCGTCATGCCCGGCCTCTGAGTTACTCCCGCACAAACGCCGACTCAGCGAACCCGAGCTTTGCGCTCGCATCGCAGATTATCCATTTGGTCGACAATTGGCAGAAATTGACGCCGACGTGTTCAACGCCTCGCCTCGTTAGTAGTTTCGGTTGCTAGATGATCGGAACAAAGCGTCGTCTCCAGCAACCACCGCACGACATCGACACTGATACTATTGCCGACGAGCGTCCAAGCTTGCCGACGCGAGAGTCCGCTGGGCAAGTTGAATTCGTGAGGGAAACCCAGAAATCGCAAAATTTCTCGGGGACAAAAATAACGAATCCCCAAGCGGTCGCGAACGAACGAACCGCTGCGTACTGGGGAGCGACCGTAAGCCGAAGTAAAACACGTCGTCACGGCACTGTCATCGTGCGGATCGACGATGTCGACGGCATGTGCGTAGTCGCGAAGGATGTTGGACGGTACCAGCAACGATGGATCGTCGCTATTGTCGGGGATCATCGTGGCCGAGATGGATCGGTGCGGCTTCAAGCCTATTTCGATTCCTTGCTCCTTTCCAAGTCGCGGGAGAACAAGGCTGGCGGAAAGAGAATGTTGCGGTTGGCCGTTCGAGCTGCTCCGAGCCCCAGGCGTTGCGCCAGACGACGGCGATGCCAGACTCCGTCGAGCACACAGATAGAATCGCCGCCTCCGATTCGCGATCCCGAATTGGCTGGGGCAAACACAGTATTCCGTCCAGTGATATCCCGAACGGTGGAGCGTCTCGCGCAGCAAATTCGCAGCGCGCGATTCGGCGAAGGGCGGCACGTTCTCCAGTGCTAACGCGATGGGGCGAACGTTGGCGATGATTTTCAGCAGATTGGCTAAGGCCGCTGACCGCGGATCGTCGATATCCCCTTGTTTGCCGCGACGAGTAAATGGCTGGCAAGGTGGAGAAAGCCACCAGAACGTTTCGCGATGAGCGGCGAGCTCCTCTGCAGTCAAACCTTCAATGCTCCGAATATCGAAACGCGCCGGATGATTGGCCGTATAAACCCGTCGACAAAGATGATTGACGTCGATGGCTCGCGACACGGTCAGCCGATGCTTGGCTGCTTCGGCAAATCCCCCGATCCCTGCGAACAGTTCAATGGCCGCGACAATCATCCGTTAAAAAAAATTAGAAGTGAAAAATGGCGATTCGGAACGGTTATTCGAAACACTGCGATCAGAAAGCGAAAACGATAAGCCGAAACATTTTGGCGTCCAGTTTATTTGAGTACTGCCGGCTAATGCCCGCGTATGAAAGGATTGAGCAACATGCTCACGGTCTTTCATCGACGTACCCATGTAATATTGTAATCCTTCGCCAGATTTTGCCACCTCGCTAGGCCGCACCGGGCAGGAAAACGTCAAGACAACCAACGAGAAGACAACACGACGATTCGATGACTGCAGCCCTAATCTATCCTCACCAATTGCATCCGAAACATCCTGCGTTAGTGGATGCGGAGCAAGTGTTTTTGATTGAGGACCCGCTCCTGTTCTCGCAGTATCGCTTCCATGCCTGGAAACTGGTGCTGCACCACGCGACGATGCGGGACTTCGAGAAACGCTTGCTGGCCAAAGGGTATCGTGTGCACTATCTCCGCTCGGAAACGCTGCGCGATTCCGAAGAAATCGGGGGAATCTTGAAACGAAGCGGTGTGACAAACGCTCAGTTCGTCGAGCCGAATGACGATTGGCTCCGACAACGTCTGCTACGCGGCTTGCGGCAACATGGCATTGCTCATCGCGAACTCACCGATCCCGATTTCTTGACGCCGCATGCCGTCTTCGACGAGTTTCATCAGCGACGTGGCGGTAAATGGTTTTTTACAGACTTTTACATCGAACAGAGAAAACGATTGGGGATTTTGCTCGACAAGTCAGGTAAGCCACTCGGAGGCAAATGGACCTTCGACACCGAGAACCGCAAAAAGTTGCCTTCCGGATGGAACGTCGCAACGCCAACCTGGCCCCGATGTTCGCGAAACACTCGTCAGGCAATCACGGAAGTCTCGCAAGATTTTCCGAAAGCTTACGGCGATCCGCAAACGTTCTGTTATCCCACGACATCAACTGAAGCTCGGCGTTTGCTCGATGAATTTCTCGACGATCGATTCGAACATTTTGGGGCTTACGAAGATGCGATCGATTGCGAACAAACCTTTTTATTTCATTCCGTCCTGACACCGGCTTTGAATATCGGACTGATCAGCCCCCGCGAGGTCGTCGAGCGAGCGTTGGAACGAGCGGCAGACGTTCCGATCAATTCGCTCGAGGGCTTTATTCGCCAGGTGATCGGTTGGCGCGAGTACATGCGAGGCGTTTACCATCGCTGGGGACGAAAACAGCGAGTCACCAATTTCTGGCAACATCGGCACCGTATGCCTAAGGCCTTTTACGATGGAACGACGGGGATTGAGCCCGTCGATGTAGTTATCCGCCGGGTCTTGCGCTATGCCTATTGTCATCACATCGAGCGGTTGATGGTGCTGGGAAATTTCATGCTGCTATGTGAAATCGATCCGGACGAGGTTTATCGTTGGTTCATGGAGCTGTTTATTGATGCCTATGATTGGGTGATGGTTCCCAATGTCTACGGCATGAGTCAATTCGCTGATGGCGGTCTCATCACAACCAAGCCCTACATCAGCGGTTCTGCCTACATCAGCCGTATGAGCGGATTCAAGAAAGGGCCTTGGTGCCCGATTTGGGATGCTCTGTACTGGCGCTTCATTGATCGGCATCGCGAGTTTTTTGCCTCGAATCCGCGAATGAGCATCATGGTTAAACAATGCGATCGCTTGGGGCCAAAACTCGCCCAACATCACATCACGGCCGAGGAATTTCTCGAGCAGCTTCATACTGCCCAGTCTTTGTGACAAAAGCCTTCCTCTGCAGGGCGCTTGCCTACGGTTCTCATCAAAACCGGCCGCTATTCGGGCAGCTCTTGTTTCAATCGATTCCGACAGATTTTGTTGGTTGAAAATAGTTGAACGTAGCTACCGTCGCCAGACGGTAGATTTCCAAAATCATCGGTGTTCTGGCAAGGGTGCAACTAAGGTGTTCCGCGCGGCTTATCGTTTAGGGAGAGGCCTAGGCCTCAACTTTCGATCAACCCGGGCCCCTGGAAAATGCGGTTCCGTTCTATTTTTATCGCCTATCTTAAAGTTCCAGCGACGTACCAGCGGCCTTAGGCCGAAGCGCAAGCGCGGGCTTGTTTGGACATCGCCTCTTCGCAGAATTTCGGGTCATCGCTACATCCCGAAATCATCGGAGGACAAAACGTGCCCACGCATCTGGCTGAGCCAGTGGCAAATGGAAAAAATTTACTCGGCCGACAATTGCCGGGGGAAGGGGGGGAGTTCTTTGGGTGGAAGTTTCAGACCCGTTTCCTCAGCCCATTCGGCACGTTCTTCATCGGTGGCGTAGTAGCGCAACCACGATTCTTCATCCGTCAGTGGGTCTAGGCATTGCCAACGTAGGGAGTTGCCAGCAACTTGCACCATTTTTTCGCGCGAAGGCAGAATGTCGCGGGCGATCAAGCAATAGAGTTGCCGATCCGACAGATGGTCCGTCATTTCCAAGTGAATGTTCTTTTCAGCCAACAATTCCAACAAATAGATCACCCGGTAATGAATCGTTTCATCATCCATGGTGGTGTGCGATTCCAATTCGAGCGGCGGATTGAACCAATCCCGGATCGGCAAGGCGGGGGCCCTTTCCCAAGCCAACAGCGAACTCAAATAGGCATTTTCTTGATCGGTGGGAAGTTTGTCGAGATCGACGACATGAACAGCTTCGTCGAGGTAGGGTTCCAGTTCGTTACGCAATTCGGCATTTCGCAACATCAATTCGATTTCGTTTTCCATGGATTGTCCAGTGCGGGTCTTGAAACAACATCGGAGGCGCTCCGCAGCGTTTTGACGTATTAAATTGGTCAGCAATGCGACCGCCAGAGCACGCGAGAAGTTTAGCCGTCACTTCAGCGAAGTGAAGTATCTGCTTCATCGGTTCGGTAACAAATCGGTGAAAAAATTTCTTGGACTCACTCAACTTGCTCACGACCCGAAAATTTTGCCGCGCTACAAATTACCTAATCGCCAAGGCCACCTGCTCGGGCATCGATTTTTGAATTAAACTGGAATCTCGAAGTATCTTCAATTTTCGGTTCAGACAAGTGTCGCACAAACGAACCCAATCCAAAGCCACAACAGCAGACGTTTTTCACTTGGGCTCACAGCAGCACGGGCTAACCATTGCGGCCGCGCTGCGCCGATTGGTGCCGAATCTGTCTTGGAACCAAGCGCGCGGGTTTGTCCAAAAACGGCATGTACAAATCGACGGCAATCTCTGCCTCGACATTTCCCGGCGAGTCAATCAGGGGGAAGTGGTGAAACTTTTCCGTCATCCCTTGGCTCCCCCGCCAAAGGCATCGGACGTCAATATCGTTTACCTGGATGAATATTTGGTCATTGTCAATAAACCATCCGGAATGACGTCCGTTCGGCACGCCCAAGAGCAGCGACCACGAGGGCGATTGCAGCGGCAACCGACCTTGGAAGATGTGATGCCTGACATTCTCCTTCAGGCGGGATATGGTCGATTGCCGCCCAATTCCCGCCAAGACCGCGGTCGCGGTCGCGGTCGAAAACGTCCTGCTGTACCGCCTCGTGTACCAAAGCCTCGCGTTTTTCCCGTGCATCGGCTGGATCGCGATACCAGCGGGCTGATCATTTTCGCCCTATCGACAGAGTTTGCCGAACAACTGATCACGATGTTTCAAGACCATTCGATCGAACGAACCTACCGTGCCGTCGCCCGCGGCAATGTGCGGGCGATGAAGATCGAATCTTTTCTGGCGCGCGACCGGGGCGACGGTCTACGGGGCAGTGTCGATGGCAAAGGTCGCCATGTCCAGCATGCTGTGACGCACGTTCGCCCGGTCAAGGGGTTGGGGCCGTACACGTTGGTCGAATGCCGACTGGAAACTGGGCGGACCCATCAAATTCGTATTCACCTTTGCGAACAAGGCCACCCGCTGTGTGGAGAAAAAATGTACACCCATCGCTTGGGGGAAAAACCTGTACCGGACGAAAGTGGTGCACCGCGACTGGCCTTGCATGCGTTCGAACTGCGGTTTGTGCATCCGATCAAAGGGCGAAAAATCAAGGTAGAAGCCCCTTGGCCCCCAGATCTCGAAAGCTTCCTCAATCGACTGGCACGTAGCCATTCGCTCCGCAAAAGCTCCAAACCTTCGACGCCATCATGACGAACCCAACCGATTTGACTATTCGCCAAGCACAACGCCAGGTCGACGATTGGATCCGCTCGATTGGCGTTCGCTATTTCAATGAGTTGACCAACCTCGCTCAGTTGGTCGAAGAGGTCGGCGAACTGGCACGGATCATGTCACGTACCTTCGGCGAACAGAGCTTCAAAGATTCCGAACCGCGGCGCAATCTCGGCGAAGAAATGGCGGATATCTTGTTCGTGCTGATTTGCCTGGCGAATCAAACCGGCGTTGATTTGGAAGATGCGCTCCGGCAAAGCTTGACCAAGAAGACCAATCGAGACCGCACTCGGCATCGGGATAACCCGAAGTTAACTTCAACGAACTCCTCTGATGAATAATTCTCCCAAAATCACCGTGATGCGCCGTATTCCCTTCTGTGCAGGGCACCGACTCGTCGGCCACGAGGGAAAATGTATCCATTTGCACGGCCACAATTACGTCGTCGAGGTTTATATTACCGGCGCGAAGGTGGACCCTTTGGGCCGGGTCGTCGATTTCGCGGTGATCAACCGAATGTTCAAAGAATGGATCGACGAGCATTGGGATCATGGTTTTGTGCTGTGGGATCAAGACCACGAAGCGATCCGAGCGATCGAAAGCGTGCAGCCTGCCAAGGTTTTCAAAATTCCTGATAATCCGACGGCCGAAAACATGGCCAAGTATCTGTTGTACGAGGTTGGTCCGAAACTGTTGGCGACGCTCGAGGGCTATGATCTTGTGCTGGAAAAGGTTGTGTTGTGTGAGACCGAAAAATCAGCGGCGATCGTATCCATCGCTTGAGGACACGCCCGTAGCGAGCGTCACCCAATCCGTTTTACTGCGGTAAACCCCTTTTTTTACTTGGTGACATTTCCAAAACGGACAGCACCCGTAACTGGAAGCGCAAGCGAGGGTTGGTTTGGAGAAAAGTTCTTACTATGGTTGCGAGGTTTCAATGCCCTCGTATTGTTGCGAGGGACACTGGTTAGTTGCTGCAATTTGCTTCATTTGGAAAAGGTCTTGCCGGTTGGGCGACCGCCACTTTTTCGGCGTCGTTCGACGCTTTCTCTTTCCTCGGCCTCGACCCTCCCGGAAGGAAGTGTGGCAAATGATTTCGGTAGCTGGCCCCATTGACGCTTTACTGGATGTTGGAAGCCTAGCGCCTTCGGTGCTTTTGAATCTGTTCGGCGCGGGCACGTGTGACGCAGCCAGCCAACAGGCACAAAACGGTACCTAGTCAACCAACACCAGAAAACGCGTGAGCTCTCATCTTCTGTGCGGATGCCGCGGCGATTTGCCGACGCTTGTCCCGCCGCGAACTTGCGGCGAAAATAATGAAGTCGTGTATCTGCAATTTTTTAACGCGGTCGGCCCTCTTGCGGGCTGAGGCGAAATTACAAGCGTCTCATAAGGAAAATACCATGAAAATACAACAAATTCATCATGTGGCCTACCGTTGCCGCGATGCCAAAGAAACGGTCGATTTCTACACCAAACATCTCAACATGAATTTCATGTTGGCGATTTCTGAGGATAAAGTCCCGTCGACGAAGGAACCGAATCCTTACATGCACGTCTTTTTGGATGCCGGCAATGGCAACATCCTGGCGTTTTTCGAATTGCCGAATTCACCGGAAATGGGACGCGACGAAAATACCCCGAGATGGGTGCAACACATCGCCTTCCAACTTGGTTCTGTCGGGGAATTGGAGCAAGCCAAGGCCGATCTGATGGCAGCTGGCATCGAGGTGGTGGGGCCGACCGATCACGGGATCATCCGCTCGATCTATTTTTTCGATCCGAACGGGCATCGTATCGAACTGACGACGATCACGGCTACCGCCGAACAGATGAAGAAGTTGGATGAATGCAAATGGACCATGCTCGACGAGTGGACACGTTCGAAGAAAACCGTTCGCCAAGCCGACTGGTTGCATCAATCCGAATTCAGCCAAACTTGATCATATCGTTGAGGCTCAAATGGACCGGGCCAGATGCGTTTTTATCTCGGCGGTCACGGCCTCGATTTCCAATCCACTGAGCCGATGGTGGCTCTCGATATCGTCCAAGGACGCGACGGGGGCCATATCCTCGAGCCTCTCGAAGGACTGCTGAGCCGATTTGGTTTCCAGGAATCCGAGGGAGCCTTTGATCGAATGCGATGCTGCGGCGATTTCCGCCCGGTCTGCTCGCTCGATTGCGGCGGCTAATCGATTCAATTGGTGCGGAGTCTCATCGACGAACAATTGCAGGAGCTCGCGGAACAACTTTTGATTACCCCCAGCGTTCTTCAGGGCCTTGCCCCAGTCGATTTGCGAGCTCTCCGCTGCTTTGGAAATGGACGGAGTAGGTTCTGTCTTGATTTTCTCGCGATGGGCTCGTGGAAATTTGGGAAAGAGTTGGGCGAGTTTCTGTTTTACATCGCGCAGCCGAATTGGTTTACTCAGATAGTCGTCCATGCCAGCGGCCAGACAATTCTCTCGATCTCCTTTCATCGCGTGCGCGGTCATCGCGATTACCGGTACATGAGTCCCGGTCGCTTGTTCGCGCTCGCGCAATTTGCGGGTCGCCGCCAGTCCATCGAGGATGGGCATTTGGACATCCATCAAGACTAGATCGTAGGACGAATCCTCCAGTAGATCGAGAGCCGCCTGGCCGTTGGCCGCTACCGTGACGTGATGGCCGAGCGATTCCAGTAAACCGATCGCGAGTTTCTGATTCACCAAATTGTCTTCTGCTAACAAAATCTGCAGATCGCGAACAACAGTTTGATCGTCGGTCTCTTCCGATTGTTCATGGATCGGTTGCGACGAGCGACTGGCCGAGATTAATGAGGAAACAACTGCTTGGTAGATTTCGGATTGCTTCGCGGGTTTGAGGAGCGGCGGCGCGACTCCCATCGCTTGCAGCGCGCTCGAATCTCTGGGACGAGCTCCCGAGGAAAGGATAATCAACCCCGCGGGGTTAAGTAAGCCTTTTTCGAGCACCCGTTTCGCCAGATCGATGCCATCGAAGTCGGGCATATTCAGATCGGAAATCATCAATTGAAACCCATCGCCCTCTTCTGAGGCATCCGCCAAGGCCTGCAGGGCGAGTTCCGCGCCGGAAGTGGTCGTGGGAATCATGCCCCAGCCAGCAAACATTTCCTTGAGAATCCGGCGATTCGTCGCGTTGTCGTCGACGATTAGGACCCGCAAGCCGTTGAGGTCGGCATGGCTTTCGACGTGATCATCAGCGAGGGTGGGATCGTCGATGGGTAGGCGCAGTTCGAATTGAAATTTGCTTCCTTTCCCCAGTTCGCTTTCCACCCAAATCTTTCCACCCATCAGGCCGATCAATCGCGAGCAAATGGCCAGCCCCAGCCCCGTACCCCCATAGCGCCGAGTCGTCGAAGCGTCTGCTTGTTCGAACTCCTCGAAAACTTTGTGGATCTTGTCTGCCGGAATTCCTATGCCGGTATCGGTGATTATGAAGCGGAGCAGTACAGCGTCCCGAGTCAGTTCGCAGCATTCCACCTCGAGGACAATTTCGCCCTTCTCGGTGAATTTGATCGAATTGCCGACCAAATTCATGATGATCTGCCGCAGTCGATTGGCATCACCACGCAACAGCTTTGGCGTGCGATTGTCGATTTGGCAGGCGAGTTCCAAGCCCTTGCTCTGCGCCCGGAGCCCGAGCCCCTTCAACGTGTCACCCAGCAATTCACGAATATCGAACGGGAAAACCTCGATCTCGAGTTTCCCAGCCTCGATTTTTGAAAAATCTAAGATGTCATTTAACAACGTCAGGAGTGACACTCCTGAATCCTGCAGCATCCGCAAATATTCGCGCTGGGTTGGATTCAGCGGCGTTTCCATCAACAGATCGGTGATGCCGATAATGCCGTTGAGCGGCGTACGGATTTCGTGACTCATATTGGCCAAAAAATCACTCTTCGCCCGGTTCGCCTGATCGGCTGCCAATTTAGCCTCGCGCAATTCCTCGCGTTCGCGTTCCAGGGCCATCTCGGCCAGACGCTGTTCGGTGATATCCCAGAAGATCGTTTGGATGCCGATGATCTGCCGCTGTTCGTTTCGCACTGGCCCCTTACGGGAGGCAAAGTATCTGGTTTCGCCATTGACCTCAGCGTCGAAAACGTCCTCGAGCACTGCTCCGGTCTGCATGACTCGCTCATCTTCCTCTCGCGCGGCTTTGGCTAAATCCTCGGGGTAAAAGTCGGCCACAGTTTTGCCGACGATCTGATCGATCGGCAATTCCATCAGTTCGGCGAAATTATCGTTCGCGAAGACGATTTTGCCTTGGCGATCCTTGCGGATAAAGCAAGCCGGAATATTTTTCACGAGTGACAAGAATAGCGACTTCTCGTCGTTTAAATCCTGATGATCTTGGGCTTCGTTCGACGCGAGATTTGGTTCAGTCATAGCGCTACCAAAGGCACGGCTTGTGGCGGGTACAAGCACCGGCGAATCGACCGAGTATACAATACTCAGTTTTAAGGCGAGCGTCCATGGAAATCATACCGTAGCTACCGTCGCCAGACGGTAGTTTTGCTTGGCAGCTACCATCCGTTAAAGGCAGCTACGTATCTGCTGCTCGCCTAACGATCACGATTAAGTGTACCAAATGATTTTTTGATTGCGAGTCGCTTGGCGACAACCGTCTCCTGATGATACCAATCCTGCTTGATCCACCCTCGTCGATACGGTTTGACTGCGCTTTACTTTGCCATTGGCGAACCCTCGTCTCAACCTAGAGCCGATCCCAAAACCAGGCCCCGCTTATGCTTCGGGCTAGGGGTGCTGCCGATTTTCAGATAGACACTGAATCGGGATACGCAATGGGTTTCGCGACGGAGTGGCAGCTTCATAGGAAATCACCAGCGCCGCTGAACGATACTCCGGCATTTCACTCGTCTTGTCGCGATTCCCGCTGATCTACCTCCGCATTGCCTCGCTGGCGATTTACCTTAGGATATAGTTCGAATGGGAAAAAATTGTCGAGCCGTCGTGTGGGGTCAGAAAATGAGGCGAACGATGACTAAGCAATTCCGATGGGGTTACGTAATAGCGCCAACGCTAATTGGCCTACTGGTGATGTGGGGATGTGGTGTTGGGAAAGAGATCAAGCGGACTGGCGAGGAAGTGCGTCGCGCTAAACGCGAAGTAAAAAAACGCTTGGACGACTTGCAGCTGCGTGTCGAGATGGATTTCGAATTGCAGGATGCCTTTCGCCTGGTCGATGCAGCCTACCGCGAGGCTTGGTTACAAGGTCCCATTAACAACTGGGACGATTTGGCGCGCACCACTGCGGCGACCAATTCGCTGGGGATGCGATTGTCTGATGCTCGCCGGAAGGGGATCGAGGTGGTCTTCAACTTGCCGCTGGACCTGACGGACGAACAAAAGGCCGACACGATCATTGCCTACGCGCCGACACCAACGCCGGATCAATACTGGATTTTGCTGGCCAGTGGTAAATACGACAACGTCACCGGCAGCGAGCTCGAAGCCGCCAAATCTCCCGTGCAGAAAACACCTTAGCCGGTGGCAGCATGAACCGACCAACGGAATTGATGAGCCCCGCGGGGCATTGGCCTCAATTACAGGCAGCGATCAATGCGGGAGCCGATGCGGTCTATTTCGGATTGACCCATTTTTCTGCGCGGGCCAAGGTCGGCTTTGAACTCGCGGAGCTGCCTCGCGTGATGGAGACGCTGCATCGGCGTGGCGTCAAGGGGTACGTGACGTTCAACACACTCGTCTTCGATGAAGAAATCGAAATCGCCGAGCAGGCGGTCATGCAGTTGGCTGCTGCCAATGTCGATGCAGTGATCGTTCAAGATGTCGGGGTAGCACGATTGATCAGAAATATCGTCCCCGACCTGCCGATTCACGGTAGCACCCAGATGTCGGTCACGAGTGCGGAGGGAGCCGAACTTGCCGCGCGGCTCGGCTGCTCTCGAGTCGTACTCGCCCGAGAATTATCGATCGATGACGTACGAACGATCGCCCGAAACTCCTCGATCGAAGTCGAGACCTTCGTTCACGGTGCGTTATGCGTTTCCTATTCCGGCCAGTGTTTCTCCAGCGAGGCTTGGGGTGGAAGAAGTGCGAATCGCGGGCAGTGTGCTCAAGCCTGCCGATTGGATTACGAATTGGTTGTGGACGGCCAAATCCGTCCGCTGGGCGCCGAGCGCTATTTATTGTCTCCCGGGGACTTGATGGCGATCGATTACGTGCGCAATCTCGTCGAAGCGGGTGTAGCCTGTCTAAAAATAGAAGGCCGCTATAAAGACGCCGAGTATGTGTTTTTGACCACTAAAATTTACAGGCAAGCACTCGATGATGCTTTGGCGAATCGGCCCATATCCGTCTCACCCGATGATCGCCGCGATTTGGAGCAGGTCTACTCTCGCGGTTTGGGGCCCTACTTTATCAGCGGCGTCAATCACCAGTCGGTCGTCAAGGGGCGTGCACCGCGGCACCGCGGAGTCTATATCGGAAAAGTTACCGACGTGCGGCCGCAGGGAATTGTGATCCACGGTGACTTCGCGATTCGCCGCGGCGATGGCTTGGTGTTTGATGCAGCCGATCGGCGAAGAATCGATGGCCAGGAGCCGGGCGGTTTCGTGTACGACGTCGAAACTTTGGGAGACAGTCAAAGCCGTGTGGTTTTTGCTGATCAAGCGGACCTTGCGCGGCGAGTTGCCCCCGGAGATTGGGTGTGGCGGTCGCTTGATCCTCAACTGAAAAAACGATTGAAGCGGGAACTCGAACGCGAGATTCCCGATCGGACCGAGCCGCTGCAAATCGCGCTCAAGGCCCACGTCGGCCAGCCCTTAGCAATTACGGCTCTAACACCAGACGGACACGAAGTCACCGTGAGCTCGATCGAGCGAATCCAGCCGGCAGTCAACGCACCGGCTACTTGCGAGACGTTGCGTCAGCAATTCGATCGTCTGGGCGATACGATTTTTCATCTGGCGAAGTTCGACGCGGACGTCGACGGCAATCCCTTTGTACCGGCCAGTCTGCTCAACCGATTACGCCGTGATCTTGTGGCGGCGATCGAGTCTCGCCGGATCACGCGGGAGCCGCTCTCCATCCATGCCTATGCTGATCGGCGGCTCAGTGAGATCCAAGAGCGTTTTGGTGGACAGCGCGAGTCAGGACAGGAGACTCCTTATCGGGTTCACGTACTGGTTCGGACGCCGGAACAACTCAAGGGAGCACTGGCGGTCCGCCCTGATTCGATCACCCTCGATTATTTGGAATTGTACGGACTGCGCAAATCGGTCGAGCAAATTCAACACGCTGGAATTGCCTGCCGTGTTGCCAGTCCGCGAATTCTTAAGCCTAGCGAACAGAAAGTCACCAAATTTCTGCTGTCGCTCGGTGCTGATATTCTGATTCGCAGTGGCGGGTTGTTGTATGATTTGCAGCGGCAAGCCCCTGACAATCTCCCCGAACTCGATGGGGATTTTAGCTTGAACGCAGCTAACTCATTGAGCTGCGCTGTTTACTTGGATCTCGGTTTGCGACGGATTACGCCGACGCACGATCTCAATGCGCGGCAAATTACCGAATTGACCAACCGGATCGATCCGCAGCGTCTGGAAATCGCCGTGCTCCATCATCTGCCGATTTTTCACATGGAGCATTGCGTATTTTGCCGATTTTTAAGCGACGGGACAGACAGCTCGAACTGCGGCCATCCATGCGAGCGGCATCGCGTGGCGGTTCGCGACGCCAAGGGGCGTGAACATCCGGTGATGGCTGATATCGGTTGTCGGAATACGGTATTCAACGCCGAAATGCAGGCGGCGACGGATCATCTGGAGAAATGGATCGCTGCGGGGATCCGCAATTTTAGACTGGAGTTTGTTCATCAATCAGCGGATCAAGTGCAACGAGGAACCAAGGCCCTACAGTCGTTTCTTACGGGAGCTATTGGTCGCACGGATTTAGCCGGCGCATGGAATAACCTGACGCCATATGGTACGACTCAAGGCAGCCTGTTCGTGCCGAAATCTTCGTCCGGACCGCTCATTCAATTAGGCCCCCCCTGATAGTTTTCGGCAGGCCGCATGAACCGGGCAGCAATCGATGCAGCTACGAAGGAAGCCTCGCGATTCACTCCCGGCGATCGTCGAATCGCACCGTTCGTTGATCCCTGAGGCCAGATTAGGCGCTGTCCCTATACTTTTAGCCGGAGCGCCTTCGTGTCCGACTGTCGCAAGAATCGCAGGCTGCTGCCCTACAGCGAATGGGTTTTGTCACCAAGCCTAACGATCTAATCGTTTGCGGCTGAAAACGATTCAACCGTGACGATCCAACGTTCACGGATCTCGACCCCTTGTTGCCGTTGCAACGTTCCCCGAACCACCACCGATCGCCCGTGCAGTTTTTCTACTGCGGCTCGCATCTCGGGATCGTGAATGTCTAATTCCCAAGTCACCTGACCCGCCGAGATGGTCACGCCGGTTGTTTCGCCGCCGATCGCCATGACTTGCGCGTTGATGATTCCCCGAACCTCGACGCGGATGTAGTCTCGGGTTGCCGGATCCCCTGCCAGCGGAATTTCATGGCCTTCGAAGCTCAGAACCGCATCGGTTCGGATGATGTAGGCTTGGGCATGTCGTCGCAAATCGCGGCTCAAGCCACGTTGGTAACGGAATTTGATGGTCACGGGATGCGACTCTTCGACGGAGTAATCAAGTCGGTCCTGTCCCGAACCTTGCCACAGGAACAAGACGACCGCATGTTTTTTGAAATCAATCTGTTCGGCAATTTGGGCGGAATGCGCCGCAGAAAAATACTCGTCGAGCGCTTCCTTGTTCCGCAGGATAACCGGTTTTTCAATGCGAGAATTCTCAAATCGCTCCGGGAAAACTTCGACATTCTCGAGTGCCCGAATCACGTCATGCTCCCCAGCGTAGCCAATGGCCGACATCCAAGTGGCTCCCACAACAAGCAGCGATACAAGCAACCAAGGCTGATGGCACATCCCCTGTTACTCCTTATGCTTTCACCAAATCGTCCCATTTGTTTCCATTGAGTCCCGCCCATCATTCTACTGCGAGTTGGGCCGGTCGAGTTCGATGGCCTTGATCACGGAATCACTGCCAGGTCATTCTTTTTCCGACTTTACCGAGTCGCGAATGGAAAGCTTAAGCTCGCTCGAATTAGCCTTCAATTCCGGAGCGTACATCGCCCAGCCGCGAGTGGGCAACGCACTGAATCGCCCGGGAATTTCGGCGCGTACTCGGTAGCTGAAGCTGTGTTTGCCTTGCCGCAACTGTCGGACGAAAAAGGCGACGCGCTCATCGCGAAACTCGACATAAGCGTTCAGCGCACCTTTGTGGTAACCGCTGCGCAACTCAACCGGTTCTGTTCCCGCGCTCTTCATGTCTTCGAAAATGACATATTCGTAATCGTTTTTAGAGTCGATCTCCAATTCGATTTCGACCAGATCGCCGCTCGTCACTTCATCCCAATTTTTGAGCGGGATGCGCCGGTACTTTTCGACGGCTTGTCCCACAACCTGGCCGCGGGATCCTTGGACGTTTTCTTCGGCGTCTTTGATTTGCTCCAGTCGGAAGTATCGGCGTTCGACCTTAATTTCCAGGCCGGCAGCAGCGATATCGTCCTCGAGCGTGAAATTCGTCAGATAAACGTTGGCATAAACATTTCCCGCACCTTTGCGGCGAATTTCGACGACGTGTTCACCGTCGGTCAGCTCTTCGCCATTCAGGATCACCGCATTATTGAACTGGAACAAAACCTGAGGCGTGATCTCGACCGCCTGGCGAGTTTTCCCATCGATGACAACTTCCACGGTCATGTTGGGCGCGACCTCTCCGCTTCGCTCCATGAATTCCGCCAAGGCTTCGATGCAGTAAGCCGTGTCGCGCGTGGAATTCCAATACGTCGCGTTGCGGCGGTTGTTCAGCAGATATTTGACGAGCCCGGCCGCCTTCGGATCGCGTGAATTGACCCGCGCCAACAATTTCAAATAGAACGCATTGGCTTCGATCGTGTCGCCATACCAGTACCACCAGTAGTTCTGGTTGGGGAGATCGATAAAGGCGGTTTGATTTTCGTCGTCGTATTTGATGAACTGATCGATGTTGCGGATGACCTGATCGCGTCGATCGACAGCCTGCTGTTTGTCGAAAGCCAGACCGATCAGGGCTTGGCCATACAGCGACAATTTCAGGCGGTCACGGAAGAGGTAATCGCCCATTTGTGGATCGAGAACGTCGGACTCCAGCAAAATCATGTAAATCAAGGCGTCGATATTATCCGGGTGTTGCTTGAACCTGGGCTCCTTGGGCCACTGCGAACGATCGAGATCACGCAAACGGTCCCATTCTTTCAGCAGCTGAATCTGTTGGGCTTGATAGCCTTTCAACCATTCGATTCCACGTTCCAGCAGGCCGGGAACCAGGGCAATCCCCCGCTGCTGCGCCAGTTGCAATCCATGTACAACAACCGCTGTGGTATGCGGATAGCTGTACTCGCCAGCGCCGGAAAACCATCCCCAGCCGCCGTCGCTATTTTGCATGGCGGTCAGATCTTTGACGCCTTGCTTGGTCATCAGCTCGACTTCAGCCGGATCAAAAACTGGATTGCGTTGCGTGACACGCTGCCATTGCTGAGCGCGGGTTTGGGCGTCGCCAATTTCTTGGGCATTCAAGTTCGTCTGCTTGTCGCGGATCGCGGCTAAGTCCAGATTCATGCGTTTGAGAATGTCGTGGGTGATCACCGTCGGAATGAATCGATTGAGTGTTTGCTCTGTACAGCCGTAGGGATAATCCACGAGGTACGGCAGGGCATCAACCATTGCTCCAGCCAGTGTCGGTGAGAAGCGAATCTCTAAACGCGATTGATCGGGCCGCCGTTCGGCAGGCACGCGAACGCGGAAGGCCGTCGCATCACTGCCATCGCGCACGATGCCGCTGAACGATTCCGTTTTCAGCATGCCATGAACGAACACGGGGAAGGCCATCTCCATGGCATCGGATTCGACGTCGGTGAGCGCGGCCATCGTGATTTTGGCTTGACCCTCGCGAACCACGCGGACCCGCCAATCGACTCGCTGTTCGCCTCCGGCTGGGATCTCGACCGTCACCTCGCGACTTTCGCTCGTGGCCAAGTGGTCGCCGTCGAATTCCAGGGTCACCCGCGTTGTTTTGGCTTCGGCGAGATAGTTATGCACGATCGCGGACAGGACCACTTCATCCTTCTCGACGAAAAAGCGCGGGGCTTGGAGCCGCACCATGATGTTTTTGGCCGTTTTAATTTCGGCGGTTCCCTCACCAACTTCGGTTTGAGCCCCCATAGCCCAAGTGCGAATTTTCCATGAGGTTAAATTTTCCGGCATCTTGATCGTCGCTGTCGCAATACCATCGCTATTGGGACGCAGGACGACACTCCAAAAAGCTGCATCGGCGAATTCGCGCCTGACGGTGGGGGTCGCGAGTTCCGGAGAGCCCCCCGGCTGTTCCGCATCGAATCGCCCCGGGGCTGCATCAGCAATCTCACGGCTGGCGAACGCGTTGGATTTTTCGAGATCGACACCGCGATCTCGTTGCGGCTTCGCTCTGACGAGACCCGCGGACATGGGGGTTGCCGGCATGGCCATCGCCTCGGCTTGATCTGTTTGGAACGCAGTGTCCGCAACCATTCCACCGAAGACTCCGAGATCGCTCATCCATTTTTGGCCATCGCGAACGAGGTTCACCCCCAGGCGGGCTAAATTGTGCTCGGTTGCCGGTTGATGATGGCGCGTCCATTTCCAAAAGAACGGACGAATGTCCGGTACGTTGGAACCCCCTGAGATGTATTCGACTGCCCGATCGTACATCGTCATGACGAGGGAACCTTGGAATGGTCGGCCGTCCACCCCGGTCAACCGCAATTCAACCTGAGTTTCCGCACCCGGCAACACCGATTGAGCAGTCGGCACGACCTCGACGTTGACGATTTTCTTCACTGGCGGGACGATGATTTGCTTGACTACTTCGTGCAGTTTCGCACCGGAAACCGTGGTTGCCTCGACAAAAAAGTTAGGCATATCGTCTTGAGTTACCTCGAACTCGTAGGTTGCGCTCTTGCCATCCATGCGCAGGACGATCGGTTTCGACTGGTAGGTCGATGTGGGGCGCAGCCAGAGGAAAACATAGGAGTTCGCCCGGTTGGTCGTGATGAGCAGTTGCACCTTATCGCCGGGAGCATACTCGGCACGTTCCACCACGACTTCGAGATCGTTGTAGCGGAAGTTGGCACTGTCGAAATCGTCGCCGATAAAATTGAGAATTTGGCCGCCTTCGATGGCATCTCCGTCGGCGGATGTCACCACGCAGGCGACGCGGAATTGGCCCGGTTCGGTCGCCTTAATAGTTTGTCGCGCCTGTCCGTTTTCATCCGTGGCGAGTTCCCAAGATTGCAGTTCTGTTTCTTGTGGCGTGCCGTCGGCGGAGTATGTGATCTTGTAAATTTTAACGTTGCCTTTTCCAGCCACTCCTTTGCCGTCTGGTGAACGGGCCATAATCTCGATGTCGATGGGCTCCCCGACACGAGCGTAGCCACGGCTCGCCCAGAGATGCACCGAAAACGGGCGGCGAGCCACAACCACCGATCCGGTCCCGACAATCGTGCGGCGCGAGGCGTCGACAACCTCCGCGGTGATGGTGTATTCGTGATCGTAATCGACGTGCATCTCTTTGGCGAGTGCCGTATCGATGTCGAACTCCACAGTCCCGTTCGGCCCGATCTGCGTTTCGACGTCGAGGACCAACTCAGGGGGATCGGGATTGTTGGCCCACCACCAAGGAACGGGACAGCGACAGCCCCAAGAGCCGAAACCGGGGTACCAGTCGTAATCACTGGTGAACCAGGCATAGCCGTTTCCGTAAAGCCAATCCCATGGCCGAATCGGGAACCAGCGTTGGTCTTTTTTTGTCCGATGAACCTTGTACGATACCTTGCCTTCTTGAACGGGGCCGCCGAAATAATACTTGGCTTCGATCTTGACGGGAACCTTGTCACCCAAGCGTACAGGCCGTTCGGGGGGAGTGACCGTGACCTCGAATTCCGGCTTCTTGTATTCCTCGACTTGAAATTGCGTTTCCGAATAAAGGCCGCGATCACGATTCACCGAGTCCATAATGACCAGGCGATAGGTTCCCAAGGCGGCCTCGTCCCCAAGGCGATATTCGCCATCGACTCCGCCGTATTCGTCGGTTTGTTTTGCGACGCTGGCCACCTCGGTGCCTTGTGGATCGAACAGTTTGATGAGCACTGCGGAATTGGCGAACGGTTGGTTGGCGACGGTTTGATACGATGTCTCGCGGATCCAGAATTTGAATTTGACGTCTTGGCCGGGCCGGTAGATCGGGCGATCGGTGATTCCATAAGTCTTGACGCCAGCGATTTGATTCCGGCCATAGGGCGATGCCCAGCCGCCTTGGAAACCCAGATGTGCCAAGCGTGTTCCGCTGCGGGCGATGGCGATCCATTTCAGATCTTGTTGCATCAATTTTGGATTCGTTTCCACGAAGCCATTGTTGTCGGTGGTCTCAGCAAAGTTTGCCGTTTCGATACGCTGATTCCGGCCGCGGTTGTCCCAGCCTGTTTTCCAGCCGAAGAATTCGACATTGACGTTAGGAAGAGGCCCGCCTGTAACGGCATCGACCACGATATAAAGCAATTTTCCCTCAACGGATTTACGTAGAATGGCCGTATCTTCCACAAAGACGACGACGTGGCTCTCGTTGCCGCCGACCATTTGCGCCTTGACAAGGTACGCCCCGGCCTGTTGTAGAGGAGCCTTGATCGTCACGCGACGATCGAAATGATTTGGTCGCGGATCGAGCGGAAGCTCCCAACGTGCCACTTCGCCGCCAACGTACTTTTGCAAGTTTTGCGAGAGAATACCGTAAGCGATCGAGTCGATTTGCACCCGTTGCCAGTCAAGTTCGGACGGCTTTTTCTTGAGGTAATCCAAAGTGTCCTTCAGGAGTTGATCGATGTTGATCTTCCTCGCCGACAATTGAACTTGGTTCCCGTTGCGAAAACGGAATTCCAGATGCGTACCGGCCCCGGCCGGTTGGACAGGAACGTTTTCGAAGCGTCCCCAGGGATCGATGATTTGAGAGAGTTGATCGCGATAATGATCGGCGTTGTTCAACTGGAGCAGACGGCGCAGATACTCGGCCGCGCGGGGATACTGCTGGCGATCCTGGTAAATTCGGGCCAGCGTTTCGAGGGCTTGCTGCTGGTAGCCATGTTTGTTATTCGCCATCGCTTGGAACAGCAGCAGCGGATTGAATTCAGGGGGCAGCGTGAACCGTTTAACACCGATGGCCAATTTGGCGATCGTCTCCTCATCGGTAAGCGTCGAGACCGTATAGGGACTATCCTTTTGCGGGCGGCCGTCGTCGGAGCCTGACTCCACACGCGGAGCAAAAAACGCTCCCCACTGGGCCATCGTTTGCACGCCGAATTGCTCGTGTAGAAAGTTTGCGAACACCCAATCCGCGTATTCGCGTTGGTCGGGTCGCAGCCGCGCGGCGGATTCCAAAGCGAATCGCCAGCGCTCGCCGTCGTTTTTGGCGGCATCCCAAGAAGCAGGGATAGCGTAAAGAACGGGGTTGCCTTCGGCATCGACTGGAGCTCCCTTGTTCTCGCCGCCACCCCAGGGACCACGCCAACCCCACTGGTTTTCCTCGTAGTCGGGAAGCGTGCTGAGATCGGTCAGTTCTTGAAATCGCCACGCTTCAAAATTAACCCGATTCCAACTGATCAAGGTAGCCAAGGCATTGTAGTACAACACCTTTAGCCCAACATCATCGCCGCGATCGACTGCCGTTTCAGCACCACGGAGAATTTGCAACGCCCGCACCCGGTCGCGTCTGGCCGAGCTCACCCACTGCCCCCCCCCGCGAGCATCGCCGCGATAAAATTTTCCTGCTGTAATGAAGCCATAGTTCCCCGTCGATTGAAAACTATTGGCGAGGGCTATTAGAAAGTTGGGTTTGCCCGCATGCAACTGTTCAAATTCATCGACCA
Organism: uncultured Pirellulaceae bacterium; assembly: GCA_937941455.1. Classification (GTDB taxonomy): domain Bacteria; phylum Planctomycetota; class Planctomycetia; order Pirellulales; family Pirellulaceae; genus BJ22. Next base: position 49,625 of record CALDHM010000022.1, on the reverse strand, counting down.
AGGCATCAAATTGTTGAAGTTGTGCCAAGTTCTGCAGATTTTGCATGATCAGCGGCCAATCTTGGGCCAAAAGTTGGTCTTGGGCTTGGGGATCGCGGGCCAACTTCAAAAACAGTTCCAGCGACTCGCGATAATTGCCTTCAGCCAATAGTTGCTGTGCCCGCTGGCGATCGTCCGGTTTCACCTTATCGACCCCCCGCTCATTTCCACTCCAACCACCGAGACTGCTGTAGACTGCCAAGAGAATGGCACCGATTACCGATCCGTACTTCGCCAACATGGGTAGTTACCATCGCAGGAGATTGCTTTCTTCCCGGACGATCCGGGAACGATCGAATTGTGAGATGCGTTTGAGACGTACAGTCTCGCTGTGAAGTTCCCGAAAATTTACAAATGCAAGCGACGATGGCGCTGTTCCGCCTCGCGCATCGACTCGCGAATCATCAGGAATTCGCTGAGATTCTCGGAATTCAACAGTCCGACGAGCCGACCGTGTTGCAGGATGGGAATGGTGCGATGCAATCCATCTTGGAGGCGAATAATCGCTGTTTCCAGCATTTCGCCCGGGTCGGCGGTCAGAAAATCTTGGGTCATGATTTCTGCAACGGGCCGATCCCCACCAAGTTTCGCCAAACCCTCGATCAAGTTGCGGCGTGTCAAAATTCCGACAACACGATCGTCGCCATCGATTACCGGAAAGTCTTGTTGGAAGCCCGACAAAACGTATTCAGCGGCTGTTTCCAAAGGGTCATCAGGGGCCAGGACTCTGAAATCCGTGATCATCGCCTGCTTGATCGGCAGGCCTGCCAAAGCTGAGCGAATTTGCACGGTTCCCGATTCTTGCGCGGCCCCCATCCACACGAACAAGGCAACGAAAACCAACATCGGATTGAGAAACAATCCCACAAAGCCGAGCAACAACGCCATCGCCTGGCCGATTCCGGCAGCGATCCGCGTAGCCCGCGCATAATCCATGTTCATTGCCAAAAAGGCGCGCAGCACGCGGCCACCGTCCATCGGAAAGGCGGGGAGCATATTGAAAACGGCCAACATCACATTGACCCAAAACATCTGCCCCAAAAAGCTCTGGTTGATGCGAATCAAATCTTGGCTGGAATTGATTTGATTCCCTACATACAACCCACCGAAAATCGCTGCCGCCAACACGACATTGACCGCTGGTCCGGCGAGTGCGACCACTAATTCTTGCTCAGGCCGTTCGGGCATCCGTTCGAGGTGCGCGACACCGCCGATAGGCAGAAGGGTGATGTCCCTGGTTTGAATACCGTAACGCCTTGCCGCCAGGGCATGACCCAGTTCGTGCAGAACGACAATTCCGAAGAGCGTCAAAATAAATCCGATACCGTAAAAGGCATCGTTCAGGTTTCTTTCCCTAGCGTAATACGAAATTCCAATGTAAGCGAGCAGAATAAAAAAGGTGAAGTGGACGAACACATCGATGCCGGCAACTTTTCCGACTCGCCACGACCAACCCATAAGACTGTCCCTTTCACAAGTTTACCGTTACCTCAGTGATCGACCGCAATCCAGAGCATCACCGGGGAGCAAACGCATTGCATTCTTCTTGATCATTGGTTCGCGTATTGATGCGTCAGCCAGAGATTTTCATCCCTGCGCCCACGTTGCAAATCACGAATTCGTTGTTTGCCTCTTGCCAAGAAAATAACCTACCTTCCATAACGAGCATCACTTAAGCTTTGGGTTTCGGCCGCTAACCGCTTGGGGTTAGACTCTATATCAACCAGCTGCCAGCCATGGATTACAGTGGAGCGGGTTTTGCGCATGTCGAAGATTTGCATGCATGCCCCATTTTAGGTCGGGCAACGCATCAGCTCTTGTCCTAGATCCAATAACCGTAACCCAGTCGCATTCGCTTTTCATCAGCCGCCGGCTCATGCTCTGCGATTGACGAGTTTTTGGCGATCCCCTAATTCATTGTCCACAGGTTTCGTAACGCCGACAACGGGACAGCCAAGCGGACGACGATCGCCGTGATATCGGAGCCGAATTCGTCCTGCTCTTCCGAATGTTCATTCGCCTCTTCGCCGATGTTTTCGCTTTCCGCTTCATCCTCGGCCATCGATTCCATGGCGATCGCCGGACCGTCACCCACCGTAATGACGCAGACCAAACCCACCAACTCCCAATTCTGATTGAAAATCCCGCAACCGCTTCCCCCGGGGGCGAACGGCGCTGAGATCTCGAGCCACGGATCGCCGACGATCAGCGGGTAACGTTTGACGTAGCCTTGGTCGTACGTGAAGAACCGGTTTTCTGAATGATGAATCATGCGGATCGGATCGGCCATGCGCGGTGCCTGTTTGGCAAGCGGCACCCACGGAAAATCGCTCCCCTCCAGCTTGAGCAAGGCCAAATCCTGTTGTGGATTCGCGGCGAGCAAGGCCGTGGCACGGGTAGCGCGGCCATCGGCAAGTAAGACGGTCAAACCGTCATTGAAAAATTTGGCCAAATGATAGTTGGTCACGCACAAACCATCAGGGCCGACAATCACTCCCCCACCTGTAAAAAAATCTTCTTCGTTCTTTCCGCCTCCGATCAGCACGGTTGCTCGGCAAGCCAATTCGAGCCCCGATCCTGACGGGTCGACCAGCGGCAATCTCCCTTGGTATTGCCGTGGGACATTTTTCAGATCGATCGCCGCAGGCAATGGAAATTTTTGATAGTACTCAGCGTGGCGATGGAAAATTGCCGAATAAATCTTGGCGTCGTCCAGAGGTTGGTCCGCTCGTTGGAACAAGACGTAGCCGGGGCCGGGATCAGGAATCGGAAAAGGCTGGGTTTCTGCGTGCGTCGTAGGCGGTTTGTCGCCTGAAACCCACCGGGCAAACTCCTCTGCCGATAACTGGCGATCTTGATTGACATCGAGTTGGATGAACAACTCTCGGGCAGGACGCGAAAGCTCCGAGTGGTTTTTCAGATAGGCCCGAAACTCTATGAAGGAGAGGACTTCGTCGCCGTTGCTATCGGCAAGGCGAAATCGTTCGTCGAGCGGTGCGGCTTGTCCGATCCCTAGGCCCTGCAGCGAGATCCAAATCAAGCAGAAACAACAGATCAAGCGTAAATCGTGGCGACGCTGTGATAAGGACATCGCAGCGACGCGCTGATCGAGTAACCTCGTGACAATTGCCCATCGCGCGACTCGCGTTTTCGAATCGCGAATCATTACAAAGGTTCGTGAGCACAAATGCATGAAAAAATCCCGCTCAAGTTCCAGTCGGTGTTGTTGAGATGATTGAGCCTTCAGCTCCAACGTTGGTTACGGGAAACGCCGCCTCATGGGGGGCACAAGGCTTGCTCCCAAAACTTTTAGCCGGATCGCGTGAGCATCCGGTTGTCGCGAGACTCGGCGGCTACAGCCCTGCAGTTGACAGGTATTTAGTCGTAAACCCGCGAAGTCATTTTATTACGACGACCGGCAAGCGGCTGTTCTGACGCCGTTTATCGATCGTTAACGAATTTTTTGGCGGGAGTCTCTGCGCATTCGATCAATCGTTAGCCATTTTGCCGCTGATCAACTTGATGAATTCCTTGTTGGTGGGGAAGCGACTGAGCTGTTTCGTGAGTTGCTCCATCGCTTCGACATGATGCATCGACGTGAGCGTCCTGCGGAGCATGGTCACGGCGTGCAAGGTTTCGGGATCGAGCAGTAATTCCTCGCGCCGCGTACCGGATTGGGAGATGTCGATGGCCGGCCACACGCGGCGATCAGCCAATTTCCGGTCGAGCACTAATTCCATGTTGCCCGTACCCTTGAACTCTTGGAAGATCAACTCGTCCATGCGGCTGCCGGTATCGATCAGGGCCGTGCCGACGATGGTCAGCGAGCCCCCTTCCTCAAAGGACCTAGCGGTGGCGAATAATTTTTTGGGAATGTCCATCGCCTTGATGTCGACACCACCGGACATCGTCCGGCCAGTGTTTCCGACCCACTTGTTGAAGGCTCGTGCCAACCGCGTGATCGAGTCGAGGAGCAGGAACACATCCTTGCCCATTTCAGCCAAGCGTTTGCACCGCTCGACGATCAACTGCGAGATGCGAACATGGCTTTCCACGTCCTCATCCAAGCTGCTGGAAACGACCTCGCCTTTGACATTGCGGCGCATGTCGGTGACCTCTTCGGGCCGTTCGTCGATCAGCAGCACTATCAATTTGCAATTCGGGTGATTTTCGGAGATGCCGTGGCTGATGTGTTGCAGCATCACCGTTTTGCCGCTGCGCGGCGGAGCGACGATTAGGGCACGTTGCCCCTTGCCCAGTGGCGTCAACAGATCCATGACGCGGGTCGTCAACGGCATCGGCCCTGTCTCCAACTTGTACCAGTGGTCCGGGTTGACCGGCGTGAGTTGGTCGAAATTTTTGACTTTCGAGTATTCGGCTGGATCGATTCCGTCGACGTCGATGATTTCACGAAGCCGCGGACCTTGTTGCCGCCGAGCCGGTTGAATCTTGCCACGTATCATGACGCCCGGCCGTAAGCCGAATTTTTCAATCATGGTGCCCGGCACGAAGGGATCGGTCCGTTCGCGGGCGTAATTGTTATTCGGATCGCGAAGAAACCCGTAGCCATTAGGATGCATCTCCAGCAGACCAACGGACTCGATCAATTCCGACTCGCCGGTTTCGTCAACCGTTTCGCTGGGAAGGACCTGATCTAAATTCTCCGGTCGTTGCCGCGGGGAGCCGTTGCGGTGTGCGTACCCTGAACGGGAGCGGCGGCGAGATTCGGGGCGGTTCCCCCGTGCGGAACTATTACTACGCCGTGAACCGGAACTGGAACTTCCTGAACCCGAACTGCGGGACCGAAATCTTTTTTTTGCCATGCATCACCAATGAAAGAACGACAGAGATTGAGAGGTGTAAAGCGAAAGAATTGGGAGTGGATAAGAGTGTGATCTCGCGGGGCGAGACCAACAACAAGTCCTTTTTGCGAGGGCATGCTGGCCGCGCGAGTGCAAAACGAAAGAGGCGTTCACCACGCGCAGGCCGAAACCAGCCCAGAGATTGAATATAAATTCGAGAACGTTACTAACAGGCTGGCAGCCGCAGGGAGTATTGAGCGGACCTGAGCCTCACGAAATTGTGCCAGTAATCCTTAATCCCTATCCCCAAAATTTATTGAAGAAAGGCATCATCGAGTTCCAAACTCATTTTTGGACCATTCCCATCCCGGTTGAACGCCGCCAGCCGTGTTCGGCCGCGGCAGGATGGAGGCGAAATCCGGGGCCCCAAAGAAATCGTTATCCAAACGACAGGGTACCCGGCGGCCTGTAAATCTCTCATAACGGTTTCGAGGACTTACTGGCAAACTCTGTGATTTCCGCCAAAGTGTATCAGCCGATTGGGGTGCTGTCAAGAGAATGCCACAATCGGCAGTAAGTATTCCCCATTTTCTTCAACATCGCTGGGTTCTCGATAATGCAGCATTTTTTACGGAATTCACCCCATTTACCTGATCCGAATCCGCTAAAAAATCCGATCTTTTCTCCTGTATCGACAGAGATCTCGACGTCAAATCGAGGTGCTCCGTTACCGGGTCGGGGTGCCTCGAAGGCGTTCGGATACATCCGAGAAACCCGCTGGATTTCAAAGGATTGCACTGAAGCGGAAGAGGAAAACACATGAAAACGATCGCAAACTGGGGGATATCCGTCGGGTTGCTGCTCCTTTTCCTGGTTTATTCGGCGGAAAACCAAGCCCAAGACGTGTCCTGGCGCGCCGACCTCGAACAAGCCAAACGTGAAGCTGCCGTTTCTGGGAAACTCGTCCTGCTGCACTTCGGCGCCGCCTGGTGTCGCCCTTGCCAGCAAGTCGAGGCGTACGTTTTCAAAACTCCTAAGGTCATTCGTGCGATCAACGAATTGGTAATTCCCGTCCGCATCGATGTCGACCATCATCCGGATCTGGTCAAAAAGTTTTCCGTAAAATCGATCCCCGAGGACGTTTTCATCACAGCCGATGAACAAATCGTCCAGCGCATGAAATCGCCGACCGATGCAGAAAATTACCTCAAAGCGCTTGACAGCTTAAAGAGCCTCGGCGCGGCGATCATGCAAGACAAACAACGAATGGCCGAGCTCGATAATTTGACTCACGGGGTGCAGGCAGCCGCACAGCAAAAGGTCGATCAGGTCACCGCCTGGCGAAATCCCAAATTCGAGTTACCCGTATCGATCAATCCGGGAGCGTCAGCCGATAAGTTCTCCTTCGAACCGGCAGCGGTCGATTCGAAACCTTCGCTCGCGTCGGACTTCGAGACACAAGTGCGGCGAAAATATGGTCTTGATGCGGAGCGCCCGAGCGATGCAGCCGCGTCGTCGAGCAAACAATCAACCGCGACCGCAATACCCGCGCCCTCATCACTGCCGACCGATGCGCGGGTCGATCCTTCGGCTCGAGCTGGACAAGGCCTACAACCGAGAACCAACCAGGAGACAATGAATCAGGTTTCGAATCCGAAATATGTTGCAACGCCAACGGCGAACGCCGCACCATCATCGGTGGCTCCGGCGGACATGTCCTTGCCGCCTACGAATTATGCCTTGAACGGCGATTGCCCGGTGAGCTTGTTGACCGAGAATCGTTGGGTGGCCGGTGACCCGCGGTTTGGTTGCGTCCATCGCGGCCGCGTCTACTTGTTCGAAACCGAAGAAAAGCAGCGGCGGTTCCTGAGCAGTCCTGATGAATTCAGTCCACTGCTGGCTGGCTACGACCCGGTCGCTTTCCGAGATGAGGGGACGCTGCGCGAGGGTCTGCGCGAACTCGGGATCGTCATGACGCAAAACGAACGCCAAATGATCGTGTTGTTCGCCTCTGAGGAAAATGCGCGAAAATTCAAGGAACGTCCGACGCTTTATCTTGAAACGATTCGCGTCGCCATCGAACGGATCGACGCGCCCACGACGTTTCGATAGAGTCGCGATTTTGCGTCAACGCTCAGTCGGAAATTTCGACGGTTCGACGATTCGCAGGATGGGAAAGTTGGAGTCGACCTGCAAATGCTCGTCGAGGTAATTCCACGTGGCGAGGCCGTCGTTGGATTCGGGCTCGAGCAAATAGGCGGCGACAGCCCCTAGCGGCTGTGCCGTGCGGACGATCCAATCTCCCGGCTCGGCCGCTCCCGGCGTCACGGAAAACTCGACGTCCAATTTCACCATGCGATGCCCTTGAAATGCTCGGGGGGCGGCGTGGATCGCCTTGATTTTTGCCGCCTCAACTTTGCCAGACCATGGGGCCGTCAATTCTTCGACCTCGATACCGTGCTGCTGAAGCTTCACCATCGCCGACTTGAGTTGCCGAGGCACGAGGTAAGCGTACGGGACCGAACGTTCGATCGTCGGCACGTAGCGTCCAAGGAACTTGACGACGTAATCCTTCGGCTGGTTGTCTTCGAAGCCTTTGACGAGGAACGACTCCGGGAATTCGGCGACTTCGGCGTTGAGCACGATGGTCTGCTCGTTGGGAAACTGACCGGTGCGGTCGAGCCATTTTTGTCGCACATTACGGACCATGTCGCGAATGGTCGTCACGTGTTCGGCAAAGTAATCAAGGCAGGCAGACACGAATGCTCGGGATGCCTTGATTCGACCCTCGTAATCGAGATACGAATACGACTCGCTGAGCACGCCGAATTTTCCCCGCAAGCCGAGGTACTCGGTGCTGTAGCGAGGCTCGTAACCATACGTCGTCCACGTCGTGTTTCCGCGATCGAAATTGCCGTAATAAAAAGTACGGATTCCTTCCTGCCACAACCGCTCAGTGATCGTTGGCATCATGGTCTGCCGCATGTACTGGCGGATGTTTTCAGGGCTACTCGGATGATGCGGGACATCGTACGTCAATTGGTACTGATGTTTTGAGCCATTCGTGGTGTGGCAGTCAATGAACATATCGGGATCCAATCGATCGATGAGCCGAACCATCGCACGGCCTTCGGGTGAGTCGAGCTTCATGAAGTCTCGATTGAGGTCGAAGCCTTCAGCAGTGGTTCTGCGCCCCATTCCTTGCTCTGGCCCGACTTGTCCCGGGCGATTGTTCGGGGCCATTTGATCGTTTCCATCAGCGTTGAAATTGGGGACAAAGACCAGGACCAAATGCTCCAACCAGCGATGTTGCGGATCCTCTGCAAGCTCCCGCAGAAGCATCAAAATCGCCTCCTTCCCATCACATTCGCCGGCGTGAATGTTGCCGATGACCAAGGCCACGCCCCGGAGATCGTTGCGGTCTTCGGTGAAAGGCGGATTGGCACAGACAACCGCAGTCATCGGCCGGCCTTCAACCGTTTTGCCATACTCCATGGCGGTGATGTGGGGAGCCATCGCGGCAAGTTTACCGATGAGTTCCTCGACTTGAGCCGATGTGCTGGTCGCCTTAAACTGCGACGATTCGGCGACTGTTAGCAGTTCCTCTTTTGGAGATTGTGCCAATAATTCTAGGGATAAGAGGAAGCCGACGCACAGCGCAAGCGAGCTGTACAGAACCATGCAAGTTAAACGTCGCCAATCGGGAGCCTCCAGGGCCTTGGTCATTAAAGAAATTCCTTCAAAATCGGGGATGATCGTGATTCGGTTTGCTAAAATCTGCCTGATTGCTGCCGGTATTCTCGGTGCGGGTGCCGTTGGTCTCGGAGCGTTTGGGGCTCACGGTCTTCAGGAACCGCTCGCCCGTTGGTACCCCAAAGCACACGAGGCGAAACTCGCCACTTGGAATACGGCAGTAACCTACCAATTCTACCATGCCTTGGCCCTCCTGGCGTTGGGTGCGGCCTCTACTGCACCGACGATGAGCGGAGGAGGTCGAGCGGTAATCACTCGCTGGTGGCAGTTCGCCTGCTGGTTTTGGCTGATCGGGGTGATCATTTTTTCAGGGATGTTGTACGTGCTTGTCTTGAGTGATCTGAAGTTGCTCGGGGCCATCGTCCCTATCGGCGGCGTACTGATGATTCTGGGGTGGCTTGCCCTGAGTGTGGGTGCCTTCCGCCTGAGTTTGACCAACGGACAGTGATCCATGATATCGTTCGGCTACTGCACCAATATCCATGCCGCTCGGACGATCGAGGACATTCAACGAGCGGTCGAGTGCTATGCGAGTCCGCTGCAACAAGCGGTTTGTCCGCAGCGAGTTCTCCCTGTGGGACTATGGTTTCCGGAAAGCGCGGTGAAGGAGTTGGCGGGGACACAACTGCGTAACTTCGCCGAACGTCTCTCGGCATTGGCGTTGTCGGCAACCACGCTCAACGGATTTCCTCACGGCGACTTTCATCAAGAGGTCGTCAAGCATCAGGTTTATGAACCGTCATGGGCCGAGCCAACGCGCTTGGACTATACCATTCGATTGGCAGAGGTTTTAGCGGTCCTCGCGGCCGCGGCGGGGCGGGGGACGATCTCGACCGTGCCGTTAGGTTGGACCGGTCAGGCCGATGCCGCCCTTTTTCGCCAGCGTTGCGGAGATCACCTGCGGGCCTTTGCCCGATTTGCAGCTTCGCTCGAGGAGCGGAGCGGGTTTCACGTGCGATTGTGCCTTGAGCCAGAGCCCGGTTGCTATCTGGGGAACAGTCGCGAAACACGTGAATACTTGTGTGACCTTTTCGAGACGACCAGTCCTTCAGAGCGATCGCTCATGCAGCGCTACCTGGGGGTTTGCCATGACATATGCCACGCGGCCGTAATGTTCGAGGACCAAGCGGCAGAGCTTGCGGCCTATCGAGCTTGTGAAATTTCCGTGGGCAAGGTGCAAGTCTCGTCCGCCGTATGCGCGCAGTTCGGCAGATCGCACACCAACGATCGACGAAGAGACGAGATGCTGGCGGCTCTGCGAGGTTTCGTCGAGCCGAAGTATCTGCATCAAACAAATATCGACGGAGAATATTTTTACGAGGACCTGCCGCTCGCGTTAAAACGCCAGCCTCTGGAGGGCGAATGGCGCGTCCACTTTCATGTCCCGATTTTTGCTGCCGAGTTGCGCGGCGGATTGTCAACGACCCAAGGGGCGATCAAGGAATGCCTTAGAGAATTGGGATCGCTGGCTCACGAAATCGATTGGGAGATCGAGACGTATGCGTGGCAGGTTTTGCCGGCTGGGCATTTTGCTCAAAGCCTCCCCGAAATCTTGGAACTCGAGCATCGCTGGCTCGCGGCCGCCTTTGCCGACGCAGGCTACTAATGCCTTGCCCGGTGGTGTTTGACGATCCACTCGCATGGCCAGTGCCACAACGTAGAGCCTGTCCCAAAACCACTCCTCGCTTACGCTACGGGTTATGGGTGCCGTCGGGATTGCAAAAGTCTCTAAAAGTCGATGCACGCGTGGGCCAAAGCCCTCCGGACTGAATAAGGAACGGTGGCAGTCGCCCTCCCCTCCTTGGGCGAGAGCCCAACGAGCAATTGTCCAAGGGCTGGCAAACGTCTATTCCTCATTACCGGTCGAGAGAACAGCCATGAACGCCTTTTGCGGGATGTCGACCGAGCCGATCGACTTCATTCGTTTCTTTCCCTCTTTTTGTTTTTCCCACAGCTTTCGTTTCCGCGTGATATCGCCTCCATAGCATTTGGCCGTCACGTTCTTTTTGAGAGCCTTGACCGTTTCGCGAGCGATGACGCGATTGCCAATCGCGGCCTGCACCGCGATTTCGAACATGTGTCGATCGATTTCGTCCTTCAGCTTTTTGACGACTGCCCGGCCGCGACGATCGGCATCGGCGCGATTGCAAATGATGCTCAAGGCATCGACCCGCTTGCCGTTGACCAGCATGTCGACACGAACCAGGTCGGCGGGTTGGTAACCGATCAGTTCGTAGTCCAAGGTCGCGTATCCGCGGCTGACCCCTTTCAGTTTGTCGTGCAAGTCGTAAATGACTTCTGCCAGGGGCAATTCATAGGTCAGCATCATGCGGGTTGCCGACAAGTATTCCGTGTTCTTTTGCACACCGCGGCGATCGTTGCACAGCTTCATCACTGCCCCGATGTACTCTTCGGGAACGATGATATTGACGCGCACGATCGGTTGGCGAAATTCGAGGATTTCGCCGGCGTCGGGAACCTCTTGCGGGCGGTGAATCTCGATCACCTCTCCGTTCCGTTTGACAATTTCATAGGTCACATTCGGGGCGGTTTGCACCAAATCGATGTCAGCCTCCCCCTCTAGCCGCTGCTGCACGATCTCCATATGCAGCAGACCGAGAAAGCCGCAGCGAAAACCAAATCCCAGCGCGTCGCTCGATTCGGGAGTGAATTCGAAGCTCGGGTCGTTGATCGACAATTTGGTCAGGGCGTCACGAAGTTCCACGAAGTCTTGTCCGTCCGACGGATAGAGTCCGCAGTACACCATGCGTTTTGGCGGTTTGTACCCAGGCAACGCCTCGCCGCTAGTTCCCGTGGCATGAGTGACCGTGTCCCCGATGTGAATCTGGTCAAGCGATTTGATATTGCAAATCAGGTAGCCGACTTGCCCGGCCTGCAACTCGTCGCACGGTGTTTGTTTTGGTCGGAACTGTCCCAACTCGATCAAATCATAAGTGCGACCGGTACGCAGGTACTTGAGCTTTTGCCCCTTTTTGATCCGGCCGTTCATCACCCGTACGTAAGTCACTGCGCCGCGAAATTCATCGTAGTGCGAATCGAACACCATCGCTTGCAGGGGACCATCCGGATCGCCGCTAGGTGGTGGGACGCGGTCGACAATCGTGTCGAGTAGTTCGATGATGTTTTGGCCCGTCTTGGCACTTACCTTCACGATGTCATCGATATCGATGCCGATCGATTGGTGCAGCTCGAAGGCCACTTCATCGGAGCGTTGATGTTTCAGATCGATCTTGTTGATGACGGGAATGATTTTCAAATCGGCCTCGATTGCCGCGTAAGCATTGGCCACCGTCTGGGCCTCGACCCCTTGGAACGCATCGGCCAGCAGCAAGGCTCCCTCGCAACATGCGAGACTGCGCGACACCTCGTAATGAAAATCGACGTGGCCTGGGGTGTCGATCAGGTTCAATTCGTACTTCTTGCCGTGCCGTTCATAGGCCAGGCACACCGCCCGGGCCTTGATCGTGATGCCACGTTGCCGTTCCAACTCCAAATCGTCGAGCAATTGATCTTGCATTTCGCGTTTTTCGACCGTTCCGGTGACCTCCAGTAAGCGATCGGCCAACGTACTTTTCCCGTGGTCGATATGGGCGATGATGCAAAAGTTTCGAATGGAATCTTGATATCGTTCAGACATGTCCTACACAACGTTGATCACTGTTGATCACTAAAAGTAGTCGACCGCAAGGGGCAACCGCCGTTCCCGACGACTCCCGCGCGGGGGGTGCCGAGGCGGCGGCACTCCCATGGGGCGACAGCCGCCACGCAGCAGAATTTGCCGGGACTTTGCATGCTGCCAAGCCGTTGGTCCTTGCTCCAAACCGTCAGCACCCGTAACCGTACGCGCGGGCCGGTTATGGAATTGGTTCCTCATGGTCGCTCCCCTGCTGCTGGAGCTTGTGGTGATTCAATCGAGCCAACCCCGCCGCACCGATGAATCCCGCATCGGAACCGAGCGACGCATATTTAATTGTCAGGGTCTCGGCGATTTCTGGGAATACTGATTTTTTGACCTGCGTCTTAATTGTCGCCAGAAACTGCTGGCCGATCGGATTTTGCGGCCCGCCGAACGTCATCGCGCCGCCGATCAAGATGACCGCCGGATCGATCGTGTGGCAAACCAGCGCGATGCCGCGGGCCAAGTAGTCCGCGGTGGCTTGGATGATCGAAAGTGCCAACGGGTCTCCCATTTCAGCCGCCTCCGCGATCCCTTTGGCGGTGACCGCCGCACTTTGCAGGGACGTGGCGGCGCCGGCCGCGCGCTGTTCCTCAAAGCGGCGCACGACGGCGGTCGCACTCGAGTACGCTTCCAAATGACCGGCGATGCCGCACGGACACTGCCGAGCCTGCGCCCCCCAATCGACGCAGAGGTGTCCAAGTTCGGCAGCAAGACTATTGGTTCCTTCCAAACATTGATCCTCGACGATGATTCCTCCGCCGACTCCCGTCCCCAAGGTGAACATCACGACACTCGGCATTTCCTTGGCTGATCCCAGCCAATATTCTCCAAAGGCGGCCGCATTGGCGTCGTTCGTAAAGGTCACGGGCAGCTCTAATGCATCGCTGATCGCATCGCGGATTAGAAAATTCCACCAACCCGGCAAGTTGGTCGGCTGATAAATCATTCCGCCGTGGATGTCGATTGGGCCAGGCGTACCGATCCCCGCCGCAACCACGCGGTCATCGGAGATGCCGAGTGTGCCTGCCAAATCTTGGTAGACCTGCACGATGCGGACAATCGATTCAGCAACAGGCCGGTCTGCCTGCGTCGGGAATGATGTGGCCCCAAGCACTCGGCCGGAATCGGCAACGAAACCGACTTTGATATTCGTCCCTCCCACGTCGATTCCAAAAAATACCGGTTCATCGAACGGTTGAGACATGATTGAATTTGAGTTCCAAAAATTTCGAGATAGGGAAAAGCCGTAGCGACCATGGCACGTGCTCGAAGGTCAGGCTGTCGCATGACTTCAGCCTTTCGATCGTGTCGCCATGGCACCGCCCGCTGGGGAAATGTTCGGTTAATCCAATCATTCCACCCCAGGGCCCGCCATACGGGTAGGCGTCCTAGTCTACGAGAAACACGTAGCGACGACAAATGCCAATTATTGATTGACAGCCCGCTACCTTCTAGGGAAAATCGGAGCGTTTTGGACAGCTCTTGCATGAAACATTGCTGAGGCATAACGTGAAAGACCTAATCGTCGATTTTAGTGAATTTGACGAAAACCGCCCCATTTTCTCCCGTCAGGAGATCGAACAACTGATACCGCACCGGTTTGAACTGTCGCTGCTCGATGGAGTCTTGTTTGAAGACTTGGAGGGGGGACGCTGTGTGGGCTACTGCGATGTGACGGACGATGCGTTTTGGGTTCGCGGCCATTTTCCAAATCTGCCCTTGATGCCTGGCGTACTGATTTGTGAAACGGCAGCCCAATTGTGCTCTTTCTTCGCGTCCCGCTCTCATTTGATCGATTTCAAGGTGATCGCCTTGGGGGGGCTCGACGAGGTCCGCTTTCGTGCGCCGGTTCGGCCAGGAGATCGGCTGGTGACCATGCTCCGTCGCGAAAAAGTACGCCCCAATGTCATGATTGTCGGCAATTTTCAATGCTTTGTGCGCCAACAATTGGCATGCGAAGGGACTTTGCGGGGCGTCGTCCTCAATCAGGAATAACGTTGCCTCGAAAGCGTGGCCATTGCGACAAAACTCTGGTGAAATTACGCCGAAAGCGACGGGCAATCATGGTGTGGTCATCGCTCCAGCGGCTGCCGCACGGCAATTAGGAACCGGCTCCATGACCATCCAAATCATTTGTCCGTGGTGCCAACAGGCAATCGTCGGTGCGGCGGCCATCGCCGGCACCAAGGTCAGTTGCCCTCACTGCCACGAAAAGTTCAAAGTCCGCATTCCCAGCCACTCCGATTATCACCCCTTCAAAAAAAGGCGTCGCAAGCGATCTCGCCATGCGGCCGATACGCCGCAACGGCAACGCAGCGGAGATGTGCGGAGGAGCCAGCCCGCTCCTTCGATCGTTGTTGTGCCTCCCGATCTTCGTGGGCCAGTCGTGTCACCGCCGGCATACTTGGCAGATGAATGGAAGGAAAAAGAGGTCCAAAAAAATAAACAGTTCCCACTCCCCGGACAGGGATTTACGTTTATTCTCGCCGTGGGGACCATTCTCTCGATCGCCATTTGTTGGGCGTTGGGGTTTGTTCTGATGCGAATGCTGCGCCCAGACTCCGCTTTGACCAATAAATCGGCGGCAACGCCGACCACCAGCGACGATCTACGCGATCAGCGGCGGATCCCCAAGTTTCCGGATTTGATCAAACAAGGTGAAGTGAAAAATCGGAATGTCAGTATCTTCGAACTCGATTTGGGCCTCGCCAGCGGTTTCCCGCATGACATGGCCGGTGGTAAGATGCGGTTGCGGGTTTTGATGCCGACAGGTTCCGATGAAGCGGAACTGCATCGGCATTCACTCGGCTGCGTCCTGATTCCCGCCAGCGGCAAAAATCCCTTTCACGGCTACGACGTACTGCCGATCAAAAATCTCGAACCCTTGTTTCCCTTCGCCGCCCAAGGCTTGGTCGCGATCCATTTCTCCGTGGACGGACCAATGCCCAAGGCCGAATACTCGAACAAAACGCACTTTTGGGATGACCTGCAGGTCGCCATCCGGGCCTTACTCAAGGCCGACGGGGGACTAGAAAACTGCCGCCTCGCCTTGGAATTTGCTTTGCAAAAAATCCCTGCGGTGAATCCCGGTCAAATCTACATCGCGGGCGAGCATTCGGGCGGAACGCTGGCCTTGAAATTCGCGGCGATCGAACCACGGATCGCGGCCTGTGTTGCCATGACGCCGATGATTGACCTCGAGCGAGCAATCGAACAACTCGGGGTACCTGCGGCACGAACGGAACTGCATGATCAAATGCGGCAAATCGCCGGTAAACACCCGCTTTTGTCACTGGCGGAACAGATCAAGTGTCCGGTGATGCTGACCCACATGCGCGGCGACAAGACGTATCCCTTTCGCGAATCGCAGGATTTTGCCGCCCAATTGCGTCTGAGCAATCCCGCGGTGGACTATCTGCCGGCCGAATTCAATCCAGATGATCCGTATTATGCCAACATGAAGTACATGAATAGCGCCGCCTGGTTTCGCGCGATTGTCAAGCCGATTGAATTACCGGATGTCACGCACGAAGAACCTCCCAAGCGTGGTCCACTAAAATAACTGGCTTGCCCGCGCCGACGCTCCCTTGCGGCCAGCAAGATCGCGGCGGTGCCAGTTCGTAGCGAATCAGGACAATGGCAAGTTGAGGCCACAGAACAAAATCATGTTTTTTCGTTTGCTACTTTTATTCATTCTGATCCCGCTGGCCGATTTGGTCGTATTGCTGATCGCCAGCAAATATTTGACTTGGCCGGTCACGCTGCTGCTGGTGATCGTTACCGGAATTGTGGGAGCCTCGCTCGCGCGTCGGCAATGGCGATCACTGATTCTTCGCCTGCGAACGCAGCATCGCCCTGCGACGCTGTCGGAGGTTCTCTCCGACGGGGCGATGATCCTATTCGCCGGCGCGTTGCTGATCACACCGGGCTTCATTACGGATTTGTTGGGATTGAGTCTCTTGAGTCCGAAATACCGCGAGTGGTATCGCCGCTTCTTGGCTCAGCGTATGAGTGATTGGTTGCAAATTCGAGTGTTCACGTCATTCGATTACAAAGAGGAAGGCGTGGTCGAGGGGCGAGCACGTCCGGCCCCATCGTCGCCAAGTAATCGGTTGCGCCATTCGGAAGATTTGCTGTCAGACCGCGAACGCGAAACTTGGTAACTAACTGTCGGACGCTCGATCGTCATTGGAACGTGTCGACGACTCGCGTGAGCCAGTCATGGTCGGTGGCGACCTGGCCTGTCTCCGACGCTTTGGGCCCGATTTTGAGAGCGCAACGTTTGTGATGCCGGTTGGCGGTAAAAAAAAGAGCCGCAGTCCCCGGTGGCTGCGGCTCGGCATAGAGAGGATCGTCGATGCAACGGAGAGTTCTATTTCCCCTTCGAATCTTTTTCCTTTTTCAGCTTTGCGAGAAAGTCCTCGATTTCCTTGATGTCTGGCTCCAGTTGGCTCGCCTTGGTTTGGATTTCGATGGCCTTGTCCAGGTCCCCTTCGTAATAAACCAAGTGAGCTAAGGTGTCGAGGATCGCGCCGCTCTTGGGTTCGAGTTTCGCTGCCTTTTCAGCCGTCTGGCGAGCGACGCCGATCAAATCGCGTGGAATATCTTGTTTGTTCTCGATCGCCTCGACAACCGACCATGCTAGTTCGTTCAGCATTTCGGGATCGTCGATGCTGGGCAAAATTGCTCGGAAGCTTTCGGTTGCCGCTGCCGGTTTCGAGGCGAGGGTCAAATGAACCTTCATCATCATCACACCGGACTTGGCTTCGGGATCGTCATCAACCAATGTCATTAACTCATCGATGTTCTTCAAAGCCTCATCAATCTCGCCGGCTTCGTGCTTCTGGAAAATTTCCATGACTTTTCCTTGAATCACCTGCCGCTTTGCCAAGATCGCTTTATAAGCATCGCGATCCCATGATCCGGCGACGACTTTTTCGAGAGGCTCGTCCATCTCCATGGGATGACCGATCCACTCGACATAACCATCCTTGCCGACGATGAACGCCGTCGGAATCCCCATTTGTCCCGAAGCCTCCATGTACGCTTGTTGCACCGAACCGTCCGGGTCGGTCGTCAAGCAGTACGATTTGGTCAGGTCGCGGAAGGTCATGGGGTCATCGGCTCCGGATTCGTCGCCGCCAGCCCCGTTGATGCGGCCTAGGACTTTAGCGGGAACTTTTCGGTCCAAAAATTTTTCGACTGTCTCCAGGTCTTCGTCGCTGATGCTGACGATTTGCACTTGCTTGTCCGCGTACTTATTCTGCAGCTCGACCAAATGAGGCATGCTATCGACGCAAGGACCGCACCAGGTGGCCCAAAACTCGATCACGTAAACCTTGCCCGCTTCGAAATCCTTGACTTGATTGAATTTGCCTTCGCCCGTCTGCACCCAATGCTCGACGTCGATCGCGGGGGCCTTGGAGCCGACTCCAAATTCTTCTTGGGCTGGCGACATCGGCAGCCAACACAATACAGCAATGCTGAGGAGCCACACCCGGGCCAAAACTCGATAAGCGATGTTCACGTTCTCGTTTCCTTTTCTTGATAGAGTTCAAAATCGACAAAATTTGTCATCTCGGTCGCCATCGTCAGGCACCTTCGGCCGCCTCGTGGATTCGATCCGCATTGCGGTAAAATCCACAATCCAACGGGGACCAAATCGTTGTCGTTCGCCGTTCGATAAGGAGCGACCTGTTGGCCGACGGTTTACGTTCTTACCCTTCGGCGAACCCAGGTCGGCAAATACCGAATCCGCATTCTAGCCCAAGCAGCAGTCTCCGTGCAACGCGTAACCGCTCGTCAATTCGATGTCTTGTTGCCATCCAGGATTCCCGTTCCAATAGACTGTTCGATCATCGTTTTACGGAGAAGCGGATCCCCGTGTCCGCCCTGAGGAAAGGTTTGGCAAAATTA
The DNA here is from genome assembly GCA_937941455.1 of uncultured Pirellulaceae bacterium. Taxonomy (GTDB): domain Bacteria; phylum Planctomycetota; class Planctomycetia; order Pirellulales; family Pirellulaceae; genus BJ22. Next base: position 31,415 of record CALDHM010000022.1, on the reverse strand, counting down.
GCAGTCAAGGGGTTGCCCGGATGCTTTTCCCGGCGTAACCGCGGTCTGTGCCATTCGACCTTTTGCAGCATCTCGGCTGGACACGGCGCGCCGTTGCCGCAGTTCGGCTGCAGTTCATCAAATATTCATCGTGAGCGATTGGCTTGCCATTCTCTTCGATCCGCGGCTCCATCCGGGACCACTATCGAATTGACGGAATGGAAAGCTGTTCGTTATGGATTTTCAACAGGAGTTGTCATGACCGGCGTAGAACCCGATCACCCCCGACGTTCTTGGATGGACCGATTTCTGCTGGCGATCGAATGGACGGGGAATCTTTTGCCGCATCCGGTTACGATGTTTGCGATTTTTGCGATCGCAACGATTTTGTTGAGCGGCCTTGGCGATTGGCTGGGTTGGTCCGTGGCCGATCCGCGACCAGAAGGGGCCAAGGGGCGGGCAGCTGATGGAATGATTCGCGTCGTCTCCCTGATGGGCTCGGACGGAATTCGCAGAATCTCGACCAACCTCGTAAAAAACTTTACCGAGTTCGCACCGCTTGGCACCGTGCTTGTCGCCTTGTTGGGAGTGGGACTGGCGGAGCACAGCGGTTTATTGTCGGCGGCAATTCGGTCCCTCGTGTTTGGTGTTCCCAACGCATTGGTGACCGTTGCGATTGTCTTTGCCGGCATCATGTCCAACACGGCATCGGAGATCGGTTACATCGTTTTGATTCCCTTGGGCGCGGCGATCTATCATTCGCTCGGCCGGCATCCGCTCGCTGGCTTGGCTGCGGCCTTTGCGGGCGTGTCGGGTGGCTACAGCGCGAACCTTCTGCTGGGGACCATCGATCCGCTGCTGGCGGGCGTCACCACGGAGTCCGCTCGCTTGTGGCGAGCCGATTATTCGGTCAGCCCTGCCTGCAACTGGTACTTCATGATCGCAAGCACCTTTTTGATCACGGCGGTAGGGACATGGGTGTCGCTGTACTTGATCGAACCGCGGTTGGGCAAATTCGATTTGGAGCGAGCCGACAAGGATTGGCTGGCGGAGCCCAAGCTCGAAAAGCTGACCGATCGTGAGCGACAGGGTCTTTTCGGTGCCGCGGCCGCGATCGTCATCATGGTCCTGGTCCTGGCCTATCTCTGTTGGCCGATCGGTACGAAAGAGAACCCGAACATCCCTGCCTTCGCTGCGAATCTGCCCTGGTTCGGCGCACTGGGCCTTGTGGAAGACCCTGCCAAAGGCCCCATTTTTTTGCAAGGCATTGTCGCCATCATTTTCGCTTTTTTCGCCATCGCCGGGATCGTATTCGGCCGAATCGTAGGGACGATTCGCAACGACAAAGACGTCATTCAATCGATGTCGAAGTCGATGACATCCCTTGGGTCTTACATCGTGTTGGTGTTTTTCGCGGCGCAGTTCGTGAAATTCTTCGAGTGGACGAATCTCGGGACTCTTTTGGCCGTCAGCGGAGCGCGATTCATCAAGGATATCGGCATGGATCATGCAGGCATCTTCGTGTTTTTTATCTTGCTGTGTGCCCTGATCAATTTGATCATGGGAAGCGCTAGTGCCAAATGGACGTTCATGGCCCCCGTGTTCGTGCCGATGATGATGCAACTCGGCTACAGTCCCGAACTCATCCAGTGTGCCTACCGCATCGGCGACTCTTGTACCAACGTGATCTCGCCGATGATGTCGTATTTTGGCATGATTTTCGTATTCGCTTGCCGCTACGATCGGAAATTCGGCATGGGGTCGATCATCAGCTTGATGTTTCCCTACGCGATGATGTTTCTGATTGCGTGGATGGGGTTTTTCTACGTCTATGTCTTTTGGTTGGAATTGCCGATCGGTCCCAACGCGCCGATCTATTTGCCTACCGAGGCGAGTTGAAAAACAACGGGAGAAACGGAACTCGGCACAGACGCGATAGAATCGCTTGACTCAACATTGTAGCGGCGGTCGACGCGAGGAGCTGCGGCAACGGGACAATTTTATTTGTCGATGTCTGCCGCTGAGACGAAGCGATAGTAGGCTTGCAGGCACAAGGTCGCCATGGCCGTCGAATAAATTTTCCCGCCATAGCCGCTCCACAAGCCGTCGTTCGGGAAAGAACCCGCCTCGGGGCCCGAGCGGATTTGCCGCTGCACAAGTAAAGGCTTCAGTTGCTCGTTCCAGTTCGTCCAATACCTGCCGCCAGCGTGGTGGGCGGCCATGGTGGCATAATACCAGTAGTAGTAGTTGACCTCCGACTCCGACGGTGGATTCCGCATGATCAAGGCCATCGCCTCGTCGATCGTCTCGGGTTTGACCGAATCCTGCAACAGGAAGCGGCAGGCCAACGCCTCAGCGGTCATCGTCGGCGTGTGCATTTCGCCGGGCCGGTAGCAGCCGAGGCCGCCGTGCATGCCGCGGGTCGCCTGCGAGAGGAACCGATGCATGCCTTGCAAGGTCGTTTGGGGGATGTCGATGCCGCCGAGGGATGCGCTATGGAGCGCTAGGACCTTCCAGCCGAATTGACTCATGTCTCCCCCGTCACCGGGTTGATAGCGCCATCCCCCATCGAGCTTGTTCTGCACCCGCACCGAATAATCGACACCGCGGCGCACGATCGGGGTCAAGCGAGGATCTCCCGTCACAGCCAGCGCCTCACCCAAGGCGAGTAGCGCCATGCTGTGGCAATACGTTTTCTCGAAGTGCCGAGCATCACCCGCCAGGCATCCATCGGGCAGTTGATGGTCGCTCAAGAAGCGAATCGCCTTGGCCACCGTCTCCCGATACGGACCTTCGTACTGCGTATGTCCGGCGGCCAGATAACACAATAAGGCGAGCCCGGTGATGCCGGCGTCGGCGTGGGCACCGGCCCCTTGTCGATCATGCCCGAAGACCTTTCGTTCGACTCCTCCCCCCGTCAACTTCGATGACCAGCGCCCGTCGGCGGATTGGAAGGCCGCGAGATAGGCCAAGGCCCGTTCAACGGCTTGCTCCGTCTCGACTGAGCCACCTTGCTGCTCGACAATCTGCAACCGTCCCTCGGGAGCTCGCAAGGCGTAGATTTTTGGAATCGGCTGAGAATCTCCGAACCGCCGCGGCACGCGCGGCTCCAAGGGCGTCGGCCGTTCGAAGGCCACCAGGCGGCCCGGTTCAACCGGCGGCAAGGATTCCAGCTTGAATTCCCCCGACAGCGTTTCGATCGGCAGGTCGCGCGGCAATGGCGCGTCCACCGGTGGAGGAGCAAGCATTTCCAACGGTGGATCGTTGTCCGCGAGCAGTTGCTCCGCGGGCGGGGCGGCTGCAGCGGCCTCGAGTTCAGGTTGGACCGATGTCGCCTCGTCAACCTGCCGCGCAATCGGGGCCGGACTCGGGCTGATCGGCGCGGTCAATTGCCGTGGCTTGAATTCACCCAATAACGGCGGTTCCATCATCGGCTGGGCCGCCTCAATTGTGATTTCAGGAGCTCGGGCCACAGGCGGTACAGCCTCAATAAGAGGGCTGTTGGCGTTCTCTGCTGCTGCCGTGCCCCAAATCGGTTCGATCACCAGTTCCGGTTCCTCGCGGGGACGCTCGAGCGTTTCCACCGCCGGTGCTGGGACCTCTCCTGCGAACTGTTCCCAGAATTGCACTCGCGGAGACGAAGCCTGTTGATCGTCAGGAATCGCCGGATCGAAGTCGATGATGCGAATGGGGGTCCCCTCTCCTTTCGGCGGCGGAACGGCGACGACGACGTACTGGGTCGAGTAGGCGATTACGATCAGGACGACATGAGCCAGCCCCGACAAGATCACACACTTCCATACCCCAGGTGTCCGCGCCCATTGCCGCCGAAACATCCAGAACAAAATCAGCAGCGTCCCCGCCGTCACCACGAGGAACACCACATGCCAACCGACCAGCGGTGAACCGGCCAGGGGTTGGCTGAGGAATTCGTAAAGGGCGCGAAACAACGATTGCATGTCGATCTTTGTGATGAACTAACGAAGCTCAGTCGGTTTCACTGCGATGTTCAAGTCCGTGATTTTGGCATCACGGCAGGTCGCGATGACTTGAGCGACGTATTGGTACAGACTCTCCGAGTCGCCGCGGACGATCACGCCGGTCGCTGGGTATTGAGTCTTGGCCTCGCGGAGTCGCTGCTCCAATTGCTGCAAGTTGACCGGTTCCGCCTGCAAGGTGATTTTGCCATCGCGAAACACGTTGATGATTTTCTTTTCGGGGGCTTGAGCCAGCGAGTGCCCATCGCGGACTTCGGGGACACTCAAGGCGATATCGCGTTCCGCCTCGGAGATCTCCGTAAATTTCGTTCCGACCAGGAAAAAGATGATCAGCAGGAACACGATGTCGATCATCGGCGTCATGTTCAAGGAAACCTGGTCGTCCTTCTGGACTTTCAACGGCATGGCAGATCCCCTCCCTAGGCAGCTTCCTTGCGTGAACGGCGAGCGCCGCGGTGCTGCTCGCTGGCCAATGCTTCAGCCGAAATGACATTCACAACTTTCATCCCCAAGGCATCGATCTCCATGATGCGGCGATCGACAACGCCAGAAAAATAAAGGTAGGCGATCAGCGCCGGGATGGCGACGCTCATGCCAGCGGCTGTCGTGATCAGCGCCGTGCTGATACCAGTAGCAATCAGGGTCTTCGGATCGGCATGGCTCGGCGCCACCACGGAAATCGCATCGAAGGCGTGGATCATCCCCAAGACTGTGCCGAGCAAGCCCAGTAGCGGCGTCACCGTCGAAATGCCGTTGATCAGTCTCAAATAGCGCCGCAATTCGTTCGAAACACGCTCGCCGGCATCGAGAATCGCCTGTTCGACCTCGACGCCGGACCGCCCCCATTTTTGGAGTCCCGCCATGAAGACTTTGGCGATGCACGAGTTGTTTTTTTCGCAGAGAGCCAGTGCCGCCTCGCGATTGATTTGGCCCTCCTTGAGTTGTTCCAAAAACTTTTTCGTGAACGGACCTGGAATGATGCGACTTTTCCTGAGTGAAAAGAACCGCTCGAACACGAAGACCACCAGGCCAAACGAGCAAATCGCGATGGGAATCATCAGCGGCCCACCGGCATAGATGACATCCAGCAACCGGCGCGACGACACGATCGTGTTCTCGACCTTGGCCGGCGCGGCGGCCGCCGGGTCGCTTGCCGCTACCTCGAAGCCGCTTTGGTCCTGCGCGATCGTCACCGAGACCGCGCAGATTGCTGCCAGGAACAACAAACTGGTGACCGATGGTCGAGGCTGAAACATGCTCGCAGTCCTTTGCGATTAAAGAAATCTATCGAAACAATTTTTTGTCCGCACGATCGACGCGAACCTGCCGTTCAAGAGCGGAAAGCCGCTTGCGGGCTTGTTCGGCGAATTCACTGTCGGGGAATTTTTTCAACAAGTTGGAATACAGGATCATGGCTTGACGATAATTCCGCAAACGTTCTTGGCATTTTCCGGCTTGCAACATCGCCGCGGCCCGCCAGTGCGGAAAATCGTACAACGAATCGACGCGGTAGTAGGCCTCGATCGCCTCGGCGAACCGCTCTTGCAGGAACAATGCCTCGCCGATCCGCCATTGGCTCTGAGCAGCGGTTTCCGTCTGGCGAGCCTCCGGCGAGTCGACGACACGTTGGAAGGTGACTTTGGCCAGTTCCAAATCCCCTCTGGCGAATTCCGCGCGGCCCTGCAAAAACACGAACTCATAACGCCGCTCGAACTGGGCGTATTTCTGTTGGCCAGCCACGCCGATCGTATAAGCGGTCGGATAGTCCGCCAGTTGCATGGCACATTGTCCGGTCCGCAATTCGATCCAGGGGGCCAACTTCTCCGCGCTTGGCTCGGCCGACGGTGAGAGGGCGCGGAACAAGTCGCGGGCTCGCGCGAAATCGTTCATCTGGTAGGTCGCTTCGGCTTGCCAGTACCTTGCTTGGAATCGGATCTGCGCATCACCCCGCTTCTCGGCCACCGCCCCCATGAGGTTGGCGGCTTCGGCCCACTGCTTTTGCTGGACCGCGATTTGACCCAGCAACAACTGGGCCCGAGTGGCGATTTCATCCACTGGATTCTCGCTCAGAAGTTCGTCGGCAATTTCGCGGCTTTCGGCGAATCGTTTGCTCGTGTACAGGTGTTGGGCCAGACGCAACGCCGCGTCGCTCCAAATCGAATTGCCGCGATGGTTTTTGTAAATTTCTTCCAGCAAGGCAGCAGCTCCCGCGGTGTCTCCAGCAGTCTGCCGTAGCCAGGATAGTTCGTACAGAATGTGTACCCGCAGGCTCTCGGCTTCCGCACGAGGGGCAAGTTCCGATAGCAACTTTGCCGCCGTTTGAGCTGTCTCGTCGGTGTTCTGCTTCCGCAAGGCGACTGCCTGCTTGAAGCGAGCGGAGACTTGGACGCGTCGATCACTACTGCTCGCCGCGGCTCGTGCATACCAATCGGCGGCTTGCGGCCAATCCTGACGGTGCTCGGCAATCCGCCCCAGCGCGACGCACAGATCGCCGCGGCGAGCGGATTCGGGATCGAGGTCGAGCGCCTCGCGGAACAGCTTATCCGCCACATCGAAGTGATTCTGCTCGAAAGCCAACCAACCCAAGCCGGCAACCCCTTGCGGATCACGCTGCCCGTCAGCGTCGGGCTGGGCAAGAATCGTAAACAGCCGCTCGGCAGTGGCATAATCCTTGGCCCTCAGCAAGTTGTTCGCAAGCTTGCCAAGCATTCCCGAGAACTCCGATTGGGGCCGGCCGGGAAAATGTTCCTCGAACACTTCGGCGACACGCGCCGGGTCTCCTTGCAGCAGCCTGACCTTAAGCAACCCTTCCCGCGCGACGCGTTCATCCTCCGCGTCGCCGTTGGCCGCGATCGCATGACCGTAATGCTCGGCGGCCGCATCGAATCGTTCAGCCGCCACGGCGAGATGCCCGGCAAGTAAATGCCATTTCCCTTGCGATGCGTCTGGCAAAGCTGTCCAATCGAGCCGCTCGATGATGCGGCGAGCCGCCTCGAAATTCCCGACTCCGAGCAAGGAAGCCGCTTGAAAATATTTCCAGATCAAGACTTGCTCGGGCTTGATTCCTTGAGCATCGGCGAGCAACCGCTCGAATACTTGAGCGGCTTCGGCGTGCTTCTGCGTCGCATAGAGTCCCCTGCCGAGCAATTCGGCCAAATCGCTTTGCCGACGCCAATCGGGCAATTTTCCGTCCAGGCCTTTGAGGTAGGCAATCAAATCGGTGTATCGCCGTTGGTCGAACAAGGCTCGCGCCTGTCGGCCGACGGCCGCGAGGGCTTGCGGCGACTTCGGGAACTGCTCGACGAGCGTGCGGCTGGTCTGCTCGAGCGTCGCAAAATCCTGTCGCTCGAAGGCCAACCGAGCCAACTCGTACACGGCAAAAGGTTGCCAGTCACGCGGCAATCCCATTTGCAAACTCGATTCGAACAAATCCCTGGCAGCCTCTTCGTCCGCGCGCCGGATTTTCGCTTGCGCCGCAAAGAACATCGCTTCGGCCCGCATCCCCCTGTCGACTTCTTTGGAGCTTAACAACCGATCCAGCCGCTGATCGGCCGCATCCAGGTCGCCACGGTCAAGCTCGATGCGGGCCAGTCGCACTTGGGCACTGGCGCGCAGGTCGGCATTGTCGCTGACTTCGAGCATTTGGAAAAACCGAGCAGCCTCCTCGATTTGGCCGAGACCCTGCAGAGCGCAGGCTAGGCCGAATCGGTAATCGTCAGCAAGGGCACTTTCCGGATTCTCCATCAGCGCCGACTCGAACGCTTGCAACGCTGCCCCCAGATCGCCGTCCTCGAGCTGCCGTTTTCCGAGGTAGAGCCAAGCGTATTCGCGATACTCCGATTGGGGATAATTCCGCAGGAAATTTTGTAACATCCGCGCCGCTTGGCGATCCTGCAACCGAGCCAAAATTTCGGCGGTGCGAAACACGGCAAGTTCTTGCAAAGCGTGATTGGGGTGGGCCAAAATAAAGGTCTGGTAAGCTCCACGGGCACGCCGCAAATCCCCCAAACTTAAGTGGCAATCTCCCAAATAGAAATAGGCTAACTTCGCCTCCTCCGTCTGCGGATACCGCCGAATGAAATCCGTCAGGGCCTGCACGCATTCCTGCCACTGCTCGCGTTCGTAAAAACCGGCCGCCAGCCGAAATTCGTCCTCGACGCGTTGCCGTTCCACCAAGACCAGGCGCGACGGCGTGCGCTGTTGCGCGGCGGCAACGTTCACCGCCACAGCGACGAGCGTCAAGCTCACTGCGGCAAGACCGATTTTTAGACTGTGGCCTGACACTGGGAAACCGCCCGATTCCGAAACCGAAACGTTGGCAGGCCTTCCGATGATCTAGGCCATCGCCAACCGCTTGCAGACGTCAAGATCTGCGCACACCTTACAGTTTTATCGACCGAAGAGGGGTCGCTATTCCACAAAGAGACAAAAGATAAAGACCGTTGCTTCGAGCCTATCGCAAAACTGTCACGCGACGTAGCCCGACGCGTATACGAGAATAAGTTTTGGGATACCGCTCTTATCCGTCCGTCCCAGCGATTGGTAGACAAAATCCCATGGAGCGCCGCGCAAAGCAGCCTCAACAACGCCAGCATCAGCCGCCAGCACGGTCGCTAGCACTCAGCGATTGCCCTGCCGCTCCCTAATCAATCAACCGCTCGCGGACTTCCCGAACAATTATCGATGCAAAATCACCGCAACGCCGCCCCATACCTTTTCCTTAATGTCCAGCGCTTGCAGACTCTGCTGAACTCAGAATAGTTATCCGCGGCACCAACACCGGCGACGAACCAATGACCAAACTGAGCGAGTTTTGAAAACTGCGGAGGAGGCAAAGTTGTTAGGCGTTACCCAGAACTCTCTGGGGGCATACGCCAAGGCCGACAAGCCCCCTGTCCGACGCAATCCGGCCAACGGCTATCGCTTGTGCTAGCGAAGCGATTTGGACAAGTTTCTCTTCGCGATCAAGCAGCCTGAGAAGATGACGTTGAAGAAGTACAAACCACGATAACCGTGGCTTATGCAAATGCCTGAAGCCCCGGAACGAAAGTCGCGACGTGAGATCGGTGCGAAGCTCACCGCATCCGGTTGGATTGTGCAGAACCGCGACAAACTCGACCTGAAAGCCGGCCGCGGAATCGCCGTACGTGAGTATCCCATTAAGTCAGGGTTCGGCTCTGCAGATTAAACGCTGTAACTCGACCGCAAGGCGCTCAGTGCTGTCGTACCAAGTATAGACGAGCAAATCGTTCATCCTGATAAGTTGATTCGTGCGAGACCGATTCCGCTGATCGCCACGCCTTCCTTTTTTGCAATTGCTTCGAATGTCTGTGTGGCTCGCAAGTTTATCGAACAGCGAATGCGAACGACCGCCGGGCAGGCGGGAATATCTGGTAGCGATGTCCGCCCTGTGGCAGTTCCACTTCCTCCGCAGACGGAACAGGACGTTCTCGTCGAGATGGTTGAGGATCAGCTCTCTGATATTGATGATCTTAATCACGATCTCAATGCATGCCTGTAAAATTCAACCGGCCTGCGGCAATCGATTCTGCGGCATGCCTTTACCGGCGAACTCGTTCGGCAAGACCCCAGTGACGAACCAGCGAGCGAGTTGCTAAAAGCGAGTTGCTGAAACGGATTGCTGCGGAGGGCGAGGAGCATGAACGCCAGGCCCAGGCGGAGAAGCATGGTAAGGGAAAGACCAAGACGCCGCGAAAGAGTACAGCCGCAACCCCTTATCCCCGCCCCCTCGCCCGCAAAGAGGAGAGGGGAGAGTTTGGAAAAGTCATAACGGCCCCTCTCCTGCAAGGGATGAGGAAGGAGAAGGGAACTGGTTTGTTAGACCCTCTGACGCATGGAGAGGCGGGCACAAATAAGAAAGAAAAAGTTTTGACGCGACTGAAGGCCAAAACGCCACGCAACAAACGGCCCGCAAAAAAACAATAATCATTTCCGGTTCCCTCTTTGCAAAGGGTGGGGAGCAGAACAGACTGATTAACAATTGAATAGCTGACTGGTTGATTCGCTGAATTGAAAGTTGAAAACATTGATGCAGATCAACTTGGCAAACGGGCGTGGAGCTTCGCCGGAGTGGTGCAGCGGGCGGGCTCTCGTGCGTGGAGTACGTCGAACAGCTCACGATGCTGCTCTTCCTGAGAATGGCCGATCAGCTAACCGAATTGCCTTACAACCAGAAGTCGAGCATCCCCAAGGAACTCGGCTGGAAATCGCTGCTACCGCTTGACGGCGCGATCATGGAAACAATGGAAGCGCAAGACCCGGGCGGATCAAAACTATAGTGACTCCATCAGCGCGCACCAAAAGTAAGCGAAAAGGCGCAAGCCCACCGGTATGGGAACATCGAATATCGTACCGGACGGCTTGCGCCGTTCCGCTGACGCAGCGAAGGCGGCTTGCGCGGGGCGATGGTCGCGATTGGCCTTGATGCGTTCCGTTTGGGGCGTCTAGAGCCTCACTGTGGCTTTATTTTCCACACAGGGGTTCATACGATGGTTGGCAGTTGGTAGATACGTTCGGTGTCAGAGGAGCGGGAAACGAGAACCAAACCCCATCGTGTTGACGTTTACTCGAAAGATTCAAAAATTTGCTCGGTTTCGCGAGATTGAAACGAGTAAGAGGACCGCAATGCTGCGCACAGTCGGAGTACAACATCAAACTTTTTGAAATTCAAGATAATGCCAGGCCTTCCAGCATCGTCGAAAAGGTTGCTGCACGTTATGGTTCCTTCGATGCGGGGGCCGTTAGGCTTTTTGACGACGGCGACGTGATGGTGGTGTAGTCAAAGTCGATGGTGCGGGCGCTACGAAAATCGTTGTTCGGCGTTGATGCCTTGGACTGCGGACGATTACAATCAACGGCGGTAGCTTGAGGCCCTTATCGAGGCGAGTCATCATGTCTCAGGAAGTTGGATTCGATCGCCCCGGCATGTTGTGGCTGCTCGCCTTGCTCCCCGTGATTTGGTTGATGAGCTGGAACAGTTTGGCAGGGCTGGGACGCTACCGCGGCTGGATGGCGATTTTACTGAGGTCCCTGGTCTACACGGCTTTGGTATTCGCACTGGCCGAAATCTATTGGCGCGACATCAGGAACCGCCTGACCGTAATCTATTTGCTGGATCAATCCGAGAGTATTCCCCGCGAGCAACGCGAGGCGATGATCCGATATGTCGCGGAATCGGTGGAGCTGCATCGGCGCCGTAATCAGGGAGAGGGGACGGGAGACCTCGCTGGCGTGATCGTCTTCGGTACGAACGCCCAATTCGAGGCGTCGCCCTACGAAGGTTCCTTGCCGATCGTTGCCAAGACCGAAATGCCGATCGCCACGGAATCGACGAATATCGAGGCTGCGTTGCGGTTGGCCAAAGCGGGCTTTCCGGAAAATACGGCCCGGCGGGTGGTCTTGGTCACCGACGGAAATGAAAACGTGGGCGATGTGCTGACGCTGGCTAGTGCCTTTGCCAAAGACGACATTGGCATCGACGTTGTACCCGTGCCGCTGCAGTGGATGAACGACGTGGCCATCGAGAGGTTATTGGTGCCCAACGACGTTCGCACTGACCAACCGTTCGAAGCACGGGTGATTTTGAACAATGAAAATACTCCCGCATCCGACAACGAATCGGCGCAGGTCAACGGCGAACTAGTCCTGAAGCAAAAAATCGACGGCCGTGAGGAGTTGATCGCACGGCAGCGCGTGACACTCGAGCCCGGCAAAAACGTGATTGTTTTCCAGCATCAACTGGAGCATGCCGACCTGGTCAATCTCGAAGCCGCCTTCCTGCCGGACGATGTCAACCAGGACCTGGTGGCGAAAAACAACTCCAGCAGCGCTTTCATAAATGTGCGAGGCAAGGGGCGGGTGCTACTGATCGAAGATGCCGAATTTCCCGGGGAATTCCTGACGCTCGTCGATCGTTTGCAGGCGGCCGCAATCGAGGTCGACGTGATGCAAACCGATCGATTGTATTCGTCAGCGGCTGAATTATTGCAGTACGACACCATTATATTGGCGAACGTTCCTCGCACCTCGGGATTCGGCGCGAATGTGGTGGGTTTCTCGGACGAGCAGGTGCAAATTCTCGTCAATAATTGCCGCGAATTGGGTTGCGGGATCGTCATGATCGGAGGCGATCGATCCTTTGGCGTCGGAGGATGGTCGAACACTGAGCTGGAAAAGGCCATGCCGGTCGATTTCCAAATCAAGAATGACAAGATCAGCGCTGTGGGGGCACTGGCGATGGTCATGCATGCCTCCGAGATGGAACGTGGAAACTTTTGGCAAATCAAGGTCGGTCAAGAAGCGCTCAAATGCCTCGGCCCGATGGACTTCTGTGGCGTGGTCGAGTGGGATTTTCGTGTCGGGCGCAGCAAATGGCTGTGGCAACTCCCTGACGGAATGGCTCGGATCTCCGAGAATCGTCCCCGGATGCTCAATTTGATCAACCGCATGGTTCCGGGGGACATGCCCGATTTCGATTCCTCGATGGAACTTGCATTGAATGGGTTGATCAAATGCCCGGCCTCCATGAAGCATATGATCATCATTAGCGATGGCGATCCGGCCCCTCCGAAGCCCATCTTGTTACAGCGGTTTCGCGACGAGAAAATCTTGATCTCCACAGTGGCCATCGGCACTCACGGACCAGCCAACAGCATGCTCCTCCGGGACATTGCTAGCAAAACTGGCGGGAAGTATTACGAGGTCAATGATGGGCGCGCCTTGCCGAAAATCTATCAGCGCGAGGCGCGGCGAGTCGCCAAACCGATCATCAAAGAAAACAAAGGGGGAATGGTCGCCATCGGCAACTTAATGAGTAGCCGACACGAAATCCTTCAAGGTATCGATCCTGATGCCTTGCCGCCGTTTTTCGGGTATGTCATGACTTCGATCAAACGAAATCCGCTGGTCGAGCAATTGTTGATCGCCGGTGACCCGCGGGACAATACCGAGAACACAACGCTTCTTGCTGCATGGCGATACGAACTTGGTCGGACCGTCGTCTTTACCAGCGACGCGGGAAAACTTTGGACGACGTCGTGGCAAGGCAGCGAGTATTATGACAAGCTGTTCACACAGATGGTCCGTTATGCCATGCGAGCGGTTACCGAGAACGCGAATTTCTCGATGAGTACAGACCTGCGCGACAACAAGTGTCGGATTGTTGTGACGGCGATAAACGAACAGGATGAGTTCATCAATTCGCTGAACATCGTTGCCCGTGGCGTGCGGCCGACCGGGGGACAAGGCGGATCAGGAAACGGTTTCGACATCAATTTTTCGCAAACGGGTCCGGGGCGATATGAAGCCGAGTTTGACGCGGCTGAGGCAGGCAATTATTTGCTGATGCTCATGCCCGGTGAGGGCTACGAACGATTGACTGCCGGCATCAGCGTGCCTTATTCGACAGAATACTCCGATCGCGAAACCAATTTGTCTCTGCTCGAAAACCTGACGGCCCTCAAACCGATTGGGGCGAGTGACACGGGGATTTTGGCGCCGCCGCTGGCGGGACGCGGCGACTTTTCCGAATCGTTGTCCCTAAATCCGTTTCGGCCAACGCTACGGCACACATCCGCTATCCAAGCAATGTGGCCCTTGATTCTCGTCCTCGGTTCTTGGATTTTCCTGGCCGATGTGTTTGTTCGGCGAGTGGCCGTGGGTACGGGCTGGATTAGCCAGTTGTCGGCGGCAGCTCGGCGGATGATGAGACAACCCGAAAATCAACAGCTGTCGACGAACCTCGAGCGGCTACGCTCCAAAAAATCGGAAATCAGCCGGCAACTCGAGTCGCGCCATGCGGAAACAAGGTTCGATCCTAGCCTCGACTCGGGGAAGGAAAGCGGCAAAGATCAATTGACAAGGGTCCTGGCCAGCGAACAGAACCGTGAGCGGGAACCTCCCCCCCCGAGGTCGGTGAAACCAACCGAGCAGCAGGACAGTCAATCGCACACCTCTCGTTTGCTCGATGCGAAACGCAAGGCTCGTCGCCAACCGCCGCCCAGTGACTAGGACTTGATTGAACCGACGCGCCACCATCGGCCGAAAGCCGCGTGCAGTCTATCGACACGAGGATCATCCGCAGCCTACGGTTTGAAGTCGTGCCTCAGTTCCTTGTACCTTGACTTCGGAAAATTGAATGATGGCCTACGTTTAAGCGCTCGAGTGGGATGGTTCGCCGTCGCGACTTTGACGCACGAGTTACCCGTTTCGGTTTCGGCTTATTTTTTGTAGCCTGTGACGTGCGAGAATCCGCCTCGATATGGATCCGAATTGAAGTCATGCCTGCTATCGAAAACAAACCGCTGACGGTTAGCCAATTGACCGAATCCATCAAGAACTCCTTGACCAAAAATTTTTCGGGAATCTTCGTCGAAGGAGAAGTCTCCGAGATTTCCCACGCCAGTTCGGGCCATTTTTATTTCAGCCTGAAGGATGCCCAGGCGAAACTGAGCTGCGTGATTTGGAAATCAGTCGTGAGCCGAATCAGGATGAAGCTTGAGCCAGGCATGCACATCCTCTGCTGGGGTGATATTACGGTCTATCCGCCCCGTGGAAATTACCAGTTATCAGTCGGAAGAGTCGAGGCGGCTGGGCGTGGGCAATTGCAAGTTGCCTTTGAACAATTGAAGTCAAAACTGGCAGCGGCCGGTTACTTCGACCCTCGCCGAAAACGCCCGATTCTGTCGTTGCCGCGTTATGTCGCTGTCGTGACCAGTCCCGATGGCGACGCCCTGCGGGATTTCCTGCAAGTGCTCGATCGACGACACCCAAAACTCGATATTTTGATCATCCCGACGCGCGTCCAAGGGGAACATGCGGCAAGAGAAATTGCGCGGGCGATTCGGCAAGCCAATCGCTTACGCCCTTTGCCAGATGTCCTGGTCGTTTGCCGCGGGGGGGGGAGTTTGGAGGACCTGTGGAGCTTCAATGAGGAGGTCGTCTGCCAGGCCATCTACCAGTCTGAGATTCCGGTCATCACCGGCATCTGCCATGAGACCGACGTGACGCTGGCTGATCATGTGGCTGACGTTCGGGCGTTGACCCCCAGCGAGGCCGCCGAGCGGGTGATTCCGCCGCTCGACGAACTGCTGCAACAACTGGCCCAATATCGTCGCAGCCTGCGGCAGTTACTTCAGCAGCGGTTTCGCAAGGCTGAGGCGTTGCTGCAAAGCTTGTCGGATCGCCCCGTTCTGCGCCGCCCTTTCGATCGCATCAATCTGCTACGGCAACAGACCGACGACTGTTTCGAGCGGCTCAACAAGGCGATCAAGGTGTTCCTATCACGGCGATCGAGCGATGTCCGAGAACTGGCCGGAACATTGCATGCGCTTAGTCCGTTGACGACGCTGGCCCGCGGCTACTCGGTGACCTCGGACGATCAAGGAAGATTGGTTCGCAGCATTTCACGAGTCTCGCCGCAAACTGGGATCACAACGCGAGTTGCGGACGGTACAATTGAGAGCATCGTCACAGCAGTCATTCCCCAAACGGATTCGTCCGCCAACGATGATGCTCAGGACGACTGATTTGATTCACCTTGAACCCTGATCACAACTTACGATGCCACGTAAATCCGCGCCCGAACACGAACCGATCTCATTCGAAACCGCCCTCGATCGCCTCAAATCAGCCGTGCGCGAATTGGAATCCGGGGAACTGACCTTGGAGGTTTCCCTGAAAACCTTCGAGCAAGGGATCAAGTACTTAAAAGAGTGCCACATGCGACTGGATGAGGTTGAGAAACGGCTTCGTTTGTTGGTCGACGTCGACGAAGAGGGTCGTGCGATCACGAAAGAATTTCATCATCAGGCGACTGCTGAACCGCGAAAACGCCGAAACGTTGACGACTTGGAGTAGCCTGCCGCACTATTGACGATCGCCATGGAATTCAATCAAACGCAACCGATTACGCCCGAACGCACGATCAAATTTCGTTGCATTTGCGGCAATTTGTTGACGTTGAACCTGGACGTCGGGGGCGTTTGCCAAAGTTGCCAACGTAAAATCACCGCCAAGGCTCTGAACAACGAGTTGTCGCGAACCTTGGCGATTCACGGCGATTCGCGCGATCTGAAGCACTGCCACGGCGAATTCTCCGTGGTGGATAACCAAGATGGTCCACTGGTCGTGGGCAAATCGCTGGGCCACTTCGAGATCATTGAACCGGTTGGCCGCGGTGGCATGGGACAGGTGTATCGCGCGTTCGATACTTCGCTGAAACGATACGTCGCCGTCAAGGTGCTTACCCAGAACGGTGGCCGTGTTCGCGACAGCGATATCGAGCGGCTGCTGCAAGAGGCCGTTGCCCAAGCACGGGTCAACCATCCGAACATCGTGTCGATCTACTACGTCGGCAAGCACGAGGGGGATCCCTTTTTCGCGATGGAATTGATTTCGGGTCCGACCGTAGCTGACCGAATCACCAAGGGAGATTTGACCTTTACCGAGACGGTCTACGTCGCCTGGCAAATCTGCGAAGCCCTGCGGTACTCTCATGAATTCGATGTCATTCACGGAGATATCAAACCGTCGAATATTTTGCTGCAGGAAAATGGAGTCGCCAAGCTCAGCGATTTTGGCATGGCCCGTTTCGAGTCGGAGCAATCGGACGATGCGATCGGCGGCACACCGAACTACCTGGCTCCCGAGATCATCGATGGCATGAAACACTCGATTCAGAGCGACATGTATGCCCTGGGAGTCACGCTCTATGAAATGACCTTTGGGAAACGCCCGGTGGTTCTGTCGGGGACGACGCTCAAGGAATGGTCGGAGTCGCATCAGCGGCAATCGGTGGAATTCCCTCAGCCGTGGCCCGAAGATTTTCCGATCGCCTGGCGCGCGATTCTCCAGCGATTGCTTGCCAAGGATCCCAACAAGCGGTACCAGTCCTACCAGGAATTATCGCAAGACTTGATTCGTGTCGCCCCCGCTCCGAACGTGACCGCCCGCTTTCTGCCCAGAATCTTCGCGGCGGGAATCGACTACGCGCTCGTGATCGCAGCCTTCGCCGTGATCCAGGTGTGCGTCTATTTCATTCTGTCTTGGGTATCCGGTATGCTGAACATGAGCGGGATCGGATGGATCAGCGTGCTCGATCGGAATATTCCCTGGTACCTCACCGCGACGTTTATCATTTTGAAGACCTTGTTGTCAGCCTGCGGCTTCATTCCGCTCGTTCTGTTTACCTTGATCGAGGGATACCGTCGCCAGTCGTTCGGCCGTGCGCTGATGCATATTCGGGTCGTCAATCAGTATGGTCTGCGGCCGTCGCCGCGGCAGATGATGGGCCGTAGCTTTTTGCGGATGGCGGTGCTGTGGGGCGTCATGACGTTCCTGATTTTGCCTTTCAATGAATTTTCACCTTGGCTGATTCCAGCGGTCGCTGTATTCGTTACGTTATTTGCCATCGCCGACATTACCTATATGGCCTTTTTTGGGAATGGCTTGAGTTTGCACGACCGCTGGTACAAGTCCCGGGTCGTGCTGGACACTCACCAACACTGAGTGAAGGCTGCGAGCGTAACATGGGAAGTGGAACCGTGAATTGCCAAGGCTTTTTCCTGGTTGCCGTAATGCTGTGGATTTGTGGTGGGCTGGGCGACGGTGGTTTACGGGCCCAAGACGCCGCGTCGCGAATTCTCGCGTTGCCCAGTGTGGAAGATGCCGTTCTCGATGCCGAGGGGTATGTGACAGGGCTGCGACTCTCGCGATTTTATGAGATTGATTACTTTGGAGAGCTCGAGGTCTTTCCTCGATTGTCGCAACTGACGATCACCTACTCCGGAGATGTTTTCGACGAAAAACTGAGCGGCTGCGGCTTGCTGGAAAATCTGTCTTCGTTGACACTGGTCGGGGCCAGTGACCTTTCGGGGCCTGGGCTCGACATGCTGAAATACCTGCCCAAACTGGAAGAATTGTATCTTTCGGAAACGTATATGTTGAATTCGCCAGCCCCTTTGGCGAATTTACGTTCTTTAAAACGACTGATTTTGAAAAACACCTATTTCACTTGGCAACTTCTCGCCAACGAAAAACTTGCATCCCAAATCGGCGTGGAAGAACTCGTACTCCAGGGCTTTAATCAAGTCAAGCCGGCCGATTGGCAATTCTTTGCCAAGTTACCTGAGTTGCGGACGCTCCAACTCATCGACAACGACGAAATAACCGATGATGACCTGGCGGCATTTGCCACAGCCAGCAAACTGCGAGCGATCGTTTTGAGGAATTGCCCGAAAATCACCGGAGAATTTTTAGATAAACTTGAAAATATCCCGCTCGAGGACTTGACCATTTGGTCGTCCCGCTTGCCGTATGAACATTTGGACAGCGTCGGTAGTTTCGCCAACCTCAAACGGCTAAACCTGAAGTCAACCGCCACTCGGCGGCGTTCGGCGAATGATCAGAACACGAGCGAACCGAATTGGCTCGCGCGTTTGTCGCGGCTCGAGGAATTGGAGATCGACTCGCGATTCTTCGAGCCCTCCTGGCTCCGACTTTTGCAGGCGAATCCGCAGCTTCGTCGACTCTCGCTCAAGTTTTCGCGCGGCCCAAAACAAGACGAAGTCAAATTGCCGTGGCTGGCCGACCTACCGCTTGTCGAGGTGCTTCGCCTGGCTGGCGTCAAGCCGCTGCCCGCGTCCTGGTTCACCCCAGTTCAACAGGGACAAGGCCGCTTGCAAGAATTGGTTCTCGAAGCGTGTCAATTGGATGAAGAGGCGATCGTCGCGTTGTCCCGTTGTTCATCGATCGAACGACTTGGACTCATTAATTGCGGACTCACCGATGCGGCAGCCGCGCGACTTGTCGCTCTGGAAAACCTGACCGTTCTCGATTTGATGGGGAACAGTGAGCTAACCGATGCCACGCTCGTTCAGCTCGCGCAGTTACCTCGCCTGAAGCGATTGAGAATCACGGGATGCAAAAACATTTCCGGCAGCGGCTTTGCAGCCTTCGCCCTCGATCATCCCCTCGAAACTGCGGTGCTCAAGGAGAATAACGGTATAACGCCTGCCGGATTAGCCGCTTTGTTGCAGTTGCAGCAACTCAACGAGGTGGAGTTCCACCACGACAAATTGAACCGCGAGCACTTGCAGGTCCTTAAGGATTCGCGACCGATCGCCAAACTCGATGTGGAACCTCGCGATCGGCTCGACTCTCTCGCTTTTTGGGAACTATGTGAAATTCATTCGGGACTCGGTCGGCAGTTCCGGAGGCCCGCCTGGGAAATTTATTTCGAAAGTTCGTCAGGTTTCGGTCGGCGTTAGTCGGGATTCTGGTAATCGGGGTGATTGCCCGACTAAGAGCCTACCCCAAAGCGGTCAAAATTGGTACCCCGAAGCGTAAGCGTGGGCAAGTGCCGGGATCAACTCGGAAAGAATCACTGGCACCAACTACTTGCAGTCCCCCCGCCAACAGCCGTGTTTCGCTCCATGCTTGAACCACGGAGCGTGCCACGATGGCCTCCAGAATTTGGCACCCCAGTTGGTACGGCAATTGTCGCACTCGCAGAAGTTCTGCCACTCGTCGCAAGGACAACTGCAATCATGGTCCGGAATCGAGTCGAAATCGGAACCGCCCAGGTACGAACGTTTGTAGCGAGCGCTAGAAAATGTAAAAAGGCCTGCTGTCCCGAGCGGAGCATGGCCAGCGTTTTCGCCGTACTTCGGGAACAGGTGCGGGTCAACATGATTCGCCCACTGCACATCGTCATGCACGACGACTTGTCCCGCGGTTGGCTCTGCCGCACGAGGAGGCCGAGCAGTTACTGCGGGAAGCACCGCGGCGGAAATTGTCGATTGCTTCGTCCAGCCTGTGGATTTGTCAGGTGCACCGACGTTTTTCAGTTCCAATTTTTGGACGTATTCTTGGGTGAACGCGTTGGGAACTGCGGCGAAGGGATCGCGAATTCTAGTTTCCGACTGAGCTACAGCAGTGACAGCCAACATGCAAATACCACCGAACGATGCCAGCTTCATCAACGGATTCAACATTCGTCATTTCCTTTCGGTTACAATCCGGCGTGATTCACGACTCTGTGCAGGAGACAATTCCTACGCAACCTGCGCCGAGAAATCCGTATTTCGCGGGCGCCACCATGGCCGCCGTATTTCGCGGGTGCCACCATGGCCGCCAAATTGTTCAGCTACCGCAGCCTAGTTACCAGCGTGCGTTGGTGGTGATTCAACGTTGGACGTTAAACCCTAGGTTCGTCTGCCAGTACCGAGCAAACACACCCTACAAAATTGATCGAACCGAAATGATCGGCAATTCAATGATTTACCCGACAACACATCCAGCTTGCCAGGATTGCCTAGGCTCTCACGCGAGTTTCCGACCGGTGTGTCTGATAATCGTTACGCTGACGATTTGTTTAATTTCCTTGGCGAATCAGCCGCTGCTGGCGCAGTCACTGTCACCCCCCGCCGACGCAGCGATCACGTGGCCGTGGCGCGGTCCCGGCGGCGATGGGAAAGCGACCGACGATCAACGTCCGCCGACAAAATGGGACCTCGAGACGGGACTGAACGTGCGCTACCGAGTTCCGGTGCCGGGGCGCGGCCATTCGTCGCCGATCATCGCGGGCGGCCGAATTTTTTTAACGACGGCCGAATTGGACTCTCGGACGCAACGAGTCCTCTGTTACCACGCCGACACCGGCCAGCTGCTCTGGAACGAAATCGTCAATGAAGGTGGATTTCTATCCCGCATTCATCCTACCAATACGCACGCATCATCGAGCGTCGCTGTAATCGGCGACCGAGTCTTTGCCCTTTTTACGAATCGAGATGAGTTCCAAGTTGTCGCGTTGTCCGTGGAGAGCGGCCGCAAACTTTGGGATCGGCGCGCGGCAAAGTACGGCCCTGCCAAATATCAATTCGGCAATGGGTCGTCGTTGATCGCGATTGCCGATCAATTGGTTGTCACCGTGGAAACGGAGGCCGAAGCCGCTATTCTGTTCCTCGATTCCGCATGCGGGAAAGAGCTGCGACGGATCGAACGCCCCGCCAAAACGAGCTACAGCACACCGGTCGTGGCGGAGATTGCCGGAAAGAAACAACTCCTTATTTCGGGTGGCAGCAAAGTCGTCGGCTACGATCCAGAGTCGGGTCAAGAGCTTTGGCAAATTCCGGCCGCTTGGGAAGTCTCTTGCGGGACGATGGTCTGGAGTCGTGACCGACAAATCGTGTACGCCAGCGGCGGCTTCCCTGCCAGCCAGACGCTGGCGATCAAGGTCGGCGATCGAGCCGAGTTGTTATGGGACAATCGCGTGAAATGCTATGAGCAATCGTTGATCGTTGTCGGTGACGAGTTGTATGGCTTTGCGGAAGGAGGCATCCTGTATTGCTGGGATGCCGCTACGGGGAAAGAGTGGTGGTCGAAACGGCTGAAAGGTGGCGAATCAGCGTCTCCGGTCCTGGCTGGTGGGCACCTTTACATCTCCAATGAATTGGGAACAACGTGGGTTATCGAGCCCAGTCGCGATGGCTATCGAGAAATTGTCCGCAATCAATTGGGTGATGAGCAATTCACGTCGATCGCCGTTGACAACCAGCGACTCTTCTTTCGCGTCGCCGACTCAACGTCAGGAACACGGCAGGAATTCTTGATTTGCGTTGGTGAGGACCGTTGATAGGCAGTTGAAGATCAACCGTCGAAGGCGTTCTCCCTGCCGCCGATAGGGCCGTGGCCAACCTGGACGTGACCAGTCGGAAACGGTTTTTCCACTTCGCCAGAACGCCGCGATTACCCACCCACAATAACAAGTCTCAAAAATAGCAACAGTAACAACGGCATGACATACCTGCGGTTCATGAGTGCTGGGAATGAGAGAGCCCTGAAGATCGGCTCTCTACCGCTTACCAATCGATGTACTTCTCGATGTCGACGCCGGGCAACGGATAAGCGTACTCGCCCGCTTCGTTGGGTTTGACCGGCGCCGGATCATCGAACGATTTCAGCGAATCGACATCGGCGAGCGAGACGTTGGAATTCAGCGCCTCATCCCAACTGATTTGACGCCCGGTGTAAGTCGCCAACCGCCCCATGATGGCCGTCATGGTACTTTTTGCGCCGAATTCGCCTTCATTCGGAATGACGCCGTTGCGGAGATCGGCGAACAAGTCATGATGTTCTTGTTGATGACCATCGCGAGTTCCGGTCGCGCGGAAAATTTCTTTGCCATCTCGATCGTAAATCACACCTGCCGAGATATCGGCCGCCCCCTTAGTGCCGTGAACATGCTCGCTGACCGCGTTCCAACAGTTCGGGATTTGACGGCATTGGCTGAGCATGACCAGCCCGTTTGCGTACGTGTATTCAACAGCGTGATGATCGAAAATCTCGCCATGCCGAGCGCCAGTGCGAACTTGCCGCCCCCCCATTCCGCGGGCCGAGATCGGATAACTGTCGTTCACCCAGTTGATGACGTCCAGATTGTGAATATGCTGCTCGACAATGTGATCGCCAGACAACCAACTGAAATACAACCAGTTACGGACCTGATGCTGGAGTTCCGCTTCACCCCGTTCCTTGGGGACAACCCACAAGCTCCCTTGATTCCAATAGGCGCGGGCCAGAATCAGATCGCCGATGGCTCCTTCTTGGATCTCAGCGATGGTTTCGCGGTAGGCTCGTTCGTGGCGTCTCTGCAAGCCCACGCCGACGGCTAATCCCTTTTGCTTGGCCAACTCGGTCGCTGCCAGTACCCTGCGCACGCCGGGCGCGTCAACCGCAACCGGCTTTTCCATGAACACATGCTTCCCGGCGGCAATCGCTGCCTCGAATTGGGACGGACGAAAACCGGGCGGAGTCGCCAAGATGACCAGATCGACATTGCTGTCGAGGAGTCGACGATAGGCGTCGAATCCGACGAAAGTCGTCGCGTCGGAAACGGTAACCTTCCCCTCGTGTTCTTTTTTGGACGCCGACAACGCCTGGCGAATTCGCCGGTCGAAAACGTCGGCGACTGCCGCGAGTTCGACGTTACCGCTTTGGGTGTTTAACGCCTGAATCGCGGCTCCGGCCCCACGCCCGCCGCAACCCACCAGTCCCACACGAATCGTGTCCGAACCATTCGTATGAACCCCTCCGCGAGCGAGTTGCGGTGCGGTTATGGCCGCCGCAGCAACGGCCGCACTGGTGGACTGCAAAAAGGCGCGGCGTGAGGCCGTGGAATCTTGGCGACGATCAGACACGATGATTTCTCCTTCGTTTGAGGGTTGTAGTCGAAACGCTTCCTCGACCTATTGTAAAGGAACTCGTCCCCCGTGGGCGACTCGATCAATTTGCGGACCCGCGGCACAAGTCACTCGGCCGAGGGCCGAATTTACGCGATACAAGTTCCGCAACCGCGATCCGCAATTTCTGGAGCTTACACGGCCAGCGACCCCGAGCGTTGACGACGAGTTTATTCTGGCGCAAATCGCCGCTTGGTTCAACGTCCACCCCGCGCCGACCACAGGACCACCCCGAGCAACGCGATCCCCGCCATGTTGACCGCCAGGCCGATCCAAAATCCAGAAGTCCCTGGCCACATCAGCAACACAGCGGCCAGCAACAACCCGCCACGCGCGACCCAGCCCAGCGGCGCCCGAAAATAACCCGTTACTGCCAGCGATAACGCATAGACTCCGATCGCCGACGACACGACCGCCATAACCACATCGGGGACATCCAGAGGATTTCCCGACCTCAGTGACAGCAGCAACGCTGGTTGGTAGATGAACATGAAGGGGAGCGCGAAGCCAACGAGGGAATAGCGAAACGCGGTCCAGGACGTTTTCATGATCGGAGCTTGAGCGAGCGAGGCGGCGGCGTAGGCGGCCAAGGCTACCGGGGGCGTGACCATCGACATCATTCCGTAGTAGAAAATGAACATGTGAGCGGCCAGGGCCGGCACTCCCAATTCGCCGAGCACCGAACCCATCAAGGTGGCCATCAGCAAGTAGCACACGACCGAAGGCACTCCCATCCCGAGCACGATCGAACAGGCCATGATACCGATCAAGGCGACCAACAAATTGAATTCCTTGACCCAATCCAGCACCCACGCGGGGGCCGTGTCCAAATTGATGAACATCCCGATCAGAGGGGTGCCATCGATGATTCGTTTGATGGCCGCGCTGAAATCATTGGCCATCGGAGTCGATTGGACGATCCCGATGATGATCCCCACGCACGCGCTGGCAGCGATGAGCGGGATACCATTGATCGCCGCACTGCGCAGGGCCTTGACGAGCGGTTGCCGCCAGGCACCGTAGGCTAACCCGAAAGCGAGCAGCCCGACGACGCCGAACACGCAGGAACTCAGCAGCGATTCCAAGCCGAGTCGCCACGACCAATAGCCGTCCGGATGGAGCCAACTCGTTGCCAGCAGCGGCCGCACAAGCGGATGATTCGTGAACGGGGCGGACGCGAGGAAAACCGTTGCTTGGTGGGCCATCGTTGCCAGCAGAAATGCCGCCAGAGCCGAAACGCGAGCTGTGGCGCTCACCTTCAAAGCTTTACGAAACAGGGACATCACCAGAATCAAAATCAGCGAGCCGGTCACTGCCTTGAAGGGAGAAAACCCGAGCACGAGGAGGACAACCAGAAAGCCGAGAGCCCCAAAGAAAATAGTTCCTTCGTAGACCGGTATGGCGGTCGCCGCGGGACTTTCCTGCCGTGCGCCCTCCGCGATACGCCGCTTGGCCGTGTAATGGACGATGAAAAACAACGACAGGTAGTACAACAACGCGGGAATGATTGCCGCCTTGACAACCTCGAAAAACGTCAGGTTTTCGACGAACTCGAGCATCATGTAGGCCGCCGCGCCCATGACCGGCGGCATCATCGCCCCCCCCGAGCCGGCCGCGGCCTCGACCGCTGCCGCTTCGTGCGACCGGAACCCCGACGTCTTCATCATCGGAATCGTGAAAGTCCCCGTGGTGACGGCGTTCGCGACGGCGCTGCCCGACAGCGAGCCCATCAAACCGCTGGATAAAACAGAAATCTTGGCCGGCCCACCGACACTGCGATAAAACAACCGCTGCGAGAAATCAATGATAAATTGGGTCGCGCCCGACATTTCCAAAAACGCGCCGAACACGATGAACAAGAACACGAACTTGAACATCACGCTGGTCGCCGGGCCCAGCACCCCCAGCGACTGCAAAAAAGTGACACTAACGATCTGTTTCGGCGATTGCCCTTGGTGCGGCAACAGCCAGTCGGGCAACTGCGGCGCGAAATAAGCATGTAAGACGAAGACCAACGCAAGCGCGGGCACGATCCACCCGATCGTCCGCCGCGTTGCCTCCAGCACGAGCACAAGGCCGACCAGCCCGACGCAATAATCCAACAGGGTTTCATCCCCCGCTCGTTCCCCCAGCGAAACGGGCCGCGTGAACACTGTGCTCTCGGGCCAAAACCGGGAGAAAAATGGTTCGGTTTGCATCAGGATGTAGCCGAAGCACACCACGCTCAACGCCGCCAACCCCCAACGGGACGCCGCGTCGATGCGATGCCAGAAGCGACCCTGCCGCGAAGCCGTCTGGTACGAGTCACTGGCCAGGAATGGTATCGCCGGGGTCTGTAGGAAGCAGAGACCGAGCCCGAACATCGTGAACAGAGCGAGAGCCGACTGCGGCAACAAAACATTGAAGTTCACGAAAACGATCGTGAAGACGCACAGCAAGACGCTGAGCGCTGTGACGGCCGATCTATTCAGCTCCATCGCTCGACTTCCAGATGCCGATTTCCTTGTAAAACTTGATCGCACCTGGATGGAATTTGGTCCCCACGTCGCGGGCGGCGTTCGCCTCGTTGATGGCACGGCCGGCCGGATGCCGCGCGGCGATGGCCTCGCGGTTTTCCCAGATGATCTTCGTCAACGTGTACACGAGGTCCTCGTCGACATTCGCATGAGTCAGCAGTTGCATCGAACCGACGTTGATGGCAGGCAAGTCTTGCTCCAAGCCCTTGTAGGTTGGTTGTCCTGAAGCGTTCTTCGCCGGCACCACCGCATCGTTGAAGAAGGGATAATCGGCGATCAATTTTTGTCGCGCTGCCTCGTCAAACGGCAAAAAGACAATGTCCATCGCGCTGGTTGCCTGCGTGATCGCAGCCACGGGAATCGCCCCCCCCATGAATGCTGCGTCGATATTGCCATCCCCCAACAACTGGACGGCGGTCGTGTAGTCGGCCGCCACCGGGGTAAAATCTTGAAGCTGTTCCGTGTAGGTGACCCCGTGCGCCGTTAGCAGCGGACCCAAGAACGTCTCGAAACCGGCCCCCGCTGGCCCGACCGCCACCCGCTTACCTTTCAAATCGGCAAGGGAACGGATCCCCGATTCTCGTTTAGCAATGAATAGGCCGACGTTCGGAGCCAGCGTCATTACCGCGCGGACCTGATAGGGGCGATCCCACACCCCTTCGCCCCGTGCCGCGAAGTAGCTGATTGCGGCGTTGGACATTCCAAGCAAGGCTTCTCCCTTGTCGAGCATGCGAATGTTTTGCTGTGTCCCCTTGGTTGCCGACGGCTGCACCGTCCATTTGGCCTCCCCTCGATGCTCGTTGATCACCGAGGCGATCGCATTGCCAACGTCGAAAAAGGCACCACCGCTGGGAGCAGTGCCCATGGTGATGAATCGGGGCACGGCGGGAGTTGTCCCAGAGCCGGCCTCCCCTGCATTGCCAGCGGGACCGCTCGCCGGATCGCAGCCGATGGTCGCAATCAAGAGGGCTGCCAGGCATGCAGCGACGCCACACACTTTGCCTCGCAGCGCTGGCCATCTCGGACCTTGGCGTTCCCAACGCCATTCACTCGCTGAATTATCCACGATCTGTGCTGTTGTTTGCGGTTCCATCATGATTGCTCGCTAGGCCTCCATATTACCCTCGGTCAGTGTCCCTTGTGGAAATCACCAATTTTACCACCGCCTTCCTACGAACACTATAACCCCGCAACCGGGCGAAGGAATCGATTGTCCGTCGTCGTCCCCTCTCTCGCGAACGCAGGCCACCTTTTGCCAACGTAGGTGGGCCGGAACACACCTTCGGCTCGTTCGAATTGGCGATGCTGCGTTTTGCCCTGGTTAGAGCAGCAGATCGCAATGCGTCCCCCGCCCAAAGGGCGCCAACAATCCAGCCCACGGCAAAGCGCCGTCCACCACCCGGCGGACGAAGCGCCGCCCTGGGTAGCGAATCGAACAAACACAAGTCGTGAAAGGGCGACACATGTCACAATCCCTCTTTAAAATTTGGATACACCTTGTCTACAGCACCAAACAACGACAAACCTGGATACCGGTCGAGGTGCGGGAGCGTTTATGGGCCTATCAAGCGCGAATCTTCGCGACGTGGGAAAGTCCGGCGTTGATTCTTGGTGGAGTTGACGACCACGCACTCGCCCTGTTCTCGTTGTCAAAAACTCAACCCTTGAGGAAGATTGTCGGGGAAGTCTAAAAAAGTGGTTCAACATGGATGAAGACCCATTACGGAACAGGCAGTGCCAAGTTCGCTTGGCAAGCCGAGTACGCGGAATCTTCGGTTAGTCAGTCCAGCTTCCCCGAAGGAATCAAGTACATTGAACGCCAAGCCGAGCACTATTTACACCGTTGGTTTTAGGAGGAATTGCGAGAATTGTTTCGCCGTCATGAAATTCGATTTGACGAGCGGTATGTTTGGGATTCAAGTTGGGAGTTAATCGACATTATAGATTTCGGCGGCCTGGCACATTTGGTATCGGCAGCAGCCCATTGTTTCGCCCTTTTCAGGGCTCGAAAAATGTTCGTCGATTTTTATTACCTGGGCGGCGCTGCGCTTTTCCCGGGGCTGGTTTGTTGATGCGCCTACGGGGCACGACGGCCCATGGGAACGATACGAATCTGGGCATCGTTCGAAACCATCGGTAGGTTTTCAATCCCGGGGCGACGGTGCCTTGGGTAAACGCTCATCTGGGTAAAAATTGCCAAAACGCGAAAATGTCGTCATTAGGGGACGAACAAAAACAACCCGCCGGATATCCGTTATAGTAGGTAGACAACACGCAAGCCGTGGAGGGAGTTGGGTGGTGATTTCGATCGATGAGCAGTTTGTCTTGGAGGTGGCTCCGAATCCGACGGCTGCGGGCAATGGCAAAGCGTTGATGCGGCGTGGACATCTGCTGCAACGCCATATTTCACCCGATCAAACGTTGATTTTCGGGCACTGCCAAGGGAGCGGTCGGGAACCGTACCTCTGCGCATGCGATTTTTCGGAACCGTCGCAACCGGCCTACCGCTGCACTTGTCCTAGCCGCCAGTTCCCCTGCAAACATTGCTTGGCCCTGATGTTTGCTTACGTGCTCGAACCGCAAACCTTCACGTCGGCCGAGGTGCCCGACGGGGTGCGATCCCGTCGCAAAAAATCGACCGGTAAGCCTGACGCCAGGCAGCAAATCCCACCGAAACCCAAGAAGGTCAACACGGCCGCCTTGGCCAAAAAGATCAAGGCACAACTCGCAGGCCTCGACTTATTGGAAAAATTAACGCGCAATCTTGTGCGGCTGGGAATCAGCAACATGAACGCGAAAACGGCGATTGAGATTCAGCGGCAAGCACGACAACTCGGTGATACCTATCTGCCCGGTGCACAGTTCGCGCTCTGGGCCTACACGTCGTTGTTTTATGGACTCGATAGCGACATCAACGAATCTGTTTCGGCAGCGCGCCGGGAGTCGATCTACAGAGCTGCGCTCGACCGATTGGCCACGTTGACGGGGCTGATCAAACAGGGGCGAGCTTATTTGCAGAAGCGTTTGGCCGATCCACAGATGCGACCCGATACTGAGACCAGCATTGCCGCCTGGCTGGGCCATGCGTGGACGCTCGATGAGCTGAGGAATCTAGGCCAGCTGCGTCGCGACGCCGAACTGCTGCAACTCGCCTTCAACTCGTTCGACGAGGAAAGCCGCCTCGAACATATCGATACTGGCGTGTGGTGCGATCTGGCGGAGGGGGGGGTTTACATCACGAAAACCTTCCGCCCGCGTAACGCATCCCACCTCATCAAGCCCGAGGATAGCGTCGCGGAGGTGGCTCAGGTTCCGGAACTGATGATCTACCCAGGAGACATGAACCCGCGCATCCGCTGGAAGGACATGACAACTCGGCCGCCGCTGCCGCACGACTTCGAGCGGGTCCGCGGATTCGCGCGGGACGATTTCGCGGACGTCGTAAAACAAATCAAAAATCACCTCAAAAGTCCGCTGGCCGACAAACAACCCGTCGTGCTCCTGCGGTTTCAGCGGCTGGGGCTCATCGCCAATCGCTACGTGATCGAGGATCGCCGGGGCCAGCGCTTGTGCCTGACCGACCAAGGTTTACCGTCGGAGCCGCCCAGTCTGGCGCTACTCCGTTGGCTGCCGACCGATCTGCTGCACGATCAAGTCGTTGCGGTCCGTTTTCGACATGATCTGGAAACGCGGCGGCTCGAGATCAAACCGCTCTCGATTGTGGCGGCCAATGCTATTGTGCGCTTGACGTTGTAGGAGCGGCTATGCCCATTCCGTTATTGGATGAGTTGTATGCTGAGGTGCGGCGGCTGGTGATTGCCGGCAGCGTCGTGGCCCCCGGCGATTTTCGCTTGCAGCGATTGATCGAACCGCTACGCAAGCTCGGAGAGCGTGCCCCGGTGTTCCTGCGGCTGGCGGATGGGGCCGAGCAACTGGTGAAGGCCACCGAAAAGACGGCCGACGAGGCACTACTCGAATTGGCAGGGCTCGTCCACGCAATCTTGTACACGCAAGGGGACACAGGAGCCGAGGGAGACCTGGAACCGATCCCATCCAGTCCGTTAGAGCTACAGCAGTCGACGGCATCATCGCAAACGATCAAGTCAATCCTGCACGTGTTGTCAGTCTCCCGCCACGGACGGCTGGATGAAATTCGAGGGGCCTATGAACAAGGGTTTTTCCGCGACTTGCGGTTGGTACAGCCCGCTCTCGATGCTTTGGACGATACGAACCGCGAAGTCCGCGAGTTTATGGCGGAAAAAGTCTTGCCGGAGTATGGTCCGGCGATCGTGCCGGAATTGCAGCGGCGGTTGAACCTCGCGGGGAAGGGGGGGGACGCCTTGCGGCTCAAACTCCTCCATCGGCTGGGGGCCGCCGACAGCCGTGAGCTGGTGATGCAAGCTCTGGAGTCGGGCTCGAAAGAGGTCAAGATCGCGGCCGTCGAGTGCCTGGGGGGGCCGGCCAACGACCTGCAGATTTTGTTGGATCAATCCAGAGCGCGCAGCAAGGACATCCGGCGAGCGGCCTATCTGGCGCTCGCTCGCTGGGCGATTCCGGCGGCAACGGAGCGTTTGGTTCAGGCTCTTGATTCGGCCGATCTGGAATTGCTGGTTCAAGTGGCGGAACAGGCCGCTCCCGCCGACTTTGTGCAGGCGACTCTCGACCGCGCCCGGACCATTCTGAACGAGGCTCGCGAGGCGACCGCACCACAAAAGGACAAAAACAAAGCAATGTCGCGGCTGCTATCGCTTCTGCAAATCGGCTTCCACGGCCCGCTGCACGTGACAAATCGATTTCTACTCGAGCAGTTCGACGATCTGGCAATGCTGCAACACGTCACCGCTTCCGACGATGGCCGTGACGTGTTTGACTTCCTCCTAGAGCAAGCGAAAACGAGCAGTTGCGAGGTCGTCGAGCGGTTGGTTGAGCAACGTGAACACTTGATGCTCAGTCGCTGGCGACTGTTGATCGCGGCCGCCCGCTGTCAAATTCCCTCCGACCGATACTTCGACACCTTTTCTCCTTACGTGATCGGACAACAAGAGGCGACCGTGGCGATGTCTGCACGGTCGCACTGGATCGTCGACGACTTGACCGAGGATCGACCGTTTCTCGAATCGAGGCTGCTGCCTGATCGGCCGAAAACCTCAAAGCAACCTGCCGATCCGCGGTGGCTGGACCTGGGCATCGACCTTGACTTGATCGATCTGGTTTGCACGTTGGCCCATCTGCCGAATCCGCGGACTCACGCCTATCTGGAGCAAAAATGGAGCGTCGAGGATTCCCCGGAAAATAATAGGCTGCCCTATATTGGTCTCGCCATGTTGTCGGCAGGGCACCCCGCGGCCATATCTCGAATTTTGAAATTCATCGAGGACCAGGCACAAGCGGATCACCGTTGGCATTCGCCAGTCCTTTGGGGGAGGTTGGCGGCCCTCTTGCCGCTGGAGACGGTCGAACAGCTCGAACGATTCGTTGCCAATCCAAAAATCGGCTTTAGGTGGGAAGAAACTTTGTCGGAAGCCATCGTCGCGATCCGGCTCAACCATCTAAAATCGTCTGCGTCGGCCGCCGGTTCCGATTGTATTCCACCTCCGGAAAACTCAACGAGCGATTGAACATGGCTAAAAAGAAATCACCTGAACCTTCCGTGTCCTCCGCCA
>CALDHM010000021.1 GCA_937941455.1 uncultured Pirellulaceae bacterium | reverse complement strand
GCGGAACCGGGCCGTTTTCTTCAACTCCGACCCGAAGAAATGGGCGGCGAGCTTGTGGGCCTCATCAAAGACGACCAGGTCCCAGCCGGCCGCGCAGAGGTTGGCCTGCAGGTCTTCGTTGCGCGACATCTGGTCGAGCCGGACGATGACCTGGTGGTGGTCCTCGAACGGGTTGCCGCTCGGCGACGATTCTTCTAGCGCGGACGAGACGACGCGAAACTCCAGCCCGAACTTCTCGAACAGTTCGTCCCGCCACTGCTCGACAAGGCTGCCGGGCGCGACGATCAGCACCCGCCGCGCGTCGGCCCGCATGACGAGTTCGCGGATGTAAAGGCCGGCCATGATCGTCTTGCCCGCGCCGGGGTCGTCGGCCAGGACGTACCGCAGCGGCTGGCGTGGCAGCATCGACTCGTAGACGGCGGTGATCTGGTGCGGCAACGGCTCGACGTTCGAGGTGTGGACGGCCATCATCGGGTCGAACAGAAACGCCAGGTCGATCCGCTTGGCCTCGCAGGTGAGAATGAATTTTTCGCCGTCGCCGTCGAACGCCCAGGGCCGCTCGACGGTGGCGACCGCGATGGTGGCTTCGTCGGCGGTGCCGAGCAGGCGTTCCTTGATGGCCCCGTCGGGCAGGCGATAAATGACCTGGACGGCGTTCTCGGCATACGGCAAGACGGCTATGACGGTGCAAACGCGATCCGGCTCCAAGCCGACGAGGGCGAGTCCGGGTTTCAGTTCGGCCAATTGCATGATGCTCCTCTCCCGCACGGTCTGTCAAACCATCCTACTGCTGGTACGTTCGATCTGATGGTGAATGCCATGCTTACACTCGACCACATCTCTAGTTGGCGCGAAGGATTCGTCCTCTGTGATTTGGGTCCGTGCCATCCGCCACTCTTTTCGTAAACGATAAACATGTTCAACGATCCTAACCGCCCGGTCACTCGGAGACAATCTTCGTAGCGGAAAGTTGGAACGACGGCAGCCGGGCTGCCCGGACCCTCGGTAGGATCAGGACAACCCGGCTGCGCGTTATGATCGATGAACAATAAACAGCAAGGCGTGCCGTAGCCCGGATCAGGCCGCGGGTTCCTCCATCCGGCTGCGTTTCAACACCTGCCACATCCGCCGCTGGCGGGCGAAGCTCGGCTCCTGGCAGATCCGCCGCAGCTGCTTCTCGTGGATCGGGTCGCGACCGGCCAGGACCATCGGCAGGTTGTGGGCACGCGATTGCTTCTTCTCGGTTTCGTCGTTATGTTACCTTTCATTTAGATTCTTGGTCGGAAGGTTCGTCGCCTACATTCTTGGTGCCTATATAAGACGTAATGATACAAACTTCCCAATTGGCCCTTGGATTACGGTGGACAATCGCGACTGCTGTTTCTGAACTATTCGGACTTGGTGCCACATTTGCCATGATTGGCCTACTCGTTTCGAATATTGATACGCGGCAGACATTAGGTGTGTGGCTCTCTTTCTTCATCGCTGTGTTCAGCGGCGTCATCGAAGCTACGTTGGTGGGTCTTGCGCAATGGTGGGCCATGCACCCATGGTTATCCAAGATTCGTCGCCGCGTTTGGTGGCAAGCTACAACCATCGGCGCGTTGTGTGCCTACATGATCGGTTATTTACCTTCAACTCTGATGAAGATGGATCAAGCCGTCTCCCAAACACAGCAGGTTGAGCCGCCCCTTGGCATAACTTTGCTTCTCGCCAGTGGATTGGGCGGGGTCGCTGGAGTCATATTATCCTGTGCCCAGTGGATGGTGCTGCGACATCACGTCGGGAGAGCCAAGCTTTGGATACTGGCCAACATGCTCGCATGGGCAGTGGGTATGCCAGTCATTTTCCTTGGAATGGATTGGGCGTTCACGATGGCCGACACCTGGTCCTTTTTACTAACGATTGGCGCGGCATTAATCGCAGCTGGTCTGCTGGTTGGAGCAATCCAAGCTTGGTTTTTGATCGTTCTTGTTTCGCAGAATTTAGACAAATCAGAACTTTGAGCAACAATGCCTGTCCGCGGTCGATCATCGACTTCAAAAAACTGGTTGCCAAATCCGAGGTCAGCTTATAAGTGGGCGTGGTCGTCTTGAAGAAGCGGAACCCGCTAACGTGTGTGCCGGTGATCGTCCGGGAGCCCTGGGCCATCCGCTGTTGGGGAGTCAATTCGGAATGGTCGTGGGACAGGTCGTCAGGCTCCTTGAAGGGTGACCTGACGGTTATCGATGCCGTCCGTTTTTGAGTGGTCCGCGAGGAGCGCGATCTACCGAATTAAACCAGAGAACGGCGAGATTTCAGGCGTTTTCAGTATGCCGGATGGGTCGGGTTATGGACGTGTCTCAGCAGGCTATAACCCGTCGCACTCTAGGCAGCAGAGGCTTGGGGAACAACCGTGCTATAAATCGGCTACAGCTGAGAAGAAACCCGAGACCTCGAATCGAACGGCGGCGGTCGCCCTGTACTTGATTGCCTTTCACTGTCTGTTGGCGACCGTAACTTAACGCGGGAGCCTTGATTGGTTTCAGCTCGCGATTTAATCCAATCGTTGATTGGCTAGCTAGCAGTCTTGCGGTCTCATCGTTCACGCCTGAGATCGGGTAACTCACCCGTAACTAACCAGGCTTTGTCCCTAAACTACCAGCCGGAACGCGTTAGCGTCCGGTTTTTGCGCGAACCGTGGGTTAATGTCCAGCTCCTGATGGGTTTCGGCACAAATCCTGACTTCTTTCCTGGCCAGCCGAATCTCGTGTGTCTTCGGCCTGAAAGGCCGGTTCTGTCAGTAGGTAATGGAAAGCACCGGAACGACGGCCTGAAAGACCGGTTCAGCCCAGGCCGCAGACCTCGGTGGGTAATCGAAAATGCCCGATGGACGGCCTGAATTGCCGGCTCTATCAGCCCGGACCGCAGGCCTGGGAATCGGAATCGGCGAAAAACCCGGCCCTGAAGGGGCTGTTCCGTTCGGCATCATAAGGTTCGTAGTCAATGTACTTTACGTTGGCACCGATGAGCACATCAGGACGGGCGGCCTTTTTCTCCAACGTGTCGAGCTTCGCCTCTTTTCCTCGGAAGGCATCCGAGATGTAACCGAGGAAGATCAGGCCTAGGAAAACGTGCTAGTACTCGGCGGCGTCCATGTTGGCTCGCAACGCATCCACCGCGCGCCAGAGCGTCGCCTAGGACCCGAGATTAGCCCCGTTGCCGTTTTCGGATTTAATTTTGTTTTTCGGCATCCGTCTTCAAGATGCGGGGGCGAAACCGTCGCAACGTTGGATTTTGTTTCGAAAGGTGGCAAATGCTTGGCACTAGCTCCCGGTTCTCGCGAGAGCCGGACTCAATCGCTTCGGCTAATGGCTCTCGTACAAAGCCTAGTCGTCCTTGCTCTGCGGCACCGTGATTTGCCAGAGCGGTTGGAGAGGCCGTTCGCTGATGGTGATCAGTTGCGTCGGGTCGCGACCGAAGGTGATTGCCTCACCCTGCGGCTCGATCGGGAGTTGAATTCCCACGGGAAGTGGCCGCGACAGGGCTTCCGCCCATGTCTCATCCTTCTGCCGCCGGAATAGAAAGGCGTGGGAATATGTTCTGGCCACCAGATAACGTCCCGATTCATCAATATCCATCGCGGTGACATACGAGAGGGGCCAAGAGGCGATTCGTTTCGCGACGATCGGCCGAGAAACACCTTCGTTTGCGACAACCTGATCGGCATTGAATTGCCGCCACTCAGGGACAAACGCGGAGAGGTCAACGTGATAGATTCCGGCCTGACGTTGGCCACTGGTATTGAATTCAAGCTTCTCGATAAGAATGACGCAACGCGAAATCGGGTCGACCGCCACGGCCTCACAATTGCGTGCCCCGTCCTCGTATCGGATTTTGATTTCGCAAAGGGACGGCACCGTTTGAGGTCGGTCTGGCGACCCGCCATCATCGCGGGGAGCCTGTGGTTCCGGAACGAGATAAAGGCTAACGTGATCGCGGCGGCTCAGATTGTCTCCCACGTCGGCGACCAGCAGGTAATGCCTGTCTGCCGCCACCGAAAAACTGGCGAGATCCTCCCAATCGCCGGCGGTTGCTGATTCGACGAGCCATTCTCCCAGCGTTTCGCCAATCGGTGACAGCAAAAAAATTCTCGGTCTATCGCCCGAATCATTATGCACCCAGAAATAATTATCCTTGTACCGGCTACGTGCGATGCCGCTGATCTCGCGCAACTCGCGATTTTTGACGATCCCCAAACGCTTTACCGTGTCCGATTCTTGCTGAACCGAAGCAAACGACTCCGTTCCCTTTCGGTTCGATAACCACGCAAGGCAAGCTGCGAGGAGCAACGAAATCAAGATACCGCAGCGAGCGAGTGGACTCATGACGATGTTGTTGGCTTGGAGGAAGGGTTGAGTTCAGCGGCGCCGGAGGCCGCGACGGCAACGGCAAACGCGACTGCGTGGGTGTCCGTGTGCGAAATCGAGATGAGTATCTTCCCAATTCCTCGAGCGGCAGCTACTTCGGAGGCTCGACCAGAAAGATGGACCAGCGGTTGGCCATTGGGCTCGTTGAGAACTTCGAGATTGGTCCATTGGATGCCGAGGGCCCAACCCGTCCCGAGAGCCTTCAAAATCGCCTCTTTTGCCGCCCACCGCCCTGCAAAGGAGATCGCTTGCTCCCGGTGTGGGCGGCAGTAAGCGATCTCGCGGGGGGTATAGACCTTCGTTAAAAACGCCTCTCCATGCCGCTCGATCATACGCGCGATGCGGGCACATTCGCAAATGTCTGTTCCGATTCCGACGATAGGCATGCGATTGATCGACAAATGAACTAGAGGGCGATTTCTGTGGATTTGTAGACAATCCGCTGCGTCACGAATCCCAAACGGCGGTACAAGCGAATAGCACCGAGGTTGTGTGCCGTGACCTCAAGGGTCCCTTGCCTCAGCCCAAGCCGCTGCATCCCCTCGAGGGACTTCACGATCAACGCCGCACCCAAGCCCCGACCGCGATGTCCCGGAATGATCCCGATGTTTTGTATCGAGGCGGAACGTTCGTCGGTTTGGACAGCTTGGATCGTGCCGCAGCTTTCGATCGTCCCGTGCGCCGTGTGGTGGACCAGCAGCCAAGTCGCCTCGGGAACGAACCCGGATCGGCCTGCGATGTCCGCCATCAATCTATGACAACCATCGCGGCGGCCCAAGCACGAAAAAATGTTCGTGTCCATTTCGTCGCAAAAACTTTTGTACTTCGTCTCGGCGTGAGCCCGCAGCAACTCCTCGCGCCAGGGTAACAGCACGTAGCTGGCAAGCAGCGGCTTGACAGCAGGCAACTTGCGGGTCAAATCGAACGACATCCGATAGCGTTTGAACAGAGTGACAGACATGGTTCGCACTTTGTCGTAGCGGTCTGTTTGCGTTGCAGTTCGCGAGTTTTACATGCAGTTACGGAGATAGAAACGCTTCGAACTGGCCAGGATCAAAGCTCGCGGCGCGAGCAACCCTCGACGCTGACCGCAGCGTCTCTACGAGAGCCGCCATCGCGCGGCAATCCCAAACCAAGTTTGACCGTACCGGCTCGAGAAAAACCACCCGCATCTGAGATTCACACGCTGCCAACTCGAAGTATCCTACCAAATCCTCCCCGTCTGGTCGAACAGTCCCGGCACGCCTCGCGCACCACTGCCAACGAATTGCAAGCGGGGGGAGACAATGCAAGCCAGTGTGTGAACATGCCGATTTCATGCCAAACTGTGACGATTGTAACAATGGTAAGGCCATCCGGTGGCTGTCCGAAATCATAATGGCTCGCCAACTGCTTTTGTTAACGATGGGCGACTTGGGCGCCAAGGCAAAATGTAAAACCTGACGGTGGCCTTGAATTGGGTCCGTGATCCCCTGCTGCGAACGAGTCTTCCTTCCTTCATTGGCCACCCCGCGGACGATCCGCAATGGCACGATCACGTCGAACGATTCTATGAGCTCTCAAACGAACACTTTCGCGATCCGCTGCCAGTTGTTTTTCTGGCGATCGATTATTGATCGAGATTAAGAGCCGATGACACAACGAGCCATCGCTGATACTTCGGGTTACTGAACGGCGACTTTTTTTAGGATGGCTCTCAGCAGGCCAGCGACTACTGGCCGATGGGTTTGCCGTCGAGTCGCCGCACGACGATGGTTGCCGCTCGCGGGCGTCCGCCGTCGGGGCCATCCGGCCATTGGCTGTACTTCGTGGGATTCAGCGAATCGCTCACTTCATCGGCCGGTTCGCCGGGATGCTGAATATTGATGAACATGGTGGTTCGATCGGGGGTCATCGTGTTTCCAGTGATTTCGCAACCGAGCGGACCGGTCAAAAACCGCCGGATCTCGCCGGTCTGCGGATCGGCGGCCAACATCATGTTGTTCCCGAGTTCCTCGAAACCGGGTTGATTCAGTAACGACGACGAGATGTCGGTTTGAATCCACAGGATTCCACTGGAGTCAAATTTGAGCCCATCGGGACAAGCGAATGCGTCCCCGGCACTGTTTCCCCGCTTGTCGTCATCAGCCAGCGCCGGGTTTCCGCCCAGTACGAAAACTTTCCATGAGAAACTTAGTGCGGCCGCATCGCGATCATCTTCGAACCAGCGCACGATATGACCGTAAAAATTGTTGGCCCGCGGATTGGCTGACGCCGGGTCGGCTACCTTTCGCCCTTTGTTGTTTGTCAACGAGGCGAAGACTTCACCCGTCTTTGGATCGACAGCAATCCACTCGGGGCGATCCATTGGCGTTGCTCCCGCCAACGTCGCGGCGTCACGGCTATAAACCGCGATCTCTGCAGCGGTCCAAGTGGCCAAGGCCGGATTTTGGGGTGACAATTCTACCCAATGGCCTACGCCGTCGTTATCGAAGCGAGCCGCATACAAGGTTCCATCGTCCAGCAATCCACCCGTGGCCTGGACACCAAACGATTCTTTGTTGTTGGGATCGTAGGGCATACGCGAGACGAACTTGTAGATGAACTCATCAGGCTGATCGTCACCCATGTAGACCACTACACGACCATCCCGCGCCAGCGTAACCTCCGCATTCTCATGCCGAAACCTGCCGAGGGCGGTTCGCTTTACCGGCATCGCCTGCGGATCCAGAGGGTCGACCTCAACGACGTAGCCGAAGCGATCGGCATCGTTGTTTGGGACGCTCAAGTCGAAGCGGCGGTCTTGCTGCCACCAACGGTAAGCGGACACGTTTTGGCCATCGATTTTGTAAGCGTAACCGGCTGCGGTCAAACCATAGCGGCGTTGCCGTTCGTTCGGTTCGAATCCAGGTTGGTCCGTTCCGAACACTCCTTGAAAATTCTCCTCACAAGTCAAATACGTTCCCCAGGGCGTGCGGCCCGCGGCGCAGTTGTTCATCGTGCCACGCACCTCGGTGCCGATCAATTCACACGCCGGACCACTGATCCGTATCGGCGTATTGGCCGTCAAGCGCCGCGCGAACTTGGAATCCAAGACTTTCCACGATCCATCTGGCTGCCGCGCGATTTCGACGATCGAGATGCCATGGGAGGCTTGGGATTTGCGAACTTTCTCCAGGGGCATCTTCGCCGGCGGCATGGGTTCCAGACCATCGGCGAAGAGCAAAATCTGATCGGTGTATTCGTGATTGACGCACATCACGCCACGCTCGTTGGGATCGTGGCCAGGAATGGCGAAGAATTCTATACCATCGTGCCCCATGCCGGCCTGTCGTTCTTGGTCGGCGGCAGAGTTGGATGCGTCGCTGAGAAATCGGGGCTCGATACCGTTGATCGGGTCTCCCCAGCGGTACAAGACCTCGGCCACGTAACCTTCGGGGACCACAACGGCGTCCCGTTGTGAGGCGGGAACGCCGTGAAAATGAAACAGTTGCGTTCTCTCATGACCGTCGGCCGGATGCAGTGGGTCGCGCGAGCCTGTCGTCGCGAAGGCTGTCCCCGTCTGCGGCAAAAGGACGGCCCCACAGGCCGTCGCCAACACGACGTGTACGAATGATCGGCGATCGAGAGCGTCCTGGATGATTTCGGAGAAACGTGGATTGGTTTGTTGCGAGTTTTTTTCGTTGCGTACCATGATCGGATCCTTTCCTGATCCTTGATCATAGCAAACGGC
This sequence comes from uncultured Pirellulaceae bacterium, assembly GCA_937941455.1. Taxonomy (GTDB): domain Bacteria; phylum Planctomycetota; class Planctomycetia; order Pirellulales; family Pirellulaceae; genus BJ22. The sequence goes on along the minus strand of CALDHM010000021.1, from coordinate 62,221 downwards.
CGAATCTGCGGCAGCATTGCCCTTGCGAGTGCGGCATTGCGTCCCATGGCAGTGCTCCTCGGAAATGGCGGTCAATCCTCCCGCAATTGCCGACAAATTGAAAAACTAATGCTGACTGGGAGCACGGCAGCCAAAGCAAGCAGCGCCGCGACTTGTAAAGATTTGATTAACGATCCGTGCAGCGACTATGAGCGCGATCGCCTCGGCGATTTTTTGATCGCTACCAAATTTGAAGTGCCAGCGCCAATTCAATGCCGATGCGCTCGTGGACTTGCGACTTGACCTGGTCGATCACTTGCAGTATCTCATCGACCGTTGCCCCGGACCGAGCGACCAGATAGTTCGGGTTCGGATCAAACAGGGATACTGCGCCGACGCTCATCCCCTTGGCCCCTGCTCGTTGGATCAACTCACCGGCGGGTTCGCCGAGATGATCCTTGAAGAGAAAAGCTGCGGGCTCACCAATTGCCGGTTGCCGAGCGCGGCGGACGATCCAATTGCGTTGCATTTCTCGGGTAATTTGATCGGGGTTTTCCCGCTCGAATTCAAAGGTCGCCTCAAGAATCGCCAGTTCGTTGAGGCTGCTGGAGCGATAAGAAAATGTCAAAGCATCCTTCTGCCGATGAACCAGTTCTCCGTTGCGCGTCAGCGCCTTGGCCTCAACGCACCACGAGCCCAAATCGACGCCGTCTGCTCCGGAATTGACGTGCAGGCCTCCGCCAACCGTCCCGGGGATCCCCACGAGATGCTCAGGTCCGCTGAAGCCCTCACGGGCACAGGTCGCCACGAAATGGGGTAACTTAACGCCCCCCCCTACCGTAAGCCGGTGACCGTTGACTGTCAGACGGGTGAACGCAGGGGCCGACATGAGGATCACCAGGCCGCTGACCAGCGGCGAGCGGATCAACAAATTCGTGCCGGCGCCAATCAAGCGTGTCGGCAATCCCGCAGGGGTTGCGCGGCGAGCGAGTTCGGCAAGTTCCTCTTGATTGGTTGGTTCGGCAAAGTACTGAGCCCTCCCACCAAGCTTCAAATAGGTGTAGGGCGCCAACGGCTCGTCTTCCCGAACGATGTGCTCCAGACCCGCAAAAATACTCATGCCTGCTCCACCAGACTGACTCCTAAGGATTTCCATTGACGGCAAGTATCCCGCTTCCACCCCGCCACCCCAATTCGCCTTATTATCGGGATGCTGCCGCTCGCGGCGACGTCCCCGGAACGAGGAAAACAAGGCGCCTCGCGGGACCGTCGCCAAGGTGACCGGGGACAAATGATTATGCAGCAAGCCGACCGAATTTCCAAGGTAGCCAGCGTTGCGAATGCCATACTCCTGCGCTCCGCCAGCGCCGGCTGCGGATCCAGCTAATGACTTCCCTCGCCGCTGCCGTAGAATACAGCGGTCGCCGATGGTCCGCTCAGTGTAGTTTGTCGCCGGAGCCTTACCTTGCCAAATATCGCTTGCGTCAAAATTTGTTTGATGGCGCTCGTGTGCCTGGATGCCATCAACTATTTCACGTCCGGCATGCAAACGACGACCCAAACGTTGGTCTCTTGTCCCGCGGGGGGGCTGATCGGTAGCATGTCGGTCGAGGGGGGGGCAAATGTGGAAACAACCAGTGAATGGTTAGGGCCACTGGCCCCCATTGCATTGTCTCCTTACTTCGGAATGACCTGCCTGGCAGGTATGGCGCAGTTCGGCTCGGGAACTTGGTTGGATTCGAACGAATTTGTCAGCAAAAACCCTGTTTTGCGTCAGCCCGCCGTTTTCTGGGGGTTTCTCGCTCTGACGCTGCTCACGTCATTGCCCAGGTTTTTCAAGGTCAGCAAACCGGTCGTTCAACTGCTCGATCAACTCGAGACCTGGTCGGTCTTGATTACGTTGGCCGTTCTCCGCGTGGCGGCTATGCAGGAAGATACCTCCGCAGCGGAAATTCATGCGGCAGGGTTGGGGACTGTTACTTGGGAGTTGTTGTTGCTGCTGGCTGCCGTGGTGAACGTGATCGTGATCAGCACCGTTCGCTTTGTCTGCGAACTCGCCATTTGGCTGTCGCCGATCCCGCTAGTTGATGCGGTATTCGAATTGGTCAACAAGGGATTCGCGGCGATGCTGATGGCCGTTTATGCGGTGAGTCCGTTGCTCGCACTGGCCCTGAACCTCATCCTGTTTGCGATTTGTGGATGGTTGTTTTTTCCGATGCTTCGCTGGGCCAACTACCTGCGTACGATGATGATCGATCCCATCCTGGTGCTGGTTTTCCCAAGGATCGCGACCTGGCATCCTGGAGAGTTAATGGTGTTCAATCGTCGTCGTTTAGGCAAATTTCCGCCGCGCAGTTGTTTATGGCTGCGACGTCAGGGTCATCGTTTGATCGTCAGGCGAACGAATTGGTGGATCGGATCGACGGAGATCGAATTGCAAACCTCTTTGGGTTCGCCCGAATTGTCCAGCGGGCTGTTCATCAACAAGATCATTCTGCCAGGCGATCCTGACATCGAATTGATTTTTTCCAATCGCTACGCGAATCAATTGGGGGCGATTTCCGAGCATTTCGGCTTACGAAAATCAGGGGAAGTCAGTGCGGCCAACGCGAGCGCCTGACGGCCGAGCAGCAAATCGCTATGTCGTCATTTTTTTGGTGCGTTCTCGATCACGTCCGTGATCTCGGCCGAAAAGATTTCGAGGGCCGCCTTGACATACGGATCCTGTGCGGCGGCACGAATGCGGTCACGGCGGGAGATTTTTCGCGGGGCTTCGTGGGCCGAATCCCCGCGCGTTTGCTGAGCTAGGAATTCCAGCGTGATGGGCCGTCCGAGCCGCTTGCACAACACCGCCTCGAAGCGCGAGCGTCGCTCGATGCGATTGCACAGGGTTGCATTGTAACTTTCGCGCAAAACGACCCGGATGTGTCCGTTCCCGAGGTCCTGGACCGCCGTAAAATCGGCCGCGAAATCGGCCGTCATGCTTCCTACCTCATCCAGCGTTGCCCGCCATGCCTCCCGGATGTCGATGGGCGAGTTCGCCGCGACATCGTTGACCGCGACGGGCTGATTTGCCGTTGTTGTCCTCTCCTCGCCGGCAGCCGAATCGTAGATCGTAATGGCGGCTACCGTGGCACATCCTGCTGATAACAGAGACAAGGGAGCGACGACGGGAGTTTCGCGAGCGGCAGATTCTCTCTCGGCGCTCGTGCGGGAAGGTTGGTCTAGGTTGGAATCAACTTTTTTTTTTTGAATCGACGTCTGGCGGGGGACTCGGCTGGATTTGGCTCGGCGGCGGACTGGTGGGGCTGGCGGACGTCGCGGCCTTGCCTGCTGCTGGGCTCGCCACGCCGCTCAACAAATCAGCGATCACTTGCAAGCTTTCCAATTCGCAACATCGCAGCGCGGCTGCCTCGAGCAGTACTCGGCTATGGTGGCTGTGCTGCATGCGTGTCATCGCTTGATCCAAAATTTGCAGCATGGATAGGATCGTGTTCAGATCGGTTCGCCGCGTCAACTCCACCATCGAGTTGGTTTCAGCGCCGGCCACAGTCAGTAAGAACTTCGTATCGCAGCCGGCCTTGGTGGCCATCATGTCGCGCAAGTAGCCTACTAATTGTTGGGACAGCTGACCGACATCGGTTCCCGACTTAATGGTTGCATCGATTTCCGCGAGTACCGTCGCCAAGTTTTTGTCGAGCATTGCTCGCATGATCGAGGTGACGCGACTGAGGTCGGCCGTGCCTAAAAGTTGATGCACGTCGCTGACTGTGATTTTTTTATCGCCGAATGAAAGGATTTGCTCGAGTAAGGATTGGCTGTCGCGCATCGATCCATTGGCCCGCCGAGCGATCAGGGCGAGGGCTTCGTCATCCGCTTCAACGCCTTCCGCCTGGGCGATTTCTCGTAAGCGTCCGGAAATTTCGTCCGCCTCGACGGGCGCGAAGTCGAATCGCTGGCAGCGAGACAGCACCGTGATAGGAATTTTTTGGGGGTCAGTGGTGCAAAACAGAAATTTGACGTGCGGGGGGGGCTCCTCCAGCGTCTTGAGCAGCGCATTGAAGGCCGGCGTCGTCAGCATGTGGACTTCGTCAATGATGTAAATTTTGAAGCGGCAGCGGCTCGGCCGGATATTCACGTTGGAGCGCAACTGCCGAATCTCGTCGATGCCGCGGTTGCTGGCTCCGTCGATTTCGAGGACATCCACGTCTTCTCCGGCGGCGACCGATTGGCAAACGTCGCATTCATTGCAGGGGGTCGTCGTCGGCCCCTCCCGGCAATTCAAGCACTTCGCGAAAATGCGAGCCGTAGATGTCTTCCCGACGCCCCTAGCACCCGTGAACAAATAGGCGTGCCCGACGCGGTGCTGCTCGATGGCATTGGTCAAGGCCGTAATTACATGCGGTTGGCCTACTAATTCCGAAAAGGCCTGGGGGCGATAGCGGCGCGCGACAACGGTATAAGGCGTATTTGCATAATCCGACATGCGGTGGTCGTCTCGGCGATTTGTCAGGTTGCGTTCGCAGGTGGCGGTGGTTTGAGACTGAGCGGACCCCGCACAAGAGTACCCCGCTTAGAGCTGCTTCATGTTTCAGATCTGACCCGGTTCACGGCTCCCCCTCACGGGGCCCACTCGGTCTCAACAACTGCTTATGTTTTAGGCGCAAACGGCTGCCTCGTCAAATGGGTGATGGGCAGCCGTCAAATGGCTTGATTTCGATAAAAACTATCGATGATCCGGAAAATCACCAGCGCTAGCGACCGATTCACACAAGAATTCTCGAAGAGCATGGTTACTTTCGCTGGCACATTACTCGAAATAACGACGCAATTCTGCCTATCCTCTGGCAGGTGTCTCACCGCGGCGCTAGGTGTCATCATGGTAGAATTCTGTGCCTGAAATCTGGTACGGCTAAATAGCCAAACAAAAGGGCGCGTCAGCCATGCGTAATGCCGCTTGGGGATTCTGGAAACGGGCGTTTTCCTCCGCCGCCATCGATGCTTGGGGGGCGGCGGTGGACTTTGCGTTTCCTCCCGAATGTTTTGGCTGCCACAGTAGTTTGTCGGATCGCCGCCATGATACGTCTGGCCGGCAATCCATGTGGTGCGCCGAGTGCGAACGCCGGTTGGCGAGTGTGGCCGAGAAATGTTGCCCAGCGTGCGGTGCGGAGCATTTCTTCGCACGATTCCCCCAAGGCCGTTGCAGCCTTTGTCGGGGGATGAAACTTCATTTCGACCGCGCGATCTGTTTAGGCAACTATCATGGGCTGATGCAAGATTTGATCGTTCGGCTGAAGGGGAGCCACGATGAGCCTCTGGCGGTGCAACTCGGCCGCTTGTTGGGTCGCAAGCTCAACAGGGAGTCGCCGCTGATCGGCTGTGACCTGATCTTGGCGACGCCCACCCATTGGTGGAATCATTGGCGGCGTCCCAGCTTTGTTGCGGGCATCATTGCCGAGGGGGTTGCGCAAGAACTGCGCCGACCTGTTGCCAATCACCTCCTTCGCTGTCTCCGGAGGACAAAAAAACAAGGAACTCTCAGCACTCGGCAGCGGGTTGCGAACGTCGAAGGTGCCTTTGCCGTCACTCAGCCTAAGTCGGTAGCGGGTCGGTCGATTCTCCTTGTCGATGACGTGATCACTTCGGGAGCGACCGTCAACCAACTGGCAAAGATTTTAAAACGTGCGGGTGCCGTCTACGTTGTCGCTGCGGCGCTCGCCAGAGGCGTGCGGCACGTCTCGGGGTAATGTTGGCGCGGTCTCGTCGGAAGTATGGTCACAGCTAGCGCAGAAAACTGAGGAATAGGAGCCTACAAAGCGCTCAGCCGTTTCGGAATGCGTTGACGAATAATGCGGTGATTTGGCTCGAAAAATGATTCGGCCGCGCGATGCTTGCACTTTCCGGCAGCGGACGGTACCTTAGGCGACACTCGCCATTCCATCAGGACAAATCGGAGCGGTATCGAGGATTCCACCAATGGCAATTGGACGAAAACAGGAAAAAAGAGGCCTTTTCATTACGATTGACGCGAACATCGGGGCTGGCAAGACGAATGCGTGTCATGCCATCGCTTCGGCGGCGACTGCATCAGGGTGGCCCGCGCGGGTACTCGAAGAACCCACGCATCATCCCAAGTTCGCCCATTTCCTCGAAAGGTATTACGCGGATTTGCAATCGGGCGTGAACACGGGAGGCGGGTTTGCCATGCAAATGTTCATGCTCTGTCAACGTTATGAACAGCACCGCTTGGCCGTCGAGCAAGCTTGGGGTTCTCAAGGGATCGTTGTCGTCCAGGATCGCCCCATCTACGGCGACACCGTGTTTGCGACGACCGCGATGGAACGCGGGTTCATGACAACCGAAGAATACGAGTTATACGTGGACGTCTACCGCAATATGAGCCGTGACGTGATGCCGCCGGATATTTTTGTGTTCCTCGATGTGCCGCCGGAGGAATGCTACGAACGGATGGCGATGCGGGGTCGCAGCCAAGAGGCCGGGGTACCGCTGGATTATTTGCAGCAGTTGTACGCCAACTATCAAAAGTTGATCAGCGAAATGCGGCGCCGTGGCGTGAAAGTTTTGACGATCGACTGGCGCGAGTTCGGCCCACCTGTAGAAATCTGGAAACACATTCGCGAGATGGTCAATTCCGATGATACTTGGGACAAGAGTCTCACGTTTTCATTGACCAAGGCCCCGCGCGTCCCCCTGACACCGTTGGGCCAGTAGCGCTCTCCCGGAGGGAGAGGGGAGCCGTGCAACGTTCGCCACCTTCCGGGCGGGGCGTGGTGAAAAAATTCCACTCACCCTCTAGGAGGACGCTTGCTCAAATAGATTTCACCCTCTTGCTGGGAGGGTCGAGGCAGAGCGGAGCCAGGCCGAGGGGAGGGGGGAAGCCCGGACCGCGGGTAGGACAGCTAAACCGCTGGTGGAACCGCTTAAGATATGCTTCTCCGGCAAGCCACTCCTCCGGCGATCCCGTCAGCGACGTTGCAATCCAGCCTCGGTCAGCCAATAAACCGCGAAGGTAGCCAGCCAATGGTCTCCCTCGTAATGGCCGCTAAAAACGTACGCCATTCCCGCCGAGCCATGCTGATGGGACGCCTCGAGCAGTCGATCCCGAGTCGGTGCCGTGGACGGCAACGCCTGCGCTATACCGTTCAAACACCAAGCGCGAGACAAATTCAGTCCTGCTAAGTGCACGAGTTTCCCATCAGTGACATCGGTGACCTCTACCGGCGTGAGGAACCGGCCCATATCTTGGTTGTTGGCTGATAAGGCCGGCAAAAATTTTTGGAACCATTCTTCGAACGCCGGACCCGCGAGAACTCGGCGCATCAAATCGGCTTCATTCCAACCTGAAGAAAAAAAGTCATGTCCCGACGGTTCGTAACGCGTCGGATAGTCGGTGTCATTTGCGAAAAAGTGGCGGGCTCGTTCTGCTAACAACTTTTCTAAATCCGCATTGCCGACCAGTCGAGCGTAATCCAGCATCATGCCGAGGGCAAACCCCGTGTCGGTATGTTCGCCCGTACGAATCGGATGGCTCAGTTTCGGCAGATAAGCGTGAGCGTTGGCGACAAGGACATCCTCGAGAGGACGCAAGTTTTCGCGCCATCGCTTCGCATCCTGATCCTCCCATTGTTCAAGTTCGCTGACCAGTTGTAAAAACCAAGCCCACCCGTACAATCGTTCAAACGATCGATTGTCTTTGTTTTGGAAAACGGCCGCTTCGGCTTGGATATTCGCCAGCGTCAAGTGCTGGTCCAAGATTTGACGAATTTTCACCGCGTCGCTGACCTCCGGATTGAGCCGGAGCAAACGAACCAGCATCCAGTGCCCATGCACGCAGCTATGCCAGTCGAATGATCCGTAAAAAGCCGGATGCAACTGGCGAGGTCGAATCACCTGATCGACGTTGGACCAAACGATTCCAGGTTTATGAGGAAATTCAGTTTCGATATTTTTCAGAGCCAAGCGGACGAAGGCATCGGCCTGAGCCAGCGTTAGCGGCCGACCGAGTTGTGGGATCGGTTCATTTGGGGGCTGGCAGGCAGCAAAGGGACCGGTGACCATGAGGCCGAAGATCCAGGCGAACAACAGAGGGCGCTTCACGTGAAGTTTACCGACTCAGATGCCAAGTGTTCAAGGTTACCAGGTTTGAGATCATCGAACCTGTGATTATTCATCGCGGGATTTTTCAAGTTGCCGGATTTGCATACGGATAATTTCCAAATCCGGATTGATATCGATCGCTAAACGGAAGCTTTCTAGCGCGGCCGAAACGTTTTCGATCTGCAAGTAGGCGTTGGCCATCCCAACCACCGTCAAAAAGTGGAAACGATTGCGATAAATGGTTTCTTGGCAACACTCGATCGCCTCCACGTATTCTGAGAGCGAGTACAGGGCGATCGCTCGTTGATTCCAGATCTCGCTGATATGCGGGGATTTCGTCAACGCCATTTCCGATAGCCTCGCTGCTTGCAAGTATTGGTGCCGTTGGTTGAGCCGCGCGAGTTTGCGAATCAAGGCTCGTTCGTTCTCGTCACCATCGCGAAACCAGATCTGCCGCAGCCCATGATCGGCCAACATCCGTACCGCTCGGTCGCGATCCCCCAAGCACCGCCCGAGGACTTCATTCGAGCGAATGTCGGCGAGGAAACCCAACGCCAAGGTCGCCGCGCGACGAGTCATCCGCTGAGATTGCAGTGCCAATTTTTCGAGGGCCGCGATACAATACTTGCCGGAGACGGAGTTGATGAACCGCGTGGAGTTTTCGTCTCGGAGATAGTGCTGGTAATAAGTATCCAGAATCGGCGTGCGTACAGATTTTTCCAGCATTTTCGGCTAACTCCCGGACGGGTTCGCGGAGCAAAACGTTTTCTCACAAGGTCGAATAAATCACCGGCAGGTCGTTTCAGCCAACGTTCGCGCTGTCGACGTCGAGTCGACGGACGAGCGAAAGTTTTGCTTCGCGGCTTGCCGACCTGCGGTCGATTTATTTCGAGTTTAATTACGGGGTGTCCCTTGCTCAACGAGTTAAATGCTCGCATCACGGAAAAAGTGATCTCGAAACACGCGACAACTGGCAAGTTGCGCAAAACGTGCCGATTGTGGGAAATGGGGGCAAGCGTTTTTCTGCTTCTCGCCCTGGCCACGGCACCATTTTGGTCCGATCGCCCACTGCAAGCGCAACAATCCTTACGAACGGAAAGAGAGTTCCATCGATTCGCTAGCGAGTTGCCTCTCAACGTCCAATGGCTTGGTGGAGAATTGCGCGACCAGATCGGCGAACTCGCAGCCCTGCAAAAGCTCGGAGTGTGGATCGATCGAAACGTCGATAGCTCGCAAATCATTCAACTTGCGGTGAGCAATGCAACCTGCGAGCAAATCCTGTGGTTGGTCGCCGAACAGACGGGAGCGGGCGTGGCGAAATTCGGGAATGTACTCTATCTCGGACCAAGGCGCCGCGCGGTGTTACTGCCGCAGTGGATGGATGAGTTGGAGCGCCAGGTCAAGACGCAAGTAAAAGGTGGGAGCGTTCGACAGCGATTGACAGCGAAAATCGATCCCAGTGTCCCTGCTTGGGTACGGCCGCGAGAATGGCTCGCAGCGTTGGGAAACCAACAGAAACTGTCAATCGAGGGTCTCGAACGAATCCCGCACGATGTTTGGTCTGCGCAATCGCTCCCCCCCATGCCTGTAATCGAGGCCATCGCGCTCTGGAGTTGCGGCTTCGATCTCTGGCCTACGGTGAAATCGGATGGCACCATCGCGCTCGAGCCGATTGTTTACCCGACCACATGGACACGATCATATCCTGATTTGCAATTGAAAATGCCGGCGGTCGAAGAACTACTCGCAAAGCATCCCGCAGCGAAAGCGTCGGCAGAAGGGGGGGGTATCACAATCACTGCCGATACCGACTTCTTTTCAGAGCTCGACTATCGACTGGCGTTCCGTCATGCCCCGGCGGGGGCAACTCCCAGCGGGAAGCAACTTTACACCATTTCGACACGGGCGACTCGCGGCAGTTTGCTCGCCTCGCTCGCTCAGCAGTTGTCTCTCGAATTCGAATTCGCACCCGAGGCACGATCCGTGCTCGAGGATAATATCAAGCTGGAAGTCAATGGCGTCGCGCTTGACAAACTGCTCGAACAAATAACCGAGGGAACAAGATTGGACATCGAGATTACGCAGAAAAAGCTGAAGGCGAGTCTCCGGTAGCGTTCTCGCCCATCACCCTCGCCCATCACCGTAGCGGGAAAAAATTTCCCCGGCAAGGGAAAAATCTTTGGCGGGAGTACTTGGTGGGAAAAAAGGCGTCGGGCGGAATCGAACCGCCATGGACGGATTTGCAATCCGCTGCCTAGCCATTCGGCCACAACGCCAGCGTCCAAGACCCGCGAAATTAGCTGAATCGACTTTAACAGTCAAGTAGACTTGATAAAACCGGTGTCTGCCGCATGTTCGACGGCATCCTCACCTTCACTACCATCGGTCGTTTGGCCTGCGAACTTTATGACCGTTCGGTAACGGCCAAGGTTCAAGGTGAACGAAAAATAGTTACGATTAGCTCCCGATCGGCGGATCGCAACCTAGAATTCTTGGAGTCGGCGCGACTTGCTTTTTTCGCCGCGGCAACGAACTTGCTTTCGCCACGCGTCAGGGAAGCCTCGACCGACTGTGTCAATTCACCTCGGGACCCACAGTCTGTGAATCAACAAATCGAAGCTCAAATCCGCCGAAGTCTTGCCGTGCTGGCACGCAACAATGAGGCCAATCGTCATCGCTTATCCGCACTGCTCGATCGAGCGTTTCAAGAAGACCTCCGCACGACCCGGTCGGATTCGGCCGAAATTCGGCGGACCCTCGAAAAATTTTTGACGATGGAACTCCTCTTGGGGAGCGACCACGAAGCTGCGGATCATTATTCGCACAGGCGACCTTGGTAGGTCGCGCGCCGCTGGAATTCCTCCTGCACAGCCCGCAAGACTCCCGGCTTGTCAAGACACCAAGTTGGACCGATAAAGTAATTGTCGGGGGCATCGCCGCTGATCCGCTCGACGATCACATGGGCCGGAATCAGTTCGAGAAAAGCAACGAGTGTTTTAACATAATCGTCTCGGCTCATCAGTTGGACTTCGCCGCGCCGCACCTGATCCGCCAGGAGCGTGTTTTCTACCGCATAGAGGTTGTGGATTTTGACGGCATCGAGCCCGAGGCGGCCGACCTCTCGGGCCGTCTCCAGCATATCGTCGTGGGATTCTCCTGGCAGGCCCAGCATGATGTGAGCGCAGATTTCGAAGCCACGACCGAGGCTCCGCTCCATCGCATCGACCATCGCCTCGTGATGGTGCCCGCGATTCATCCAATCGAGCGATGTGTCGTGCATGGTTTGCATACCGTACTCGACGGTCAGGTCTGTTCGTGCAGCAAATTCCTCCAACAAGTCCAAAATATCGTCGGGCACACAGTCGGGTCGGGTGCCGATGGACATCGCGACGATTTGGGGGTGAGCTAAGGCTTCGTCGTACATCGCTCGCAACTTTTCGACGGGGGCGTAAGTATTCGTGGCGGGCTGAAAATACGCGGTGAAATGATCGCAATCGTAGCGGCGTTTAAGTCGCTGAATGCCATCGTTGATTTGTTCGGTGATGGGTATTTTGGGACGTCGCCGACTGGGGCTGAAACTGCGATTATCGCAGAACGTACAGCCGCCGAAGGCAACTGTCCCGTCGACATTGGGGCAAGTGAATCCGGCGTCGATACTGACCCGCTGCACGCGATGGCCGTAACGTTTTTTCAGAAAATAGCGGTAGCTGTAATAGTTCAGCCCATCGCTACGCCAGTCAAAAACCGGAAATTTGTCGACATCGAGGGCATTTCGCCGAGCCATTTGATTGACTAAACCTGCACTGGCAAATAGATTTTACAAGGTCTACGCCGCTCGCTGCGTCACGCAAGGGAGTGGGAGCGAAGCCTGGCGATCGACGCCAGACTCGTGATTGCTTTGATTCTTACCTGCATTCTCCTGTTCGGATTTTAATCATGTATGGCGAACTTGTTCCAGTCGGTGGTGGGGACCCGATCCCCTTGCTGAAGAAAAGGCTGCGGATCGGCCGTCGCGAGGGCTGCGATATCGTCCTCGATCTGGCTAACGTTTCGGGCCATCACTGCCTGATGGAAGTCGAGGAAGGCTACTGGTTCGTCCGCGATTTGAAATCGAAAAACGGGATTAAAATCAACAATAAACGCATCCTGCCGGGGGTTCGCCGCCGAGTCGACCCGGGGGCGATCCTGTCGATCGCTAAAAATAATTTCGAGGTCCAATATGAGCCCGCAGCGCTCGGGGCCTATGGCACTCCGCCGCAGGACGAGTTGCTGGATAACCTGTTCGGCACGTCGCTGCTGGACCGAGCTGGCCTCACTCGTCGCCGGGCAGCCCAGGAAGGGGACATCGGCGAATAGTCACGCGGCCAAAGTTTGCGAGAAGTTTCACAGCATACTTTCCGCTGCCGTGGTAGGGAGCCGACCTCGTTTCGCAACGGTTTCTGGCTGCAAATTTTCGTTCGAGTCGACGCTACCCCGAGGGTCGCGCCAGCAGGGCCGTGCTCCGGATCGGCTCGCTTGGTGCCCATCCCAGAATGCTCCCTCGCGCTTACGCTGCGGGTTACCACCGCGAGCGTTTTTGGGATAGTCGCTTCCTCGCAAGCTCAGTTCTTCGAATCGGGACCTGGCTCCGGCGGCGAATTGGCGTTCAGCGTGCGATCCAACCAATCGAAAAAGACCCGTTGCCACAACACGGAATCTTGCGGCTTGGTCACCCAATGCCCCGCCTCCGGGAAATAGAGGAACCGAGAGGGGACCCCTTGGACTTGGGCCGCTGTGAAGGCCTCCATGCCTTGGGTGATCGGGACGCGGAAGTCCTTTTCTCCGTGAATCACGAGCAGCGGCGTCTTCCAGTTCCCTACGAAGCGATGCGGTGAGAACCGCTGATAATCTCGGGCGATTTCTTCGCTCTGCCAATAAGGTCCGCCGAGATCCCAATTCACGAAGAACAATTCCTCGGTGCTGCCATACATCGATTCGAGATTGAACACACCACAGTGGGAGATCATCGAGGCGAAACGGCCTGCATGATTTCCCATCAACCAGTAGACCGTGTAGCCGCCGAAGCTTGCACCCACGGCAGCCCGTCGCTTGCGATCGATGTAGGCTTCCTTTGACAGATCGTCGGTGGCGGTCAAGATATCTTGCATCGCTTGCCCCCCCCAATCCCGACTGATTTGATCGTTCCAGGCTTGGCCGAATCCCGGCAAGCCGCGACGATTCGGCGCGAGGATAACGTAGCCCTTGGCCGCCATCAAGTGGAAATTCCAACGGAACGAAAAGAACTGCGATACTTGACTCTGCGGCCCACCTTGGCAGAAAGTGAGCATAGGCCATTTCTTGTCGTCCTCGGGATTGAAATCCGGTGGATGAATTACCCAGCAATGAATCTTTTTGCCGTCGGTCGCCTCCACGAATCGCTCCTCGATGTTGGGCAGTTCCAAGTTGGCGTAGATCGCATCGTTGATATGGCTCAAGGCAATAACCGTTCCATCGAGCAGAGACAATTGAAACAACTCCGCGGGACGCAGCATGCTTTGTTGTGTCACGAGAGCCGATTTGCCGTCCGGAAATAATTGCAGCAAGTCCCAGTTGTAACGCCCATTCGTTACCTTCCGCGTCGCGCCCGATGCCACATCGATTTCGAATATCTGGGTCGTGCCGCGATAGGGGCTGACGAAATAGACTTTTTTGCCATCCGCGGACCATTTGGCGTGTTCGGCCGGTTGGTCCAAGCCGGCGGTCAATTCGCGTATCGTCTTTTGCTGGCGATCGTACAGCATCAGCCGGTTGCGATCCGCCTCGAATCCGGGCCTTTCCATCGAGTGGAACAACAAATAGCGACCATCCGGCGAATAAACCGGATCGTTATCGTAGCCGGGCATATTCGGCGTGATCAGTTCGGCACCGCGATTTTCCACAAGCGACTGCACGTAAACCGCTGAATCAGTCGATTCGGCCGGACGATCCACGATCTTCGTCGTGTAAGCGATTTCTTTCCCATCCGGTGACCAAGCGATTTGCTCATTGCCGCCGAAGGGAGGAACCGGGCAATGGGCCTTAATCCCCGGCATTAAATCGTGAGTGGGCCCCGGCTTGTCATCGACAATCGGCGCAACATGCAAATGGGAATATGTGAAATCATGCCAGCTGTCCCAATGCCGATACATCAGGCCATCGATGATCCGACCTTTCGTGAGCGGTAGATCTGGATAAAGGTCTTGCACGGTAGTATCCATTTTGATGGGAACCGTGAAGGCCAATTGAGAACCGTCCTTCGCAACCTTCAGGTTGGCTACCCCCGATTCATAGCTGGAGAAAACTTCCAGCTTGGGCCGCGTTACGGTCAAGGTCCACACCTGCGGTTTTTCCGACTCCTCCTGCGTCGCTTTGGCAACGACATACAGCCGCTCTTTGTCGCCGATGCCTGCCCACTGCAAATCGCCGATCGACATCAATTTTTGGGCCACAAGGGTATCGGTTCCCGACGTCAAGTCGATCAGATGCAAATCGGACGTTGCCGAATTCGTCGCCAATTCGTAATTCCTCACGACATAGGCAACATGAGTCCCCGCCTCATTCAGCGCGGCGCCAGAAAAGTTACCCAAATCCCACAGCATCTCGGGAGTCATGCGTTTCGCTTGCTGGGCCCTGGCATTCAGGCACACGAGGCCCACGGCCAGCACGACTACCAGGACGGACAAGCGACGGATCGTCAGCAACATAGCCAGTTCTGCTCCTGTATAGAAATAAAAATTGCCATTCTCGGCTTTATTTCAAAACCATTAGCCGTAACGCGCTAGCGTCCGGTTTTCGCGAGAGCCGCGGGCTAACACCCCTGCGGCTTACGGATTTTGGCACAAAGCGTAGTATACCACGTTCAACCGCATTCTTGCGGCGTCAACGCCTCGCGGGCAGGTACCACCAACGGAGAAACAAAGGCAAGACCACGAGGTTGCCGATCAACCCGCCGAACATGGCGACAGTCACCAACAAGCCGAAATGCACGGTCGGCAACAGAGAGGAGGTGAGGAGTACCAAAAATCCCGCCATCAACGCCAGGTTCGCCAGCACCATCGACAGGCCGACGCTGCCATGCGCGCGACGCAGCGCCGAGAAACGATCGGCGCAGCGGGCAAATTCCTCGCGGAATCGCCATAGATAATGGATGCTGAAATCGACGCTGAGCCCGAGCGAGACGCTGGCGATCATGGCGGAGGCCATATTCACCTTCAGTCCCCACCAGCCCATCGCGCCGATCACCAAGACAATCGGCGCGACGTTGGGGATCATCGCGATGAACGCCAACAGCGGGCTGCGCAGCGCCCAAGCCATCGTGGCGAAAATCAGCACGATCGACAGAGCAAAAGTCGTCCATTGATCGGCCAAGAGACTTTGCACGAGGTACACCATCAGCACGTAGATTCCGGTGGCACGAGCTTCTGGGAAATGGCGTTGTGCGATCCGCTCGACCGTCTCGACGACGTCCAGTTTTTCCCGCGATCCAGCGGCATGGGTGACCTGCACGATGACCCGCAAGGCATGGGCCTCGCGATTCCAGAATTTTTTGATCAGTTGCGGCTCGATCCGCTCTACGGCTGCGAGCTTAGTGCGATCTGAAATGTTAATCGTCAAATTATCCGCCAACTGCGACAGCCAGCGCGACCGCCTCCGCCGCTCATCCGGTGGTCCAGAGCCCAGATTTTCTCCAACGCCTCCCGGCACCAAGTCCAAGAATTCGATCACGCTCATCGTCGCCGCAACCCGCGGATCTTTTTCGAGTTCCTGTTGCAGCCGCCGGAGATTTGCGAGCCGATCGTCGATTGCCCTTTCATCGGTCGGGGCTCCCCCGATGATCACGTCGATGGCATTGATGCCGGCGATCCGTTTTTTGAGAAACTCGAACGCTTGTACGATGGGACTGGACGACCGAAAATTTTCATTGAAATCGGTGGCGACCTCCACGCGAAAAATGCCGACCAGTCCCCAAGCCACGAGCAGAGTCAAAGCCAGCACGACACGCCCTGGATATCGCTCGACTTGAGTCACCAGCCTGTCCAGCAGCCGCGCGGCCCCCCCCTCGAACCAAGCGGTCCCCGGTTCGTCAGGAAGCCGCGGCCAAAACAGGATCAGCGGCGTCGTCAGGAGTCCGACAGCCAGCAGGACCATGGCGGAACCGATCGACATCATCAGGCCAAAATTTTTGACCGGGCCGACATGGGAGATTTGCAATGCAGCAAAACCCAACAACGTGGTCACGCACGTCCAGACGATCGCCGGCCCCAAATGCTCGAGAGTCACCTGCAGGGCCTCCCGCGCCGATGCTTGGTGACGCTCTTCGCGATAACGAACCGTCAAATGGACGACCGTGGCGACGCCGATCACCGTGACGAGAGCGACCAAGGGGGAACTGACCATGGTCAGCTGCAAGCCCGTCGCTTGTAGCAATCCCTTGGTCATCACGATGGCGAGTTGCACCACGAGCAAGGGCAACACCACCCACCGCAAATTCTTGAATAGCAGCAGAATCACCAGGGTCAGGATGACGGTCGAACTCCAACCGAGTGTATCGCCATCTCGATCGAGCACCGTAAAGACTTCATCCACCAGAACCGGGCCCCCCGCGAGCACCGCAGGCGGATCATGCTGCCTCACGATCTCGCGGAGAGCTTGCAACGCTTCCGCTTGGACCCTTTTTCCCGACGTCGGATCATCCCGCTCCAGTTCCACCCACAGAATCGGGCTCTCCCCCGAGTCGGAGACGAAACGGCCGCGATACAGCCGCGATGCTAGAAGTTCGTCCCGAAGCGCACCCGGAGTGATCGCCTGCTGCTGGAGTTGCTGCCCTAACGGGCGCGTGTCCCACGGGGCGGACGGGCGGCGAACGATGTTCAGGGAAATCACCCCCGCCACACCGGGCACAGCCGCCACGGTTTCGCTTAGATTCTGCAACCGAGTTAAGCCAGCCACCGAAAAAAGCTGTGGATCGTCATAGGCGATAATGCAGGTCTCCGCGCTGCCGAACAACCTATGCCCATCTTGATAATCTCGATAACGCGGATCGTCGCGCGAAAACATGGTTTCGATGCGGCGATCGAAACTGAGCTGCTGGGCGAGATTCCAAGCGCTGGTGTACAGGACGACGGCGAGCAGGAGGCAGAGCCAGCGGTAGCCAATCAGCCTAGAAATCAGGGATTTCATAGTCAGGGTGATCAGGAGAGTACGAATTCCTTTTTCAGCCACGCCTGCATGAAATCTTCGTTGCTCGGCAACAGCGGACGCAAGGACAGAAACTCCGCCGGGCTGCACCAGCCCCACCACTCGACCTCGCTGGCGTTGGCCAGGATCGGTTGGGATTCGGCAAAGTCCACACGCCACCAATTGAGTTCATATCCGGAGCGTGTGCGACTGACCCATAATGGCCACAACGGCGTGACATCGATCGACAACTCCTCACGCATCTCTCGTTTGATGGCTTCCTCGCACGTTTCTCCGGCCTCGATGCCGCCACCAGGAAAACAGTAGTGGCCCGGCGCTCGCACGAATTGACTGCGCTGGATGATCAGCAACTTAGGCCCTCGCAGGGCGACGGCGACCACAGCACGGCGGCTGGGGGGGGCGGCGTCAGCTTGGCGAATAGGCTCGGTCATCAGGTCACTTTCTCACGCGATCGTCGATCAGCTTCCGCAGCATGTTCAGGTCGTAGTCCGCAGCTATTTTAATTCGCAGCAGCGGCAAGCCCGCGCCTTCGAAGGCGTCCTCTAGGAACTTGTCTCGCTCCTGGCGATCCGCTCGCTCATGAGAGGCATCATCCAGTTCGATCGCCAGCAACGGTTGCAAGCTGCCCACGTCGCACAAAACGAAATCGACATGCTTGGCCACGATTCGATTGAACCACATCCGTTTGTTCGATGCCTCGTCGGCGACCCGCAGCAAGTCGGCCAAGCGGACCATCGTGAAAATCAGGAAATCTCCGTGGACGGCTTGCTGCAACGAGCGAAAGAATTTCGCCTCGACATTGGTCATGATACGGCCCCGCGCCCGGTAGGGCAATCGCGCCGGGCCACTGTACATCCTTGCCAGCAGCAACGCCGCGATGATCATCGCCAAGATTACGAAAAACAGCCAATGCGACTCGATCAGATTTAACATATGTTTGCAATGCCCAATGATGCTGATGTCGTGGGGCGTTTCGGCAAACAGGATACCGCGAAGGAGTAAGCGGACCTAGACCGCCTTGGGCACGTCATCGGTTTCTGACTGGCCAACGGTGTTTACAAAGTAGTGGAAAGATGCTCGCCCGCGATGGAAGCCCTGGAAAAACCGTTGCCGACAGCGTATCGTGTTGTCATGCGTCTATTAAATTATGCTTGCACGTCGATCCTGTTTTGTGGCGATGAACCTACCGACAACACTTCCCAATTTGCGAATCGGCAATCTCACCATCGGCTTTCCGATCGTTCAAGCCGCGTTGTCGGGCTACAGTGATTGGCCGATGCGGATTCTCGCGCGGCGGCACGGCGCGAGTTATGCCCTTTGCGAGGTGATGCTTGATCAGTTCCTTGTCCAGCTGAAGGATCGCAAGCGCACCAGCCACTTTTTGTACCTGAGCGACGAAGACCATCCGGTGGGTGGTCAATTGATGGGAGCGGAACCCGAGCAGTTTTCGGCCGGCGCACGAAAATTGGTCGAGGCAGGCTTCGACGTGATCGATATCAACTTCGGGTGCCCAGTAAAAAAGGTGCTCGGCCGCTGCCGCGGTGGCCATCATTTGAGCCAGCCGGCGGTAGCTCTGGAAATCGTACGACGCACACGCGATGTTGTCCCCCCGCAGATTCCTGTCACGATCAAGATGCGGCGGGGAATCGATGACTCGGCCGAGAGCCGTGATAAATTTTTCGAAATTCTCGACGGTGCTTTCGCGGCAGGAATCGCGGCCATCACCGTCCATGGTCGAACCGTCGAACAGCGGTACGTCGGGCCCAGCCGCTGGGAATTTCTGCGAGAGGTCAAACGGCACGCGGGCGAAAAAACGATTCTCGGCAGCGGCGACCTGTTCACCCCGCACGATTGTGTGCGGATGCTGGCGGAAACAGGCATCGATGGCGTGACTGTGGCGCGCGGCGCGATCGGCAACCCGTGGATTTTCGCCCAGACGCGGGCCTTGACCGAAACTGGAATTTTGCCGCCCCCTCCGACACTGTTCCAGCAGCGAGCCGTGATTCTGGAACACTATCGCCTGGCCACGGAGTTGTATGGGGAACAGCGTGTCGATGCGCCGATGCGAAAATTCGGCATCAAATATGCAGTGCTCCATCCGGAATACGAGCAAGTTCGCGAGGCGTTCGCCCGCGCGAAAACCCAAGCCGACTGGCTGCAAGTCCTTGACCGCTGGTACAGCCATGACGGGCCGGGCGTGTATGCCGACGGGCGAGCCCACAAAGCTCAAGGGAGCTTGTCCTGCGGCTGATCGCAGCAAGACCGAGGGGAGGGGGGCATGGTGAAAACCCTCACCGCAGCGGTCACACCGTTGAAATCAAGCGTGACAAACGCCGCTGCTGAATGTCGCGCTTAGTGTCGGCTTCAGTCGAGTTGTGCCTTGTTGCGCAGGAGGTGATGGTAGTGCTGCGCGAATCGGTGGGCTTCATCGCGCACGTATTGCAACAGTCGGAGCCCAAAGGAATGCCGACTCATACGAATCGGCTCGGCTTCGCCCGGAAGGTAGATTTCCTCCTGCTGTTTGGCAAGTCCCAAAATGAACGGTGGCTCGCTTCCCAAGGCTGCGAAAGCCGCCAATGCCGCATTCAGTTGGCCTTTGCCGCCGTCGATGAGCAGGATATCGGGAAACGGATCTCCCTCATCGACCTTTCGCTGGAACCGTCGTGAGATCACCTCATGAATACTGCGGAAATCATCGATACCACGCACTGATTCGATCTTGTAGCGACGGTAACCGTGCTTGTTCGGCAAACCATCGATGAACTGCACCAAGCTGGCGACGGTTTGTTGGCCTCCCAAATGCGCGATGTCGACCCCTTCGATGGTGCGCGGCAACGCGGCGAGCTTGAAGGTCTTCTTCAGTCCGGCCAAACCCCGCTTGGGGTCGACATAAAATACTTCGGGTTGCTCATGAGTCTCCAGTTCACCGCGGTCGTCGAGCGAACGGAGCATCTTGATTTCATCGCGGAGTTTTGCGGCCGCTTCGAAATTCAGCGCTCGCGAATGCTCGGCCATCTCTCGTTCCATTTTGGCGAGCAAGCGTTCCTTCTTCCCTTCGAGGAACATCATCAAGCGGCGAATGTCGCGGCGATACTCCTCCTTGGTGATCCGCAGATTGCAGGGAGCCGTGCATTGGCGAATCGTCGCCAGCAAACAAGGGCGGAACCAACGCCATCGTTCGTCCCCCTCCTCGATATCCAGCGAGCAGGTGCGAAATTTGAAAATTTTTTGCAGGACTTGCAGCGCACTGCGCAGGCTCCCGACGCTGGTGAATGGCCCGTACAACTTCACCCCTTTGCCGGACGGTTCCCGTGTGATTTCGACACGCGGGAAGTCTTCGCCGATCGTGATCTGCAGATACGGAAACGTCTTGTCATCCTTTTGTTCCTTGTTGTGCCGCGGCTGGATGTCTTTGATCAGCCGCGACTCGACCAGCAGTGCGTCGACGACACTGTCGCACTCGATGTAATCGACGTCAGCGATTTCGCCTACCCAATGGGCTGTCCGTATCTCTTGGGCGGCCGCCTTGTGGAAGTAACTGCTGGCACGACTCCGCAGGTTCGTCGCCTTCCCGACGTAAATGACGCGGCCGGCGCTGTCCTTCATCAGATAGACACCCGGGCGCTGGGGAAATCCTCGCACTTTGTCAGCCGCCGAATGGCTGCCGATCGGCTCTTCGCCCTCTCCCGATTGCCGGTTGAGGTTCGCCGGATTCGATTTGGTTCTGTCCTCGGTCACAACTGGCTCGCACTCGGAGGGTGAACGATGCAAGCGATTCAATCGCGATTCACACCCATTTCTTCGATTAAGTGGGCGGCTCCATAGACCTTCTCGGTGATCCACAGCACGAACCGAATATCGACGCCGATACTGCGACTATAGCCGTGGTCCCAAGCAAAGTCATTGATCGTGGCTTCGAAGGTGCGATCGAAGTTGACCCCGACCAACTCGCCGCGGGCATTGATTACAGGGCTGCCGGAGTTTCCCCCGGTCGTGTCGGTGCTGTACAGCATGGCTACCGGCACATCCTGCAAGTCGTCCTTTTGATACGTCCCGAAGTCGCGAGCCGCATATAACTCGGCTACGCGAGACGGTGCTGCGAACGGCTCATGGCCCGTCGACTTGGCCAGCAATCCGCGGACGGTGGTGAAGGGGGCCTTGTAGATGGCGTCGGCGGGCCTGTAACCTTCTACCCGGCCGATGGTCAATCGCAACGTGCCATTGGCGTCCGGCACCAAAATTCGCCCTGATGTTTGCGTGTAAAACTCTCGTTTTACCGCGAACAGGTCTCCGTAGGCACGATTCAGCCGCCCCTCGCGCTCTTTGTCTCGTTCGCGCATTTCCAACAAGTCCGGATACAAGTCGAGTGCAAGGCGAACGAAGGGGTCGCGAATTTCCTTGAGCTGTTCGGGTTTCAAAGCGATGGTCTGATCGACAAACTCCACACGGTGAATTTCGGAACTCTGATATACATCATCCAATAACTGGTGGATCGACTCAGCTGACGCAACGATCTCGCGCAGTCGTCGGGGGAGCAGATCGCCGGGGACCCGAGACAACCCCTGCAGCGTGTAGGCCAGAGCTTCGCGATCGGAGGGCGGGTGGAAGTCCTTTTGCGACAGGACGAACCGTTCGCGAGTCTGCGCGAAGACGTTATCGCCGAAGCCACGTTCACGTTCAACCGTCGGTTTTTGCCGTTCATGCACGGCCTCGACCAGAAAGTGGGCAAGCCCCATCATAGGGCTGGCCGCGATCAGCTGTCGCAAACCCAATTCGACAGGAGCCCGCTGGCTCATTTCAGCGTAGACAGCACCGATTTCGTCAAACAGCCTCCCATATTTTTCGCGCCGTTGAGGGTCCGCATCAATAAACGCTTGCAAATCTCGCTCCTCCGCCGCGCGCCGCTCCGCGAATCGGAGTCGCTGCAAACCTTGGAGTTGTCCGCGCGATCGTTTTTCGGTGTTGGCGAGTGATTTGATGCGGCTGGCCAATTTCAATTCAACCGCACGGTCTCCTGCGCCAGCCCGCTGGAGATTGGCGATCTGCCAGGCATAGGATTCGACGATGAACGGCAATCGCACCTTTTCTTCATAGCTGAGAAACGAGGCCGTGTTGTGCCGAGCCGTTCGTCCGGGATAGCCCAACAACATCACAACGTCATTTTCTTGCGTTCCCCTTGGATTCACCGGCAAATATCGTTTGGGGCGGAACGGAACGTTTTCGGTGCTGTATTCGGCTGGCGAACCGTCGGGGGCGACATAAGCTCGCATGAAGCTGAAATCCCCCGTGTGCCGCGGCCATTCCCAATTATCGATATCCCCGCCGAAATTGCCGATCGACGACGGGGGGGCGAATACCAGCCGCACATCCTTGACATTGACATACACGAACAACACATACCGCTCGCCGACAAACATTTCCGCCACCTCGGCCCGCCGTCCCGGATACCGAGTCTCCGCCTCTTGTTCGAGCGCTCGTTGCTGCCGCTGGATGGCCCTCGTCCGTTCCGCAAAATTCATGTTGGGAGTCACCACGCTCAGGACTTTCGCTGATACGTCCTCGAAGGATTCGGTGATCCGCACGGTGTAACCCGGCGCCGGCAGTTCTTCGCCCCGATGACAGGCTAAAAAGCCATTTGCCAAATAATCGTGCTCAGGATTACTGAGAGTTTGAATCGCGCCGTAAGCGCAGTGGTGGTTCGTAATCAACAAACCTTCTGGCGACACAAAGGCCCCGGTACAACCGTTCACGCGGCAGATGGCATCGATCAAGCAGGGCCGGTCGGCATTAAAAATATCCTCGGCCGACAACTCGAGCCCGCGGGCCCGCAAATCGAGCCGACCAATTTCCGATACGGGAAACATCCCCTCGTCGGCAGCCGCGACGGCCCCACCAACGAGGAACCCGAATACGAGTGCCCACGCACTCCGCAGAAGGTAATAGGCAGGAACGATCATCTTCATCGCTAGGCAAATCCCTGTAACAAATAAATATTCGTGCCAACTCGCTGAGTCTTATTGTTATCGAAGCAGTCACACGATGTCAGGCGTCTTTCAGGTTTTAGCACCAGAAAGCGGCGCAGTTCAGCTGTGGGGGGCGTCCCCTCATGGCGGTGCCCAGTGTCGACCGCCATCCAGTAGTAGAGCACCTATCCGAAATTTCGTCCTCGGTAACTTTTCGGGCCGCAAATTTCCGCGTTTTTCGGCGGCTCTCTACGTCTCGGGCTGGACACGCAGTCCTTCGAATTCGACCAAGGAAAAAACGAAGTGGACCACGAGCACGTACAGCGTAGCCCACAAAATCGTGCTCGTGACACTGCGACTGACATCGGCGGGGGATCCTTTGGGCTTAAGACCCTGAAAATAGGCGATGGCACCGATCCCCAAGCCGCTGGCGGCGAGTTTACCCCACAGCCAACCGGTGCCGACGTACCACATGCTGCCGACTTGCCGCAAATTCTCGAAAAAATGATGTCCCCAAAATTCGGGGCCCCGTTCCGGATGGGTCCAGGCGAACGCGAACAGACTCGCGAGCACCGACGCGGCGTAAGAAACGAAATTCAACAGCGGAGTACCGATCAGGAACGACCACATGATCGCCGTCAGCAGATAGACCGCTGGGGGGGCTCCGAAGGTCTTCATCGCGTCGAGTTGATGACCATACTGGCGACCGCCAACGTCGGCCGTCACGGCCGCACCGCAGCGGGCAGCGATCAGGATGCAGGCCAGAATCGGCACGAAGACCCGATAGATCGTAAACCCGAGGGCACGCGACAAATCCTCGATGAGCAGCGGTTCCGTGTAAGTCGCGAAGGGAAAAAACTGGAAGGTGAAATAGGTGGTCACAAAGCCGTTGATAAAGCCCGCCAAGAGCAAATAAATGATCGCCGTGATGCCAAACACGAGCCGCGCGTAATGCCAGAAGAATCGCCCGCCCCATTTGATATTGCTCCAGCGCGGAATCAAGCCGAACAGTCCCTGGCAAGCTTGTCCGGCCACGTCAGCAGTCCCCTCGAAAAATCGTTTCAGTGTGGTAATCGTTGTCGTCCATACGTTCGGCTTCGTCACACTGCTTGGCTCATGACTACGTTGCTGCTTCGCCACTTCGTCGATCGATGTTCCCAAATCGGACCACTGGTCGCGCGAAAGTTCCACAAGCCTTTTGTCGCAAGCATTGAACAAGAAGACTTGATCGGCAATCGGCAACAACGTCGGATAATCATGAGTCACGATGATCGTGGTCTTTCCGAATTTCTCATGCGTTTGACGAATAAGTGTCGCCACTTGTTGGCCTGTCGCAGGGTCCAAGCCACTGGTGGGCTCGTCAAACAACAAAATCGGCGGATTCGCCGCCAATGTCCGAGCAATCGCCAGCCGTTGCCGCTGGCCACCACTTAGTCGGGCCGTGGGGACCTGCAGCGGAACATTCAATTCGTCCAGCCATTCCCGCGGGGTCCGTCCACCAGCCGGACGACGACCAGAGCACGATTCTGCCAAATCGACGTTCCCCAGAGGAGAGAGTTCGTCGAGGAGTGCGAATGACTGAAACACGATGCCGGCCTCGCCGAGGCGGATCGGGCGATCACCATACGCGATGCGGCCTTGGGCTTGAATGCTACCGGAACTACCGCTGATCAGCCCACCGATCAGTTTCAATAACACACTTTTGCCAACCCCGCTAGGGCCGACGATCAGGGAAATCCGCTCGCCGGGAAACGACACATTCACTTGCTCCAGCAGTACCCGCTCGCCGGCGGACACCGATAAATCTAGCAAGCGAATCGGATCAACATTTGCGGCCATCTAGCCCCCCTGCCATGCTCGTGAACAACGAAAAAACTTTGTCACTGCTGATCGCTGTTAGTCGGTTCGGGTTCCAGTTGTTGCAGTCACCATTTGAGATGCAAATCGAGGTGCCTTCAATCTATCGCGGCTGCGAGGGAATATGCAGTGGGAGATGTTCGAAACTACGACCAAGAATGACCAGGTCAGCGGGAGTCGTCGGATCGTCGGCGGCATCCAGCACGAGCAGACGCAAATCCTTGAACATGACCTTGTTGCGGAGCACGCGACTGAATTCTGGAGTGATGGCCTTGCGCGGATTGCCAAAAAGTGCCTCTCCGATCTGGGTGACGGTCGGCCCCATCCGCTCGTTGAGTTTTTGCAGTAACTCTTGCATCTCAGGCGAGTTCCACGCCGTCAACCAAATTTCGCGCAATCGCGAATTGTCGATAATCACTTCCTGAACGATTTCGACACTCAGTCGTCGCAACTCCTCATCGGCGGCAATTCGATTGATCAACGAGCTCGCCAAACGATTCAATTCGGGCCGAGCCGCGATCCTCCGTAGGATTCGGACTTGGGCATTCAAAATGTTATCGGAGTAAGCCTCAATCACCGGCAACGCTTCATCTCGCAAGAAACGCTGGAATTCCTTGCGCGTCAAATCTCGTTGCGGCAACGGGGAGCGATCGTAAAGGTATCGCCACGTCAACGCCCACAGGGATGCACGGCTCCACAATTCAGCGCCGATGACCTGGGCCAGTTCGGCTGTCTCCTCCTGAATGATCGGCATGACGATTTGCTGGACGACGGGCATCACTTCCGTATCGAGATACGCCTCCCGATACTTCCTGCCGATTTGAAACACGCGAGCTTGATGACGATTGAAGGCTGTTTGGAGATCCTCCATGATGACGGACTGCGACCGGTCGATCACGGACAACAACAATGGCTGCAAATCTTGCCAGAGTTCCTCGCGATGCTCGCCGAACGAATCAACGATCAACTTCGCAATTTCGGCACGCTTGTAATCCGGCAACATCGTCGCCAAAACCCATTCGAGCGACGAAGGGGACTCGGTGTAGTGGAATCGCAGCCTCCCGACATCCGCCGGCGCGTTCGAATACAACTCGATATCGGCCCTGCGAGTCCAGGCGATCAAATCGTCACGCGCTTCCTCATCGTCTGGCAAGATGCGCACGACGCGTCCGACGGGGACTGAAATCTTCGGATCATTGACGTAGATCGGGTCACCGACCGCCACCACGCACTCTTCGGGAAATCGCAGGGAGATTTCGCGGTTTTGCTGCACCAGAAATCGGCCGATTTGACCGAATGTCGCTGTGGCTGCCGGGTCGCGACTGGTCAAAAACAAATAGCCAACGGCCAGGAGTGCCAGCCAGATGCCCAGCCCGCAGAGCCAACGCAGCGGACGACCAGGCGACGACTTGGGAAACGTCTGGACCACCCTATTTTTTACGATCGACGATCGCTTTGAGTTTAACTTCCGACTGCTGCGGGTGATCGGTAATGAACGTCAGGTCGATCTCCCCTCTCGGGGATTCGCCAGTAGCCTGGTATTCGATTTGGACCACCTGGACCTTGGCAGCATCTTTTTTGGCCTTCGCTCGAAACGAAGAGTCGCTGCAGGTGACATCGAGCACTCGAAACGGCAAGTCCGATTTGAGGATGACCTTTTCCTTGGCAATGTCCCCATGAATCGGCAACACCGCGGGGGTTACCTGCAGGGGCGGAGTGATGTTGGCGACCAAGGGAACCGGCAAAGTGATTTGATTCGACTCGTCGCCGGGGCGTTCCGATGCGATGACGATCAATTCGTTCTGAACATATCCCTTAGGAGCCGTTTCTTTCAGAGCCGCCGTCAACTGATACGAAACATAATTCGACGTGCGACTGGTTTCCTTGAGTACGACGCTGACATGCGGGAAAGTCGATTTGACATCCATGATTCGCCAATTCGGATTTCCATACCGCGAAATCTGGATGGTTCTAGTGGCAGCGGTTGGATCAACCAAGGTCCCAAAATTGACGCTGCCGGGTTCGATCATGGTGTCGGTGCGAATCGTGCCCATGATGTCAAGGTAGACCGTCGCCGGATAAGGTTGAGCGAAAACGACGGTGATGCGAGCCTTGCGGTTTCCCGCGTAATTTTTTGTTACGAACCGGACGACGATTTCAGCTTTTTCCCAAGTCTTAAGCGTCGTTTTAGTCACCGAAACTTCAGCGCAGCCGCAGCTCGACGAAACCGACTGAATCTTCATCTCTTCGAGGAAAACATTTTCGATTTCAAACTTGTGCACCGCCTCTTCGCCGCGGACCACGGTTCCGAAATCGTGGGAAAGCTCCTTGAACATTTGCTTGGCCCAATCCGGTGCGGGCTGCGCGGACAGCGGCAGCGTCCCCGTTCCCAGCTGCAGGCCGACTAGGAACAGGTAGATCGGGGAGAACAGGTAGGTCACGGTGCGAGAGGGTTTCCGAAACATAGCTTCCGTTCACGACGTGTGTTGACATCCAACTCCGGTCGATCGCCGCCGACGGGATCGAGCCGGCTAGCCGATGCAATCGGCAAGTATTGAAATCATGATAACTTTTTGAATTCGCGTATGGCGGTGACACCAGAGGCCCACGCCAAACAATTGGTAGGAGTTGGCTTTCCCGGAGCCTTGATACGCCGAGGAGGTGCTAAAGCTTGCGTTGAAATGAGCTTATTTCACGCGATGAGCTGCCAGCTTATTCCAACCAACCGCTCCAATTCTAGGAAAAATTCGGCTAATCGTGAACCCGGAAATCTCCGCAGTTTACCGCAATCGCCGCAGTAAATCGTGAATTTCGTCCTGGACTTGCTGCGAATTATAGACCACCAAGGCGAGTGCTGGCGAATAGTAGGCCATGGTTCCCTCCCCCCCGCTTACGGACCAAGAGTTTGGACTGACCGTCGCTAGGATCAACGCAATCAATTCTTGGTCTGTAAAGGGAGGGGCGTAATTTCCGGGTAGCTGCCCGAGGTGCGCCAACGGTCCCCCGGTCCATTGAGCCATCCATCGGGATTGCAGATAGTCCCATTTTGGCTGCTCCGGGGTGAGGTCTGACCAACGGTTGACGCGTAACGCATTCATCGGCATTTGCTGGATGCGGTGAGAAGCTTGCCGGCGATCTCGCTGTTTGGTGGTGATCTCGATATCTTCGGCCGCCTTTTTGAGCACTGTCGCGATCTCAGCGCGGCGATTGCGGAGCGTCGGGCTAGTGAGAAAATCGCGATGGCGTACGATGTCGGTGTGAACCCAACACAAATCAAATACTGCAGCGACGAATCCCTCGGGATCCTCAGCGGCCTTAAGCTTTTGGATGAACGATTTCGATCGCGCTCGCAATTCTGCAATCGACACCTGGGCCACCGACTCGCTCCGAATCGGCTGGGCGCGTGCCGTGCCCTCGCCAAGCGGCAGCGAACAAGCAATCGCGAGAATGACTCCGCCGATCCTTTTCAGCCAGTTCAGTTCCATGGACAGATCTCCTTAACAAGGCCACTGCTGAAATTGTCGCCCAGCGGCCAGCTTTTGAGAAGCGGACAAGTTCGGCTGCGGTTTGGGCAGACAAGCGGCGTGGGTGTGGGCGTGGAACACCAAACGGCTACGATTCGTGTCAACGCAGTGGCCGAAATTAGAGCAAGCGACTCGACCTAGGTCGTTAAAGGACAAGCGATTGTTTCATTGAACGCGGCGCATGCCACAAAAAAAGCCCGCGAACCGCGGGCCTTATGAAGATCACGATACATCCGACAACTGACTAGAACAAGCCACCGCCGCCGCCAAGTCCGCCGCCGCCAAGTCCACCGGCCCCTCCGGCCGCACCACCCAGGCCCTGGGCATTGCCAGCATTTCCAAGGAAGTTGAAGGTGAAGACCTCGGTGATTTTAGTAAAGAACGGGCTGACGCTGACGAATACGTACAAACGGTCGGCCGTCGTCGCATGGTTGACGGTCAAGAACGAACCGCTAGGAATCGGTTCTACGATTGGTTGATAGCCTACAGCACCGCGACGCCCCAACAAAAAAGCTTGATTGCGGAAAAAATCAGCTCCATTTTGAGGTCCGAATGCGGAGGCTCCCCATCGCGATTGCAAGTAATCGGCCCAGGCCCCTGACGAGTTGGACTGGCCAAGTTGCTGGGCCAGATACTTTCGATCCTCGACAAACCGTTGCGTCGGCAGCGAGGCGAGGCTGGTTTCGGCTGCCGATTCGGTACGGCGACCTTGTTCGAGGTTGAACAAGACGAGCGTGCCAGCGTTGCTCACGGGCACCTGGCGAGTTTCGCTGATCTGTCGGTCAGTGCCGAAGTATTTTGTGATGGAGACCGTCGCCTTGTCACCAGCGACATTGCCCCAAATTCTCCGCACTACCACGCGATACTCGCCGGAGAAACCTTTGGGCAGTACATAGTACTCGGTAATGTCACCGTTGGCTTGAGCCCCTTTTGCATATTGGTCACCCATGTGGACACCGCCGGAGGTCGTGCGCGGGCTGAGCCGGGAACATACGGTGCCGCCCGGTTCCTCGACGAGCAGGTCGATGTCGCAGTCGCCGCTATAGGTAACGCCAATGATGACGTCGCGATGCAAGGCCTCCTCGAGTTGTTGGCGAAAACTGGCCAGTTCGGTTTGGCGCCCCTCTGCTTCGAGACGCGCCTGTAAGGCTTTGGCTGTAAGGATCGCGTCTTTGACTACGTGCTGATGGGTTGGCCAAGCCTGGCTGAGAATACCTAGCGTGGCCCACTGCAAGGCATCGATTTCTTTCGTCTTCTTCGCAGCTTGCAACCCCAACACGTAAACGTCCACGAGCCCCGGTAAATCCTCGGCGACATCCCGCAGGATCTTCACCGCTCGTTTTTCGAAGCCGCTTCGCAGCATGTAATCTGCCACGATCATAGCATCGGTGTAATTGCCGGACAGGTCGAGTGCCGACATCAAGGCCCGCTCGATATCCCTATCGTCGGCATTGTTGATCTTCATTGCCAAAGCCAGCCCTTCGTACATCCACGATTGAGCTTGGTCGTTCCTCAACGCGGCCATGATGAGCTCGACGGTTTTGTCGTATTGCTCAGCCCGCATTAGCTTGCGGACCGCGGTCCGAACATCTTTCGCATCGGGCGTGTTGTTCCGGAAAAATTCATCCCAATCTTGAGTTTTGATGTCAATCGTGGATCGCTCCGTCGCATCGACTTCTGACGTTGCAGCCGAGTTGGTTGCCGTGTTGACCGAGAGAGGCTGGTCTTGGATGCAGAAACCGCCACCAAGTCCAGCACCGCCGCCCATCATGCCGCCGCCCATGCCGCCGCCCATACCGCCCATGCCGCCGCCCATGCCGCCCATGCCGCCGCCCATGCCGCCGCCCATCATGCCGCCGCCACCAAAGTTTTGGCGTGGTGCAACGAGGTCGCCGACGCTGTAGATGTTGCGAACGAAGAACTCTTCGTTTTTCGCCGAGTCCAGCGAGATGATCCGCATAACTTCATCTTTCACGACGAAGGTCGCGTTGTGGGGCTTGAGCATCAGCCGCAGCCAGTTCTTCAAACGAATTCCTGTTGCATCGAAGGTAATTTCGGTATCCGGGTCCAACGCGTCGTCGATCGCCGACTGATCAAGGATGACATTGAAGCCATACTCCTTCTTGATCCGCAGCATGACTTCGCTGAACGGTTCTTGCTCGATTGGCTTTCCCAAAGCGCTGTCAGTGGTCACGATATCGTCCAGGACCCGGAGGATGCTCTCGTCGATCGGATTGCCCGCCAAGCGAACGTCTTGGTATTTCGCACGCAAGGCTTTTTTCTGAATCCAAGTTTCGGCATCAGGGAAAACCAGCGGAGGATCGCCGGGGAAGCCAACCGAGGATTTTTCCGTTTGATACAAGGCGCCTACGAAATTGTACTCTCGTAAGCGGCGCAGCTCCGTTTCTAGGAAGTAGTGGTTGATCAGGTGCGAGGATTCCTGGGCCGAAGCTGCTTCTGGAGATTCCGGATTCATCTTCATCGCCTCGAGCGTGACTTCCTCAGCGGCCAGGAAATTACCCTCGTTCATCAGCGATTGGAACCGGTTGATCAACCGGGCCATATGTTCCTCGCGCCGCTCGATTTCGCTGGCCCGCTCGGCCAACTCGTTCGCGGTGGCAATTCGCTTTTGGGACATGGCCATCGCATCGTCGAAGGACAGCTTACGTTGGCGTGCGGTCATCAAGGCCGACTCGAGACGATTCCGCAGGTCGGCACGAGTGTTGGCGCTGACGTCATTGGCTTGGTCGATGATGTCCACCATTGCCTTGAGTCGGTCAACGGCCCCAGCTGGATTGGTTTTCAGTTCTTCGCGGGCCCGGCTCAGCTCGTATTCCACCTCGGCCTTCAAACGCGAGCTGATAATGCGAGCACGAGCTTCTTCGTCACCGATCAGCCGTTGCGCTTCTTGGCGCTGCTCGGAAAGTAGTCGGTCGATTTCTTCTTGGCGCGGTTTGGCAGGCCCGATCAGCTCCAAGGAGTTGGCCGATTCGTCGGTGCGACGCGGCTCTTGTTGTGGGTCTTGATCTTGATCCTGTGGCAGATCGAGCATCGCCCCATCGTTGATCATCCGATCGACCATCGAATTCAACGCCTGTGCCTCCACGTTTTCGGGGTCGCGATCAAGGGCTTCGCGAGCCAACGCCGAAGCTTGCACGATATTGCCCGCAACCAGCGACTGCGTGCCCAACTTGGTCAAGGTGTGGCTCGTGGACGAAAGAAGTCGAGCCACCTCGAGCAACCCTGCCGATCCGATCGTGGGAAGGGACAGGCCGCCGTCCTTGCGGGCATTCGCCAGCAATTGCGGCAAGAACGAAAATTCGATGTTCGACGCTTCAGGTGAGAGCGGCCAATTCATCGTGATGGTCTGGCCGTTGAATTCCCCGGACAGTGTCAGTTTGATTTCCTCGCGATTTGCCAGCGTGCCAATCACGATCGTGTCGCGATCGGTACGCAGCGGAGGAATCGTAGTCGGATAAATCTCAGCGATCGCGTTGGGTAACTCCGGAGCCTTGGGCCAGAAAATGCCGCCATGGACGGTTTGAGCCAGACCTTCGGCACCGATTTTCACAGCGTTAGGATCGTCCGAGTCAATGAAGATGTTGCCCCCCAATTGATTGGCAATGGCCGCCAAGACCTCGAAATTACGTTGAGGTCCAATCGCATAAGCCGAAAAGGAAATCCGCTTGGTAGCCATGTCGCGAACGACCCTTTGGAAGCGAGCTTGGGTCAACAACCCTGCTCGGGAAATGCCGTCTCCAATGTAGACGACACTGCGGTTGCGTCCCGCCGACGGAGCGTCGAATTCGCCGACAATCGACGACAGCGACTCGGCCAGGTCCGTCGCGCCGAGGGGAGTGCGTTGTTTCAATTTTTGTAAAGCAACCGCGATTTCTTTCGAGTCCGCTGCGACAAACGAATTCACCATGGCGACCGACTCGGTGTCGATCGCATAAATCTTGACGCGGTCATTCGCTCCCAAACGATGGAGCATTTGTTCTAGCACAGCCAACGAATCGCGTTGGTAAAGGCCAATTTGACTGGCCGACGTGTCGACAAAGATCACGACGTCGCTCGCGAATGACGAGGTCATGTCCAGTTGCGGACGCAGGCTCAGTGCAAACGATGTCTCGCCTGTGGCATCATCGAACGTTGCGAGGCGAGTCTCCTGAGGATTCTCAAGCCGACCCCCATCTCGGGCAGTCGCGTGGGCGATGCTAAAAATTCCCGCTGCCATCAACGCGGACAACAGGGCTCCTAACGAGCGACGGTTGATCATGTCAGTTCACTCCGACTCCGAATCAATAGAAATGGTTTGAGGGCGGCAACCTCGGTTACCTGTCCCAAACCATGCCTTGCCTTATTTGTTTTTCCCAATGCGGTGGCCCGCATCGCGTCACATCCATCTTATTTTGGCAAAAACGATTTTGCTACAAAAAAATAGCCGATTTTGCCCATATTGCTCCGTCAACGTATTTCAACTACCGAGAATTAGCCAAAAACTCGGTCTTGCCAAACGTCGGTTAACCCCGGCCAAAAACCCATTTTCGGAAGACGAGGATTTTGTGGCTCTAACGCTTGGTCAGGCAAGAATGCGATTTCAGAAGCGTCGCCCCTGACGCTCTTCCCCCTCATTGTATCGGTTTCTCGGAGGCAAAGTCAAACCCGCAACTCACGACTTGCGTCATTTCCGGTAGCAAATTACCCGCAAAATCGCGATTATTCCCACGATAGGACCTGGCGCGTCCCTGCAAATCCCGCGGTAACCCGCGAAGTGGGCGGCCGATTTCCGATGAATTCACGACCGCAATCGCCATGCAACTTTTCCGGTACTATCGAAAAAACCTAAAATGCCGATCGCGTGTCCTCGGGGCGACTAACAGGTTGGCCGAATGGTGTCCCTGGATAACGGTTGACGCTGCCGATGGTTGCCTGCGAATCGGCGCGGCGGATCGCCAACCCGTCACTCACGGTTCCCGTCCTCTACCTTTGCTCTCACCGTTAGCCAGGATTTCAAAGCATCGCGAATCGCGGCAAGCCGATCTCCGTGAACTACAGGGTTAGTACCCTGAAAAACCAAGTCTTTCACCATGGCTCGCGCGGTCGCGAGCGACGTGTGGCCTGCCTCAACAAAGTTCACCACGGCGTCGCAGCACCGTTCCATGCCGTAAGCCGTCGCATCATGGGCAGTCCTTGCCAGCGCCAATGCCGAAATACTTCGTGTGGTTTCCGACTTGCGGGCTGGTTGGTCTACCGTGGCGGTTGACTGCCCGGAATGAAGCTGTGGGCTACTCGCCAGACGCGATGGAACCTTGTAACTTCCGCCGACTGGCGACGATCCTTGCTGACCGGCAGCGGCACGCTCTAACCTCGCGATGATCAATTCGGCTTGCAACGTTTGAAAATCGTTTTCCAAACGATCTGTAAAATCACGTGCGGCTGTCAACGTCCACCAGGCTAAGCTTGCGGCTGTTCGGCTCGATTTTTTCAGAGACTGTCGTGCGGAATCAAATACGTGCCGCCGAAACGTCGAAACACTGTGAGCCAACACCAAAGTTGTATCAGGCACCGCGAAAACAATCGGAGTCAGATGAACCGGTGCGTGGCGTGTCAAGGGGCGCTGCTGTTCCGCAATCTGCGTCTTCGAATCGAATCCCATTAAGGTCGGTCCGAAGGCCATATAAATAACGCTCCACAGGTACATCAGCTGGGTGATCATCATCGTTCGTCTCGCCAGAACTACGAAATATCCCATTCTTCGCTGGCTGAGATCGTCTCCGCGGCAAGGTAGACTGTCTGCGAAAACCTTGTTGCCTGGGCAAAAGCTGTGAATCATCGCGAAATGTTCCGCATCTGCCGAATTTGCCGCGGCGCGCATCGCGTTGTGCGGCAAGCAATAGGTCTACGCTTGATCGGAACGGAATCGGCCTGCGATGCGGCTCCTGATGGTTCTGCCGAGGTTAGCGCCGCGCATCCTGATGCAGCGGGCTCAAGTGCTGCGATTGCTCAATGTTTCAGCGTTGGATCGCAAGATCCAAACGGATCGCGGTAATACTCTAACTGTCACTTCGGGACTGCCAGCCAGATGGGAGTCACTTCGTTGCAGTCGAGCCTGCTGGATTGGCCGACTCAGGATGCCCCTTGCCAATTTCGGCCGAGGTTTGACCCTCCCGCTGTTTCGCGTCCAGGTCTTCGATCCTTTGCTTGGCAGCTTGCAATAGCGACTCGTGCGAAGGCATCGACTCGTACGTGTCGATCAACTGTTGCAGCAAATCGCGCAGCCGTGCTTCTTGCTGCTTGGTCGTCACGGTGGCTTGCTTGATCCATGCCAACAGCGCGACTTTACCGGCGGGTAGATCCCGCAGCAAATCCGTGCGGACCAGACCTTGCTGAGCTTCTCTACGGACGTGTTCGTCCATTGTCGGCAAGCCGTCAACAAGTTGCCGATAAAGCTGAAAAGCTTGGTCGAACTCGAAGTCTTGCTCGAGCTTAAAAGCCTCGACGAAACGCCGAACAGGTTCGGTGTCGAGCGCACTCGATTCCCCGTTTTTGGCTTGAAGCAACAGCGACTGGCGTTTTGATCGCAAGATGATCTCGTCGATCTCTTGCCGCTGTTCGTCAGAGAGCCGATCGCTCAAGATATCTGCCAACTTCTCACGAGCCCTGGCCCACGCTTGCGGGTCCCGTGATGCCACCAAAGCCCGTGCCTCATCGATCGTCCGCTGCACGTTGGCCGGCATCCATAATATTAAGATCAACATCGTCGTCACGGCGATTGCTCCCGCCATCGCTGTCCAATGTCGCCAATTCTTCCAAAACGGTTGGCCCTCGACTTGTACCTTGTTCAGCAAGGCACGTGCTTCCGACTTGTCCACGTTGATATGCAACGGATTGAATGCCCCCGACAATTCATCGACGGCCGAGCGCTTCGTCGCGTCGATTCTCACGATTTCCTCGAGGGCCAACCTTACGGCGTGCGCCGAATGTGGACGCTTCCGGGGGGTCGGTTCGATCAACTGCATCACCAGTCGATCCAGCCAAACAGGGCACGACAGGACTTGGGTCGCCACCGGTTCGATGCGATCTTCCAGTTTCCGCCGCGTTAGCCGTGCGATATTCTCGGCCGGGAACGGCAGTCGACCTACCAGCATTTCGTACATGATGGTCCCCAGCGAATAGAGATCCGATTTCGCCGTGGCAAATCCAGTCAATTGTTCCGGAGCCAGGTAAGCAGCCAATTCGGCGTCACGTTGGCGCGTGTTGTCCCAGCGACGCTTCTTCGAACGGTTCAACCGCAAGTCCGTCAAGCGGACGGTGCCGTCGCGATCAATCAAGATCTTGTCGGGCGTGATCTTGCTGTGAATCATGTCCTGGGCGTGCAAGTACTCCAGGCACAGGGCCACCTGCCTCGCGTAGTCGACCACCAAGTCGGGTGCCATCCGGCCGCGGCGGGAAAGTAGCGATGCCAACGACTCGCCGTCGACAAGCTCCGAGGCGATGAAAATCGAGTCCCCATCGACGCCAGCACCATAAATACGCACCAAGTTGGGGTGCCGCAACTCTCGCAAGACGGCAAACTCTAGCCGCAATTTTTTGAGCGCAAGCTCGCGATCGTAATTCGGCGGGATGCTGATGAATTTGAGTGCGAATTCACGCTGCTGTTCAACTTGCAAGGCACGAAAAACTCGCTGCCGACGGTTGCTGCCCAACCGCTCGAGAATCTCGAAAGGCCCTACTCTCGTTTTTTCCACGTCGAACCTCGCCCTTTGCGACCGATCATTTCGTGCGGGTAATTGCCACCTGCTGTATACGAATCGTCTTCTTCCAGGGCCTCTCGATTCCCTATCTAGTTTAACCGCATCGCCAAAAAAGTTAAAGCCTGGACCAGGACCTACCCAGAGCAGACCTTCATCGTTAATCGCTACGAAAACGAAAAAGTCATTTGTCTTGCATGTTTAATGACATCTCCGAGACCTATCTACGGGGCCTTGCACCATGCCTACGCCGAGGCACAATTCCTATGCCGCGACTCTGTAAAAATCCGATTTGTTCGCCGCGTCCCCGGCTCAGCGCCGCCTTCGTCGTCGCCTCTGTCGGCAGTCGCTCTGCGGGATAGGTACTAATCACCGCTCGCGGTCGAGTTGACTTTCGCCGCTTTCCGCGTACGGCTAATGAGAACACTTCTGGAAGTTCAGCTCTGCAACTCGTCGGTTTGCCAAGTTCGCATGAAGGTAGTCCCCATCAGGACAGACTTGTTGAAGGGCTTCCCTACAACCGTTCGGTAGTCAGGATTCCCGGCTGGGCTGATACTCGAACCCAGCATGGTGGCCCCCGTACTCGTACCCGAACTCATACTCGATTCGATCCTCCGCAATGGCCTCAATACCTTGAATCAGTCGAGTCAACATCAACTCAACGTTAGGTCGTTGTCGAACCTTCGATATCACCAATTGGTTGTCATCATTCCTCGTCATTTCGCTAACCGCATCGTCGCGATAGCAATTTACACAAAAGCCTCGTTTAGCTGCTACGGAAAGGAACCAGAGCATGTGACAACTGGACAGCGATGCGACAAACGCTCCTTCAGGATCAATAGCCGATTCGTTCGAGTAAGGCACTGGTACGATCTGTGGCGAGGCCGAAGCCGAAACAACCGCACCACTATCGAAGCTCCAAGAATGCGCTCGCGAGTACCGCACATCGAAAAATTTGGCATCGCCGCGATTCCAGCTATCTGTTGATCGGATTTGAGTCATCATTTAACTGCGAGTCAAGGAAGAACGGCGACGCTCACCCAGTCGCCGGAAAAAACTAAACTTCAAACTTGCCGCCGAACTGAGGCTTGGGGGCATTGCCTGGTTCGGCAACAATTCGGTTGGCAACTAGCGACATGGGTGGATTGTCTTGTTTATTTGTTCGCTGCCCAACCGCGAAAAAACCCCGCTTGTTACTATTTCAAATTGTTCGATAGTCCAAAACCAGTGAGACCATCCCGAGTTTTAACAACAAATCCGACATCGCCGTGGAAACGGACCGGTGGGAGAAGGGGCCGAAATAGGTTTCGGACAAATTTTGGTGGAAGCCGTTTTGAAGTGTTCATGGGCTCGAACCTGCCAAGCCTGCACCTTGGACGGCGGGGTAGATGATCGTTTTTTCTCGCAGTTTACTTCAGGATGATTAAGTCGCTCTACGGCGTCTTCAACACCGGTGTAGGTGACAGGTCCTAACGCGCGTTTATGGCTTTCCAGTGTATCGCTTAATCGCGCATCGATGTGCGTATTTCTTTAAAAATCGATTAAAAAAAGTCTGGCTAAGATCAGGAAGGGCAGGGTTTGCTCGGACATGGTAAACTAATCGGCTCGGCGTGTGGCGGGGTTAAGTAAGTGGTCACCGAAGCAAAGTTAGGCATCAATGAAGCCAAAAGAAACACAAACTGCCGAAAATCCTTTTGTACCGCCAGAGTTCGAAGCCGCAAGTCCGGCGGAAAGCACGCGAGTTGAGATTTCATCCTGGAGGATTTTGCTGTGCGTGTTTCTGCTACCGGCGGTTTTGCCGCTATTGACGCTGATTCTCGCCATTAATACGGAGTTGCTCGATCGCTTGGGCAGAATGGTCGGTAGCGATGGGTTGTCCCTGTTGATGATAACTCCCATAGCGTTAACGTTTGTCGGTCTCGTGTACGGCGTTGGGCTCGGGTTCTACTTTTCAAAACTGGTGGGTGGAAAGGCACCAGTTTGGTTGGGGAGTTGGGTGCAAGGGATCTTTCAGTCGATCTGGTGGTTTAGCTTGTTCTTTGGTGGTTGCGTTTGCTCGTTTTCAACCGCCACGTTTTTTGGGTGATAATCTAGCTGAGGGCCGTGGCAGCGCGATGATTCTGACGTGAAACGTTTGATTGTGGCGTAAACGTAAACCGTTTGCCGCGTACCGTGCCGCCAATTTGGGGAAATTCGGTTTGCGCATCGTTTTATTTGTGGTGATCGAATCGCTCTGGCCTCCGCACCAGCGAAGAGAAGAGACCATCGTCGAAGGTTGCATTAAGGGTTAAGCTGCGTCGCACCATGCTCATTGGGTATATTGTCAGCCAGTTTTCGGAGCGATTTTGAAATGGTCCACTTCAATGTTCCAAGTTGACGATCGCCGCAGTCAAGTGTGAAGATGCAGATTCTAAAACATACGACGAGCTTGTGCCCGCAGTGTTTGCGGAATGTCCCGGCGACGGTCGTGCGCGTTGGTGAGGAAATACAGTTGCACCGCATCTGTTCCGATCATGGCGCGTTCGCGGCGGTGATCAATAGCAACGACCGGTTTTATTATTTGTCGGTTGGTGCTGCGGCGATTGGGGATCTGCCAGTGGCGTCCCAGAATCCGTCGGCGGTCGGCCTGCCCGTTTTACCAACAGGCGCTGCCGACGGCGGTCGCGGGTGCGGCGGAGCTGGCTGCGGCGGGGTCGAGCATTTGAGTACGTGCATCGCGTTGATCGAGATTGTCAACTCGTGCAATTTGGCCTGCCCGGTCTGCTTTGCAAACAGTCCCCACGAGCATCACGTCGATGCCTTGGCGTTTTCCGAATTCCGCAAGCGAGTGTTGGCAGTGACCGGGCGAAAGGGGAAGATCGACATCCTGCAATTATCGGGTGGCGAGCCGACGATTCATCCGCAATTCTTTGAATTGCTGGAGTGGTCTTTGGCCAACCCTGACATCGGCCACGTCTTACTGAATACCAACGGCGTGAAGTTGATTCATCCGGCTTTTACCCAGCGATTGGGAGAGTTGCGGCGGCGGTTCGGCAAGTTGGAGATCTATTTGCAATACGACGGACCGCAGTTGGCAGGCCAGTTAACGCTGCGTGGGGTCGATCTGAGAGAAACTCGCCATCGGGTGATCGAGCAATGCCAAGAGGCTGAGATACCAGTAAATTTGGCGATGACCGTCGATCAACATAATCGGGATCATTTGGGGGATGTGTTGCAGATCGC
Source organism: uncultured Pirellulaceae bacterium (assembly GCA_937941455.1). GTDB lineage: Bacteria > Planctomycetota > Planctomycetia > Pirellulales > Pirellulaceae > BJ22. Next base: position 22,588 of record CALDHM010000021.1, on the reverse strand, counting down.
CCTCGATGCGCCGTGGGTTTCGGGGATTACTTGGCAACCCATGTTTGGCTCTGGTCGCGTTTATGACGAATTCAATCGAGTCGCAGGAGAATCTGCCGCGCCCCACTTCAGCGATTTGGCGAAATTCGGGGACGCCACAGGCGAGCGCGAAACGGCGGCTCGCGGCGATTTGGCGACGGCGCGGGAGCCAGACATCAAATGGCCGAAAGTTCGGCGATTGAATGTGGCGGACATCATTCGGGATGTCGTCGCGCAGTCGCGGGGGAGATTGTGCGAGGCAGACTTTACGCCGCTGCCGTGCGGAGATCCCAATTGCCATACGGTGGGTTACCTGATCCGCGACGGGGATCACTTGATCGGGCTGTCGTCGTTAATCGATTTGCCGAGCTTGCAGGGGTTTTTGCGAGATCGATTGAATTTCAACGTGACGGATTTGATGAAATGCGGTTGCGAAAGCGAGCCATTGGGGCAGATGTTGAAGTCGCTCGAGGTCGGGCCGCGAACCGTTTTACGGTTGGTGATCAAGCCATTCATGGATGCTTGGACCTACGACCAGCATCGCGTCGATCGTTGCTGCGTGCATGTCATCGGTCCCGCTGGACAACTTGATAGCTTCTGCCGCCATTATGCTCTGGCAGGTATGAAGGGTCGGAGATGATCGAACATCCGCTTGTTCCTCTCAATCCGCTGAGCAGTCTGCTGCTACTACTCGGGGTGGTTGCGTCGATCGTGTATTGGATGTGGCGGTCGCCGCGTTCGATTGACCGCCTGCCCGTCATGATCGGGGGCATTTTCGGAGGTTTCGTGGGAGCCAAGCTCGGTTTTGTGGCGGCGGAATGGCTTTTTGTACGTCGAGATGATCCCCAGTGGATTTTCTACATGATGAGTGGCAAGACGATCCTCGGCGGGCTGTTGGGAGGGTGGTTAGGAGTCGAGATCGCCAAACGCCTGGCAGGGCGTCGCGAGTGGTTTGGGGATGAATTCGCAATGGTGTTGCCGCTGGGGATCGGCCTAGGAAGGGCCAGTTGCCTGGTGCACGGCTGTTGTCGTGGAGTGAGGGTCGAGTACTTACCTGAGTGGCTCGGCGGATGGCTGGTCGAATTCGGGTGGGAGCGTTGGCCAGCGCCTGTTGCGGAGTTACTGTTTCAGCTGTTATTTTTCGTAGCGAGCTTGTCATTCCGGCACGTGGATCGATTACGGGGACAGTGGTTTCATCTGTACCTGATCAGCTACGGGATTTTCCGAATCGTTCATGAAGGTTGGCGGGAAACACCGCGGTCAAGCAGTGGGCTGACGCCGTACATGCTTTTGGCAGGTTTGTGCGTGGTAAGTGGGGCGGTCGCCTTTGCGATTCGTTTCAGGAGTAAGATGAAACGCTGAACGATATCGGTAGTAAGCTCCGATCGGGCAACCTCGAAAACAATTGCGGCTTTTGCGTTGTCCATGCGGGCGATGGATCGGCACACAAGCCACAGTTCGATAATGAGTTAACCTGGGCGTGTGCGCCGTGGCCGACATCGCAAACCTGAGGACTGCTGGCGGACACTGTTGGCCATGGTCTTTCGCCCATTGGCTGAAGCTGCGCTATGATCCGGTGGGTATAGCCCAAAACACCGGTTGCCTGGTGCTCATTCCGTTAGCGAAGCACGCGGCAAATATTTTTAAGTCCCAACGACAACACAGTAACATGGTCTGATCGATATTCCATGTGATTGTTCTGGTGACTGGTTCGTTGACGACGGTGGCGTTGAGGCAAGATGAAATGAAACTTCGGCGAGCCGACGTCGGAACGAGGGATGCCGAGATCAAATTCTTGAGTGCCCCAACGCACCGCCTTCAGTGCCCCCGACGCACCGCCAGAGTTTTCGACGGGAACGAAGACCAACTTCATGCTGGGGGACTTTTGGCTGATTAGCCAGTTGAACGGGACATTCCTGAAGATGGATTTCCCGGGGAGGCGTCGGGCCGGCTAGGTTCCTGCCAGAAACAAATCCGTTGGGGCTAGGGTGGACTCCCTCAGTCCGTACCCGATGCCTATGCAGGGAACTTGGGACGAAGCCACTAAAACGATGGCGACGCACGGGGTCGGCGAAGATCCACCGGGGAACGAGACGAAATCGAAGATGGTGGTGGTTTACAACGGCGACGGCTCGCGAGCATTCACGATGTATGCGGTTGTCGATGAGCACGAGCAAAAAATGATGGAAGTCCGCTACACCAAAGCGAAAACGGGGGATGGCCCGAAGTAGCGTACGGGGAAGCGAGGCCGAGGAGTCACTCGACGACCTGCCATTTGCGGCCTTCGTGCTTGAGCTTGGCCCAGTAGGGGCGTAGTCGATCGCCACGCGTACGCGTGTCCTCCAGCAGCACGGAGAGGGAAGGGGAGACAAACCCCTTAAAGTCGCCCCGGCTTTTGATTTCGATTTCCTGTCCGAAGTCGAAGAAGTCAGGGGAGAGGCTGACGGTGACGTTCCCTTGTTTGGCCGGACCGATGTTGATAACGCGATTGCCTTTTTTCTGGTATTCGATTTTGAGGGGTTTGTAGCCGGTCTCTATCCAAAACTCGGGGGGAACCATGGTTTCCTCGGGGAGACCGGTAAACTCGACGAACCAATACTGGCAGGTCCACGGGCGCAGGGTCTTGCAGCTGACGGCAACGTCTTCCGTCTGGTTCGGCCACCTCCGTCGTTGGACTGAGAGCCACTCGAAAATCTCTGGGAGTTCCTCGTAGAAGGATTCGCCCAAGCGGCCGATATATTCGACTAGGATCAGATCGAACGACGACTTCTTGAATTTCAGCCAGTTATTCCAGCTTTTGGTCGAGGTCATCGTGGTGTAGCGGTCTTTATGGCCGACGACGGAATAGACCGCCAAGCCCAGATGTTCGTGGGTATTGTAGAACTCTGCGTATTTGGCGATCGGGCCGGAGATGCCGACGACTCCTGCGAAGTAATGCGGGTGCGAAATCGCAAGGTCGTAGGCCGCCTCGGCACCGAGGCCGTGGCCAGCGAGAAACACCCGATCGGTGTCGATGGAAAATTGCCGGAAGCATTGACGAAGGGCTTTCAGGCAAGCCATGTGCTCGCGGGTCGAGTAGCCGTAAGCGTTTTGTCCCGGCAGCAACCAATCGATGGCCAGCGTCACGTAACCGTTGCGCGAGGCCAAGCCGCTGCGCATGTTGAGTTTCGCATCGTAGTCCCCGGCCCAAAACGTCATGTACCCCGCCGCGTCGCTACTTGGTGGCAGCAGGACCAAGAGCGGGTATTTCCGGTAGGGGTCGTATTCGGGGGGGAGGTGAACGTGGGCCTTGAAGCTCAAGGGAGGGGCGTCAGGGTATTGATAATTCGGCATTGAGATTTCGAAGGTCAGCGGGGTCGCCCCTGTGTAGCTCCCTAACTCGGGAGGCTGCACTGGTGGCATCTGTTTCAGCATCGCGGCGACATATTGCGGTGCCCCCCCCTCGTAGCGTTTGATTTCAGCCAAGATGTTTTGCCGCTCGGCAGGGCTGGTTTCGGCGGCGAGGTAGCGGCGAACCAGTTGGTAAACCGGTGGCAGCGATTCCGCCAGCGCGAAATTGTTGACCATGTCAGCGCCCCCCAGGAACCAACTACTCACGATCTGCGCCACCCGCTGTTCGGTGGTCAGGGTCGTATCATTCAGAAATCGCAAGAATGCGTCGAAGCGGCGGTAATTGGCCGGGGACAGATTCTGCTCGATTTCATCGAGGAACCACCGCAGGCTTGCTTGCGACTCGGGAGTGGCCGCGGTTTGTAAAAATTCTTGCACCGTTTGCTGAATGACGCGACGAGTTTCGTCGATCGTCTCAGATTCTTTTTTGAGTTCGTCGAGCGTATCTTGAAACGCGATGCGGCTTTCGTCCCCCAGCGTTTGGCCCGCGACGGTTTCCGCCAATTGACGGGCGAGTTTGGGTTGGCCGACTTCGCGGCGCAGGCGAATTTCTTCCAAAATCAACGCAGCCTGGCGACTGCGAATACGCGCCTGTTGCTCGGCAATCTCATCAGCCTGGTCCGGAAATTTCTCGCGAATGCGATCGAGTTCCCGCTGCGCGGCCCACAGGATATTTCCGACATAAAAGATCTCATAGACTCGCCAATAGTCGATGGGGTTTTCTGGGTCTGTAATTTCCCGGTGCATGACTTGAGACAGCACCTCAGCCGGAATCGAGGCTGTCGATAGTTGCATCGTCCAGTTTTTGTTCAGATTCTCGCGGCCGCGAAGGGATTCCACCGTGGTCGTGGTTGGCGAGATCGCGGTAATGGCTTGGACGTAAACTTCGGGGCCATTGGTGGTTTGTACGATGAGTTGGCGATGGCCAAACTCGTTAAAGGGGCTGACGCTGATGAGTCGCGACGCATAACCCTCGGAGTCTCCTTCGGATAAGGTCATCCCCTTTTGCCCCGTCAAGACAAAGGTTCGCTCGCGAGCGTCGATCACATCGTCGGGCCGATTAGCGATGCGATCTTTGTTGACGAATACCCGCCGCATGCCGTCAGTCACCATCACGACATTTTCGGGAGAGAAATCGTCGTACGGCAAACCTGACCGAGCGTCGACGATATAGGCGTTGAGCAGAGCGACCTTGCCCTCCAACACCAAGCCGTTTTTCAGGGTGACTCGCGTCGGACCTTGGAATGCCTGTAGCGGTGAGACCAACAGAGCGACCAAAAGAAATGGGGCAATACGTGATCGAAACGCGATGGCAAATAGCTCCTGCATAAGTGTCCCGGTTCGCTTGTTGTAATAAAGCGGACGTCCCCTTCTCGCCGCCTGCCAATGTTACTCTCCAATTCCATCGCTTGGCAACGGCGACACGGATGAATTTGGTTAGGATTCGTTTCAAAACCCGGCAAATACCAGTTACCAGCCCGCAGCGGCGCGAAAACCGGTCGCTGACGCGTTCCGGCGGATTGTTCTGGAACAAACCCTAGTCGATTCGATCGAGCAAGTCGTGGTATCGCGTAGTAGAACGGGAATGATGCGTAAGGATGGGTCTATAAAAGGACAGGCATGAGGCAAAAATTGCCAGAACTGACGGAGTAGGGCCTTCGGGGGCAATCGGCGTTTGGTTTGTTGCGTCCTCAGAAACCGACGGCGGTTGATTGGGGAAAATCTGGGCGGATCAGTGGTCTGCCGTCTGACAAAGCAAGGTAGATCCCGAGGTTTTTTGGGGGGCATCAAGTCGCTTGGGTGTGTTGTCGGGGGAAAATAGCTAAAGATTTGGCGAGATATAGCGATTTTTTGGCCTGAATCGTGATTTTTCCTGGAAAGCCGTGGCTTTACCTTGCAATTAAACGAGCGTTTAATATAGTTGTAACATAAGTTGCGGGGGGGAACGAGGGTTCGTCTGAAGCGGCTTCCGGGACGGCCGCCTGAGGGCTGAATCTGGCGATTTTTTTTCTGGGAAAGGGGGGCTTAATTGGGGCTTAATTCAGGAAATGAACCCCTGCGGAGTGTTGCCAGTAGAAATTAAATGCGGGTTTCACCTCGCTCAAACAGCAATTTTAAAGGGAGGGGCGACATGACCAACGAAGCAAACACGAGGCAAAAGATTTTGTCGGCCGCAGGTCCAATTTTTGCTAAGCGGGGCTATCAAAAGGCTACGGTGCGGGACATTTCGGTCGCTGCTGGGGTAAATCTGGCGAGCATTAATTACTATTTCGGGGACAAGTCGAAGCTTTATTTGGAACTTTTGCGACAAGCTCGCGATCACCAGGGTGGTGGCCTCGATTTCCCGCCGGTTGACGGCAGTATCGACGCGGAAGAGTTGCTGGAACGGTTCGTTACGGTACTGCTGAGGAAATTAGGGCTTGGCGAGGAACCTAACTGGCAAATGAAATTGCTGGTTAATGAATTTTTGGCCCCTTCCGAAGCAGGACGCCAAATTGTCGAGGAATATTTTGCTCCGTATTTCGAAAGTCTTTTGACGATCATCGATCGGATCGCTGGGCGAACACTGAGCCGAGCGGAACGCCTGCGGCGTGGTTTCAGCGTGATTGGACAGTGTCTCCACTACCGATTGGCGTCGCCGATCATCAGCATGTTGGCATGGCAAGAGGAGTCGGAAGGAGCCTTCGATGTCGAACCTCTTGCCCGACATATTGCCGCCTTTTCCGTCGCCGGCATTCGCGGATCTCTCGAGTCTGCGACCAATGTGCGTCAATGAAATTTGGACGGATTTGCGACCTTCGGCACGCACCAGGGGTTGCCTATTTTTCTAACCTTACAATATGGATAAGCTTGACGTAATTCGCCAACTCAATTTAAGGCTACTCGCTTCATGGATAAACTAGCGAAAACGAAAACCGCCTGGTACGCGGCGGAGACGCTCAAGACGGCAGTCTCCGCTGTCGTTGTATCGATGAGCATCGGACTGGCGGTGTATTTGTATCTCAACAAACCGAAGCCGAAAAATCGAGTCGGCAATACGTTGGTCCCGACGGTAGTAGCAGCGCCGGTCGAGGTTTATCGTGGTCATCTCGATCTTACGGTTTCTGGTACGGTGGTCCCTTACCGGGAAATCAGTTTGGCTGCCGAGGTCGGCGGCATCATTACTGAGGTCTTTCCCGAATGCGAACCGGGAGGGTTTGTCGCGGGAGGCACGCCGCTTATGGTGATTGACCGCGAGAGCTACGAGCTGGAAGTCAAAACGGCCGAAGCCGAAGTCGCCCAATCGAAAAACTCTATCACTGAGACCGAGAAGGAACTCGAGGGATTGGAGCAGAGAATCAATATCGCGCGGCGCGACGTCGAATTATTGCAGGCCGAATTGAGCCGCAATACACGGTTGGGCGGCACAATCTCTGCAAGCGAGTTGGATCAAGTCAAACGCAGTTTGCTCGCCGCCGAGTCCCAGTTGGTGGCCTTGCAAAACAACCAAGCGACGGCGACTGCCCGGCAGGAACGAGCACGCAGCGGTTTGGATCTCGCCACTCGGCGATTGGAACGGGCTCAGCTCAATCTGAGCAAGACTTTGATCAAAGCTCCCGACACCGGGGTGATCGTTCGCAAAAACGTGCAGCAAGGGAGTTTTGTTTCGATCGGCACGCCGCTGCTGACGTTCGAAGTCACCCATCGGGCAGAAGTGATTTGCAATCTCGCCAATTCCGATTTGCTGTGGATTCGGCAGAACGCCGCAGCAAGTGACGCGACGAATGCTGATGATCCGCGTCACGCGTACCAGTTGCCACGGATGCCCGTCAAAATTTTCGATCAGAACGAACCGGATTTTGTTTGGCAGGGGACTTTGGAGCGGTATGACGGTATCGGACTGGATCCGCAGACGAAAACGATCCCGGTCCGCATCGTGGTGGATCAACCTGTGATTCGCACGCGGCTTGGTAATCGCGCTCTGGTTCGTGGCATGTTTGTTAAATGCCGGATCGAAACGCCGTCGTCAGCCAATGATGGCAGCCGGTTCTTGACGGTACCGACCAAATCGATCCGTAGTGGTGGCATCGTCTGGACCGTCGAAGACGGTAAACTGCGGCGTCATTCGGTAAAGGTCGTCAATCAGCTCACAAATGCTGCCGCCGGCGAGAATTCGGCGGGGGAGAATCTTGCGGTTGTCCGCCAGACGGAGGGTGGCTTGGCCCCTGGCGCGATGGTCGTGGTTTCCCCGTTGGGCCAGCCCACCGAAGGAATGGCCGTGATTTTGGCACCCACCGCTACGGAAAATTCGGTCAATCAAGTCGAAAATGCCGAGAACCAACCGGCCGAAGCGAAGCGCGGGGAACCGCCGCGGGCGGGTTGAAAACCTATCCCAAAACGAGCCCTCGATCACGCTGCGGGTTACGGCCGCTGAGGTTATTGAGGGGAGTGTTATGTTTTCCCGCAACACCCAGTTGCGGACTACCCGATTAATTGAGCGAACCAAGTTAGTACACGAGATTGACATGAAGTCCTTGATCAAATGGGGAATCGATAATTCCGCGGCGCTGAATGTCTTTTTGATCGTCTTGCTCATGACGGGCGGGATCAGCCTGATGATCATGCCACGCGAGGTTTTTCCGCGGTTCGAACTCGAAATTTTGGTGGTCTCTGTTCCATTCCCGGGAGCGACGCCAGAAGAGGTCGAGCAAGGTATCTGCCAAAAAATCGAGGCCGCTGTCGCCAATCTGGAAGGGATCAAGAAAATCCGGTCCGTTTCTCAAGAGAATTCTGGTTTCGTAATTCTCGAGCTCAAGGGAAGCGCCGATACGCGACGAGTCCTCGACGACGTCGAATCGCGCATCCAGCAGATTTCGACCTTTCCCCCCCGCAGTGAGCGGCCGGAGGTTCGGCAGATCGTGTTTCGTGCGCCGGCGATCACCGTGGGCTTGATTGGTCCCGACCGCTCGACCGATCCGCAAGAGCGACTGCGGCAAGAGCTCGAGCTGCGCGAAATGGCTGAGCAAATCCGCGAGGAATTGCTGGACCTTCCCGCAGTGCCGCCACAGAGCCCGATTCGTCGGCCGTTCGCCAAATTGTTCCAGCCCTCGAGTTCGGCGGTGACGTCAGCAGAAATCGTCGCCGCCAAACCGTATGAGATTGCGGTAGAAATTCCGGAACGTGTCTTGCAGGAATATGGCCTGTCGTTGACCCGGTTGGCGGGGTTGATTCGAGCTCAAAACGTGGAAATCCCGGGCGGGAAAATGGAAACCGCCAGCGAAGAAGTTTTGCTTCGCGGTAAGAATAAACGAGAAACCGGGGCTGAAATCGCCAAAATCCCGGTGATGTCGCGGCCCAATGGGGACGTGGTCACGGTCGGCGATCTTGGGGTCGTCATCGATGGATTTGCCGAGTCAGTTTCGGAGCACGTCATCAACGGCCGTCCGGGGATGGCCATCCGTGTTTCCAAAACGGAATCGGAGGACTTGTTCACCATCGTCGAGACGGTTCGTGACTATGTCGATAAAAAAGTTCTCCCTGCCGGTTATGAGTTGCGGGTGTGGGGGGACATTTCACTCGATGTGCGGGATCGCCTGGACTTGCTCGCCGAGAATGGTGTGCAAGGGCTGTTGGTCGTGTTTGTTTGCCTGATGCTGTTTTTGAATCTGCGCTTGGCTTTCTGGGTCGCCTTCGGGATTCCCGTCGCCTTGATCGGGTCTGGTTTGATTTTGATTGCTGCGGGGCAGACGTTGAACATGCTCTCCATGTTCTCGTTTTTAATGGCGCTGGGGATCGTCGTCGATGACGCGATCGTGATAGGCGAAAACATTTACAAGAAAATGGAGGAAGGGCTCAGCCCGGTGCGGGCGGCAGTGGAAGGCACTGCGGAGGTGATTCCCAGCGTGTTGGCCTCGGTGATGACCACCGTGATCGCGTTTCTGCCGCTGTTATTCGTGACCGGCGTGATGGGCAAATTCATTTCGGTCATGCCGCTGGCGGTGATCTCGATGCTGCTTCTGTCGCTGTTCGAAGCGATCTTTATCTTGCCGGGGCACCTGGCGCACGCCGACAACTTCTTCCTGAAAATCGTGACCACAATACTGTATGTCTTCAAGCCTTTGGTCAAAGTCGTGGAGTGGCTGAACCGAACCATGTCGATGGGGCTGGAGCGATTCGTAGAAACGATCTATCGACCGATTCTGGTCTGGAGCCTCGCGAATCGACGGATCGCGACGGCGGTCGGAATGGCCATGTTGATTGCCTCGATCGGCTTGATCGCCGGTGGCATCGCTCCCTTCGGCTTCTTCCCGAAACTCGATGCGCGGACGATCACCGCGACGGTTGCCTTCCCGAATGGTACCGCCGTGGAGCATACTCGCGACGCGACGTTGCAATTGGAGCGAGCGATCCAACGAGTCAACGAGCGAATTCGCCGCGATACGGGCGAGGAAGTTATCGTGAACATCTATTGCAAAATCGGTGAAGTCGGCAACGCGAACCAAGGTCCCACCGGAGTCACCAACGGCAGCCACGTGGCTAACGTAGAAGTTCAATTGACGCGACCCGAATTGCGGAGTGTGACTTCGGAGCGCATTATCGCCATGTGGCGCGAGGAGATTCCGAAGATCGCCGGGGCTGAGTTGTTGAGCTTCGCATCCGAGTCGATGGGGCCGGGGGGCAAAGGTATCGAGTTCCGCATTTTGGCGAACGACCAAAACGCGAAATATCTGCCGGAGGCTGTGGAAGCTTGCAAACAATATCTGGCGGAGAAAGTCGGCGTATTCGATATCCAGGACGACGCCCGCCTGGGCAAATCGGAGATGATCCTCCGGCTCAACGATCTGGGCAAATCGCTGGGGCTCGACGAGAACAGCCTCGCCAGTACCATTCGCGCAAGTTACTTTGGCGAGGAAGTGATGCGATTGCAACGCGGCCGACACGAGGTCAAACTGTTGGTTCGCTATCCCCAGGAAGAACGCCAACGTATCGATGCCTTCGAAAATATTCGGATCCGGGGCAATGACAATCTGGAGCGGCCTTTGCTCGATGTGGCGACGATCGAGTTTTCGAGATCGCTGTCGACCATCAATCGCCTCAATCAGAAACGAGCGGTGGCGGTCAGTGCCAACGTCGATGCGCAGCAGGCCAACGCCCGCGAGATCATTGCCGAAATGCAAAAAGAGTTCGTTCCGAAGCTGGTCCATGAGATGCAGGAACGCCATGGCGCCATCATTTCTGTCAACTGGGAGGGAGAGCAAGCGGACACGACCGAATCGTTGATCAGTATGGGGATCGGCTACTTCGTGGCCATGATGGCGATTTTCGTTCTGCTTGTTTTCGAATTCCGCTCATATTTCCAACCGATGATCGTCATGGCGATCATCCCCTTCGGCTTGGTTGGAGCCGTGCTCGGCCATGCCCTATTAGGGCTGGAGTTGACATTGTTCAGCTTCTTTGGCCTCGTCGCCCTTTCCGGAGTGATCATTAACGACTCGATCGTGCTGGTGGACTTCATCAATCACAATGTGCGTGACGGCGTTTTGCTGAACAAGGCGATTGTCGAGGCGGGAACACGCCGCTTCCGACCGATTTTGTTGACGACACTTACGACTATCGGCGGGCTGGGCCCGATTCTGTTAGAAACGTCGACGCAAGCCCAAGTGCTGATCCCGATGGTGGCCAGTATCGTTTTCGGACTGTCGACGGGTACGGCCTTGATTCTCATCTTGGTGCCCGTGTGGTATTCTTCCTATGGTTCGCTGATGAGCCGCCTCGGGCATCCTACCCATATACCGATGACGGAAGGGGATGCTGCGGATCAGGCATTGTCGACGGTGGGGAGTTAGCTCGAGTTCCAGCGAGAATCCACAACCCACCTCGTGCATTGTCGACCTTGGTGTTGTAGGATCAGCGACTGACAAGGGCAGCCGCTTTTTTGTACGAAAATGATTGGTGGCGTTCGCGCGAAGGCCTATCCGCCCCATCTCCAAATTTTGGTTTGACGCAGCACTAGTCGATTCGGGCCGCACGGGAAAACATGGGAAAAATTGTGTTCACCGTACCGCCGCGCATCGATTTACAACGGCGAGTGTCCAGTACAATACATGTGGTAGGACTGGACGGAATTCCCTGGCCCTGCAAAATTTTCTTTGACGGTCGGCAGCTGTGGATTCACCGCAATCGAGATGAATCAGGTCACGTTTTTTTGGCCTATGCTTTGCCGGAATATGGAGAACTCGTGCTGTCGACCGGCACCTTGCTCGAAAACGATGAGCCTTACCATCTGACACGTGAGCTGGCCCGCGGCACGTTGAATCGGCTACGCAATCAACTTTCGCTGTGGCAGGAGGGGGGGCTCGAAATCACAGCTGATGTTTTCGAGTGTTTAGAAGTCGCATCACGTTTTCTAGGCGACTCGATTTGGCAGAATGAAATCGCCGCGGCCGACGAAGCGGCCCACGAGTCGATCCGGCATTCGCTGGCCACCATCTTTCGCCTCTGCGAACTCTTCGGTGAGCAAGTATTGCCGCTGCGCCGCGAGCGCAGCGAGCAACCGATGTGTTGGTTCGGCGTCAATCTGGGCTCGCACCCATTTCAGATGCTCGAGCGGCTGCCGTGTCCTCCCGATGTCTTGCAAGTATCCCGGATCGACGCCGCCAAGTCATCGAAAATGGGCCTCGTGCTAGGGCCGTTTTTGGATGCTAGTCCCGGTGGAATGCCCGAGAACTGGGCAAGGATCAACAATTTCGACGATCGGCAAGCTGCGATCCTCGACAGCGTTTCGGAGGTGCTGCGCGGTCCGCTCGACCGGGTGAATGTGCTGCATGTCGTCAGCGGTATCAACGGTATGGGGCATCGCCATTTGAGCTATCCGCAGCAATTGCAAATGACGTTGGACCTGTTGAGCTTGATCGAGCGTTTCGAGTTGGCCATCCCCACGATGTTGAGTTTCGATACGCCGTGGGCTGAGCGATTGGCCTGGAGCGTGGGTGGCGTTCACCCGCTGCAGATCGCCGATTCATTGCTGCGACGCGGGGCGATGATATCCATGCTTGGGCTGGATATCAATCTCGATTATTGGCCCAACGGCAGCTTGCCCCGAGACCCGATCCAGTGGCTCGATTTGATCGACTTGTGGAGCCAATTGGGCTTGCCGCTGGTCATCCGTTTGATCGCTCCGACACAAGTCGTCGGCGAGCAAAAACAATCTTCCAACAGCGGCCTGAATGTGGTGCGCGGTTCGATCAGCGATGAACAGTTGTTCCGCTTTCTCGATTCGATCATCCCCTTGATTCAAACGCGGCCGAGCGTTCACGGCATCATTTGGGGACAATTGCAAGACGGCGTTGACCCTCGCTTTCCCTGCGGCGGATTACTGGATGCCGACGGCGTTCCGAAGCCGATCAATTCCTTGCTGAGCTGCCACCTCGAGTAACCAAAATGTTGCGTCAGGGGATGCCAGCGGCGAAGGTTTGCAATTCGGCGGCGAAGCTATCCAAACGGTGATTAAGCTCCGTGCGAACCGCATCCAGGCCATCCTGCATTTCCTCGGGTGGCCGGTAAGTGAACATGTAAAACTTCACCTTGGGCTCAGTCCCCGAAGGACGAATGGCGACATAATTTCCTGCCGCCTCGGTTTCAAGGATGATTAAATTGTCGATTGGACCCTTCAACGGCGAGGATTCGGTTCCGACCCAGCGGGTCGAGGACAGGTAATCGCGGCGAGCCACCACGCGTAAACCTCCTAGCGTCTGCGGGGGCCGATGCCGCAATTCATCCATCAGATCGCGCATCCGACGCATGCCGTCGGATCCTTCCATTTGCACCGTGATCAGTCGCTCGCCGTGAAAGCCGTACGTGCGATACAGGTAGTCCAGGTGTTCGACGACCGATCGCCCCTGCGCCTTCACCTCGGCCGCCAATTCCGACATGAGCAAGCAAGCGATCGCGCCATCTTTGTCCCGGCAATGTTGGCCCACGAGAAAGCCGTGCGATTCCTCGCTCCCGTAAACGAAATCGTCGGGGCCCTCTTGATCCATCACGGAGCAAATCCATTTGAATCCGACCAGATTATCTGCGAGGCAGCGAACGCCAAATGTTCGGCAGATGCGTTCGAGCATCTTGGTCGTCACGAGCGTCGTTACGACGAAACTCCGCTGGTTCAAGCGCCCTTGCTCGCGGAATTTTCGCAAAACGAACTCGCCGAGCAACACGGTCAACTGGTTGCCGTTGAGGACCTGCCATTCGCCGGAGGCATCGCGAGTTTTGGGAACAGCCGCCCCCATGCGATCGCAGTCCGGATCGGATGCGAGAATCAATTCGGCACCCGTTCGTCGGGCGTGATCGATAATTTCATCGAAGACCGCGGCATTTTCGGGGTTCGAAATGTTGCCGGGGACGTTGGGAAAATCTCCACTGGGCGTGCGATGCCGCTCGTAAATCTCGAGTTGTTGAAAGCCCGCCGATTCCATGAGGCTTTTGACGTTGAATTCACCGACACCATGCAGCGGGGAAAAAATGACTCGCAAATCTCTGGGGCCGGGAAAACTGAGCCGCAGGTGCTCTTGGAGCAACGCCGCGTCGGTTTCCGCAGTGCAAATACGGATTTTCCCGGCGGCGACGGCCTGCGCGAAATCGTCGGCATGGATAGCTTCGACTTGGCCAACCTTCGCAATCACCGCCTTGTCGTGGGGGGGGATCAATTGCGCGCCGTTCGACCAATAGACCTTGACGGCGTTATCACTGGGCGGGTTATGACTGGCCGTGACCATGATCCCGCAATCGCATTGTTTGAAGCGGATCAGGAACGACAATTCGGGCGTACTGCGGTAATCGTCGATGAAATAGACGGTGAATCCGTTGCTGGTCATGATGCCGGCGCACAGTTCGGCGAACTCGCGCGAACGGTGTCGCGTGTCGTAGGCGATCGCGCAGGACCATGGCCCAGCTGGTTTGACTTCTTTCACATAGTCGGCCAAACCTTGAGCGCTCTCGCCGATTGTCCGTTCGTTGATCGCGTTCGAGCCGATGGGATACATACGGCCGCGGCGACCGCCCGTGCCGAAGGGAATGACGGTCCAAAAAGCATTGTCGAGCGCGGCCCACTTTTGCTGCTCGATATGTTCAAGGATTTGCTGGACATAGGCACCGTAACGAGATTCCGTGAGCCATTTTCGAATGTTTTCTGCGGCCGAGGCGGTCAAAACCTTGCGCTCGACGGCAGCGTTCAGCGTTTCAAAGACTTCTGGTCCGACGGTGATTGGTGCGAGAGTATTGTGCGACATCGCAGGGCTCGGGGATCAAAGAAAATCCAAGTCGTTGACGACACGCTGCAATTCTAACGTCAATGAACGAATCGATTCAACCCGCAATCGCGAGTACAAAAAACAGGTTGTTACTTCCGACGTTTCACCGACCCTGAACCCATGCTCGTCTGATTGATTTGGGGTTCGCCCATGTAGAAAACGTCGCCGCTGCCGGTAATTCGCGCGTTGATTTTTTTCGACGCATTTAGCTTGACCGTGCCTGACCCGGAGATGCTCACGTCGGCGGTTTCGCCGCTGACTTCGAAAGCGTCGATATTGCCCGATCCCATGATCGAGGCAGATACATCGCCGACTTGACCCTGGAGGTAGATGTCGCCGGAGCCGGCAATATCCGCTTGGAATTTCGACGCCTGCAGGTTCCGTAGATGCAGGGTCCCAGCGCCGCGAATCGCAGCACCGGTTAAATTCGAGCTGGTGATTCGAACGGTAAGCCCACGTCTCGTGACAATCGGTTCCTGGTTGTAAATTTTGAGCACGCCGTTTTCGACCTCGGTGACGATGTGCTCGAGCAAATTGTCATCGATTTCGACTTCGCAAGTCACCTGATCACCAACCGTGTAGTGTACAGTACCAGCGCCGCTCAGATCGATTTCCTGAAAGTCGGCGACATTGCGGACTTCTTTTTGCAAGGTTCCCGAACCGACGATTGCCGACTTGAACTCGAACACATGGAAACATCCGCTGCAACCAAGGGCCAGAAGGATGAGCCATAACGTTTTCGATTTCATTCGATGTTCCTTGACAAGTTTGCGAATGGCGTCATCCGAGCCCTCGCCTTCGAATTTTGCCGCCGCGAAGCACAAGAAGCCTACGGTTCGCAGGAAAACCGGACGCCCATCCGTTCCGTCGAATCAGGTAGGAGCAGGGCATAGTTAAGGATAGCACGACCTGTAGGCTTGCCACGATTGTTTGTTCGAGAGCCGTCGGAGATTCTTGTCGAGTTTTTTGGTAGCCATTTGGATTTTCCGCCGCTATTTTTGGAATATTCCCGTTTTTCGGAACGCGGCGGGGGCTGCGATCGCACCGCGGTGATTGGTCCTGGATCCGGTGGCATCGCTCAATTCGCGGAGCGAGTGCCGCTGGAACTACCTTGGTCGAGCGTGGTAGTGTGTGCCGCGGCCAAGCGGCGCGCAAGGCAGCGCCTGAGGCTGAAGCTCCACGCATTGAATTGGGCAAGACGCCGCAGGTCGCATCGCTAACGCTAACGGGTCAAATTGGCCATGCTACGTGAGTGCTGACGGTAGGCTTATTGCGCGACTTGTTCCGGTTCGGCGTAGCTCGAGACCGGTGGGCAACTGCACACGAGATTGCGATCGCCGTAAACGTTGTCTACCCGTCCCACCGGAGGGAAATATTTCACGGAATAATCGATTTCCGGATCCGGGCAGACTGCTGTAGTGCGTGAATAGACCTTGCCGAAATCATCCGCGAGAATCGCGCTCAGGGTGTGCGGAGCGTTGCGCAGTGGGTTGTTGTCGGCGGGCCATTCACCGGATTTCACCTTCTCGTATTCTGCGAAGATCTGATTCATCGCCCGACAGAAGCGATCGAGTTCGTACAGGGATTCGCTTTCGGTCGGTTCGATCATCAGCGTACCGGGCACGGGGAATGACATCGTGGGGGCATGGAATCCGAAATCGATCAAACGCTTGGCGATGTCATCGACCGTAACATGAGCGGCCTTGTCCATGGGGCGCGTGTCAAGAATGCACTCGTGAGCCACCAAGCCCTGGTTCCCGGTGTAGAGGATCGGATAATTGATCTGCACGTTTCTCGCGATGTAGTTCGCATTGAGAATGGCGACTTGGGTGGCTCGCCGCAGACCTTCGGCCCCCATCATGCGGATATACATCCAGGAAATCGGCAGGATGCTGGAACTGCCGAATGGTGCCGCGCTGACCATGGCGCCTTGACGTTGCTCTCGCACGCCATCGCGGGGCAAAAAGGGTGCCAGATGGGCACGCACGGCGATCGGTCCAACTCCTGGCCCTCCCCCTCCATGCGGGATGCAGAAGGTCTTGTGAAGGTTCAGGTGTGAGACGTCGCCACCGAATTTGCCGGGTTTGGCTACACCGACTAGGGCGTTGAGGTTGGCCCCATCGATATAAACCTGTCCGCCTGCGGCATGCACCTTGTCGCAGACGGCCGTGACGACATCTTCGAAAACGCCGTGGGTCGACGGGTAGGTGATCATGATGGCGGCGATGCGGTCAGGATAAGCGGCGATTTTCTCATCGAGATCGTGGAGATCGACGTTGCCCGCATTGTCACAGCGGACCACGACAACCTCCATGTTAGCCATTTGAGCGCTGGCGGGATTGGTGCCGTGGGCACTGCTGGGGATCAAGCAAATATTGCGGTGCTTTTCGCCCCGCGATTCATGGTAGGCCTTGATGGCCAGCAGGCCGGCGTACTCTCCCTGCGAGCCAGCGTTCGGCTGCAAGGAGATGTCGTCGTAGCCGGTGATTTCGCAGAGCCAATGCTCGAGTTGTTCGATCATCATCAAATAGCCCTTCCACTGGTCGCGGGGGGCAAACGGATGAATGCTGTTGAACTCAGGCCAGGTCACCGGAGTCAATTCGGCGGCCGCATTGAGCTTCATGGTGCAGGAACCGAGCGGAATCATGGCCCGATCCAGGGCGATGTCCATCTCGGCGAGACGGCGCAGGTAGCGCATCATCTCAGTTTCGCTGCGGTACTTGTGGAAAACTTCTTGGGTCAGCATCGTGTCGTCGCGGAGCAGATCGTTGGGGAGCGCGGTTTCTTCAGCTGAAACGAATTGGCCGTCACCGAAGCATTTCAGAACCTTTTTGACTTCTTTTTCCGTGGACACTTCGTCGAAGGCCAGCGACACCTCGGTGTCGCTCAGTCGCCGCAGATTGAATCCGGCTCGCAACGCCTTGTCGATGATCGCAGTGGTTCGCTCGCCGGTTTCCACAGTGACCGTGTCGAAAAATTGATCGGTCCGCGTCTTGAACCCCATTGCCCGCACGGCGCGGTGGAAGGTAGCCGCCAGTCCGTGGACTCGGCGGGCGATGGCCCGCAAGCCTTCTGGGCCGTGATAACAGGCGTACAACGTCGACATGATGGCCAGCAGCGCCTGGGCGGTGCAGATATTCGAGGTGGCCTTTTCTCGGCGGATATGTTGCTCGCGGGTTTGCAACGACAGCCGGTAAGCCGGTTTGCCATGGCGATCGATGGAGCGACCGACCAGGCGGCCCGGCATCGTTCGCTTGTAGGCGTCCTTGGTGGCAAGGAACGCCGCGTGAGGTCCGCCGAACCCGAGCGGTACGCCAAACCGCTGTGCGTTGCCGACGGCGACATCCGCCCCCAGTTTGCCGGGGGATTCGAGCAGCATCAAGGCGAGCAAATCCGTGGCCATGATCGCCAGCGCGTCATGTTGGTGCGCCGTGGCGAACAAGCCCCTGAAGTCCCTCACGTGGCCATCGGTTTCCGGGTACTGCACGATGATCGCAAACACTCCGTGCCAATCGCTGATCGCGTGCGGATCGTCGAACAGTTCGACGGTGATCCCCAGTGGGCGAGCTCGCGATTGGATCACCTCGATGGTTTGCGGGTGAAGCTGGCGGGAGACGAGGAATCGATGTCCTTTATTCTTGCTGCTGCGGTGGCACAGGGTCATCGCCTCGGCTGCGGCGGTGGCTTCGTCCAGCAGCGATGCGTTGGCGATTTCCAGCCCGGTCAATTCGGTGATCATGGTTTGGAAGTAGAACAAAACTTCCAGACGTCCTTGCGAAATTTCCGGCTGGTACGGAGTGTAGGCAGTGTACCAAGCGGGATTTTCCAGCACATTTCGTTGAATGACCTTTGGTGTATGCGTTCCGTAGTAGCCCTGGCCGATCAGGGAACGAACGACTTTGTTTTTGCTGGCCAGTGACTTGAGCTCGGCGAGTGCTTCTTCCTCGGTGACAGGCGGCGGGAGTTTGGGAAGTTTGTTTTCGGCGATTGCGGCGGGCACTACGTCCTTGGTCAACGCCTCGAGGGACTTGTACCCGAGGAATTTCAGCATCCGTTGGATTTCTTCCTCGCGGGGGCCGATGTGCCGTGAAACGAAGGGAGCGAGGCGACTAGTGCGAGCCATGGCTTTTCTCCTGAGGGAACGGGGTGAACGTCGTTGGACCGATGCGAATGGCCATTGCCCCTCTGTCCAGGTACCTGAGAGATGCGATGCGATGGATGCATCTTGCCCCTTCGGTGGATCGCTTGGCTGCGATCTCTCTCCAGAGACGATGTTTCAGACCGGCGATTCGTTTGCCTGAGCGGTTCAGGGCACCTTGCACCTTCGGCGGCTGCTCGACGGCTGATTCGCACGACGGAGCAGCACTCTCTCACCGGTTTTTCACCGTGGCCCTATTTTACACTGCAACTGGGATGGACGCGATAACCGGACGGGCTAATCAAATCAGTCGCAGCAGGGCGTAGTTTTTCTTGCCTTTGCGGAGCACCAACATTGATTCGCTAGCCAAATGTTCGCGGCCCAGTACCAGATCCACAGCGTCCATCCTGCGATTGTTGACGTAAACTCCTCCATCGCTGATCGATCGGCGGGCTTCGTTCTTGCTTTTCGCCAAGTTCGACAACACGAGAGCATCGACCAGCGATAGTCCCGATTCGAAAAAAACGTTTCGCGGAGTCGTGCAACTGGGGACATCGGCAAAGATCTGTTGCAAGTCATCGTCATTCAAGTCGGCGATTTCCTGACCGAATAATATCCCAGCCGCTTGTTGTGCCTTGGCCAGCCCTGCCGGGCCGTGGATGAACCCGGTCAGGGATTCGGCCAAACGACGTTGACTTTGCCTCTCCTGCGGTACCGATTCGCGGGCGCGGTCGAGGGCTTCGATTTCGTCATGACTCAGCTCCGTCAAAAAACGCAGGCATTTTCCGACATCGGCATCGTCGGTGTTGAACCAGTACTGGTAAAACTGATACGGACTGGTTCGCTGCGGACACAGCCATATCGTTCCTGTTTCTGTTTTGCCCATCTTGCTGCCGTCGGCCTTGGTCAGAAGTGGGCAAGTCATCCCTTGGAGATGACTTCCGTTCAGACGCCGAGCGAGGTCGATACCTGCGGTGATATTGCCCCACTGGTCACTACCCCCCAACTGCATCTCGCATTCGAACTGCCGATTCAGATGGACGAAGTCGTAAGCCTGCAGCAGCATGTAGCTGAATTCGGTGTAGCTGATTCCGGCTTCGTTCTCGAGGCGGTTCTTCACCGAATCCTTGGCCATCATCACATTGACCGTCACATGCTTGCCGACATCGCGCAAGAAGTCGATGACAGAAAATTGGCTGATCCAATCGAAATTGTTCACGACGCGGGCCGACGCCGATCCCGAAAACTCCAAATACTGTCGCAACTGCAACTCGATGCCTGCCACATTGGCTCGAAGCTGGTCCGCAGACAGCAAGTTCCGCTCGGCGTTTTTGCCGCTGGGGTCACCGATCATCCCGGTCGCGCCGCCGACAAGAGCCAGTGGGCGATGCCCCGCGCGCTGGAATCGCCGCAGCATCAACAGCGGCATCAAATTGCCGACGTGCAAACTGCTGGAGGTCGGATCGAAACCGGCATAGATCACGCGGCTCCGCTCCCTCAGCCACGCTCCGATGCTTTCGGGGTTCGTGGTTTGGTAAACCAAACCCCGCCACTGCAAGTCTGAAAAAATATCCTGTAGCATGACTTCCTGTTGAGCAAAATCCTGGCCCGTTGTGCGGCGAAGTCATCAGACCAAATCGACGCGGCGTTTGGTGCGACGCCGCCGCTGGCGGCAGTCCTGGCAAGTCCCGCGGACGAGCAGCCGATGTCCGGTCATCTGAAAATTACTCTCTTGGGCAACTTTCTGGATCGACTCCATGACCACTGCCGAGCGGATTTCTACTAGCGAACGGCACTCAACGCAGAACAAATGCGCGATTTGTTCGGAACCGGCGTCGTGTTGATAAACCGACCGCCCGTCGAGTTCGAACTTCTTCAGCAATCCTGCATCGACGAATTCCGCCAAGGTGCGATAAACCGTCGGGCGGCTGACGTAGCCCGGCGACGACTTCCCGGGAAGTTGCTCGATGAGTTGCTCGGCATCGAACACGCCTGTTTGCGCGAAGGCGACGTCGAGCATGATCCGCCGCTGCTGGGTGTTTCGCATCCCACGGCTTCGCAAAAAATCCTCGAACCGATCGGCGGGCGAGCGTCGGTTGGTCCGTTCGAGCGATTGTTCGAAAACCATGGTATCACCGCGGGGTGCGATCGAGCATTAGCGTTGCGAAGCGACCATCAGTGATTGTGACGATGCCGTTTCGAGAGATTCACCGTGATTTCCTGATCTCCGTCCTTCATGACGATTTCGCAGGGCATGAAGATGATCATCGACAACGGCTTGCTGTCGAGTGCGAACGCCGACGCCTTGCCGTCGGCATCCTTTTCGACTGCGGCCAGGGTATAGCTCTCGGGTTCCTTGCCGCCAGTGTAGTTGACGATGATGCTGTCGGCCTTGATCGGATGCGGAGTCTCTTCGTCTTTGTTGAGCAAATAGATGGTGATGACGTCGTTCGATTTGTTGTAGCCAAGCTCGCCGACGAATTCTTGGCCTTCAATCTCAAAAATGTCCCCGCCGTTGGGTCCGTGGTGGCACTCGCTGTCGCCGTGCCCGCCACCGGTTGCCGTTTTCGCATTTTGGGCCGTGGGGCCGACGTTGAGCGTGTTGTCGCAGCCGACGGCAACCGCCAACAGCGTCGCAACAACCCACAGAGCCGAATTCGGTAACTGTTGTATCTTCATTGGAAACCTCGATAAAAAAAATCCCGTTAGCATAACACGAAAGTCCGAGCGTTAGCCGCCACCGCGGTCGGCTAAGACCCCGTACTGTCGCTCCGCGCGACCAAGGTCTTCGCTCGCAGCCCAGCAGGCCCTATCATCCTACGCAATTACCCCCATTTTGGCCGAGTTTTCCTAAAAATAATAGGCGGTAGGTGAAGGCGACAGAGTTTTTATGGCGACAAACCTCGATCGCCAGGGGAAAGTCAAGCTGCGGAATCGCGATCTAACTTAGGAGGTTCTGCAGTTCAGCCATCGCGTGCGACGAATTTTCAGGGGCCTCGCTCAGTTCAACTCGGCCTGGCCCGCGAGTGGCCTTCCACCCAACATTTCGGTCAAGCAGAGCCGTCCGTATTCGACCACCGCTTGCTCCCACTCGATCTGCTGCTGAGGAAAGACAAGGTCTGCATTCTGCTCAAGAGGAAACCACAAACCAAGCGCGAGTTCCGCCGCCAATTCTTGCGGTTGCCACGACATCATCCCGCAAAAAATGCGATAGCGGGGGTCGCCCGATTTTATGATTTTGTGGATCGCCTCGGAGTTCGCAGAGATATACAGGTTTAAGTCGATCTGGATTTCGGCGAAATTCTCCAATGAATGCAAAGCGAAGATCGGCCCGCCAACCGGGCCGCCCACGTGCAGCCGATCGGCCTGCGCAGCAGGGGTGCCCGAAACCATCAGCCAAGTTTTCTTCAAATCGGCATCGGCCGGACGATTAACGATGACACCAAAGACGGCTTGTTCGTTTAGCTGCAGAACGAGCACCACCGAGCGGCTGAAAGGACTCTGAATCCAGTATGGAGCCGCGACCAGGAACTTTCCGATCAGCCGAGAAAAATCGACTGCGGCGATCTCCAGCTTATTTTCATTGTTGTCGAATGAAAATCGTTGCGTCATGGGCCTAACCAACTTTTTGCCTGCTGGCGTTCGGTGCTAATTCAAGGACTGCATTCCCGTTGGCTGGTTCACCTACGGTCAACCGAAAAAAACCGTCGGTTCACGATGAACCTTTTCGAGAGTTTTCGATCCAGCGGAGCAAATA
>CALDHM010000020.1 GCA_937941455.1 uncultured Pirellulaceae bacterium | reverse complement strand
GGTCGGGCGGATCGCAAAACTTGGATCGTTGGTCCGTGTCTCTACACCGCCGCCGAACATCGGCGTGATTAACTGGATTTCAAAAACGCGACCGCTGTTCGATTTTTCCTGCGTTGAAGGCGGAGGACACTCTGGAATGTTTTTTCGTACTGACATGGATCTCACTCCCAGACATGCGGCCGACATTTTAATACGATTGCTTTTAGGAAAAAAGCATGCATGATCAAGTTTTACGATCGAAACCGCGGCAACTCGGCTTCAACGTTAAGCACTCCCCGTAATCCATCGAGTCGATCGGCGACTGCTGAGCGGGGGCCACGCGGGCGTCTTTAACACGTCGGCTTTTTAAAATTTTGGCGACAGACCGGTCACCGCCCGCGGCGATGGCAGTTGTACACGTTCAACGCAGAGCGGTGCCGCTATTTTTTACCTGCTGGGTCGAGGTAAGAACACATTGAGAAGTATAGTAATGCTGTCTCGCAATTATAATTTAATCTTATTGAAGAAGGCCTCGGACAGCTTTTAGCGCAATCATCCAATCGATTGATTCGTCTGCCAAGCGAGAGCTCAAGTCGGCGGAAGAGTTTATTTCACATCCACCAAGTGACTCGCCCGGTCAAGGGTGGGCACATCGAAAGGCGACCGCCGTGTCTAAAACTTCGGGGTCTGTTCCACTGGTAATCGCACTGCCTCGTGGGAGTTTTCCTGGGGAGTCAGAGCCACGCGGAAGCTGACGTTGAAAAGGCGGATCGACGCGACGATCCTGAGCCGGTTCGCCGACCGACAAAGCGCGGCCATGAAAATACAACTGCCTCCTCGGTACACGCGGTCGGAGCCCTCTCTTGGACCCACAGGACATGTAACCGCCCTCTTCGGATACTCGCCATACCAGTCGGTGCACCACTCCCACACGTTGAATTGCGTGTCATACAGCCCCCACGCATTCGGCTTCTTCTCGCTAACAGGATGCGTTTTATCGCTGCTGTTATGTTCAAACCAGGTGTAATGAATCAAGTCCGCAGGGTTGTCTCCAAAACATTATGCCTTTGTTCTGCCAGCCCGGCAGGCGTATTACCATTCCGCCTCCTTCGGCAAGCGATAGACGCGTCCCGCCTGCGTCTCCTCCGGAATCGCCGATAGGCGGTCGCAAAACGTGACCGCAATATCCTAAAAAAATTTGTTGGACGGGATGATTGGAGCTATCAACCTCTTTTACCACTCGGCCAGTCCGGGGAAGTCGCTCCGCTACCTTGTCACCTTGAAAGCAACTGGGGTTTTTGCCAATGACTCTTTTGTGCTAGGCCGGTGTTACCTCGAACATTCCCAAGTAGTAATCCTGGCTGGGCGTAACTTGATGTTGCCGCTCCTCGTCCAACGAACCCACTTCGCTTGGCGGCGATCCCATCGGGAATGTCCTTTTTGGGGATCAGCACGAGTTTCATCCCGATGCTGTTGGTGATTTCTCGAGGGGCCTGAGCCGTTACGGTTTCAACACAAACAGACACGTGGCCAAAACTGCAGTCACAGTCATCAATTTCAATCGAAAGTGTATCGCGATCTTCTCCGCTTTTATTCTGTCAACATCGAACATCGCGCAGCGATTGTTCCACCGTACAGCTGCAGCTTTATCCTACACCACCAAAAAATGCAGGTAAGCCAAAAAAACAGCACCTGGAACCGGAGAATTCGTTCACCCGCCGGTCACCGTTCCGCAACTTTCTCTCTTGTGGGGTGCCAGACCAACCGGGTTGTTAAGGAACAACGCTTGTCAACGAAAGAGTCAGAGAGTCTGAAGAAGTTGTCCCCGAGGGGAAGGCCAATCTCAAGGGATGCATCCCGAAGATCGGGGATAACCGGTTTGGCAACGGATCGTGTATCAAACGGTTGAGATTGCCGTAAACCCCTGGAAAATCAGCCATTAACGCGAAAAGCCGAGAGCAATGACTCTCGGCTTTGTAGGTTAACCGGCTCTTTACGAGCCAAAATTCTGAGCGCCCCCGCTAGGGCTCGAACCTAGGACACACGGATTAACAGTCCGTTGCTCTACCGACTGAGCTACAAGGGCAAATGTGAGGCGTTTCCCTTCACTCCAATAATTTTAGGAGATGGTGCGCCTATGTGCAAGACGGTTTTCCTGGGTGAAAAGTTCACGGATGGCCCCGTAAAAAAAGGACGGCTCTAATTGAACAGCGCCGCTTTTTCGTAGCTACGCATGCGAGATCTTGGCAAAATCCGGGAATCCACCGATTGCAACAGTGGCTACGTTCGCTACGTTCAATCAAAAACAGTTGGCGCAATCGATTGAAACTTTCGGTGTCCATCTATGCTTTTCCCTGGGCTGACCCTCGGCGTCGGAACGCGGATGCCGTTGCCCAAGAATTGGGCCGCCAACCGGCTGGCATCGAACCAATGGCCCTCACCCAAATGGCAAGCCATCAACCCATTCGCCAACCTTTTTTCCGCTGCCGGTAACGGGTTAAGCTTTTGCGAAAATCGTGCACTGTTATCCTTTCGCCGCCTACCTGCCCAGCGAACGGTTGAGGGATCCGCGAACATTCAACATTGTGACCAGCGAGCGCCCGGCAACATTCTTAAGCCAGGAGTCTGGAGCCAAGACAAGCCGGCCGATCGAATACCGTTTATTGCTCCACCGCGCCGTAGCTTCGTTCAGCGGACCGACGGTATCAATCGCATGAATGGTCCCTTCTGCCATCAAGTGTCGAATCAGGAGTTGATTAAGAACATGTCCAGGCGACAATGGCGCGAATTCGGAGCGATAAGAAATTTTTTGCGAACGATAACAACCGGCTGCCACGCCGCCCATGTCGAAGGCGATTGCCACTCCATCGAGACGAAGGACATATAACCGAAAAAGACTGCAATCGTTCAAATGCCGCGCCCATTCGGTATAAAAGCGCTCGATGGTTGGATGGCAGCGGATTGCCGAATCTTCGCAACCTTTCCAGCTATTCATCTCGATGTCGAGCGCTTCGTCGAGGCGTTGAGAAAGTTTTGACTCCTCAACATTAGCGACGACATCGAGTTCGACCGCTCCCAATTGCTCTATCTTCTTCAGTTCGCTTCGCGCTTTTTTTCTGACGTTCTTCGAGAGGGCTCCCTCGAATGCAGACCACAATTCGGGCAAACAAGTCAGGCCAACCTCGAACCTTTGCTGTTGTTGGATTCCCCAACTCTGTTCCGCAGCGGCGGCGATCAAGGCTTGCCACTCCTCACGATTGATCTGAATCCAGTCGCACCAAAGGTGACTGGCCCGGAGTTTTTGCAAACCGGCAATCAGAGCCACGTAGACCGCGTTATCGCAAACCTCGGGCGCGATCAAGAGTTCGCCGCACTGATGCCAGGGGTTGCCCAAGGTCCTCAACACCCTGAAAAGACCGTGCTCGCGTGTTTCCAGCAACGGCAAACCGGCCACCAATCGATCGTCAGAATCACGAACAACAACGGCGACCAAGTCTGCCTGCCGAGCGAAACTCGCGTGGTGCAACTCAATGATCTCCCAGCGGCTGTCCGGATTCGGCAGCCGACTTTCGGCCCAGAGTCGATTCCAGGCAGGTCTCAGTTCCGCCAGTCGTGCTGGCTCACGAACAATTTCAGCGATCATCGCCGTTACTCCTTTCGTTCGCCTCCGGATCGGAATCCTCCGACAATCGTGGACGATTGTCGGAGCGACGCCGCCATTGCCGAACTAACCACATCGCCGCCATCATGCCCCAACAGGCAACTCCTGGCGGAAACAATCTTGTGCGGTACAGCGGGATACGCTGGGCAAGCCAGCCTGCTTTGTAAGGTTCATCGCCGCGGAGAAAGTCGAACCATTTTTTCCTTTCTTGGATGGCCACGCGAATCGTCGCAGCGTTGGCCAAGTGGCCGGGCTCGAGTTGGAGGCGATCCGTGTCGATTCCCGATTGGTACGTCCAAAGGAAATCTTGGGAATCGAGCATGAGCAATATCGCCAGCGGAGTTCCCGCGTCGACAACAACCGACAGCCAAGCGAGCTCATTGCGGGCCAGATCGCACACTGTCCGCTTCAGAAACCGCTCGAAAGCCGGATCGGCAAAGCAGCCCGGATCCCCCACGTGTTGCCGCCGCTTCTGATGAAGTCTTACGAAGTCGGGCCACCAGCGACGGATGCCATCAAGGCTGCGGATGACCAGATGTTGCAAATTGCCACTGTCGATCAGCTTGATCGCTTTCTTCGCCTTTCGCCGCCGCGAGTAGTGGAGACTCGCCAAGTAGGCGTCCCAAGATTCCGGCAATTCAATCCGCCAACCTCCTTCGATCGCCACCGTATCACGCTGCCAACCGGCCTCCGCTAGGCGCTCAAAAAAAGCATTCCATTCAGGTGAGTCTTCGCAATGGCCATCCACTTCGATAGCCTGAGCTGAAACTAAAGTCTGACGACTACGCGAGATAAACCAATCGGCAAGCGTTTTGCCGACGAGTCTTTCGCTCCCCGGACGGCAAGGAATGCGGGTGTAGTCGCTGCAGATCGCGCCGCTTCCCGGCAGCTTCCACCACCAGGCTCCCCATTGCCGCTGGCGGAACCAAGTCGAGAGCCCAAGGCACTCACCGCCGGCCGATTGAATCGTCGCGAACGTCAATTCGCGATCGGAAACGCCGCGTGTACTGCGATGATATTCATACCAGGCATTCATGCGCCACTCGGGGAACTGCATGATGCATTTGGGAACGAGCTGTCGCCAGACGTCGAGCCAAGCATCCTGGCGTTCGCCAGCAACAAGCTGCACATGAGCGGTACTCGAAGAATCGCGAATCTGACAAATGCTGGTCATCGCGGTCCCTCCATTACTGGCGACCGAACGCGTCGTTCCTCGATCCGAGCGGCTCGCGACAGTCCGTTCCGTAGCCACGATGTGAGCGGCCGTTCGAGCGTAAAGGTCGCTGCGGTGGCCAGCAGCACGATACTAGGAAGCGCCAACGCAAAGCAAACCCAAGGGGGCAAGCCGACGGTCTGATTTAGCCAACCGATGTATACGGCTCCTAAATTGTTATGCAGCAGATATAGCATGTAAGAGATTGAGCTGATAAACACAAAAGGCCGCCAGCGCAGTATCGGAACTCGACGATACAGGCTCATCCCTACCAAGACGGTGAAGCCCACGGAGACGCCGGGGTTGTGGCCGAATCGATCGGTTGCATGAAAGACGACCAGCGCCGCAATTATGGCGAGAAACACGTCAAGGTTCCGTTGCATCCAGACCTCCGGTGTGAGTGCATGACCGTTCTCGGGAGTCTGTTGATCACGCTGCCACAACTCGTGAATCAAAATGCCGACCGCAAAAAGCGGGAAATGGTACAGTATTAGCAACTGCCGCAGTGTATTGATGACCAGCTTCCATGGCTCGGCAGTTCGCTGTATGTCAAGTGCATCGGTTAACCAACACCCCGCCCAGCAAATCGCCAGGCCGACCAGGATCGTCGGAACGGGCCGACGCAGACCGCCGCTGAGAAATAAGACCACCAAGATCAAATAAAACAGAACCTCGACTTGCAGGGTCCACGTGACCGGCTCCAAACAGGCATAGCCCAACAGATTGGGCATGACCGTCAGATTGGCCAGGAACTGAGGCCAACTCCACGGCGGATTCAACGTCAGCGGCCAACATCCCAGGAGAAGTAAATTCAGCAGCAACACGATGTAGTAGCAAGGTAAAATCCGGAGGAAGCGTGACTGCAAGAACACAACGGCGTCGCGCTTGCGCAGTATCGTCATGGCATTGACAACACCGCTGAGCATAAAGAATAACTGCACCCCGTATTTGCCGTAAGGAAACTCAAACCCCAACGGCGAAGAGTAACCATACTTGACGCTATAAAAATGCGTGTAGTGGAACATCATCAAATTTATGGCCGCCAGTGCACGCAGGGCATCCAATTCGAAAATTCGCTTCGAATGTCGCACACTAGGTGAATCCACAATTTTTCCTGGTTTCTTGCACTAATGATTTTGGCCGTGGCAGGATTCGTCGCTTTGGCTGGAGCCGAAGCTCAAACCGTCGATCCAACCGGTTGAACGCGTCTTGCGGTAAGGGTGCGAAAACTTAGGTTGGTCTTTTTGGATACCAACGATTTTTAGGCCAATAACCAGGAAGCAAGCAAAACTTTCGCCAAATTTTGTCAGTTGTATCAATTTTTTCGATTTCAATGACTGAAAACAGAATTTGCTGCAATGCTCCAAACCGTTCCTTCAAGATGGCCCAATTCAAATTAAAGCGGACAAACTTGTGCCGTTCCGTTGAAAACTTTCGGCCCAACAAGCTGAATCCTTTGGCAGTGGTCCGCTGTCCGGCAATCGAGAAAACAACTCGCGTCATTAAGAGTTTTTCGCAAGAACGTGAGCGTCCGGCTCGTTTCCACGCAGAAAGCCGACTCGACGATGACGACGCAGTCGAATTTAGGATAGAATTGGGCGGTGAAGACGACACAAATGATTGCATGTTGAGAATACCTGCCAATAACGGTAGCCAGCTGGCGGTGATTTGCGTTTACTGATGGCGGGACCGCCGCGAAAAATCGGAACGAAGAAGCCCCGTTTCAATCGGATACTCAATGGACCCGGAACAAGATAGCGAGTGGCGTCGAGCCCGCAAGGCGGAAATAGCGCCGATAACGACACCGCTCTCGACCAATCACGTAGACGCTCCGCCGACGTGTTCAATCGGACGAGATGCTCCCGAGAAGAGTCCCTGCGACACATCCACCACCGCTGATTCCGGCGTCTCCTCTGGTACGCAGCCCTCCCATGAATCCTCCGATCACACGCCAACGGTTTGGTACGCCGTTGATGCGCGTTACGTCGGCTTTTCCCGGATGGTCGGCCTGATTTTCACAGCGATTCTGGCGGTTCTCGGACTCTTTGGTCTCGCCCTGCTCTGGTGGTTTTACCTCGGTACTGTGTGGTGGACCGTCGGTTTGGCGGGATATGCCATCGCCATTATGGTGTTGTGCTTGATGGCGATCATCTGGCCGTGGGTGGAATTCCGCCACATCGCCTGGCGACTCGATGAACGGGGATTAGAAATTCGCCGGGGCGTCTTCTGGAAGCATCATCTGGTGATTCCCACGGCGCGCTTGCAGCATGCCGACATCAGCCAAGGGCCCGTACAGCGGGTTTACGGGCTCGCCAAACTGACGGTTTACACTGCCGGAACGTTTAATGCCTCCGTCGAGCTCGATGGCCTGACCTACCCAACGGCAGCTTGGATTCGCGACCAATTGATCAAACGTCGTGAGGAACTGGATGTCGTCTGATCAAGATGCCGCCGATCAGCCGCCTCAGGAAGCGACTCCAGATTCGCAGGAACCAGCGGCTGGCCCAATGATGCGACGATCGGTGGAAACGGCCGCTGCCAGCGATGCAGCGTTGCAACGAGTCGAGCAACATTTGCATTGGTCGTCGCTGTTCTTCGACATCGTCGGACGTTTCCGCGAATATTTGATTCCGTTGATTCTCGCCTTTCTCAGCGCTCGCAACCAGGACTGGTTTTTCGGAATCATGGCTGGGATTTTTTTGATCGGCTCGTTGCTGCATACGCTGATTCGATATTTCACACTTCGATTCGGAATTTTTGATGGTGAGTTGGTGGTCAAACAAGGGCTGCTGTTTCGCAGCGTCCGCACCGTGCCGACTCGTAAAATTCAAAACGTTAATCTGCGGCAAAACCTATTCCACCGCTTGCTCGGGGTATTTGAAGTCCATGTCGAGACGGCAAGTGGTCAGGAAGCCGAAGCCGTCTTACGCGTGTTGGCAAAATCGCAAATCGATAAGCTGCGAGCCGAGATTGCGGCATCGCGGCAGCAGGCGACGAATCAACCTGACCTTAAAGTTCTGCCCGACTCGATTATTCTGGCGGGCGGCAGCCTTGTTTCGCCTCCAGCCGAAGGCGCTGGTGACGTGGAACAGCAACTCGCGGGCAACGTGACGAGCGATCACGAGCAACTGATACTGACGATCCCCGCCGACGCCTTGATCAAAGTCGGCCTGGCCAGCAATCGCGGCTGGCTAGTGGTCGGCGTGGTGATGGGTTTGATTTTTCAATTCGGCTCCTTCGAGGATGAGCGCTGGCTGAAACAGACGTTGAAGGTCATCCGCGACGTGCTCGAATCGTTTCATTTGGGTTGGACCCAGTACGTGATCCTGGTCCTGATCAGCTTGCTCTTGCTGAAGTTGTTCGGAATCGCTTGGTATCTGACCCGCTTCTATGGCTACGAACTCACGCGTCACGGTGGCGATTTACGTATCAAATGCGGGTTGCTGACCAGCTATAGCGCGACGGTGCCACGCAAACGGATTCAGGTAGTCAGCGTGCAAAGTTCCTGGTTGATGCGGCGGTTCAATGTAGCTCGTATTAGCATCGAGACGGCCGGGGGAGGAGGCCAGGGGAACGAGGGAGAACATGGGCACACCCACGTCGCCAGGAGTTCCTTTATTCCGGCCATCCCGATCAATGACGTCCCGCGAGTCCTCGCGGAACTGCGACCGGGGCTCGCTTGGGAACCGGAACGGCATGTTGCGCTGCGAGTGGCTCCCGGTGCGACCCGTCGCTTGATTCGCCTGCGGCTGGCGATGATCGTCGTGTTAACGGCGACAGCGGCTTGGCTGGCTTGGCCGTATGGACTGTTGGTGATTCTGGCCCTTGGCCCCTTCGCTATTTGGTGGGCGCGTCGGTTTGCTGCCAGTCTGGAGTACATTCGCACGGATTACGGTATTCGCTTTCGCAGCGGCGTTTTAACCAAGAAAACCAGTTTCGCGTTTCTCGATCGCGTCCAGACTTTGTCGTTAACTCAAACTCCCTTCGATCGCCGCTGGAAAATGGCGACCCTCATGATCGACACTGCGGCGGCTGGACCGGCGGCGCATCCGCTGCAGATTCCGTATCTCGATGCCCAAGCCGCAGCCGACGAGCTAAGAACCCTCCGCAGGCTGGCCGCGAACGCCCAACCTCAATGGGCATGATTCGGATTGATTGAGTAATCGCCAATGCGGTGGGTATAATGAGTCGCAAGGATCAAACCGGTTGCACAAGTTCCCGTAGCTTGATCGCAACGAACCCGGGTCGCGATGGCAGGGTATCACTCCGCGTCGACCCGGCGAGTTTCATTGGTCCTCTGCGTGTAATGTCGGCTGCGGACATCGACGATCTGCATGCCGGTCTGGGTTTCGTTCCGTGCCTTGAAGTCTTTTGAATTTTTGTTGGAAACTCCGTGGATCCGTTACTCGCCGCCATTGTTTTACTTGCCATCGGTCTGTTGTTCGTCGTCCTGGAGCTGTTCGTTCCCTCAGCGGGCATTTTGGGGGTTTTGGCTGGCGTCTGCCTTGTGGCCTCAATTGTCGTCGGATTTTTTCATTCGTTTGTCGCTGGCATTGTGTTTCTGTTTGTGGTGGTTCTGGCTCTTCCGGTTATCTTGGCACTTATGATCAAGATTTGGCCGAGCACACCCATCGGGCGACGGATCCTGGTCAAACCGCCCACCAAAGAAGACGTTTTACCCACGGGTAATTTTCAGAATGAACTGAAATCAGCCGTCGGCAAAATCGCGGTGGCCAAGACAAAGATGCTGCCCAGCGGTATTGTCGTCATCGATAACAAACAATTCGATGCGGTATGCGAGGGATTTGCGATCGAGCCTGGGGACAAGGTGCGAGTTGTCGCGGCGCGATTCAATCGCTTGTACGTACAACCCTACGATCCGCAGGAGGACTTGGCAACCAAATTCGACCAGACGCCGCTCCTGGAAAAATCCCTGGAAGATCTCGGCATTGAATCGCCCGAGAAAAAAGCCTAACGAGGCATCGTGCCCGAAAAATTCGCTCACTGCGAGCCACTGTGCCGCGTCCACGCGTGTGTCCCTGGCATTCTCGCTCTTGAATCCAAACCCGGCGATCCACGCCTTTAAGCGTTTCAAGGGACGATCGAGATTTCAGACGCCCTGGGGAACGTGAGATTTTCAATCCACCCCCCCACGCTGCGAAAACACCAGCAAATCCCGGCTCGCAGGCCTCCCTCGGACGTTGAATGAGGCATCGATCGCAGTTAATATGGGATGTTTAGGAAATTTAGCAAACTTAAAAGATTCTCTGATGGGCTTCTGGCGATTTTTCTTATTTGTCCTCTTGGTGGGCGTGCCGCTGGTACGTTCCATAGTTCCAGTTTGGGAATCGGAAAATCCGCAGGATGACGCGTTTCTGCCGCCGGGCCTATCTGCGAGAACCCCGCAAGTAACCCGAAGACCGTCTCAGCCCGAGCAAGTGCCACTGCCTGGCCCTGCCAGCCAAGCGACGACGCCTCCGCCCGCGCCGAATACGCCGTTGGCACGAAGTACCCCCGCGGCGGGAAATCGTGATTTTTTGAACGCTTGGACGCCGTCCATCGGACCAACACCGAAGGCCGACGGCTTGCTGCCCAGCGATTCCTCCACCTGCAATGGTTGCAATCCTCGTTGCGAAACCCGCACGGTCATGGTTCCGGAATGGTCGGTAGTCTACGACGAAGTTTGCAAAATCTCGTATCGAACCGAATACCGTCAACGACCAGTTTTCGTCAATCGAACGGTATACGACCAAGTGCCGGAGTTCGAAAACTATACGGTGATGGTGCCCGAACAGAGGACGCGAGAATACGCCACCTATCGAACTCAACGGGTGCCGCAACCGGTTCAACGTATTGTCACCGAAATGGTCCCGGAGGAACGGACTCGCGAGTATGTTGTTTACCGATCGGAGACGCAGCAGGTCCCGGTCGAGCAAACCTATACAGTCATGTTGCCCGAGACACGGCATCGCGAATACACCACATTCCGAACCATCACCGAGCAAGTTCCCGACGTGGAACACTACACGGTGATGATTCCAGAGACACGCGTACGGCCGGTGGTAAATTACAAAGAAGTGCCCGACACAGAAACGGTCAAAATTCCTTATACCGAATTAGTCACGGAAACACGCTACAAGAGTATTCCGATATACGAAACCCGGACAGAGAAACGGATCGTCAAAGTTCCCAAAATCGAGATGGTTCCGGTTGAAAAAACTCGCAAGGAAACTGTGTTCGATTACCGCACTTTAGAAAAGCCGGAAAAAGAAGTTCTCCCACTGACCTATGAAAAACCCGACAGTTATCGCGAGACGTTGCACTACAGCGTCCCGATCACATCAGTGGCTTCAGAACAATTCACGGTGAATGATCCCTATCTCGATTACATCGAGGAACCGTACACGGTAATGGTTCCCGTCATCGAACGGGTCGCACAGCCCTATCAAGTTACCGTAATGGATTCCCGCCAAGTCTCCAGAACCGTTATGGAACCCGTTCCCTATATGGAGGATGTCACTCAGACTTATACCGTGTTGGTACCCTATTCGGAAATCGTGCAAGGAACTCACCAGATTTGCCGCCAAGTACCCGTGCAGAATTACTATACGATTTGCGAAGACCATGGATCGTGGGAGACGATTTGTCAAACGATTATGGAGCCCGCGTCGTGTTGTAACGAATTGGGGTGCGATACCTGCCCACCGCCCGTCGAACGAAAGACATACCGCAAGGTCTGGCGGCCCAAAGTAATCACCCGGCAAGTTCCCTACACGACGTATCAAACCGTCACCGAACAAATCCCCTACTCGTATTCCGTCACAAAACAGCGAGCGGAGCAACAAACGGTCACGTACCAAGTCGTTTGCTATCGCGACGAACCGCGGACGATCACTGAGGTCGAATATGCCCCCCGCGTAGAAACGCGAACTCGCGAAATCGAGATGACAACCTATCGTCCCGAGTCGCGGGTCCGGCGGATCCCTATCCAAAAATTTCGGGCAAAGGTGGAAAGCCGCCAGGTCGTCCGCACCACCTACGAAAACCGCCAAGAAGTCTACAACGTACCGACCAAACGATTCGAGGAGGCAAGAACCGAACTTGATCAAATCAGCTACAAAACCGAACTAATCCGTACCGACCGCGATGTGAAGTACACAACCCTGGAACCCAGAATCACTTACGTCGAGCTGGAACAAGAGGTCCAAGTCACCAACCCGATTCAAAAAGCTGTCGAGTACACCGTCCAAGTCCCTGTCATCCGCTATCGCGAGGTGGAACGGACGGTCTATCGATCGATTCCTCAAGTCGACTACGTTACCTACACGGTCAACGTGCCCCAACGCCGTAGTCGCCAGACGACCAAAACGATCACGAAACAGATCCCCGAGATCAAAACGGTCGAATACACGATCAATGTTCCGCATGAACGGAAACGGATGGTGATGGAAACCCGCTACCGACAGGTTCCCGAGGTCAAAATCCAAACCTACACGGTCATGGTACCCAGAACGCGCACGGTCACAGAGGTCGAGTATCGCGAAGAAACGATTCCCGAGATTCAGTCGCAAAGCTATACGGTGCAGATTCCTCAAGTGCAAACGCGATCCGTGCTGCGCAATGTTCCGCGAATCGTCACCGAAGAGAAAATGGAGACCTATGCGGTACAAGTCCCCTACGAGGAGCGGATCAAGGTACCTCGCCGAGTCTGCACGATGGTGCCGAAGCAAATCGTCGTCCCGGTCGAACCGTGCTGCCCCGCCTGCGCAGAAAAGTACCGCGTCGCTGATTGACCCCGCAGCCCTCCCGGCGGCCTTGTCAATCCTCGAGGGCCTTCGCTAACGAATCAAGCACTTTGTGCTCGCTGACCGAAATGGCCGCCAACCCCAAAAATCCGCCCGCACTCCGCGCGATTTCTTCAGCTCGGCGCAGGATAGTTGCCTTCAGTTGATTGAACGCGGAGGGCTCCATGGCCCTTTTGATTTCGTGAATGTACTCGCGCCACGCGTCCAGCAGTTCATGCGCCGGTTCTTGCTTGAGCCACGACTCCAGCAGTCCATAGGATGGGTTACCCGGTTGCAGATTATTTTCGGCCGCTGCCTTGAGGATCGCTTCCTTTTCATTGGGTTGAACGACGCCGTCAGCCCAAGCCACACTGAGCAAGGGGATCATCGCAAAGGCAACCAGCGACTCCGCGGTGATGCCGGCTGCGGCGATGTGATCGATCACGTCATCGTCCGCGATGCCTGTCACTTCCTGGAGCGTTTCGCGAATTTCTTCCCCCTCGAGCTTTTTCCGCAATTGTTCGAGCAGCATTTGGTTTTGCTTCTGAAAAAACAGCTCTTCCAGGGCATGACCGCGCTTCTGCAGTGAATCGTCCATTGATGAAAAACCTTTATGAAATGCTCGCCAAAGTTATAGGAGATGCGGCTGAAACGACAACTTGGAATCCCCAATCGGGCCAACTCGAGCCTAAGTTGTTCGGAAGGCGGCCAACACCTCATAACAGCCTTGAGTAAAAAATGCGATTCGCCGATGCCCTGGCCACTTTGAACCTAGCCCACAACGGGCCCTTGCTTACGCTTCGGGTTACAGGCTCACCGTTTTAGGAAAGGTTCCTGTCCCGGGCTAACTATCGGCAACCGTTTCCACACTCATCTATTTTAACCGATTCGAGATATGCTCCCAGGGGACTCGCAGCCAGTGCAGGCCAGCGGTTAATCAACACAACAACGCTTCATATTCGATGACTGGCCGGCCCATGGCTTTAACCGATCCCCCGATCACTCACGGATCGAGTTCGCGAAGATATTCGAGAGCGTCATCCACATCGGTGACGGCAACTCCCTGTCGTCGCCCCAAACGATCGCATTCGTTCAAGAGCATCAGATCATCGAAAAACTCGGATTGTTCTAAGCGTTTTCGGGCGCGAAATCCAAGACTGCGGTCGCGGACTTGATGGGCCAGCATGTGATGCTCGATCAACCAGCGGGTTCGCTCGGTAATCAAACCCTCAAGGGCTTCGAGACCAGCGGCGACGTGGTCCGTCGCGTCGATCCCTTTGCCCACGTCGTGCAACAGTGCAGCCAATAAAAATTCTTCGTCGTAGGGAAGGCGGTCAAGTGCTAAATCGTACACCTGGAGGCTGTGATACAAGACGTCCCCCTCGGGATGATAGAGAGGATTTTGCTCCACCGTATCAAGCGGGAGCAGCAAACTGCGAAATACTTGAAAGCGATCGACTGTTTGCTCCGCCGCGGCCAACTCGGCCTCGAGATCGACGTCAGGATAGGCGGCTGCAAGAAACTGACGAAATTGCGGCAGTGTCGCTCGCTCAATCGCCTTCCCCGTAATCGAGCTTTTGGGAACCACCAACCTTTCGCTCGGCGGATAGACGGTCAATTCGAATTGGAAGCGATCGCGAACGTGAACGTGCTGATAGATTCGCGTTTGCTCTGCCTTGTGGATCCGTTTCCGTTCGACCTCATAGTCCATTCCGTGATAATCGAGCAGCCCGGTCACCGCCACAATTTGATTCGCGAACAGATGGATATCGATATCGGAACCCTTGCGGATGTGGCCGGTCAGAACACTGCCGATCAGCCGTGGATGGAAACTCTCGCACCTCTGCATCATCTGCAGGGCAGCGATACGCATTTCGCGGAGCTGCTGGTCGCGATCGGACCCCTCCAGCGTGCGGGCCAGTGCCAGGACTTCATCGCGGATCTCGGCGTTGCTGGGCAGGTCGGCCGGCTTCACCCAGCCCTTGACGACGCGGCGGGCTGCCTTCATTTTTGCGTGGTAGTATTCCGTTTCCTCGCGACGGTACATCAATAAGGCTGCTTGCCAAGCGATTTGGCGCCTTAATTTCGATGGCATGTTTCTGGTGATCAACGGCGCTATTACGAAGCTACCGGAAAAAATTCCTATGTAACCAACTTGGGCATCACCTTCAAACGTCAACGGGCAAAGCGTCACTAGGGTCAACTTTTTCAGCCCTGGGACGATTCCCTCGATAACCGTGAAAGGAGCGGCTGACGATTGCCATGCGTTGCGATTTACTGCGGAAATCGACCGGGATAACGGCGGTCGGTTTATTGCAAGTGACACCTGTTCCGCTCCACCCGATGTTGTCATCATAGGCGAAGCAAGTCAGGAGACAAGGGTTGATCCGACGAAACCAAGCCGAGCTCGGTCTCAATCCCCATCAGCCGCAGGGCAGCGGTAGGCGATGCAAGCGAAAACCGCGGCCTAGGGTGTTGCGGGCTAATGGCTTAGAGATGCAGCCTAATTTTTCGACCGCCGGCGGATCAGTCCCGCCGACGAATCGATATATTTTTTGCGGCGATTCGCGGCGGCTTGTTGCTCGCTCTTTTTCTGCTCCAGCTCAACATCCTCCAGCAAGGCACTCGTGTAACGGCAACGCAGGACCTCGACGCGGAAGTGAATGTAATCGGCCAGCCCCTCGTCGATCGTCCCTAGCAAATAGCCGCGGACTTGCTCGCGAGTCGGCACACCAATTCGGTTTTGCCGCCAAATTTCGCTCAACGTGTGGACGCCCGCATCACGCCGCTGGTTGATCTGTGCGAGCCGCTGCAATAGGTTCCGATTCTGGCGCAGCAGCGACTCGAGTTCGGCCGCTCGTGTTGGATCCAGCATCTCGTCGAGATACGCCTCCAAATCGGCATCGGAAAACGGAGCGGACATACTACCAACGAAAACTTTCGATTTGCGACTTGACCGCATTCAGGAAATTCGCGGCACCAACTCCGTTGGCGATCCGGTGGTCGAAGGACAGCGTGGCCGTGACCGTAGGCTGGAACTTGAAGCTCGATCCGTCGGGTACGGGGAGCGCATAGGTTTCGCCGATGGCAAGCGTCGCCACTGCAGGGGCCACAATCGCGGGAATGCCGATTTTCATCCCCGCCTTGCCGATATTCGACACGGTCAGCGTCGTCGACTCGTCGGCCTGGTCTTTGCCATCGCGGGCGATCTCGATTTGCTGAGCCAGCCTCTGGAAGAAATCGGCCGCGCTCAATTGGTCGGCATCTCGGACGACCGCAGTGACCATTTCATCGCCGGGGAGAGCTACGGCGACCCCCAGGTTCACTCGTTTGAACACCTTGAGAGCGCGGCCGTCGCTGCTGAGCACACTGCGGAATTTATCGTGTTGCTTCAGGGCCTGGACCACGCACCAGCAGGCCATCGCGAACGCTGTCGGTCCGCCGCTGGCCTTGGTTCTTTGACGCGCCTGCTCGACTGCCGACCAGTTGATCTCGCTCATTACCGTCACCGGGACACAAACCTGGGTCCCCCGTACCAAGCGGTAATTCAGGACGATTTGCGATTGCGGCAAGTTCACGACGTCGTAGGCGTCGGTGGCCGTCAGCGGAGCAGCCTTGTCCGCGGGAGCCGCTGTCACGCCCCCGGCAGCGACGAAAGCATCGACGTCCTCGGGCATCAGCTTTTTTCCGGAGCAGGGAATTTGATCCGCAATTTCAAGCAAGCCCTTGTCTTTCAAATATTTTCGCGTTTTGGGGGGGATCATCACTCCCCCTTCGCCGCCCCGCACAGCTGGCTCAGCCGTGGCGCGGCTCGATGTCGATGAGCTAGAGTGGTCAGCAGAGGCGCTCGTTGCGTGGGAATCGGCCGGGCCATGTCCGGTCGGTACTTCTTTGACGCCTTCCGCGACTTCGATCTTGCCGATTTCCGCGCCGATCTGCAGAACCGTGCCCGTCTCCACCGTCCATTCGATCAACTTGCCGTCGTAGGGAGACTCGACGTCGGTCGTCGCCTTGTCGGTTTCCATGACGTAAATCGCCTCGTCCCTTTTGATCACGTCACCAGGCTTTTTGAGGAACTCGACCAGCAACGCCTCTTGCAGACCTTCGCCGAGTTGTGGAATCCGAATGGAAATGATTGGCATGTTGGCTTAGTCCTCGAGTGTTTTGCGAATAGCCTCCACGACGCGGCGATTGTCTGGCAGTGCGGCGTATTCGTAGATGGGGTTGTAACCGATGTGTACGTCGGGCTTGGACACAAGTTGCGGCGGACTGACGAAGTGAGCGAAGCTCGTTTCATCACTCATCAACTCGCTGATGATCATTTGGCCCACGGAGCAAGACCTGCCGTCCTCTTGGATCACGACCAAGCGGCCAGTTTTCTCGACCGACCGCACAACTGTATCGCGATCCCACGGCACGATCGAACGCAAGTCGATGACTTCGACCTCGCATTCGTCGGCCAGCTCATTAGCGGCGGCCAGAGCCTGCTCAATGCAATTACCCCAGGTGACCACGGTAACGTCATCCCCTTCGCGACGTACGCGGGCCTGGCCGAAACCGACGGCGGGAACGTCTGCGGGGCAATCCATTTGCAGGCGGAATAGATGTTTCGGAATGAGGAAGATCGTCGGATCATCGGCATGCATTGCCGTCCACATCAGAGCCGCCGCATCCTCAGGCGTGCTAGGGACCACGACGCGAATTCCGGGCGAGTGGGCGAAAAGGCTCTCGTTCGCTTGGCTATGCCACAGCGAGCCGCCGGGCAAGTAGGCCCCGTACGGCGAATAGATCACAGCCGGGCATTTCCATTCGCCGAAAGTACGCCAGCGGAGCGTCGCCAGGTTTTGGCTCAATTGGTTCCACGCCGGGCCCATGAAGTCGATGAATTGCAACTCAAACACGGGGCGAAGCCCGTAACAGGCCATGCCCGTCGCCACACCGGCGATCGTCGCTTCAGCCAAGGGACTGTTGAAGACGCGATCCGGATGATTGGTAGAAAGATCCGCAGTGAGACGGAACACCCCTCCCTTCGGGTCTTCGATATCCTCGCCAAAGAACACATAGCGATCGTCGGCTTTCAAACCCGCCTTGAAGACCGCGTTGATGGCGTCGACCATCCGCCATTTGCGTCCCCCCTCCAGCGGCGGCGATTTGGGCTCGGGAAGCGGTCCGAACAAATGGTCAAGCAATTCTTCAGCCTGCGGATCGGTTTCAGTTTCGGCTTCGATATATTCCCGGTCGACTTGCTGGTTGATCTCTTGTTTGATGGCCTCCCAGTCCTCGGCGGACAACTCGCCCGCCTCGATTAGCTCGTTGGCGACCACGGTGATCGGGTCGCGAGTCATCATTTCGTCGATCTCATGCTGCGGGCGATAGACGCGGTGGTCATCGCTGCTGGTATGGCTGCAGAGGCGATCGACCTCGCAGACCATGAGCGTCGGGCCGCCGCCAGACCGGGCCTTGCCGATCGCCAACGCGGCCGCTTCGTACACTCGATCGGGATGGCGGGCATCGACGCGAACGACTAAATCTTCGTTGAAAATTTCCAATTTGAATGGATTGAACTTTTCCGTGTTCGTGCTGATGCCGTACAGGTTGTCTTCGACGATCAGCACAATCGGCAACTTTCGCTCGACGGCAAATGACACGGCCTCGTAAAACTCACCCTGCCGGGAGGCGGCATCGCCGACGGTCGCGATTACGACGTTGCGCTTACCCGTTAGTTGCATCGACCAGGCGACACCGCAGGCGGGCAAGGCGTTGGCTCCCGTCGGCGTCGGAACCGACCAGATATTGTGTCTGCGACTGGAATAATGGCCAGGCATTTGGCGACCACCACTGCCCGTGTTCCGCTTGGCAAAATAGGCTCGCGCCAATTCCGCATTGGTCACGCCGCGGGACAACACCAGAGCGCGGTCGCGATAATAGGGGAAAACATAG
Organism: uncultured Pirellulaceae bacterium; assembly: GCA_937941455.1. Lineage (GTDB taxonomy): Bacteria > Planctomycetota > Planctomycetia > Pirellulales > Pirellulaceae > BJ22. Next base: position 43,845 of record CALDHM010000020.1, on the reverse strand, counting down.
TCGTCGGCCTCGAGCAGCAAGCCGATCGCCGCTAGAGCCTCATGCCCCATTCCCGCGACCTGGAACCACCCCTTGCTCTGACGATGCAAGACCCCCTCGCGTCGGTCTCCCTCGCGGCTCAAGTACATCAATTTCAGCAGTTCGAGTCGGTTGTATGTTTTGGTTTTGGTCGCGTTCATTGGTTCGTCATCAGGTCCGAAGGAGGGATTGTCTACAGCCCAGTGGCCGAGCCTTCGTGGTCGGGACCACACATCGCGGAGCACGGAAACACGATCGTCGGCCTCCTATGGACGTGTTCCACGACCGCCCAAAATGTAAATGAGGAAAGCGGTTTTTTCAAGGATCAGCCCTAATCGCTTTACGTCCGGGGCCACTGTCAATTAAACTGGCGGCTCACGCGACTTTCGTGGCTGTGAGTGGTTTAATATTCCAAGTCGTCAGTTTGTCGCACTTTTCGCCCCGTTTTTGGGGCTTTTTCACATTTGAGCAGAGGATTCGAAAAAATGTCGATCAACCGTCTGGACCGTTTAGCTACCCGTTTGGCATTGGTCGCGCAGGGCTTCCTCGTCGGCCTTTCGCTTGCCGCAAGCAGTCCCGCGCAAATGATCTCATCGGTCGGGGCACTCGAGCGGTACAGCGCCGACCTGAAATATTTGTCCTCCGACGAGTTGAAGGGACGCTTGCCGGGCTCCCCGGAAATGAAACTGGCCGAGCAGTACATCGCCAAGGCCTTCGAGGAAATCGGACTCAAGCCCGGGATGCCCGACGGTTCGTACCTGCAGCCCTTCGACGTCGGGCGCACCAGAACGGTCGTCCCTGGATCGACGTACCTCGCTCTCTCCGGACCGGACGGCCGATCGTTGACGCTCGAGTACGGGAAAGAATTCACCACACAAATCGGCCGAACCGCCTTTGATTTGGAGGGGGAATTGGTGTTCGTCGGCTACGGCATTTCCGCCGAGGACTTGAACTTCGACGAATACGGCGGACTGGATGTGACTGACAAAATCGTGGTGGTGATCCGCCGAGAGCCAAGCCCGTCGGACAAGAACACGGTTTTTTCGACCAGTGAACCGAGTAATTTCGCCTCGATCCGCAGCAAATGTTCCAACGTTCGCAGCCGGGGGGCAAAGGCAATCATCCTGGTAAACGACAGCCAGACGGCACCGGACGAGGATCGCGACGAATTGGCCGCGGAAGATCTGTTTGGCACATCGACGATGAACGTCCCTTTGGTCCATGTCAAACGGAGCGTGCTCGATCGGGTACTCGAAACGACTCCGATCCAATTGGCCGATGGCAAAAAGCTCTCCAAACTAGCCGACGTCGAAAAATCGATCAGCGAGTCTTTGGAGCCTCGATCGCAGGCCTTGACCGGCTGGACGGCCAAGGCCAAGGCCGACTTCGCACGTAAACCCGTGATGACCAACAATGTGATCGGCGTGCTCGAGGGCGAAGGCCCGCTCGCCGACGAAACGATCGTGATTGGCGCTCACTATGACCACCTGGGACTCGGTGCCTTCGGGTCGCGATCGCCCGACGCTGGCAAAAAGATTCACAATGGAGCTGACGACAACGCCACGGGTTCGGTCGCCGTCATTGAGCTCGCGCGGCGTTTCGCGACTCGCCCGAACAAACCAAGCCGCCGACTGGTGTTCATCTGTTTTTCGGCGGAAGAAATGGGCTTGCTGGGTGCACAGCACTACGTCGCCAATCCGATTTTTCCCCTGGAAAATACGGTAACGATGATCAACTACGACATGATCGGCAATCTGCGCGACGAGCAGTTGACGATCTACAGTACCGATTCGGCACCTGAGTTCGAACCGTTGGTGGACCGCCTGAATGAGGAGTTTAACTTCAAACTGAACAAGCCCGCCGGTGCCTTCGGCGCCAGCGACCACTTCGCATTTCAGCAAAAGAACATCCCGGTAATGTTTTTTCACACGGGACTGACGGCGACCTACCACACACCGCTGGACGTATTCGAAACAATTTACTTGGAAGGCGCAGTTAAAATCGTCGACTATTCGGAACGGCTGATCGATGAACTTTTGGCCATGACAAAACGTCCGACGTTTTCTTCCGGTGGAGGTCGAGGGCGCGGGGTTCGCCTGGGAGTATCCCTCGAGGACGGCGAAGCGGGAGATGTCTTCGTCGTCGAAATCACGGAAGGCTCTTTGGCCGAAAAAGCGGGTTTCAAGGTCGGCGACCGCATCAAGAAAATCGACGACAAAGAAATCACTCGTCGCCGCGAGGTCAATCGCGAAGTCGCCGCTCGGGCCGACAAAAAAGTCGTGTTCCTGATCGAGCGTGACGGCAAGGAGCAAACGATCGAAGTCGAATTGAAAAACTGACCGAGCCGGCTCGGAGGGGAGACACCTTGAGACCGGCCTGGCCATCGGTCGAGAACTCCGCGGGATGCACTGCAGGTGGTATCAAAAGCGTTTGCAATTACCCCTCCCCCTCCCGATGACGCGGGGATCCCCAAAAAACGCCTCCCCATCAACCAGGGAGGCGTTTCATTTTTTCCTCAGCAGCAAAGGCCCTGATTCGCTGCCATTGGAAAGCCGTGTCGCGCGATTGGCTGGACGTGACTTGTGGCAGTTGCGATCAGACTCGCGCTGACTACGCGAATTGATCAAGCAAGCGTTCCACGGCGTACTCGATCTTCTCCGGAGTCTCGTAGCGACCGCTGGCGATTTGCATGCGGATGTCGGCCACACGATCAGCGCGAATGTCTCCGCTGGACGAATTCAGCATCATTTGAGCTTCGATAGAGAAATCCAATTGATCAACCGGCGTGCGGATCCCTTCGTACACGTCCGATTTGGTCTGTGCCGAATTCAGTTGAGACTGGCTGATGCTGGACAAATGATTGGTTGGTTGAATATGCATTTCTCTACTCCATCACGGTATTGGCTCGCTGACTACAAGCCGATTTACTTGTCAGGTTTGGCACCCCCCGTGAGCGTCCTACGTGACGAACACAGTTCATTGCCGATTGTTAGTCCATTCACAATGCGTTTGTCATTCCGTGACCGAGTGCTCAGGCATTTCGCCATCAAACCCAGTCAAGTTATCGGATGCCGTTTCCCGCAAGTTCCATGGCTGATTTAGAATTCTACCTTGGAATTTTGCAGGGGAGTCGTCCTGGCGATCCGATTCTCCCGACCATGCTCAAGCAAAGGCTGATGTCAACAGTGACTGGTTGCCGGCATCCAAGTTGCCAGGCCAGGTTCGCGACAATCGATACGGTTGTCGTTGGCCAAGCTGAAATTTATGAATTCCTTGCGACCACCGTTTGACTTCGCTGAAACCAGCTTTGGTGTCCGGTCGAGAGTGTTACGTCGGGTATTCCCGAACGGTTCGGAAAAATTTTGATTTTTCCAACCGCTCGGCAGCCGACATAACTTCCCGCGAAGGGACTGTAGGAAAAGTCCGCGCAGGCGGCAAGGTCAATTCCTCGCCCAACAAAAAAATTCGGCACTTTTCGCAAATCCGCTTCCTAGAGCCCATCCCCAAACCCGTTCTCGCTTACGCCTCGGGCTACGGACGCTGACAGTTTGGGGATAGCACTTGGCCATCCACCGCTGCTAGCTGCTATCAAAAGGCTCGGCGGCAACGAACGATGGCTGGCAACCTCAACCGATTTTTTTCTTGAGGATTCGGAGCACTTCACCCGGTTCGGCGTGACGCCCCAGCGCTTTCTTCGAAAAAACAAGTTCGTCGTTGAACGCAACTTCGAAAACGCCTCCCGAGGATCGGATCAATTCCGGTTCGACTTGAAATTCCTTGACAATTTCTTCCGCCAAACTGGCGGCTCGCGGCAAGTAGTTTCACTGGCCGCAATACTCGATGCGAATTTTGTTCATAGGTTACCAACTAGCCGAAGAAAAGAAAAAGATGGCGTGACGTATTTTCAACCTTTTTGCAACACCACGTTGCACTAATGCGTTGCCGCGCTACCTGGCAATGCTGGCTTCGCAGCATGCCCATAGGATTTCGCGCCCGCGGCCTGCGACCGTCACTTCAAAAATAACGAATTGACAGTCGCGAATCAATGCCGCGCTGCATGGCTCGATGCCAAGGCCGATTGACGTTACGGGCGGTGACGAAGCACGTCTATTTCTGCGAGACTCGGAAGAGTCAGCGAGACCGATTCTTGTCCGCATTCGCCCGAGTTGTTTCCCGCGCGACAAATCGTTTCATCAAATCGAGCGTGGTTTTACTGACGTGGTGCTCGATCCCTTCGGAATCGATCGCCGCCGTTTGCGCGTCGGCGCCCAAAGCAATTAAAAAATCGTAGACAATCTGATGCCGCAATCTGGATTGGACCGCCAATCGTCTCCCCTCCGCAGTCAACTCGATCGGATAGTAGGGTTTAGTCGTCAGCCAACCAGCCGCCTGCAGACGCTTGACGATTCGCGAAACAGTAACGTGCGTGACCCCGAACCGCTTAGTCAAATCGGCGACCCGGCAGATTTGTTGCGTGGCAATGATGTCGGCAATCGCTTCGACATAATCTTCCGCGGTTTCCATAGCATGATCGCGTCGAGTTCGATGATGTGGGTCCGCAGTGAATTTCCGCTGAGTCAAACAAGGTTCTCCCAATGGCCGAAGCGAACGGCAAAAAATTGCTAGTCGCTACCAACCCTGCATGTTTCTCGCCAGTGTACTCAACGCTGTTTTGTCGGTGAATACACCTGTGCGGCGATCGGATCCATGGGCCTATAGCAAATGGAGACGCCCCACGAATCGATCGGCTTACAAGATTGAGTAATTCGACCTAGGCTTCGTGCCAAAACTCGTCAGCCGCCGGGCGCTAGCCCGCGGTTCTCGCGAAAATCGGAGGCTGACGCATGCCGGCTAATCGTTTTGGGACAATGCCTAACACCGAGCCGTCGCATTGTCGGCATCGCGCTGATCGCGATCCTTCCCCGCGGGAACCGGTGTGTGTTGGATGTTCTCACCAGGGAAAACCCACAGTCCTAGTACATCATCGACGCATCTTCGGCAACTCGATCCAAGGCGTCGTAGTCGCAGAAATGATTGGAAATGTGCTCGGTCAATTTGGCCAGATAGACAGCCTCGAAGTTGCGATCGTTGGTTTGAATGGCTGGCCGCCCGTTCGTTGGAAAAATGTATTCCGAGGGGCCTTTCTCGAATTCGACCTCGCCCCCGTTGGCGACGTCATAGACGCGAACACGCACGGTGGATCGACCTTTGTAGAGCGTTGAACCTTCGTGGATCGAATAATTTCCTAATTCGATCGTCACAACCTTTTCCGCCCCGACACCCTTGCCGAACCGGACCATGTCTTTACGATTCCAGTCGTTATTGTCGAGCCAATCCTCGATGCGGCTGTGCGAAACGACCTGGACTTTTTTCACTGATTGCTGGATTTTCAGACCGACCGCTTTGCTGATGGTCGCCGTCAAGGAATCGTTGCCGAAACCTTGAGATTCCGACAAGCACAGGACGGCGACCTTTTTGTTGGCGAGCCCTTGAAACTCGGCCTTCGTCTTATGCCCCTTGATGACATACAGCAAGTGGGACAGAACGCAGCCGCTGCTGAAGCATAAGGGCAGAACGGCGAGAATAAAGCCCAACACAATCGGGCGGAACCGAATACTTTCCATCGTTGTCATCCTGACCCGGTGGTTAACCGAAATAGGCGTTGATCAAACGTCCAATCCATATCAAAAACGTTGTCAAGGCGATCGTGGAGAGCGCCACGACAAAAAACGTCGAGTTCAATCGGCCAATTAACCACGCGCCCCGCAACCCGGAAACCAGCATCCACACGCCGCAAAAGGCCGCGAGCAACCATAGCATCGCGCCCCCGAGATTCGTCTGGACCGCTTCTCGCAACCTGCCGTGCATGATCAGGGCCCACGTCGTCGTAAATCCGCACGTGGGACAGGGCAACGACAAGTAAAACTGAAACGAGCACGGCGGCAATCCAAGTTGCTGATGCGTCCCCAAGCCGCTCGGGTTCGGTGTCAGTCGTGCTGCGATCGCAAACAATACGAAAATTGCCATCGCCCCGCCGACCAACAGTCCACGGTGAACCAACGTCAGGCATTGCGAAGCGACAGGTCGCGTCTCGATACCCTGCACGTCCTGGAACTCATTCATGGCCACCTCGCTTCTCCTCGAAACTCAGTGGCTCTGCGGCGGGGAGGATAGAAGCAATCGCCGCATGTCACAAGGCCAAGTCCCCGCCTGCTAGCGGTGCTGCCGGCTCGGCCCAGCTCAATTTTTTCAACCCATTTCATCCTGGTAACCTGCCAGCTGACGTTGCACGTACTTCGCCAGCACATCAGTTTCAAGATTCACTAAACGCCCCACATGGAATTCTACCAATGTGGTGGCGGCCAAAGTATGCGGGACAAGCATCACCGAAAACAAGCGGTCATTCGCCTCGACGAGCGTCAGACTGACTCCGTCCACCGCGATCGAACCCTTGGGAGCCATTTGACGAAGCAGATTCGGTGGCGCCGAGAACTGCACGTGCCGCCAGTCCCCCTCCTCGCGAATCGAGATGACCTCGCCAAGTCCATCGACGTGGCCAGTTACGTAGTGACCACCCAATCGGTCACCGACGCGCAAGGCCCGTTCCAGATTGACGCGCGATCCCACCTGCAGCGTTCCCAAACTGGTACGGCCGAGCGTCTCGCTGCCGACATCGAATTCTAATTCGTCTCCACTGCGCGACACGACTGTGAGACAGCAACCATTGATGGCGATGCTGTCCCCGATTCGCGTCCCTTCCAATACTCGATCAGCCGCAATGGACAATCGCGCGGTAGGCCCCCTGAGGATCAAGTTCGCGACGCGCCCTGTTTCTTCGATCAGACCCGTAAACACTCGCTTTTCAACCTTTTCAAAAAAGCTTTCAACACCTGCCTCGAGCGCCCTGCGGTCAACCGCAAACCTGACTCTGAGCTTCGATCAACGATTGGCATTGTGACGAAAAAGCCCTCCGGTGACCAGTTGTTCCCCACTTCTAGTACGGTCGAGATTTGCCACAATAGGAGGGTAGCGACACCTTGGAATGCAGCTATCCTCTGGACTCGTGAGCCAAACGGGCTGGCCAGTCGGGTGGCGTCCGGCAGTGTCGCAAAGGTAACCTTCCGAAGAAATCCCGAGACTCTTGGAAAACAAAGATGAGCACCATCGTCGACGTCATTGGCCGTCAAATTTTAGATAGTCGCGGAAATCCTTCTGTCGAAGTCGACGTAACTCTATCCGATGGAACGGTCGGTCGAGCCGCCGTGCCCAGCGGCGCCAGCACCGGAGCCCACGAAGCGTGGGAACTGCGTGACGGAGATGCTCAATTTTATTTGGGAAAGGGAGTCACCAAGGCTGTCGACAATATCAACACCCAGATTTCCGAGGCATTGATCGGACTGGACGCGCTCGACCAGGCTGAAATCGACCGAGTGATGATCGAGTTGGACGGCACCGAGAACAAGAAAAATCTGGGTGCCAATGCCGTGCTCGGTGTTTCCCTGGCCACCGCCCGGGCGGCAGCAGCGTTCACGGGGCAACCGTTGTTTCGTTACCTCGGCGGAACCGCCGCACGAATTCTCCCCGCTCCGATGCTGAACATCATCAACGGCGGCCAACACGCCGACAATTCGTTGGATGTTCAGGAATTTATGGTGATGCCCTTGGGTTTCGATCGCTTTGCCGACGCACTTCGCTGCGGGGTCGAGATATTCCACCACCTCAAAAAGGTTCTGCGGGAAAAAAATCTGAATACGGCCGTAGGTGACGAAGGTGGCTTCGCACCCGACCTCAAAACCAATCGAGAGGCGCTCGACTTGATCCTGCGGGCGATCGAACAGGCCGGTTACCGCCCTGGGGAACAAGTCCGCATCGCCCTTGACGTCGCCGCCACCGAGTTTTTTGACGAAAAGTCGAAAACTTACCAGATGGACGGTAAAACACTGACTTCGAGTCAAATGGTTGACTGCCTTGCCGACTGGGTCAGCAACTATCCGATTTGTTCGATCGAGGACGGTTGTAGTGAAGATGATTGGGACGGCTGGCGACAGCTCACCGAGCGGCTTGGCGAAAAAGTTCAAATCGTCGGCGATGACTTGTTCGTTACCAACACGTCTCGGCTAAAAAAGGGGATTGAAACAGGCATCGCAAACAGCATTTTGATTAAGGTCAATCAAATCGGAACGCTGACGGAGACCATCGAGGCCATCCAATTGGCCGCCCGCAATGGCTATACAACCATTACTAGCCATCGGAGTGGCGAAACAGAAGATTCGACCATTGCGGATCTCGCCGTGGGGCTGAATACCGGGCAAATCAAGACCGGTTCCGCCTCGCGGAGCGACCGCATCGCCAAGTACAACCAGTTGCTGCGAATCGAGGAGATTTTAGGCAGCCACGCTGTCTACGGCGGACCAATGTTTCCTTACTAGCTGTTTCCTTACAAGCTTTGCGAAAGGCTCAGCCGCCGATGCGGGCGGTCGGTCCGAGGCATATTGTTCAACTTGGTTGAACCGACCTACTGTACGCGCGCCGCAACACCTCCGAAGCGAAAAAGTCCAACCGTTGTCCCCGATTTCCCGAGAATTTTCGAACCTCTCTATTGTTTCCGATTTTTCAGTGTGACAGAATGGTTTGCGGAACAGAAAAAGAGGCTGCGAGACTATTTTCTCGAAGTCCATGGGGTGCATTGTGTCGTTTTCTTCGCTCTACATGAGTTTCAGCCGACCTGCTGCGTTGATGGCTGTAGGGTTGTGGGGATTTGTCATTGCGGGGTGTGCTCGCGATGAGATCGCTGAAAAACCTCGAGCCGAGCGGGCCCCGACGGTAAAAATCGATCAGAAATCGGCGAAGTTCATCAGCCAAATTTGGCAAAAGCTGAACGCGAATCAAACCGTCTCACGGGATGAACTCAAGCGGCTCGTTGCCATCTCGAAAAAACATCCGCACAGTGATGATGCGTTTTTGGCAGCCCTCAAGGTTTACGAGTCCCATCTCGATTACGGGGGCTTGGCTTATTTTATTCGCGAATTGCCTCCGACTGATGAGCGCGTTGATTGGCTGGCTTATGCCTTGATTCAAGACCATCAATACGCCGTAGCCATTGCACTCCTCAGTCCCCTCATTGAAAAGAATCCCGAAAACTTGCTTCGGCGATGGCGACTCGGCTACGCCCTGACTTTTGACGGCCGGGCCAACGAAGCGGTTCCCCACATAGAAAAGGCTCTCCCGTCGCTCGAGGGGGAAGAAGTGGTCGAGGCGAATAATCTTTTGGGAACTCACTATCTCGAACAGGGGAATCTCGCAGCGGCAAAAAAACATTTCGAGGCGGCGCTCAGTCGCGACCCCACAGCCCTGCAAGCCTTGCAAGCGATGGCTGCAATTTGCGAGCGACAGGGTGAAGCGACCAAGGCCCAAGCCTACCTCGAGAAATCGGTCGAAGTCCGCAATCAACGCTCGCAAGAAAAAGTGAAACTCGAAAGACTCAATCGGCAACTCGCTCGTCTCAATCAACTATTCGAAAAGGCTGAATGGGACGCTTGTGAAAAGCTCATTGCGGAAATGAAACAAGCCGCATCGGCCGAAGAAATCGCGCATTTGGAACGCATGAACGCGATGGTCCAGACAAGGAAACGAGGTGGGCAAAATTCAAAGTAATTCGACAAGTATTGGACAAAGCGTAAATTGTGGAGCTTAACCATTCGATGACGAAATTCATTGGAACCGTGCTGATTCTCCTAGCCGCGGCCTTCGTTGGTTATCAGGTAACTAAATCGCTGAACGCGGGTTCCGGGCGCATCGCTCCTAAACAAGACATCGGCCGTTCAGTGAACTTTCAGAAAAGCCTCGTCAACGAAGCCGTCGATTACAACACGTTGTTTCGCGGATTTGCAAATGAAAGCGTAAGCACCCGCCTGAATTTCGCCGATTGGACCAAGAACTCTCAGATCGATTTCCGCCATACGGCCACGCGGACCTCCGACAAATTCTTGCCGGAAATCATGGGCTCAGGCGTGATCATGGCCGATTTCAATCGCGATGGCGCACCCGACCTAATCTTCATCAACGGCGGCGACGTTAAAGCGGTGCCGAACCGCCCATCGTCGATGCCGAATCGGATGTACCTGAACGATGGAACGGGAAGGTTTCGCGAGGTCACCGAGGAATGGCAACTGCCGAGCTTCGCCTACGGCATGGGGGGGGCGGCTGCTGATTTCGACAACAACGGTTGGGACGATTTGTTGTTGACGAGTTGGGGTGGCGGTACGCGTCTTTACCGGAATGTCCATGGACAACGCTTCGAGGAAGTGACCGAGTCGAGCCGCATTCCGCAAGACCTGTTATGGAGCACCAGTTGCGGCTTCTTCGACTACAACCGTGATGGGTTCCTCGATATCTACATCGTTCATTACATCGACTACACGTTGGAAAACGCCATCAAGTGCATGTTCAACGAGTATCATGTGTACTGCGCCCCACTGCTGTACAAAGGTGTCGCCGATCGACTGCTGAAGAACAACGGGGACGGCACGTTTACTGATGTCACCTTCGACGCGTTCCCCGCCGAGTCGTTGCTCCGGGCCGAGCAAGGGGAACCACAGGATCTCCAAGCCTGCAAGGGCTTGGCCGTGGGACTGGGCGACCTGAACAACGATGGTTGGATGGATATCTACTGCGCGAACGACGTGTCCCGCAACTTCTTGTTCATCAATCAGGGTGATGGCAAATTCAAGGAAATCGGTCGGCAAGCGAATGTAGCCTTCGGCGAGAATGGACTAGAGCAATCCGGCATGGGAGTCGCCTTTAGCGATGTCGATCGCAATGGACACTGGGACATCCTCTGCACCAATTTCCAAGGCGAGACAACGAACCTTTACTCTCAGGATTCACGGCTACGGTTTTTGGACCGTTGCGATGAATTGGGAATCGGCAAAACGTCGCGCGCGCGACTGAGCTTCGGCTGCGATTTCTTCGACGCGGACAACAATGGTCTGGATGACTTGTTGATCGCCAACGGGCACATCTTTGACAACGTTCACGAGTTTTCCAGCAATGTGGCGTTCGCACAACCCAACAGCCTGTACGAAGCCTTGGGAGGCGGCAAATACCGCGATGTCTCGGCAGCGGCAGGGGAAGCACTGGCGGATAAACAAGTTTCCCGCGGCTTGGCGATCGGTGACTTGGACCATGATGGCAGACTGGACTTTGTGATCAGCAACAATGACGGCCCCGCTCAGATCGCTCGCAACGAGACCAGCGAATGCGGGAACTTCCTGTCGATTTGGCTGGAAGGACGGCGTGGGAACGTAAATGCCATCGGTGCCAAGCTAGTCGCCAAGATCGCCGGCCAAACTATCGAAAAACAGGTCTTCGGCGCGACTTCCTACCTTTCACAGAGCGATCGCCGAGTGCACTTTGGACTCGGCCCGCACGACAACATCGAAGAGCTGAAAATCTACTGGCCTGGTGAGGCGGAGCCCCAGGTGCTGCAAAATCTGAAATCCAATCAATTTTTATACGTTATTCAAGGTTCTGACCCGCGGCCGTACGAGCCCGGCAGAGGAGTTATCCCGTATGAGTCAGCCAACTGACATCACTTCCACAATCAAGGTGGCCAATCCTGCCGCGGCGCGAAGATCCCTTCGCGACTCCTGCAAATTTTGGTTCGGCATCGCGTTCGCCGTCTCGACGATCTTGCTGCTGGCCAACACGTTTTATTTGTACCTCGCCAAGGCAGAAAGCCCCTATCTGGCCCCCATGCTCTGGCTGCATGGCTGGCTGGGAATCACCATGACCCTAACGATGACCGGCTATATCATTCCCCATTACGCGCAGCGGCGCCGCCACGGGAATACCCGTGCCAAGTTGTTCGGCTATGCCTTGATGGCCCTGATGGTGTTCGCCTCGGTCGTCGGCTTGATCGTCTTTTTCCAAGGTCGCAGTGCCAGCCCACTGTGGATGATTCGCGGACATGAGTGGGCGTTCGGAATCGCGATCGTTGTGTTCCTAATCCATCGTCTGTCAGCGATTCGTGTTCCGCAATGGCGATACGAATTGGGCGGCTTGGGGATCGCCGCCGCCCTGTGCATGGGACTGATGATGGCCGAACCGATGGTGGAATCGAAACCGACCGCCAAACTTAATTCTCTCCCGGTGAAAAAGGCCAGCTTCGCCGCCACGCTCGCGACGACAAATTCCGGACATATTTTGGATGAGAACGACCTGGCGAACCCGCAATACTGCGCGCAATGCCATTCACAAATTTTCGAGCAGTGGAGCGGATCGGCGCATCGTTTCTCATCGATGAATGACCCGTTCTACGAACGGACCTTCACGGTCGTCCAAGATAATCGGACTCCCGAGTCGATGCATTTTTGTGGTGGCTGCCACGACCCGCTGGTCCTGTTGACCGGCAACATGGATGCTCCGATGACGAAGCACACCACGAACGCACAACAGGGAATCACCTGCCTGGCATGCCACAGTATTGTTGCCGTCGAAGACCGCCGCGGTAATGCAAGCTATGCCGTAGCCAAGCCGGAACATTACCCATACTTCGATAGTGAAGACCCGGCCGAACAACAAATGAATCTCGATATGATTCGGGCCAAGCCGGAGAAGCACAAACGTGATTTTCTGAAGGACATCCATCGCACCAGCGAATTCTGCTTGGCTTGCCACAAGGCGCACCTTCCGCAGGTCGTCAATCATTACCGGTGGAAAAGAGGCCAAAACGACTACGATGCTTGGTTCGACAGTTCGGCCGGTTTGAACAATTCGCTGACGTTCTACAACGCCCAAAAAGTAAAAAGCTGCCAGGAATGTCATATGCCGCTGGTGGCCAGCAACGACCCGGCAGCAAAAAACGGTTTCATTCGCGATCATACCTTCCCGGGCTCGAACTCTGCCTTGGCCCATTGGCATAATCGGCCGGACTGGCTGGAAAAGACGAAAGCGCTCGCCAAGGGTAGCCTGGAGGTCGACATCTTTTCGGCCATCGAGGTCGACAACTCCGCCCCGGAACACCGAATCTTTCCGCTGGAACGTCCCGATGCTCGCCTTCCTCCAGGAAAAGATGTACGCATTGAGGTGATGGTCAAAAATATCGGTGTTGGCCACTTGTTCCCCGGCGGCACCATGGACATGCTCGAACCCTGGATGGAATTCATCGTGGCGGATGAATCAGGAAAGATGCTGCTGGCCAGCGGACTCTTGAGTGCCGATCGCCGGTTGGACCCATCCGCCCATCGATACAATGTCGTCCTGCTCAGTCGCGAGGGGCGATTGATCGACGTGCACAACGTCGAGCACTTCTTCACCGACTTGTACAACAACGGTATCCCCCTCGGCCAAACCGACATCGTCCGTTACCAGTTCCGGGTTCCACCCGAACTGGACGGGCAAAAAATTAAATTTTCGGCTCGTGTGCGTTACCGCAAGTTCTCTCAGGAGTACCTTAATTTCGTCTTTGGCGAAAATGCTCCTGAATTTCCGATCATCGATTACGGATCGGCCGAGGTGACGGTACAAGTCGGCCAACCGCAAACCGAGTTGCCCGTCATCGACTCGGAAAACGTTATGAAGCGACTGCGAGACTTTTCGATCGGCAGCCTCCGGCAAAGCGACACGAAAACGGCGTTGTGGGGATTCGAGCATGTCGCCCGGGTGTTTCCCAATGAGCCCGATTCGTACATCGACATCGCCCGCTGCTACCTGCAAACGGGAAACTATGGCGAGGCGTTGGCTGAGGTGATCGATAAAGCCACCAAGGTCAATCCGAATTTCCCGAAAATCGGATTTTTCCTGGGCAAACTGTTGGCATCACAAGCGCGATTCGATGAAGCCGTCAAAGCCTACGAATCGACCCTGTCGGTTTTCCCCGACGACCGCGTCGTCAACAACGAAAAAGGGTTGGCGCTGGTCAAAGCCAAACGATTTGACGAAGCGATCAAAACCTTCCAACACACGTTGGCGATCGATCCCGAAAACGTGATGGCTCACAATTACCTATCGATTTCCTACCAGAAACTCGGCAACCAGGAGAAAGCCGACGAGCATCGCGAGGCCTTCCTGCGGTATCAACCGCAACAAGCCGAACGAGCGGTGATCGAATTGTACCGCCGACGCAATCCACATGCCGATCGCGAGGCGAACATCCTGCATTATCATCCGTTGCACGCTCCTGAGGAGATCGAAGGGTTGGTCAAAGAAAACGAGGCCTACCGTTATCCTCATTCCGAAGTGCAACCCGACAAGAGCGGCCCCATCAAGGACCGCCCCAATCACCTGCAGATCCCGTCGCCAAACTAGGTTTTGTGTCAAAACCCATCAGCCGCCGGGCACTAGCCGGCGGTTTTCGCGAAAACCGAACGGTAGCGCCTTCCGGCTAATCTTTTCGGGACAAAGCCTAAATGGCGTTGGGTTTCCACCAAATCCGAGAGAGTAGTCCGCTTTCGCAGGGTATTCGACCTGTACATCAATCGGACCAGCTGGGCAGAACTCAACCACCCTCCCCTCGCGGAAGGTGTGCAGCGCTGTCGCTGTCGGCGGCACCCCTCGCCGGCCCTAGCGGGCCGACTCCCCCAGAGGGAGAGTAGTGAAGCGACGCTCCAACCTCCCATCGGACTTCCAGCATTCCCATCATCGCTGCGGCTGGCGAATGGAGAAGAAACTATCCGGTCTCGACAGGACTCGAGGTATCAAGCGAGCCTTAACACTCCGCCGCCTCGAAGGCCGGTGATGGCCTACACAACCACCTCGCCTTCGAGGACAGGCGTCATCGTGAATTCGTCATCTTGGTAATCGATCTTGATACCGCTGTAATTACGGTATTCGCCCTTGAGTAACTCAGTCGCCAATGGATTGACGATTCGTTGTTGAATCACTCGTTTCAGCGGCCGAGCACCGTAGACGGGATCATACCCTTCGCTCGCGATAGCCTCGCGGGCAGCGTCGGTGACTTCCAGGCTCAAACCCTGTTCCATCAACCGCTGCTGGAGCGAACGTAGTTGGATCGCTACGATGCGGCTGATCTGATCGCGGCGGAGCGGATGGAAGACGATTTTCTCATCGATGCGGTTCAGCAGTTCGGGAGCAAACCGTTTTCGCAAGGAACTGTCGACGGCCTGGCGGATCTCCTCCTCACTTCCACCTTCTTCCGTGATTTTTTGGATCATTTGGCTGCCGATATTGCTGGTCATCACGATGATGGTATTTGTGAAATCCACCGTGTTTCCTTGGCCGTCGGTCAAACGTCCGTCGTCGAGGACTTGCAAGAGGATGTTGAACACATCGTCGTGAGCCTTCTCGATTTCATCCAACAGGATTACCGCGTACGGACGGCGGCGTACCGCCTCGGTGAGCTTGCCCCCCTCCTCGTACCCGACGTAACCCGGCGGGGCACCGATCAAGCGGCTCACGGCATGGCGTTCCATGAATTCGCTCATGTCGATGCGGACCATCGCGTTTTCATCATCGAACATGACCTCCGCCAAGGCCTTGCACAATTCCGTTTTCCCGACCCCAGTTGGCCCGAGAAACATGAAGCTGCCGATCGGGCGGTTTGGATCTTGGAGACCGCTGCGACTGCGGCGCACGGCATTGGAGACGGCCACGACGGCATCGTCTTGTCCGACGACCCGCAGGTGAAGTCGATCCTCCATCACAAGTAGCTTCGCCCGCTCGGTTTCAAGCATTCGCGAAACGGGGATGCCGGTCCAAGCACTGACCACTTCGGCGATCTCGGTTTCGGTCACTTGCTCGCTGAGAAGTCGTCCCGCTGATTTCGCTTGTTGATCGGCGGACTCCGCTTTGGACTCCGCATTTTGAATTTGCTCGGCCAGTTTTTTCCGTTCGACGTCCAATTCGTACAGGCGACGGTAATCGTCCTCGCCCGGCATGATGCCGGCCGATTGCTTGGCTTTGATGCGGCTGTCTAATTGTTCGAACTGGAGCTGGACTTCTGCGGCTCGTTCGCGGATTTTCTTGATGTCGACCATGCCCAGTTTTTCCGACTCCCATTGCTCGCGCAGGCTGGCCAAAGTGCGGCGTTGTTCCTCGATCTCTTTGTTGATCGCTTCGAGCCGCGACTTGCCCCCTTCATCGTCTTCCTCGGCGAGTTGCCGCGCGGCGAGTTCGAGTTGTGTCAGGCGCCGCTGGACGACATCGATTTCGTGCGGAACACTGTCGAGTTCCATGGCGAGTTTCGAGGCCGCTTCATCGACCAAATCGATGGCCTTGTCGGGCAAGAACCGGTCCGTGATGTAGCGATGCGACAAACGAGCAGCAGCCACGAGCGCGGAATCCTTGATCTGCACGCCGTGGTGGGTTTCATATTTCTGCTTCAGACCACGCAGAATGGTGATGGTATCCTCAACGCTCGGTTCGCCGACGAAGACGGGTTGAAAACGGCGCTCGAGCGCCGGATCCTTCTCGACGTATTTGCGATACTCATCCAGCGTCGTCGCCCCAATGCAGTGGAGTTCACCCCGAGCCAAAGCCGGCTTGAGCAGGTTCGCGGCATCACCAGCCCCCTCAGCCGCGCCGGCACCGATCACTGTATGCAACTCGTCGATGAACAGAATGATTTCTCCGGTGGCATCGGTGACCTCACGCAACACCGCCTTGAGCCGTTCCTCGAACTCGCCGCGGAATTTGGCCCCTGCGATCAACGCTCCCATGTCCAGGGCGACGACACGTTTGTCTCGCAAACTTTGGGGCACGTCATTCAGGACGATTCGCAAAGCCAACCCCTCCGCAATGGCCGTTTTGCCTACCCCCGGTTGGCCAATCAACACAGGATTATTCTTGCGACGACGCGACAACACCTGAATGACCCGCCGAATTTCGTTATCACGGCCGATCACCGGATCGAGCTTCCCGGCCTTGGCTTGTTCGACAAGGTCGATGCCGTACTTTTTCAACGCCTGGAATTTTCCTTCGGGATTTTGATCGGTAACTTTGGCCGAGCCGCGAAGGTTTTTGATGGCCGATCGCAATTCGTTGGCGCGAATCGCATTGAGCTCCAACGTTTTTTTGGCCGATGATTCGACAGTTGCCAACGCCAGCAGCAGATGTTCCGTCGACGTGAATTCGTCCCCCATCTCCTTCGTTAATCGTGTCGAAGTGTTCAACACCTCGGTCAATGGTCGGCTCGGATTGGGCTGGCTACCGCCGGCGGCCTGGGGCAAACGCTTCAGTTCACTGGCGACGATCGATTTGAGTTGCTGCAGGGGAACCTTGAGCGACTCCAGCAACGGCACTACGAGCCCATCGACCTCGTTGAGCAATGCCGACAAAAGGTGCATCGGCGTCAATTCAGGATTTCCGTTTTGCTGGGCGATTTGCTGAGCCGAGGCTACCGCTTCCTGAGCCTTGATCGTCAGTTTGTCGAATTGAAAAGTCATGTCGTTCGTTCCTAGTTCGGACGTCAAATTGTCATCACCACCACGTGCTGCAAGTGTTGTGCCATTTTCGGGCCAGTTCACACGATGAAAAGGCGCAAAAAAATCGGGTGGATTCGCTCCACCCGATGGGTTTTATCAGCACGCTAAATGCACAGGTTTGTTTTAGCAGCAGTGACCGAAGATCTTGTCTTTGTGCCAACCCGCCTTAATTCGCAAGGGCCCTAGGCCGCCGCTCGTAAAAACCGGACGCCAAGGCATCCTGGCTCAAACTTCTGAAACACAGCCTAGTCTTTTTTGACTTCGAATTCGGCATCGATAGTGTCGTCGTCCGCAGAAGTTGACGATTCTGTCGATTCCTTCTTTGCGCTGGCTTTGGCGGCGTTCTCGTACATCACCTTGCTCAGGGCGTGGGATGCCTGCTCGAGTTCTTGCACCGCCGACTTGATCGCGGCCAGGTCATCCCCTTCGGCTACCTCGCGAACTTTCTTGATCGCGGCCTCGAGCGGAGCCTTATCGCTCTCCTGCAATTTTTCCGAGTGTTCCTTGATCATTTTTTCCATTTGGTAGCACATATTATCGGCCTGGTTGCGGGCCGTCGCCAGTTCGAACTTGCGGCGGTCTTCCTCGGCGTGGGATTGAGCGTCTCGTTGCATCCGCTCGATCTCCTCGGCGGATAAGCCGGAGGACTCTTTGATCGCGACATGGGCTTCTTTTCCGGTCCCCAGATCCTTGGCGGTGACGTTGAGAATACCGTTTTGATCGATGTCGAATTTGACCTCGATTTGCGGGACGCCGCGCGGGGCTGGGGGAATTCCGGTCAGGTCGAATTTGCCGAGCAACCGGTTGTCGGCCGCCATTTTCCGTTCGCCTTGGTAGACCTGAATTGTGACGGCGGTTTGGTTATCAGCGGCCGTGCTGAAAATCTGCTTTTTCTCGGTCGGAATGGTCGTATTCCTCTCGACAAGAGCCGTCATGATGCCATGTTCGGTTTCGATACCGAGGGTCAGCGGCGTTACGTCCAGCAGCAAGACGTCCTTGCGATCGCCGGCCAGCACGGAACCCTGGATCGCCGCACCGACCGCGACGACTTCGTCCGGGTTGACCCCCTTGTGCGGCTCCTTGCCGAACATCTTGCGGACGAGTTCTTGCACTTTGGGCACGCGCGTCGAGCCACCGACGAGGATGACTTCGTCAATGTCTTTTGGGGACATTTTTGCATCTTTCAGCGCCTGCTCCACGGGCTTCCGGCAGCGGTCGATCAGCGGGTCGATCAGTTCTTCGAATTTGGCTCGCGTGATCGTCATTAGCAGGTGTTTCGCACCCGTCGCGTCCGCCGTGATGAACGGCAGGTTGATATCAGTCTGCGGTCGCGAGCTCAATTCCTTTTTGGCTTTTTCGCAAGCTTCTTGGAGCCGCTGCAAGGCCATCACATCTTTACGCAGGTCGACACTATGCGCCTTCTTGAAGTCGTCCGCGACGTAGTTGATCAAAACCTCATCGAAGTCATCCCCACCGAGGTGAGTATCACCGTTGGTGCTGATGACCTCGAACACCTTCATCCCGTCGTCATCGTTCAGTTCGAGTACCGATACGTCAAAGGTACCCCCACCGAGGTCGAACACGACGATCCTTTGCTCCTTCTTTCCCTTATCCAAGCCATAAGCCATTGCCGCCGCAGTCGGCTCGTTGATGATCCGAGCCACTTCGAGGCCGGCGATTTGACCGGCATCCTTCGTCGCCTGACGTTGCGCATCGTTGAAGTAGGCCGGAACGGTGATCACAGCCTTGTTGACTTTGTGGCCCAGGTAGGATTCAGCGGCCTCTTTCAACTTCCGGAGAATCTTTGCGGAGATTTCTTGCGGCGTGTATTTCTGGTCGCCAATTTGAATTTTGACGTATTCGTTCGGGCCGCCAACGACTTTGTAGGGAACCATTTTCTCTTCGGCATCCACCTCAGCATGCCGACGTCCCATGAAACGCTTCACCGAATAAATCGTGCGTTCGGGGTTGGTGACTCGCTGGTTACGCGCCGGGGCGCCAACCAAGGTCTCACCGTCTTTCGTAAAGGCGACTACGCTGGGGGTCGTTCGATCACCTTCTTGATTGGCGATGACGACCGGTTCGCCCCCTTCCATAATGGCCACCACCGAGTTGGTAGTACCTAGGTCAATACCGATGATTTTTTCGCCTTGAGCCATCTCGCTCTCCCAAATTAAAAACTGAATGGTCCAACCGACCGTTACTTACCTTTTGCAATTTCGACCGCCGAATCGAACCGGCGGAACCAAGCGAATCGAAAACTTCGAGATTCACGGCGAACCCACGTGACGATTCGGCAGGTTTTTTTCGCGCCGACATACGCTGAGCAAAGACCGTGCCAATGGTTTCTCTTCGAAAAAAGCCAATTAACTCGGCCCGAGATTTGCGTCCAGGCCACCACGACTTCAAAGCTGACAAAATGGCAGGATCAGCTTTTTCGGCAGACCGCGACGAAGCATTCCGCGAGGTGCTCGTTTTCTTGGGTGGACCCAACGAAGCCGGCCGGTTGACCGTGATTGTAGGGGAAATCGCTACCTGAGTTCTGGTTGAACATTTGCTCCACAGAGAAACAAGTCTGGAGCAGTTCGACAAATGATGAGCGGCAAAAAACCTTGGTGTGGAACGGCGCAATGTCCAAGGGCCACTGATTGGGAGTGGAAATGATCAAGCGTCCACCCGGCCGCAGTGCACGCGAAAACTCTTGAATGACCGCCACGGCATCCTGGACATGCTCAATGGTTTCAAACGAAACGACAACGTCGGCGGTTTGATCACCCAGGGGAATGCTTTCTGCCGAGCCGACCAAAAAACTCGCATTCGGCCGCTGATACCGGCGCATGGCGTAATCAACGGCATCCGCTGAAATGTCAATCCCGAACACTTGCCTCGCGCCTCCATGGTCCGCCAACAGAGCCGAACCGTAACCCGTGCCGCAAGCGATATCGATTACCGTCTTATCGGCAACGAATTGGCTTGCGAACTGGTATCGTGACTTGTGGAAAGCCCCACGATCGTCCGCAAAGATCGGCGAACTTGGGTCACAGCGTTCCTCACGGTTGCGGTACAGCCAGATGGCGTCGGGATCACTGCAAAGGGCATCGATCACCCGCTCCAGTCGCTCGACGCGCAGCCGCAGGCGGGCGATTTGCTCGCGCTGCCGACGAATCTGCTCGCGCGATTCGCGATGGCTTGAGTCGGACGAATGGCTCATACGGACTTCCTTGATAGTTCGATAGCGGCAACCTTGTTAGACTAGTGTACCGGATTTCGTAGATAACTAGGCATTGTCCCAAAACGATTAGCCGGAACGCGCTGGTGCTCGATTTTCGCGAGAGCCGAGGGCTTGAGTGCCATTCGGTTTAAGGGTGTTGGCACGAAGCCTCGTTAGACAACGCCACTTTTTCGTAGCCAAGCTCGCCAGAACTCCAATAATTTTGGGCATCTCCAGTCTGGCGACGGCAGCTACGTTCCACTAATTTCAATCCACGAAACTTGGCAGAATCGAGTGAAACTGGCGCTGTCCGACTCGAAATCGGTCACCGGGCAAACAACACTCGAGGTACGGACGCCTCTGCCGATGCGTTTCAACTCCTACTCGAATTAACAAGGTCCTGTTTCGTGTCTAAAACACTCGATGTACTCGTGATTGCTCCCCATCCTGATGATGCAGAATTGGGGATTGGCGGAGGGATTGTTCAGCTGCTTAGGAAGGGGCGCAAGGTCGGCATCGTCGACCTCACCACTGGCGAGCCGACTCCGCATGGCACTCCCGAGCGGCGAGCCGCCGAGACGGCACGTGCCACCGAGATTCTCGGCTTGCCCTGGCGGCGAAATTTGGAACTGCCCAATCGTGCCCTGCAGGCAAGCTTAGACGCCCGCGCGAAATTGGCGGAGCTATTCCGCGAAACTCGCCCGCGATGGATTTTCGCTCCGTATTGGGTCGACGCCCACCCCGACCACTTGGCGGCGGTCGAGTTGGTGGAGGCCGCCCGGTTCTGGTCGAAGCTGACAAAAACCACCATGGCCGGGTTACCGTTTCATCCGGCCCGGATCTTCAACTACTACTGCATTCACTTGAAGCAGCATTTGCAACCGGCGTTCGTCCTCGACATCAGCGATGTTTGGCCGATCAAATTGCAGGCAATCCAAGCCTACGAGAGTCAATTCGGCGGGGAGCAGAAAGCCGGATTTTTCGAGCGAATCGAGGTCGAAGCACGCTACTGGGGCGCATCGATTGGCGTGACCTACGGAGAACCGCTCACTTGCCGCGAGCCGCTTGGCCTGCGCGACCTCACGGCCTTGATTTGATTTCGGCTGCGGCGTCCGAGAAAGCCTTGCACGATCACCGCATGAATTGGTTTCATCGACGACCTCACAAATCTCGTCACCAAAAAATGCTGCGGCGGAAGCAAACGCAGTGTGTCGAGGTAGGCCATTGGCCAAATATTTTGCACAATCGCCGTCAACACCGCCAAGCCCAAACCACCGAGCAAACCTCCTCACCCCCAACAACCAACAAGGGCACTGGCATACGCTTACAAATTTTTTGTAGCGGGGAAAGCCGCGAGTCGCGATCATTTCCAGCAGGCATTTCAGCGCGAACTGGTCGGTAACGAATCAGCGCAGGTCCCCTACTCGTCGCTAATATAGCGGTGCCGCAAATCGCGGGACCATCAGCAAAAGGTCTGCGCTAGATTTCGTTTTTGGCAAATTCGCTTTATGAAAACATGTGCGGCTACCGCGATTGTCCCCGCACCCGGGACCACCATTCAGCCAAAGCAAATGTGGACCGAAAGCCGTCCAGAGGATCAATTCCGAACGAGGTTCGCGAACAGGCGACCGCCGAATTCCACGCCGCGAGCGGCGTCGGCTACTTGATTGACCGCGGCGTCCAGTTTCTGGTTCTCGGCAACGGCCCATGAATCGACTTGGATGCCCCCGCTCACACTCATCAGATTCCCAAAAAAGACGCACTGCGATGGTACATACTCGGGATTATGCCAGACCGGAGTCGTCACGGACGAGTCGGGCTGGGTGATTTCCGGCAATTGCAAGTTGGCTTTTTGCAACAGACCTTCGCGGGCAATCAAAGCGGCTACGACGGACATGTCCATGACATTCCGCAGCTCGCGGAAGGCAGGGTCGGCTTTGCTCAATTCCTCGAAGCGTTCGGTCATCATTTGGGCCCATGCTTCGGCGGTTTTATTCTTTTTGACTGCTTTCTGCTCCTGCACCTTGCCATCGCGAGAATAATAAGTCTCCTCTGTCGCCGCCTTGACCCCTTGACCGCTCAACTTGAACGACAAGCCATCCTCGCTGCGTCCGATCGCGTCGTAATGGCATTCCAGCCAGAATCGTGGGAACGAGGTGGCAGCCAGCCCGCCGCGATTGGCCAACATTTCCATCATCGAGGGGAACTTGGCAATCGGAGCCTGAGTAAGCCCCATCGACAGCTGCTTCAACCGATAGTCGGCTCGAAACAGCACCGTGGCATAGCGTGAATCAAGGGGCACGCCGGTGACCGTCACCGGCTGCGGTCCGACAGTCGCCTCGATTTGAGCAGCGACGGCGTTGTTAATTGGGCCGGTGATTTGGCGCTGCAAGTTCAAATAATTCCTCATGCCCTCTTCCGACGGGCGGATGTCGATCGAAATCCCATAATCGGTCCGAGCGTTGTCAACAGTCCGCATCGCCGTGAGAAAGTCCTGTAACTGCAAAACGGGCTCGCCAGTTTCCTGCGAGACCACCAAGCCTTGATCGTTGACGCGCCAACCGCCGGCTGGACCAACCAAGAGAATGTCGTTGTCCTCCGGTTTGACGACGACAAATTCAATGCGCGTCAAACCGGCCATGAATTGAACCTCGGGCGGAAGAGGTTGCTTTTTGGCGGTTGCCGTTGCGATCGCGGCTTCGAGATTCCGCAGCGATACGGCTCGCAAACCATTCGTGTTCAAGGCCGCATCGTCCACCTGAATCGAGTTGGCCAGCTGGGAAATCTCCGTGTCCGTCAGCCGCGTAAAGTCACTAACCAGGACGTTGTTGGCATCGACTTTGACGCCACCGACGACGCGATTGAAGAACCCCCCGAAGTTCCCACCGCCACCGGGTTGGCCGTAAGCGACTTGAGATGCCGTAACCAGCACCAAGGCGACCAGCATCAATGCCATGCGGGCTGCGCGAAGACCTGCCAACTGTGACCACAAAACCATGTTCAAGACTCCCAAAAAAGCCAACGCCCCAAGGATTATTATTCTCCATTCGCAAACGAGATTCAACCGACTTGAGAAATCGTATCGATCGCGAAAAATAGGTAAACGGATTAACCTCCACGATAATTCGCCACCGTCGCGAATGCAACAAAATCCAGCGATTCGTCCGTCGTTTTCCGGTTCCCCACGGAACACTCAACTCAGTATTTCGTCTACATTTTCAGCAAAAATGTTGCCCAATTGACTGCCAATCCAGGGTTCTGGGCTTTATATTGCCAATTATGGGAACTGAAACGAAACGATCGAATTCGACGGCCAAAGTCGCCTACTTGGTGATTCGGGACGGCTCGAAATGGGCCGATGTCTTCCGCCTTATTCCCGGCAGAACCGTTACCATCGGTCGCGCGGCCACCAACCAGATCGTCATTCGCGAGGAGCAAGCGAGCCGCCAACACGCCGAAGTATTCCAAACTGACGGCAAATGGACCATCCGCGACATGAACAGCCGCAACGGCACGGCGATCGGCAGGGACCGCCTCGTGGGTGATCGGGTCCTGCAACCCGGGGATGTCATCTGGATCGCGAATACCCAATTGGTCTACGTCAACGATTTAACCAACGCCTACGACAAAAAACTCCTAAGCCGGAACGAAGTACCTCCCGAAACCTTGGTTGGGCTCGAATTGGACGATCAGCCGACCGAATCGATTGTCACGGCCGAGCCGACTACGATCACGCACCGTCGCCAGCGTCCAAAGTTTCTGGTGGAGGACGACGACGCATTGCTGGAAACGATCCCTAAGGTCGGGCGGGCCGCCACGCGCCTCTGCCGACTCGCTTTTGAATTAGCCAACGAAACATCGGCCAAAGGGATCGCCCGCCTGGCGCTCGACACCCTGATCGAAATCACCAAGATTGACGCCGGTGCTGTGTTGATGCTGACCCGTGGACGCCCGCGCGATCCCAGCCCCGACGATTTAGAGGTCGTGGCCTGGCACTCCTCGCGATTGCCTGAGTACCAACGAGTTTCCCATTTTTTGGGCCAAACCGTGCTGCGCGAGGGAGAGGCCGTCTTGGCCCGCGACATTCAAGACGACTCAGCCCTGGGGCTGCGCGACAGTAAAGGGGAAATCCATGCCACCAGCGTCATTTGCGCTCCGATCCGAGTCAACAATCGCATCGTCGGTTTGGTCCACCTGTACGCGACGACACCCGACGCCTATCTGGATCCCGATGATTTGGAGTTCACTTTGGCGGTCGCCGAAACGATGGGTCTGGCACTCAAGACCAGGTATCGCGAGCAGAAGCTGGTTGAGGATCTGTCAAAGACCCGCACGGAAATCGATCTGCTGCGAGAGCAACTCGGCGTGCAAAGCGAAATCGTCGGGAGCAGCAACGCAATGCTGCAGGTCCACCAACAAATCGCCCAAGCCGCTCCCAGCAATGCGACAGTCTTGATTCGCGGGGAAAGCGGCGTCGGCAAGGAACTGGTGGCGCGGGCGGTCCACTTTTCTAGCCCCCGCAAGGATGGACCGTTCGTCTGCCTCAACTGTGCGGCCCTCACCGAAACGCTGCTTGAGAGCGAACTGTTCGGACACGAACGCGGCGCGTTTACCGGAGCCACAGATCGAAAAATCGGCAAGTTCGAGGCGGCCGACAAGGGGACCCTCATGCTCGACGAAATCGGCGAAATGAGCCTTTCGATACAAGCCAAATTCTTGCGTGTCCTCGAAGGGCACCCCTTCGAGCGAGTCGGCGGCAGCAAATCGGTCAAGGTAGATGTGCGCGTGATCGCGGCCACCAATCGCGATTTGGAAAAGGCGGTCCGCGAGGGCCTGTTCCGCAAGGATTTGTTCTTCCGCTTGCATGTCGTGCGAATCGACGTTCCGCCGCTGCGAAAACGGCCCGAAGATATCCCCGAATTGGCCAATTACTTCCTGCAGTCATTCAACAAAGCGACGGGGCGCAAGATTCATGGTTTCTCGGCGAACGCTTTGGCCATGCTCTCCCGTTACCGCTGGCCCGGCAACGTCCGAGAACTGCGGAACGTCATCGAGCGGGCCGTGGTGC
Source organism: uncultured Pirellulaceae bacterium (assembly GCA_937941455.1). Classification (GTDB taxonomy): domain Bacteria; phylum Planctomycetota; class Planctomycetia; order Pirellulales; family Pirellulaceae; genus BJ22. Next base: position 18,107 of record CALDHM010000020.1, on the reverse strand, counting down.
TGGCAACCTCCAATACGATCGAGCCCGAAGACTTGTCGCTGACGAACCTAGCTGCCAGTGAATCGCAGATCGAGCCGACGCAAATGACGTATACGAGTTACCAGCCGATGACCTTGGAGGATGTTGAGGCACGACATATCGAGGCCACGCTGCACGCCTGCAAATGGAACAAGAGCCGAGCCGCGACGATCCTGGGCATCGAACGCTCGACGCTCGACCGCAAAATCAAACGCTACAACATCAAAGAGTAAATCGGCACGGCAACCAACGCGAATCAAGCCGCCCGCGCCGGCAACTTCCGCAAGTCGCGGAATGAGGCTCGAAAACAAGTGGCGCCGCGGTCTCCCGAGACGCAAACCAAATCCCCGCCGTGCTCTTGAGCGATCCGCCAGGCCTTCGACAGACCGAACCCCAGCCCGCGTCCAGCCTCCCGACCCGAGAAAAAGGGATCGAAGATCTGATCGCGAATTTCGTTGGCGATTCCCAGCCCAGTGTCGGTCACGGTGATCGTGGCCGAATCCGCGTCGGTGGCGTCGACAGCCACCGTAATTTCGCCGCGCCGCCCGACAGACTGAATAGCGTTCGAGAGTAATGCTTTGAGCAACTCCGAAATCTGCCGCGGATCTACCTGGATCCGCTCCGGCCGGGCCCGCGCGTTAACGACGATCTCGATTTCCGCCTCAACGCACTCCCGGCGGTGCTCACCGACGATTTCTTGAACCAACTCGGCCAAATCGACCTGGGTTGGCTCCGAGCGCGGCGGCCTTGCAAACAACATCAGGTCGCTGATCATTTGGTGGGCCCGCAGGGCTTGCTGGTGAATCACCCAAAGCTTCTGGCGCCGGGCAGTGTCGTCCTCGGATCGCGCCAACGACTCCGCCCGCAACGCGATGTTGGCCAGCGGATTGTTGATCTCGTGACTGGCTCCGTAAGCGAATCCCCGCAACGCCAACAACTTTTGCCGATGCAATTCCGCGGCAAACTCGGCAGGCTTACACGCTAGTGGCAATTCTGAATCGATCCCAGCCTGCGATTTCGCCAATTCAACCACCGTTTGGTTGACGCTGTCGCTCGCAGACTCTGCTGTCATGTGACCGATCAGCCAACCGGCGGGGAAGGGGAGCGGACCGGTCACCTCGGCATTGAAAAACTCCTGCAGCAACGATTTGGACAGAAGTGATTTCGTAAGGCGCCGAGCCGTTTTTTCTGTTGTCCTGGAAAAGAGTCGTTGGCGAAATCGCTTCCAAATCCAGCGGCGCTTGCGACATTGCTTGATCGACAGTTCGTCGGCACCGTCTATCATTTCAACGGAGTCATTCAGTTGTTCGCAAATCTGGCAGGCCATCGCTGCGGCGCCTTGCTCGATGCGCTGCGAAAGTTCGGCTCGGGTTTGCGGCACGCCAGCATCACTTCTCGCCATGAGATCAAGCAGCAGCAACAGCAGGCGAATATCATGTTCAGCAACGGCGATCACTGCTGGGCCGATATTGGCCTGAGCGGTGCCTCGGCAGCCATGCCTCTGCAGCAACTGGTAGATCAGCAGCAGCGAACCAACCGGCACGCGCAGACTTGACCTATCACTCAATTTCCAGATGCAAGACAGCACCGGTTCGCTTCTCCCGCTCCGCGGATCGAGACTCCTCGCGGCGAAACGTGGGGCTTAACCCGCCGCTGCCGTTTCCATATCGAGCATCGCACAGGCACGCTCGAGCAGTTTTTCGACCGCGAACGGTTTGTGCATGAAATCGTTGGCTCCGGCTGCTCGCAATTCTTGAATTTTATCTTCCTCGACCATGCCCGAGATACAGATGATTCGCACCGATTCCATGGTCGGGTCCATGCGGACCCGCTGGCAGACCTCCTTACCGTTGATGTCCGGCAGCATCACATCGAGAATCACGAGATCGGGACGAAACTCCTTGACCAGCATCCCGGCATCGAAGCCGTTATTAGCGGTCTTGATCTCGAATCGACCATCGGCTTGGAAGACATCGCTCATCAGCTCGACCAGCGATTCATCGTCATCAACGATCAGCAGCTTGCGTTTTCCACTCTCCAGCGCGTCGGTCGGGATGCCATTGTCCCGCATGAAAGCGAACAATTGGTCGCGAGGAATACGGCGAAACCGGCTGCCCGGGACGCGAAACCCCTTCAACGTTCCGTTGTCAAAGCAGCGAATAATCGTTTGTTGACTAACCTTGCAGATCTTGGCCGCTTCGCCGGTGGTAAAGACCGTCTTCAAACTCATGGCGTCATCCTCTCCCTAGTGATGAATTGGCGGTTATCCGTTCTTGCTTTTGAGGATCAAATCCGTTCGATCGCAAAATCCGAACCACCGATGTCAGAAGTTTACGGAAACAGGTAGCCTGCGCCGGCGTTGTACCTTGTGAGACCATCGCAAACTGCGAGAACCGTCCAGAAGCAAAACTCGACAGCTTTCGCCAAGGCTTCCCCATTTACCAGATTGCCCGAATTATAATGTTCCGCGCGAACGGGTCAAGATTGATTTTGTTTTGCTAAACAACTGGCGCGCAACGACTTAGCAAACCATGCTCATATTTTCAAAAAATATTTTCGGCTTTGCGCCGGGGACTTATCCGACTAGACGAACAGATTCACCAGATTCTCCAGTAGTTCCTGTCGGCCACTGACGTTCGGCTTAGCCTCGCCCCGTTCGAGCATCAACTGGTAGAGCGATTCGAAATCGTGCTTCCCCTTTTCGATCTCCGCTCCCAGACCGCTATCCCAGCTCGCGTAGCGTTCCTTGACCATTTGGTCGAGGCGCCCATCGGCTCGAATCGCGGCAGCGATCTTCAATCCGCGGGCAAAGGTATCCATTCCGCCGACATGGGCGTGCAGCAAATCTACCGGCTCGAAACTCTCGCGCCGCACCTTGGCATCGAAATTCACCCCACCGGGAGCCAGGCCGCCGTAGCGCAGCAACACCAGCATCATTTGCGTCGTCAAATAAATGTTCGTTGGAAATTGGTCCGTATCCCAGCCTAACAATTCATCGCCGGTATTGGCATCAACCGATCCCAGGCACCCCTGAGCGGCGGCGTACTCCATTTCGTGCATCATCGAATGCCCGGCCAACGTCGCGTGGTTGGTTTCCAGATTGAGTTTAAACGAATCGATCAGGTCGTAGGCCCGCAAAAAATTGATGCAGGCGGCGGCATCGCTGTCGTATTGGTGTTTGGTCGGCTCCTTCGGTTTCGGTTCGATCAGGAATTGCCCTTGGAACCCGATCGATTTTGCATAATCGACCGCCAAGTGGAGGAATTGGCCGAGGTGATCGAGTTCGCGCTTCAGGTTCGTGTTGTACAGGGTTTGATAGCCCTCCCGTCCTCCCCAGAAGACGTAGCCCTCGCCCCCTAGCTCTTTGGTGATTTCCAGCGCTTTTTTGACTTGAGCCGCCGCGAATGCGAAAACCGACGCGTTGCAACTGGTCGCCGCCCCGTGCATATACCGCGGATGACTGAACAGATTCGCAGTACCCCACAGCAGGCGAATGCCGGTGCGCTGCTGTTCTTCTTTGACGACCTTCACGACGGCATCCAAGTTGGCATTCGTTTCGCGGAGCGTTTTCCCCTCCGGAGCGATATCGCGGTCGTGAAAGGCAAAAAAGGGCACCCCCAATTTCTCCATGAACGAAAAGGCGACCCGCACTCGCCGGGTGGCGTTTTCCAGAGAGTCCGAACCGTCGTCCCAAGGGCGATGCATCGTCGGCGCTCCGAAGGGATCAGCGCCGGTGCCGCGGAACGCATGCCAGTACACAACGCTGAAGCGGAAGTGATCCCGCATCGTTTTCCCTTCGACGATCTCGTCGGGATTGTACCACCGGAACGACAGCGGATTTTTGGAATCGGGACCTTCGTATTTGATCGCTTCAATCGACGTGAACGGATTCATGGTATTTGGGGTTCCTCGAACTGGTGACAATACTCCAGGAAATCATGGCAATTGCTCACCGCTTACGCAACGGGTGATCATCGGGCCCCCCTGGAACCAGACCACAGAGGATCAGCTCCAGCGTACGAGAACGTCGGGCTAATTCCCGGTGGTGGCCGCCATGCGCTGGGCGCCCGCAAAATGAAACCCTAACGCTCGACTAAGTTCTTGGGGTAACTTCGGCAGGGCGCTGCGCGGCAGCAAAAAAGTAGACAAGGCGAACAAATCGAGGAAGACGCGATTTCGCTCCGTCGTTTGACTGAGATACTCATGGCCTGACGACCCGCCCGTGCCGATCTTCCTCCCCAGCATCCGCTGTACCATCAGCGCATGCCGCGATCGCCAGTTGGTGAAGTTCTGATCGATCTCGAGCAGCAGCGTCAGGTATCGATACGGCAGGTACATCATCGGTTCGTCGCGATAAAGGTTGATGAAAAGGGCCGCGAGAAACCCTTGATGCGACAGCCGGAATTCGCCCGCAGCACGCAACTCATCATACTTCGCGCGATCGAGGACTGCCGCAAAGCGTTCCTTGGACACCTCGATGGCCGACAATTGCCACTGGCGATGCTCGGCGGTAAGGGCGGGGTTCATCGCGATGATCTTGCGATCCGACTCGAGCATCCGCTCCACAGCCCGCGCGTATTCCCGCCAGAAATCGAAGTCGCCGAACGTGAGAAACGGCATCCGGCGGAGCCAGGCGTCGGTAAGGTCCAGCAGATTCGGTCGCGACTCGAGTAACGACAATTTGGCGCGCTCGCTCTCTGTCAGGCGGCTCAGGAAAAAGTCGCGATCGGCGGGAATTCGCTGCTCGCGGCGAATCCCCATCATGATTTCGATTTGTTTGAACTGGATACTCTGAAAGCCCGAGGCAGGCACGAGCAAGTCGCGGAAATCCAAGAAATCGAGCGGGGTCATCGTCTCGATGACGTCGATCTGCTGCAGCAGCACGGTTTGAATTTCGGTAATCCGCGACAACCAACCGATGATTTGTCCCATTTCGCGATCTTCGACCGTCGAGTTATCGAAAATATCGATCACCGACTCAAGTTCGAAAACGATTTGCTTGAACCACAATTCGTAAGCCTGATGCGTGATGATGAACAAAAGCTCGTCGTGGGCGGCGGTGCCATACCGTTGGCTCTCAAGCTTCTGAGCCGACAGCAATTGGTCGAGTTGCAAATACTCGCCATATTGAATGGGGCGGGGCACACGCGGTGGATTGTTTTCGGCGGTCATGCGTCGGTATCAGCAAAGTTTCGTTGACATCTCAAGGTGGCCACGCACGGGACGTGTCGCGCCGTATCCGTTTTTTCCCAGCTCACGCTCCGCGCCGCGAATTGGCCGAACGTACCCTTTCCAAGCCATCACGTTTACCGTGTCCAACTCCCGTTGGATCGCGGGTGCAACGGCGAAGCGCCACAATCGTGAGTGGTTGCGTTGCATCCTACGCGTTGTGAACAACGCTCGATTGACGTTCGTCTCCGGAGCCGCCCAAACCGCTCGGCAGAATTCACCTTCGCTCTCGATTGCTGCGGATGGCTGGTTGCCGCTGGTTTGCTCGCGACAACGGTCAATCAGTTGCCTCTTCGGCCTGTGCCAACCGCGGTCGCGTGCCGCCCTATTCGCCGGGAATCGGAACGGGATCGGGTTGATAGTCGTGTTCGTCCAGACTCTTCGGGCCCAGCACCGTTTTGTCTTGCAGCATTTCGACCCAGGTGATCATTTTTCCGGTGTAGCAGGCATTTCGCGCCATCAACGCCATCAAAGTGCTTTTGCACATGTAGTCGCCGTTGTTGATTTTTTCGCCGCTGCGAATCGCGCGGAACAAATGCTCGTGCTCGACCTGGTACATACTGGGCTTCGGGCCGTCGTAGCGCCACACGCCGTGGCTATTCTCGATGCGATGGGCGAGGATTTTCGCGTTTCCTTGGTAGCCCCAGGCGTGAGCCTCGTTCTCGTTGAAACAGCCTTTCTGTTGCCGACAATACGAAAAACAACGCACGCCATTATCCCATTCGAAACACGTCGCGAAATGGTCGTAAACGTTGCCCCACTTCTCGCCTGTTCGCTTCTGCCGCCCCCCCGTGCTGTAGCAGCGAGCCGGGGGCACATCGTCCATCAGCCAGAGGGCCTTGTCCAGCGTGTGGATATGCTGCTCGGCCGGAATATCTCCCGACAACCAGTTGTAGTACACCCAGTTGCGAATCTGATACTCGAGCGGCGTCCACGCCGGATCGTTGCCGCGATGCCACAGTTCGCCGGTCAGGTAGTTGGCTTGAATGTTGACGATCGGTCCGATGGCCCCCTCTTTGATTTTGTCCATCGTCGCGCGGACCCCCAAATCGTACCGCCAGCAGAGGCCCGAAACGATGTTGACATCCTTTGCATTTTGGCAAGTGTCGATCACCGACAAGACACCGGGGACGTCGACCGCGATCGGCTTCTCGCAAAAGACGTGTTTGCCGGCCTCCACCGCCGCCTTGAGCGAGGCGGGACGAAAATAAGGCGGTTGGGCGAGGATCACGACGTCCACGCCGCAATCAATCACCCAGCGGTAACTGTCCAGCCCCACGAATTGCCGTTCCTCAGGCAAATCGAGCTTTTCCTTCGCCGCAGTCCCGAACTTCTCCTCAAAGGCTCGCGACAATTGCCGCGCACAAGTCTTCACGCGATCAGGAAAAGCGTCGGCAATCGCCACCAAGGCGACGTTCGAGTCAGCACCGCATGCGTCGATCGCCGCTCCCGTGCCGCGTCCGCCGCAGCCGATCAGGCCAACCCGCAGCTTGTCATCCACCGAATGATGAAACCCGGCGGCTAACGCTGTCGAACCGATCATCGATCCGGAGGCCACGGCGACGGCCGCCGAACTTCTCAAAAACTGGCGGCGGTCAGAGCGGGATGAATCTTGCTTGCTCATCGGTCAAAAACTCCCTTCGGTTCAAAACGAGAAAAAATTTTTATGCGCCAAGCCCGAATCTGCGTTCCCCTTTACCACGACGGAAAAGAGAAGGGGAATCAAGGAACTGCGGGATTAGCCCTTGTTCGTCAACGATTAACCGGAACTGGCTAGCGTCCGGTTTTCACGAAAACGCGAGCCGGTACCCTGCAGCTGTCGAGTCGTGGCACCAAGCCTAGCCCCAAAGCCGTCGCGCGTTGTCTGCTTGTCAAATTGGATGGTGCCACCAACATTGACGAGCAATTAACGTCCCTGCCCGATCGAACCCTCGCTTACGGTTGGGAGTACGGTCGTCGACCGCGATGGTGGCTTCTATCTTAGCTGATCGCCACAGGGCAGGGAATCGCCCTGATACTTCGCATCATCTGCAATCTTTGGACCACACGTTACACGATATCCGAGAGAGGCTCCGAAACATCGCGGAGCAGGACCTCGCATTCCCAATTCTTGATCGGTTCGAGAGCCGTGTAGAGCGTCCCTGGTTCTTCGTCAGCGTTGACCAAATACTCCGTTCCATCCGCACCAACGAAGGTGTAATCCAGCCAATCGGCGTCGATCCGGGACAATGCACCAAGTTCCGGATGGCGGATGGCAACGATGCGAGCCAACCGAACCTCGCTGGGCGTCTCGACACTGCTCGTCGTGTTGAAAAACCGCAAGCGACACTCCAGGTCGCGCGATTCGTCCAGGGGGAAAAACCAGAACCTCGCCAACTGCCCGACCTCGATCGATTGATCTAGCCGATGCCAACCCGGCTTCCAAATCGCCCAGACATCATGGCCATGATTGCCATCGGACAACGAATTTTCTTCTGTCATGCGGTGACCGTTATTGAAGGAACGAATCCGGCAACGAACGCTGGCGACTGCCGCCATCGCTCAGTCATTTTACACGAGAACTCGCTGGATCGTGGTGCCGTCCTTCCCGGTGCGGACTTCGAAGCCTGCATCTTGGATTTTTTTCCGCAGCTCATCGGCCCGCGAGTAGTTTTTTTCCTTGCGAGCGGCGTCGAGCTCCCGGCACCACTGCTCGGCTTGGCGCAGTGCCTCCTCCTCCGAGCCAGCACTGTCATCCGCATCGTCGTAGTTCAGTCCCTCGTGAATCGGGGCCACAGCCAGCACCGAGTTGATGCGTTTCCAAACTCCGAGTGCTTCATACGGATCGCGATGCTCGGTGCGGACGAACTGGTTGACGATCGCCAGGGCCTCGGCAATGTTCAAATCGTCGGCGAGCGCCTTGGCAAATCGTTCCAGAAGCGGATGAGTCAAATCGACCGCGGCAGCCTGACCACCGGTTCGCTGCTCGAGCGATTGCCGCATCTCGATCATGCGGCGGACGGCGATGGCGGAATCTTGCAGTCCCTTTTCGGAAAAATCGAGATTCGTGCGATAGTGGGCCTTGGTCAGCTCGTAGCGCAACACCGCCGGATGGACCGGTTTGCCCGTCACCTTTCCCTCGAACACGTCCCGCGCCGTGTAGAAAGTCCCTTTCGACTTCGACATTTTCTCGCCATTGACGAACAGGAAACGCGCGTGCAACCAGAAATTTGCAAATCGTTTATTGCCGGTAGCTCCGCACGATTGGGCGATCTCGCATTCGTGATGCGGAAAAATCAAATCCTCACCTCCGGTATGGATATCGATCACATCGCGTTGCAGCAGTTTGCGGGCCATCACCGAGCACTCGATATGCCAACCGGGATAGCCCACGCCCCACGGAGAGTCCCATTTCATGATGTGATGCCGGTCGGGCTTCCATAGCATGAAATCTGCCGGATGTCGTTTGCGCGATTGGTTTTCTTCGGAAACGCGTCCTCCCGCACCGCTCTGCAAATTGTCCAGCGTATTCCCGCTCAACTTTCCGTAGTCGGGAAAGCTTTCGACGCTGAAATAGACCACGCCGTCATCGGCGACATAGGCATGCCCGCGGCGTATCAACTCGCCGATCATTTCTTGCATGCCTGCGATGTGATTGGTCGCTTTGGGGACCCGTTGGGGGTACTCGAAGGCGATTTTGTAGCCGAGCTTTTTTGCATCGGCCAAAAAGGCTTGCGTGTAGTACTCGGCTATCTGATAGGGATCATCTGGGTTTTCGACGGCCCCCTCGGCAACGCGACCGGATTTTTTGTTTTCCTTCATCCGCGCCGCGGCTTGGGTCATCCTGTCTTCTTCGCCGTCGGTCATGTGCCCGACGTCGGTGATGTTCATGACGTGGTCGACGCGATAGCCAACCAGTTCGAGAAACCGGCGCAGCAAATCGCCGAACAAAAAGGTCCGAAAATTACCGATATGGGCGAGGTCATAAACCGTGGGACCGCAACTGTACATCGAGACCACGCCCAATTTCAATGACTCGAACAACTCTAGCCGCTTGGTAAGCGAGTTGTAAAATCGAATTTGCATGCCGGTCAAAAACTCCTTATGAAAACGCAGTTCGCGTCGCGGATTCTTCGCGGCGGTCCACCGTACTCTATCGGCAATTTAGCGGGTTTCCCGGATTGGCTTCAAGATGAACTCGCACTTGCAGCAACCCGACACCCCGCGCCAACTCCAGAAATCATCGACAATCGGGCCTTGTTTCCCAGCCCGTCACCCGCAGGAAATCGGCCCGCGGCTCGCGTGAAAGCCGGACACTCACGCGTTACTAATGGTTGTGGGACAAGGCCTGGCCCTGTTATCGTCGCTTCATCGCCGCGACAAAATTCATAATTCGAACGCCTGGCGATCGTCGACAACTAAGTTGCTGCGCGATTAGGGCCAATTCAACCATTCCCAAACCACCATCAGCCACGGATGCACCCAGGGGTTCGCGTGGGCATAGCCGGCACTCAAAACGCTGGCGATGAGCACGACCAAAGCGCACCACCGCCCGGCTCCCGTCCTAGCCAACCACTGCACCACGGGAGTCATCGACAGCAGCCATAACGGGATCAACCAAAACATCCAACGCAAACCGCTCGTCTGTCCCCCGTAATTGCGATCGTGGGGTGCCTGCCGCACGTAAAACGCGAACACGATCGCCGTCAGGAAGATCGTCAACACGCCTAACCACCGTCTTTCGTAGCGTCGATCCACCAAAAGGACGAGCATCCCGGCCATGGAAAAAATCCACAGCGGCGTCAGCGAAAAAATCCCATGATGACCCAGCGTCATGTGAAAGGCATACTTCGCCAAATCCGGCTCGCCCTCATCGATCGCCGACCGTTTATCCGAAGACCAATAGCTCCCCGGGAAATCGTACCAGTTGTACCACTCGCGAACGGCAAATCGATCGGGCGCGGACTGCACGATGGCAAATTGCGTTGTGGTCATTCCATCTCGGACAATCCAACGTCCCAAAAGTTCAGGATCCTGCCCCACCCACGTCCCGCGAAGAACTTGAGGAGCGCGGAGTGGCGGCGCACCGCGCTGGGCAATCCAATCGTCGGCCACGCGACGAAGCTCGTTGGGGAGCGTGCCTTGGTCCAACGCGTCGGCAAAATCGCCTTGCACTTCTTGAATCACTGGACCGTCGCTGCGATGCCGGTACGGCAATTCAAACATCCCGCCATGGGCCAGATAGTTGCAGAGCAAAAACGGAACAGCCACAATCCCGCAGCCTAACGCATACCCCAAGGTCGCACGCAACAATCCTCGACCCAGCACCAATAATCCCAGTGCTCCAACAAGCGCTGCGGCTGGTAACTCACAGGTCGCTGCAAATGCCGCCGCCACGCCCATCGCCAAGCCATTCCCCCAGTTGGCCTGCTGCCCATCGCGCCAAATCCGCTCCATGAAAAAAAGTGCGGCCATGGTTGCGACCGCGGCGGGAATATGGTTATTCACGCTGACCGCAAAGGTCGTCAAGAAGGTGCCGAATCCAGCGGCAGCCACCACAAAATACCGCGTCCAATCAGCCACGAACCACTGTTCAAGCATCGCCGCGAGCATGACGAGCATCAACGCCAGCGGGATCGCGTGATTGATCACCAACAGGGTCCGCGCCACCTGGATCGGATGTTCGTCCAGATTCCAACCGGTCACAGCCCGAATCAGCCAATACTCTCCGGCCAGGAGCGTCGGGAGCAACGGTGGCTTGCTGCTGTACTGATGCCACTGGCCGTCGGCTCCCACATGCACGACTTTATCGATCGTGTCCCAATGGATCGAGGCTGGACGCGAGACAACGCGATCGATTTCATAAGTGCCGAAATGAACCAGCGCGTAGATCGTGCACCAGCGACTGCGGTCGTTCGCACTAAAAAAAGGGCTTTCGCCGCGCGTCGCTTGGTTTTGCAGCCGCAAGATCGCGCCAGTCGTCAATGCGAACGACAAGGCGATCAGCAACCAATACACCGACCAGTGTCGACGGGCGCAGACGGACCCCAGCTCCGCCGGGCAGCCAGGCTCGGTTGTTGAAATCGGCATCAATCAGCCTTTCCAATCCTGATTTGAATTCAACATTAGCGTTCAAACCCGACCACTTCGCGAAGCCGATAATGAGAACAACGTGGTGATGATTCCGCGTCGCCGCCGGCGATCCGATCGAGCTTCCCCCGGCCGATGTCAGCGTCACCGCGTTTCAGTCCCGCGCCGAACATCACGACACGTAGCAGATCCCAAATCGACTGGGGAATCCTCTTCCAACCATATTTTGACCGACCGTACAGCCGCGGTCGATGGTGCACGGGAACCTCGGCAACGCGATACCCTTGTTTGTGGACGAGAATTGGCAAAAAGCGGTGCATGCCGGGGCTCAGGTCGAGGCGAGTGACCGCCTCTCGCCGCATGGCCTTGAGCCCGCAATTTTGGTCGTGCAAAAGTAACCCCGTGGCCAAGCCGACGCCGCGATTGAACAGCCAAGATGCGATCCGCCGCGTCCAAGGGTCTTGCCGTTGCACTTTCCAGCCGACGACCATCGCCGCATTGTCCAACCCCGCAATCAGCTTGGGGATTTCCGCTGGGTCGTCTTGTAGATCGGCATCCATCGTTACAATCAGCGGCTTCGTCGCCTGATCGAAACCGGCGGCCAGTGCAGCGGACTTTCCGTAATTCTGTACAAGTCGCAGACCGCGCACGCCGGGATGCAGACTGGCCAGACGTCGGGTCGTCTCCCACGATGCATCGGTCGAGCCATCATCGACGAGAATTACTTCGGCCTCGATACCGTTTCGCCGACACATCTCCTCGATTTCAACCATCAACCGCTCGAGACTCGGCTCTTCGTTGAATACGGGAATCACGACGGAGATGGGCGTCTTCAAGATTCTTCGGTCCTTTTATGCGTTGCGATGTAGATCCCTTCGCCCGCCATCGATAGGAGCACTTCGGTGATCATCGAGACGGCGCGGATCATTACGGCAGCGGCAACGGCAATCGGCAGCGGCAGTTTCGAGGCCAATAGAGGAATGATCACAAGTTCCCTGGCCCCCAGCCCTCCCGGAATAAGCGAGGCGAATCCGACCACCGTGGCCAGCGCGACCACAGCAACGATTAGCCAATAATCACCGACAGCGATGGTGGCTCCCGGCATCGCCCGCACCACGCACCAACTACTGGCTCCTGCCGCCAGCCAAGCGGCCAGCATCAGCGCCACGCCGCTCGCGTACAGTCCTCCGCTGAACCGCACTGTGGAGCGGTTTCCAGTCTGAGAATATCGCCGTTCCAACACTCCCGCCACAGACCGCAGAGTCTTGGGGGTCATCAAAATCCCAGAAACAACCAACAACCCTACCGCCAGCAATCGCAGCCCTGTGCCGCCGAAACCGCTGATCAAGAAATAAAGGCATGCGATTTGAGAACCCACGAATACCCACATCATCGTTTCGAGCAACGTGCTTACCAAGCCGGCCGCGAGACTGGTCCCTTCGCTCCGGATCAAGCCGACGCGCATGACCATCACCATCGCCTTGCCGGGCACATACTTGCCGAGTTGGCTCCAGATGAAGGCTCGCAGCGCGGAAACAACGCTTGCTCGGCCACCCAATTCCACCAGGGCCTGACGCCAAAAGCAACCTTGCAGACACAACATCACGGCATTGCCGACGACCGCCAACAACAGCCAACGCCACTCCATGTCACGCCAATTGATCGGCTGCTCGGACAGTTGTCGCCAAGCCTGTCGCAGGGTGTAAACCAAGGCAGCCGCGACAATCAACGCCGCTAGCCACCGCAACATACGAATTCGTGTCGCGCGGGGCATTTGGGGCTGTTGGGACTTGTCAGACATGGTTCGATTCATCGCCCCAATAATGCCTTGTAACGACGGCCCCACGTCCGCCGAAGCCGAATCAATCGTCAGTGGTCGAATCACTCCCGAAATTCCGCCAAATCATGGCTCGTCGCAGGGGCTCGATACGGAGCACGACTTCGCCATTCTGGAAAATCCGCACGGTGCCGCTGGACATGCTGACCACCACCGCGATCGCCTTGGTGTTCTTGCTGATCGCGGCGGCCGCGTAGTGCCGCGACCCCAAGCCCGTGGTCATGGTCAATTGCACAGGAGTCGTGTCGATGATGCGGCAAGAGCCCTCGACCGTTCCGTCGGCGGCAATCACGAACATGCCGTCGAGTTGAGCAATTTCCTTGATATTCTCCCGCACCCGCGGGTCAGCGAGCGAGCGTTCGCGACGCGTGTAACCTTTGACGAAATCGAAGCCTCCCGGTTGACTTTCCTCGAGCACGCGGCGGTGATCGCCGACGGCGAACATCGTCCCCACCGGCTTCCCCTCCCGTCCCTCGCGGCCGATCTCGACCGCCAGGTCAACGACCAGCCGCAAAGTTTCCAGAGGCACCGTCGTGTCGAGTTTTTTCAAATCGCGAGCTGTCAGTTTTCCCAGCCGTTCGTTGAGCTCGATCAGGCTGATCGAATCGACCGACTCCTCATCGAAGCCGCTGTAGATCGCCACGACCGGCGCTCCCGGCTCGATCCACTCGTTGGCGACGGCCTCGAGGATGGCTTGGGTCAATTGATCTTGAATCGACGTGTCGGTCCGCTCTAGTTCGATGACGCGGATGCTCGAAGCTGTCGCCCGATCGATTACGGTTTTCAAATGGGTCGCCACCAAGATTTGCTTGCCCCTGGCGTGGTCCAGCACATGCCCCCAGTCGGTGTCGTATTCGAGCAGCAACAAGACATGCCCCGACGCCATCGATTTGGCCAGCGAGACGGCTGAATCGATAAAGGCCAAGAGGTCTTGTTTCGTTGATGATTGGGGCATATCGCTAGAATTTAAGCGGATAGAAACGGTTTCGCAACCGTAATTATGCTCGACACCCCCCCGCACCCCCGCTTGGCTAACGCAACAGTCGATCCGTCTTCTCTGCGACCTGCGGTTGCCCCTGGCCAGCCATTTGGTCCGCGTATTGCCGCCAAGCGTTCAAGTCCTCGCCATATTTTTCGCCAGATGATCGAGCCATCGATTGCATGGCACGTTTCCGCAAGGCCGGATCCGGATCGGAAAGTGCCACGCGGAGTGCGGCGATGGCCGCCGATCCGGAATGATCTCCCAAGCCCCTCGTGGCGGCCAAACGGACATCGATGTGACTCTCAGAATTGAGCACGTGGTGGAGGGCCGGCACCGCCACCTCCGAGGGCATGCGACGCCAAGCATCCACGGCCGCCATGCGGACCTGAGGCTCGGGATCGCGCCCCGCCTGCCGCAACGCGTCATGACTCGCAGGACAATCCAAATTCCCCAACTGCCGCACGGCTTGAATGCGGACCAGGACGATTGGATCCTTCAGAGCATAGTCGGCCAACTCTTCAGCCGCTGCATTTTTCTCCTGCAACCCGCCAGCCGTGCCGCGCTCGACGATTTCCGACATGAGCCGCTTTTTCTTGAAGAGCGTGTCGGCAAAGGCTTCTTCCGCCTCCCATTTCTTGCGAGCCCACGGCGCATATTGCCCAGTCCGCCACAGCGGCCCCTCAGCGCAACCGCCGGTAATTAATGTTCCCAAAACCAAACAGATCCAGGCGTACTTCATCCGCAGACACCGCGAAACAGCGACGAAACTCCGAAAATCGTCTGGACTTTAGCAAACGGCTGATGACGTGACGAGACCAGTCACGAAGCCCGGCAGCTAGCTCTTCGTACCCTCCAAGCCCGCACGCTTCCACCGGCTTGTTCAAGTCCTTCCTATCGCTAATCGCAAAATTTAGATATTCTGACAGCAGCGGTAACCACTCGCGATCGCGGCCGGTTTGAATTGACAAGGCTTGAACGTTCAGCAAACGCTGAAAGGATAGACCCGGCGATCGTCGAACTTGAAGGGGGCCGACCGAATTCGTCTGGCTCTCTTCGCCTGGAGCGCTTGTTGCATCAACTCCGCATTGTCTTACAAACTTTTCTACATTCACAACAAAGGAATTGAAAATGTCTCGCTCTGTTTGGTCGTTTCTGTCCGCCATGCTGCTTGTCGTTGCCTCGGGAACGATCAATGCTCAAGAATCCAATAATGCCGAGGGGCAATCCGCCGCCCAAAATCAACAAACTTTGGAGCAAAAAGTTTGCTACCTGATCGGCTACAACATGGGTCAACAACTCAAGGCACAAAACATCGACGTCGATCTCGAGCAAATGATGCTGGGCTTACGCACCGCAATCGAGGGAAAAGACCTGGGCATGGCTCCAGCGGAAGCCCAGAAGATCATGATGGAATTCGCCCAGAAACTGGAGGCTCGCGAGGCGAAAGAACTGGAAGAACTGGCCATGAAAAACATGGCTGACGGCGAAGCCTTCCTCAAAAGTAACGCCACGAAGGAGGGCGTGCAAACCCGCGACAGCGGCTTGCAAATCCGCGTGATCGCCAAAGGCGATAGCTCGGGCAAACCGCCGACCAACGAAAGCTTCGTGCGCGTCCACTACACCGGAAAACTGATCGACGGAACCGTCTTCGACTCCTCCATCGGCGGCGATCCCGTTCAATTCCCGGTTGCCGGTGTCATCCGCGGGATGACCGAAGGTTTGAAAAGCATGCGCGTGGGGGACAAGGTCGAATTGGTTATCCCCTCCAACCTTGCCTACGGCGTCGAAGGCCGTATGCCGCGGATCGGACCTAATTCCGTCCTGATCTTCGAAGTCGAACTCGTCGAAGTCAGCGACAAACGCGACGACTAAATGTTGAGCATTGCGGCGCTCTGAACGTTTGTGCCATCGGAGTTGTCAAATGCGGCTGTGAAAGTCCCGTCTTTTTCCACAAGATGCCTAGGTGACGGTCGCGCGACACCCTGTCATTCACGGTAGACAATTCGTGACGCTGCTCGCAGCATCACCTGTCAGTTCCTCACCGCATGCAGGATGCGCTCAATGATTTGTTCCGGGGACGGAACTCCGCCCGGATACGACCGTCAGCTTGGTGACGGAATTGGGGGTTCGGGAATCGGCAATCCGAAAATATCGCAGTTATCGAGCAAAATCGTTGGTGTGGGATAGGCTGAACGCGGATCGGCCTCATCGAGTGTTGCCTGATCGATCACGCGATACCTTACTGCTAACTCCATGGCGTCGACTGCCGACCGCAGATTGTCGAGAAGGGCGGGGGTGGTGGAACACCCCGCCCGCGTGACGACAATAATTTCAATCGTGTGGGGATCGTCGACATTTGACTGCACCCCACGCGTTGAATTCGAGTCCGCCTTCGGTCGACAGCCAAATCCAACCAGCATTACCAACACCAACACCGCGATCGAAAACATTCGAATCATCGCTACAATCTCGCGCCTCATTGACCCGCAGCTCGCTACCACGCCCGCACTTTAACATCGTGAGTCGTCGAGCAATAGCTGTCGACCACGGTGTTCTTTAGCTTAAATGTCATTCTCGGGTTATGGGCCAAACTAGGGTTAGTGGCAAAACTCCTTAGCCGCAGGGCGCTATCCCGCGGTTCTCGCGAAAACTGGACGCTAACGCGTTCCGGGTACTCAGTTGGGATCATAGCCTAAGCCCCTGGAGAAAATTCACTATCGACGCAGAGCGGGGATTTTTTTAAAATTTCGACCTGTGTCGTGAACTGCACCCGGGGGGAATCCCGTTTCCTTCGCGGCTGCCATCGCACCGAATCGAAGCACGCAAAACATGCTGGAATTCCCCAAGAAATTCTTCTCGCGGCGCATCCCGGTTTTCCACAATGTGGCCATGCTGGTTCTTTGCGGGGTTTTTTTTCTGCTTCCTTTCGCCCTGCGTGGGGCCCGAATGGCGGTCAGCGGCATCCAAAACAACGTCGCCGATTGGCTGCCCAAACACTACGAAGAAACCGTAGACCTAGTCGAATTTCGCAAGTATTTTCTAGGGGACGCTTTTGTCGTCGTCAGCGGTCCTTGGTGTAAAGAGGGCAATTCGAACTTCACCACGTTTCGCCGCAAGGTCTTCGAAGAGTCGCTTGAATACGAGGCGGTGTTACGCGAGCAGAATGCTACCGAAATCATTCGCGCCCACCAATTGGGGGATCAACTGGGACTCCTGACCACCGGCAACTACCACCAGGACTGGGGGCGGAATGCCGAAAAGTGGATCAAGGGGAAAAAGCAAAAGTGGTACTTCATCAACCGCCGCGGCGAACTGTACGAGTGGGATGGACAAAATAACGTCGTGGAGGGGATCAAGCGGTTCTTCGAGCGCTTGGCCGATGGTCGCAACCGGGCTACCGGCAAGTTCATCGATCGCTTCGGCTTGCCCCCCGAGGACAATCAGTCGATTCCTAACCCGTTTTACGAAAACCCCGAATTGTTATTCGCGCGCCCATTCAAAACTGTTCTGACGGGCCCAGATGCTCTGGCCCAGATGGCAGGGAGCAAGGGCACCCTGCGAATCGGTGATGTCAGCGACGACGACGCGGCCGCGTTCGAGGCCTTTATCGAAGGGAACATGCGGCTGACTGGTTCTCTGTTCGGACCCACCCCGTCCCGCAATTTCAAGTGGACCTACGAATCGCTGCTGCAGTATGTCGACGACCGGAACTTGTTGGCCCAACTCCGATCATCTGAGAGCTACCGGACGAAGTTCGACAAGTTTCTCAACGAGTATCTGGCCAAAAACTTCGAAGGCGATCTCAACAAATTGATCAATGCCCCCGAGGCCACGCGATTAGAGACCTGGCTCAGAATGTGGGACGAAATGGGCTTGACGCCGCCGCCACGTCAAACCTGCTTGATCGTGACCATCAACGACCCGTTTTTGGAGGAATTGGACCGGATCGTCGGCAGCGATTGGGTGGGCAAA
>CALDHM010000019.1 GCA_937941455.1 uncultured Pirellulaceae bacterium | reverse complement strand
GGCGGTTACTGAAAGAGATTTCGCAATGCTTGATTGGCGATCGTCCGGGGCGGATGGAACCGCGCGTCGTGAAGAAACGGAAGGATAAGTATCGGCTGATGACGCAACCCCGCCACGAACTCCGCGAGCGGCTGAAGACAGAAGACAATGCCTTCGAAAATTAAAAAACCTCGCGTTTTCCCGCGAAAGTGCCATTCGTGGGTGACACCAATGCTGAGATTTCGGTGGGTGGCACCAATGCTGAGTTGGGTGGCACCAATGCTGAGATTTCTTTTCCATTGGGTCAGGAGCCACTCGCACTGGCATCAACACGGGCAAGTCTCTCCGACCGCCAGCATCGAGTTGGCAAATTTTCTTTCGCCAGGAGTAGAAAGAAGGCTCCGAAATTCCTTCCTGGTGGCAAAACTCTCGAACTGAAAGCCCGCTTCGCTCGAATTCAACCAGGACCCATCGCCAAAATTCCACCTTCTCCGACTGACATCGTAACATCGCATAACCCTTCAAACTGAAGTTCAAAAAACTCCCAGTTTAAAAGCCCCGTCAACGTGCAGTTCAAAGAACGCTCACAGCTCAAAAGCTGGGCGTGAAGTTTCGCCGGCAGGCTGGTGTCTGCGCCTACATCGTCGATTTCGCCTGCGTCTCGCCAACGACAAGACAGAAAAGGTAGGCATTTTCGGGTCTTTTTAATCCTTCGTGCTCTTCGTGTCCTTCATGGTTATTCCCATCCCCTGAGGCGACACCTCGACGCGAGGCTGATTTGTCTGATTACCACGAAGGACACGAAGGGGGCAGTGATTAACGAAAGAGGGCTAAGAAACAGCCGCGCGGGCCTGGATTCGATCGGCCCTGCGTGTGGCTTCCGTCCTCATCAGCTTGCCGAAGAGTCGCTCACCAGCCACGCTGCTGGCCGACAATAACCTCTGGCCCCTGGCGGATCACCGGGGAACCGGCCTGCGATCCAGAGAATTTGTTGTCTGGTAAAGGTTTGCAGTCGGAAAGCGAGTGTTTTTGGCGCAAAAAAAAAGCCGAGTTCCCAAATTGATGCGACAGAGAACCGTCTTTGGGAACCGGCTTTTGCTTACTTAGTCAATCGACCAAGCAAACCGAATCATGAGGCATTCAAATGAATATGGTTGAATAATCCTTCAAAATAATGAGTTCGAAAAAGTGAACGGATGGAACTGAGGCAATTTCGGGAGAT
Organism: uncultured Pirellulaceae bacterium; assembly: GCA_937941455.1. Classification (GTDB taxonomy): domain Bacteria; phylum Planctomycetota; class Planctomycetia; order Pirellulales; family Pirellulaceae; genus BJ22. The sequence goes on along the minus strand of CALDHM010000019.1, from coordinate 124,738 downwards.
GAAGAGAGAGAAGAGTCCTCATCCGTTCGACCGAAACAATGAGCAATCGATATGCCAAACTGAAATTTTTTTTTGAAAGATTTTTTGCACCAGGCAAAATTCGACGAAAAACAGGATTTTTTCCCACAATTATTCAGGGGAATCGATAAATCGCTGGATTGAGATGCTCGTCTCCGCGTCTCAAATCGAGACGCTGACAGGGCGGCTTTCTCAAATTGAGACGGAGCACGCCGGTATGCTTTTGGCCGGAGTCGACGGTGTGGATTATCTCGATAACGGATCCTCGGGTCGGTTCGTCTGAAGGCAAATTGACGATCGGCAATGCGACTGCGCCGCCGACCTGCCAGCCGATGGCGAGTTTGGGCAAAACATGGGACTGATGCGACCTCCCCCCTTTCGATCAACCATTTTTTTAGGGGGTGTCTACGACCTCACTCATGGTCGGCAGATCGAAAATTCCAGGTTCCCGGCAAACGGAAGTTGTTGCGGCCTCGTTGGTGGGGGGCTTGTCGAGCGACGCTGGCCGCACGATCGGTTGACGAAGTCGGATGGGTTCCATCAACTAAAAGGAACTCATTGAGATGCGGTTGACCAATGTGGTTGATCGAATGCCAAGGGTCGGAGCACGTCAAAAGTGTCTGCGGGGGCTTGGCGTTTTGCCGCTCCTGCGCAGGTGAATTAGATTTGTCCGAGCTTTCGCAGCGATTGGCGTTGGTCCGTCGAGCGTGTAGGCCGACGATCCGCCGTGCGCGTGGTTTGTTAAGCATGGGGATCATATTCCTAGCAAGTCGAGTTTGACTTGAGATTTAGGTAAGTCACCGAAACAATTGAAGGGCAATTCAACAGGCACCGCTATGAAACATCAAGCTCATTCAGCCGCCGGAGATCCGCAGCCTCGCGACGTGGTGCCTACGGCCCCGGACCCTCAAGAAATCTCGAGCAGGCTGGCCGACTTGCGAAAAAGAATCAATGGTTTGGATGAGCAGATCATTCGGCTCATCAACGCGCGGGCCGAGTGTGCGGTGGAGGTAGGGAAGCTCAAAAGACAGGCGAACATTCCCATCTACGCTCCGCACCGCGAGGCGGATGTGCTAAATCGGGTGTTGGCCCAAAATCGAGGGCCGCTGAGCAACCAAGCCTTAGAGGCGATCTACCGCGAGATCATGAGCGGCAGTTTTTCCTTGGAATTGCCGCAGCGGATCGGATATTTGGGACCGCCGGGAACCTTCAGCCACTTGGCGGCCAATCGGCAATTCGGTTCGAGCGTCGACTACCAGGATTTGCATACGATCGATGGGGTTTTCGAAGAAGTCGCTCGCGGCCACGTCGACTACGGCCTTGTGCCGATTGAAAATAGTTTGGGAGGAGGAATCGCCGACACGCTCGACGCGTTTTTAACCTATCACCAGCGCGTCAAGATCTACGGCGAGGTGCAACTGGCAGTTCACTTCAGCCTGCTCGCCTATTGTCAGCCGCAAGTGGTAGCCAGGATCATTTCCCGGGCCGACGCCTTCGCCCAGTGCAAGAACTGGATTGCGACGCAATATCCCGGTGCCGAGCGGGTGAATGTGGAAAGTACATCGGCGGCAGTTCGGCTGGTGCGTCAGGATCAAGAGCAAAACGGACAAAGCTCTTGGGCGGCGATCGGCAGCAGTCTGGCGGGAGAAATTTACGACGTGCCGATCTTATTCGAGAAGATCGAAGATCGCATTGGCAACGTCACGCGATTCCTGATCGTCGCGCGGAGTGAAACCGAGCCTTCGGGGCATGACAAAACGTCGATCATGTTCACAACCGATGACCGCCCAGGGGCGCTGGTCGACGTGCTGAATGTGTTCAAACGCCGGGATGTCAATCTCACGCATATCGACAAGCGTCCCAGCCGCGAAACGAACTGGGATTACACCTTTTTCGTTGATGCTCTCGGTCATTGCCGCGATGCAAAAATGGCGGAAGTCATTGGCGAGGCGCGGGCCCATTGCCAGCGGCTGGTGGTATTGGGCAGCTATCCCGTCAGCACGCGAGTCCTGTAGCTTCGCGGACGGTAAGGTCGTGTTTGCCGCCGAGAGTTGCGCTTGCTCCGACAGTAACGTAGAAATCGTCCCCATTAAGGTTGGCGTTTTCCGCCGCGCTTGGAATTTCGTGCATCGTAGCGCTGCCGGAAAAAGAGCGTGAAATTCGCTGTTTTGCGGGTTGGCCCCTCAAAAAATCAGCAGATTCAGCTATGTTAATGATGGCGTTTCCATTATCGAATTCAAACCTTTACCAGGAATTGACTCGCTCGTGTTCGCAGGGCCGATTTTTACACGCGAAGCCGTCGTGGCACCGCGCCGACCCCGACTGTTCGCCATGCGGGTTGTCTATGGAACCGCATTGCTGATTTTGATATCGACTGCCTGGATGATCATTGCGGGGACGCAGGTGGTCCGCAATCTCAGCGACATGGCGCGGTTCGGCGAGATCCTGTTTCAAATTCTGGTGCCATTGCAGATGGCGCTGTTAATGTTCTTGTCGGCGATCCAAGCGGCGAGCAATGTTTCGGTCGAGAAAGATCGGCAAACCTTGGTCTTGTTGCTGATGACGCGGATGACTAACTCCGAGTTGGTGTTGGGCAAACTGTTCTCAGCGCTGCTTTCGGTCGGCAGTTTGTTGTTGACTTCGGCGCCCATCCTGATGCTGATCGTGTTGTTTGGGGGGACGAGTTTCCATCAAGTCGGTTGGTCCTTGGTAGTGACGCTCACCACCTGCTTATTGGCCGGTAGCCTGGGAACCATGATCGGTTTTTGGCGCGAAAAGACGTTTCAATCATTGGCCCTGGTGCTGCTGGTGATCGCCATGTGGTTAGGGTTCTGGGAGGGGATCGGACGGTTGAATTTCGGACTGGCGGGTTTAACCGCAGCGCGGTGGTCGCAAATCATGAGTCCGATCAGCGCGATCTTGAGTGCGAGCCGTCCGTCGGTGGTGGAATGCTGGCAAGACGATGTGCTGCCCTATATGATCGCTTCGTTGACGTTGTCCGCAGTGATCGTGGCCATAGCGATCTTGCGGGTGCGGATTTGGAATCCGAATCGCGAGGCGCGGCCCCGGCAACAGGAGGCTGAATTCAGCGACGTGAATATTTACGGCGAGGTCCAAGAAGTGGTGGCGCATCGAGCCAGCCCGCAGGCGGCAGCGCTCGTCGGCCCACGGAAGAGCCGACCGGTGTGGAGCAATCCCATCCTCTGGCGGGAAATGATGACCTGGGCCTATGGGAAGAAGATCGTTTTCATCCGAGTGGCCTATTGGCTGGCCGCGTTTGCCGTGGCTGCCGCCTTGTACTGGGCGGTCAGCTCGGGGGCTGCGACGCGAGCCACTCGAGCGACAACGATGTCCGTCTCGGTGGTCGCTCAACCGTTGGCGCCACTGATGCTTGTCAGCTTGGTGATTCTTACAGCGCTTGCGGTCACTTCGATCACGACCGAGCGGGACGGCAAAGCGATTGACTTGTTGATGGTCACGGATCTGACGCCGCGCGAATTCCTGTTCGGAAAATTGCTGGGCGTGTTGTATCTCGGCACGGACTTGATCCTGCTCCCCTTGTTGATGTGCGGTTATTTATGGTGGAACGGCGCGTTATCGACAGAAAATTTGTTGTTCGTCGTGTTGGGGATGCTCGTGCTGAACGTCTTTGTGGCGACCTTGGGGATCCACTGCGGAATGTCGTATGCCAGCACGCGGACGGCGATCAGCGTCAGTTTGGGGACAGTGTTTTTCTTGTTCTTGGGGGTCGTCACCTGCATGGTGATGTTGGTTTCATTCACGGGTAACGTCGAGGCGCAGTTGGCACCGTTCCTGGCGTGCATCGTGGGGGGGGCGGTCGGTTTGTATGTTGCCCTCGGCTGGCAATCTCCCTCCCCTGCCCTGGCTGTTGCCTCGATGATTTTGCCCTTTGCGATGTTTTATTCGATCACCAGTTTATTGCTGGGGCATTATGCCTCGGTAATCATCGTGGTTGCGTTTACTTACGGATTCGCGACAACGGCCATGCTGGTCCCGCGGTTGTCAGAGTTTCGCGTTTCCACGGGGCGTTCCAAATCGGGCGAGGGTGAGTGACTACGGTTCATGCCGTCATGGAACTGCTTTACCAACTTTTGCCATATTTGCTCGGCATCATCGTCCTGCTGATTGGGTCCGCTTTTTTTTCGCTGAGCGAAGCGGCGTTATTTTCGTTGCGGCCGAATGATCGGCGCAAACTTCAGCGCGGCACGCGGCGCGAACGTCTGGCGGTGCGACTGTTGGATGAATCGGACCGCTTACTGGCGACGATCTTGTTTTGCAATCTGGTGATCAACCTGGCGATTTTTTCGTTGGGTGCAATTTGCTCCATGCAGATCGAATGGAACAATGAGTGGTTAGCGGCAAGCTTTCTGGCGGGGACCCTCCTGGTTGTGATCGTGTTTGGGGAGATGATCCCGAAAACGTTCGGAGTGATCGCGCCGTTGCGACTCGCGCGGCTGGTGGCTGAGCCGTTGACGGTGTTGACGCGCGTCTTGGGGCCGGTCGAGCCGGTGCTGAATTCGATCAATCGAGTCTTACAGCGAATAGTCTGGCCGGGCTTTCGGCCGGAACCGGCCTTGGAGGTCGGTGACATCGAACGGGCGATCGAGATCTCGGGGGCCGATGCAGCCTTGATCCGCCATGAACAGGCGGTGGTAGCCAACATCGTGCAGTTGTCTGACATCCGCATCGACGAGTGGATGCGCCCGCGGACGCAGTTCGATCCATTTCGGCCGCCGGTCAGTCTCGATGACTTGGAGGGAAAAGTTCCGAGTGGCGGTTATTTGTTCATCACCGAGTCGAACAACGACGAGATCGAGAGAGCGATCCGCTTGGACAATTTATTCGAGTTGCCGCGCGAGCATTTGGAGCGACTCGGTGAGCCAGTTCTGTATTTGCCGTGGTGCGCGACCGTGGCCGATGCCCTGCAGGGGATGACCGCAAAAGAGCGGGAGGTGACAGTGGTCGTCAACGAGCATGGTGAGACGATCGGCGTGCTGACCATCGAAGATATTTTGGAAACGATCTTCACCTATACACCGAGCCGCAGCCGCATGCTGCTCAATCGCAATCCACTGCATCCGATCGAGCCGGGGAAATGGATTGTGGCCGGGATCATGAGTTTGCGGCAATTGGCGCGGCGGCTGAACGTGCAGATTCCGCGGACCCACAGTATCACCGTGGCGGGCGTGATCCAAGAGGAGATGCAGCGGCTGGCTCAAGCCGGGGATGAATGTGTTTGGGGGCCGTTTCATTTTCGCGTGGTCGAGGTCGGGGAACGCGGCAATATCGTCGTCGAGTTGCAGATGGCACCGCAACGGGAGGAGGGGCCCTGATGTTGATCTTTGCTGTGCTGTTATTCGTGGCGGGATTGATTTTCAGTGCATTTTGCAGCGGCACAGAGATAGCCTTCTATCGCGCCAGCCGAGTCAAATTGGTGATGAGTGTCATGCAAGGTGACCGGATTGGTAAGCTCTTGGCTTGGTTCACGAATCGCCCCGGGTTTTTCGTTGCAACGATTTTGATTGCTAACAATTTCGCGAATTATATTGTGTCGTTCAGCGTGACCTTGATGGTCGTGGTCTTGATCGATCAAGGGCGTAGCGGGGTTTGGGAGTTGCTGGCGACCTTGCTCATTTCGCCGCTGGTGTTCGTTTTCGGCGAGTCGTTTCCGAAGTCGTTGGGGTTGCTGGCTCCGAACCGCTGTTTGCGGTTGGCGGCTGTGCCGTTGGCGGGCGTTTCGGCGTTACTTGCGCCGGTTTCGGGGCTGTTGTGGGGGATTGCCCGTTTGCTTGAGAATTTTCTGGGGCAGTCGCCAGAGCGCTTGCAAATGACGCTGGCGCGGAAGGAAATCGAGCAGGTACTCGATGAGGGGCAACAAGTCGGCATTTTGCATACGGTGCAACGGCAATTGATTCAAAACTTTTTCCTCGTCGCGGCGCGGCCCATCAAGCAACTGTGCACGCCGCCGGGGCGGATCACGGGGATTACGCCGAATACGAGCCGCGCGACTGCGATTCGCTTCGCGCGTCGACACCGGTTGGCGAATCTGCCGGTCGTGGATGGTGACGAACGATTTGTCGGCTACTACTCTCTGGTCGATTTGTTGGTGCAAGAGGATAACGGGGCGCCCTTGCCGCCTCCGAAACCGTTGCAATCCCTGCAAGGGGAGGAGGCCTTTGGCGAGGCGATACTGTGGATGCAGACGCACCGCGAGACACTGGTCAAGGTCGTCAACAAGCAATCGCACTTGATCGGACTCCTTTCGATCGACGATTTGACGAGTCAATTGCTGAAGGGGCCGCTGGAGTCCTTGCGGCGTTAGTGCCTAGTCCACCTTGCGGTAGCCTAGCGATTTGATGATCGCCAATATCTCTTCGAAGTCGATGAAGCGACGATGATGAGCCAGTTTGTAGGCGTCGATCGCTCGACCCAGTTCCGCGGCTTCGGGCGAGAGCCCGCGATAGGAGTTGGAGAATTGCCGACGCTCGATACCCGAGGACTTTCGTTCGAATCCGCTGATGCGGCGTTCTACGAAGGTCGGCTGTTGGTCGACGATTGGATCGGTGGAGGTGGTAGGATCGGGCGACATGATCAAGGCATCCAATTGAGGGAGAAGAACTTTTTCGGAAGTCTAGGTCCTAGTTGCCTGATGAGCGGCATTTTCGGCGGCTTGTCGATGCGCGGGCCAAGCGTTGTCGGTAGGCTTGCGATGATTATGCCGAGAATGCCGACGACTTCGAGGGGAACCATTCAGCACCTGAGGCCTTTTGTGACTTCCGGGCCGGTCACTATCCGCAAGATGATCGAAGAGATTGGTCTCGTGGCGAACTGACCTAGGAAGCGGGCCGATTGCGGAATTCGAGCGTTGCACGCTGGAGACGGCATAGAAATCGAACTGTCTGACTAATCGCGGGCTGCCATGCTGGGGCGTAGCGGACCGGAGCCGAGCGTGAGAAGTTCCGAGAAAATCGGCAAATCTGGAAAACGCTGTTGACCGGCAAGCAAAATCTCGCGCGCTTCGTTTTCGCGACCGTCGAGCAAGAGGACGTTGGAGAGACGCAGGTAGGCGGCACTGCTGGTCGCATGATGATCGCAAGCCTTGCGGAGAATCGCGATGGCTTGGCGATAATTTTTCATTTCGGTGAGAACGATTCCGTGCAGCAGCATGATTTCGGGTGACGTCTCATGCGGGCTTTCGTTGAGATTCAATTGCTCCAAGGTCGCGAGGGCGCGCAGCGGCTGTTCCATTTTCAAGTGCAGTTCACACAATTTGCAGCAAACGGTGGGATCTTTCGGGGTCAGGCTGAGGGCACGCTGATAAGCGTTAACGGCTTGCGAAAGCTCTGATTTGGCGACGTGAACATCGCCGGCGAGTTCCCACGCTTGTGCTTGAGCCATATCCATTTTGATGGCCAGCTCGGCTTGGCGGCCTGCCAACTCGGTTTTCCTCAGATCGAGGTAGAGCCGGCCCAGTTTGATGTGCAACTGGTGGCGTTCGGTCGTGCCGGCAATTGCCTGTTCAAGTTGCATGGCGGCCAATTCGGGTTGGCCGGTTTTCAGATAGACGTCGGCTAGTTGTTCGTGGGCGACCAAATTGCCCGGCGATTTTTTGATCGAGCGCTTAAGGAATTTGATCGCTTGGTCTTCTTGCCCTGATGCTTCGAAGGTTTGGGCGAATTCCCGCATACGATCGGACAGGAGGCGGTCCGACAACTTTTTGTGGGGTGAAAAATGGCAACCGCAGACCGCGACCGCCAGCATCAGCGTAACGCCGAACTGGTGGCGAATCGCACGGTATAGGGCTTGTTGCCTGGTCAATGTTCGCAGGTATGGCAGGAAGTGATGGTTGCCAACCGGGTCGGCGAGTGTAACAGGTCGTCTCCCCCGTTTCCATAGCGAATGGGTTGGCGCAAACTAAGATCCTATCCCAAAACCAGTCCTCGCTGATAGTTCTGGCTACGGTTGCTGTCGGTTTTCGGATAGGCTCTAAGAAATGGACAGCGGTCAGCGATTTCACAACTTCAATGGGGCTTCGAGGCAAATCCAAGAAACGTGTCGGCCAGCCAAGGCAATGGTGCGGCGAACCGCGTAGACCCGGTGCCGAGGATACTGTTCAGGAAGTTCGGCGAGTATGATCCGATCCATTTTTTTAGGCTGCTAGCAATTAACGAAAGATGTTCAATGTCGGGAAACTATTCGAAATACGGCGTGTCATTCTTGTATCCCGAAAACTGGACGCTGGAGGATAGTGGCGGTGGCGAGTTGCCGTTTGAAATTTGGCTGGAGAGTCCTGATGGCGGCTTGCTATCACTAACCTTTTTCGATCCTGAAGCGGATTCCGAGGAAGTGCTGCGCGAGTATCTCGCAGGGCTTCAGGAGCAGTACGAGGACATCGAATTGACGCCTGGCGAGGATTGCGCGGGAGGCGTGAAAGGGGTTGGTAATAATGCTCTGTTCTACTGTTTAGATTTTTTAGTGTCCTGCAAACTGCGTGTCTATGCCACTCCAAAATATCTGGTCGCGGTGGTTGAGCAGGCTGAGACGCGGGAATTCGACAGGATTTCGCAAGTTTTTTTGGCCATCAAAACGCAATTATTGGAGGGGCTGAAAAAAAACGAAGGAAATTCTTGAGACTGCGGGAACCAAGTCGCGAGAGCGTGCGTAACAGTGGCAACGACGTTTGACGTTGACCTGCTGCCCACCTTGGTGGTGAGGCTTCGGCGTGGATCTTAGGCAACTACTTGGTCTCCCGGTCGGGAGTGCTAAACCCAGAAGGCTAATCGACGTGCAACTTAGCCGCCATTTTTCCACGTATCGAATCGCCTCGCTTACCAGAATTTCCACCATGGTTTTTCGGTGGATGATTTCTGAGGGGGGGGCTCTTTTTTCAAGATCAGCACCGGTTGCGTAACCGTGGTCGACAAGGACTTCGACTGCGGACGCACCAGGGGCTTGCCTGGATTGGTGTCCGAAGCGAATTCCACGCGGAGGCTAACTGAGCCGAGTTGCAGGATGTCACCGGGCGCGAGGGTCGTGTGGGTGATCCGCGTGTCGTTGACGTAGGTGCCGTTTTTCGAATTCATGTCGCGGACATTGAGCGCTTCGTCGCTGCCAAGAAACAACTGGCAGTGCGTGCGGCTGACCGATTCATCATCAATCGAGACCTCCAACTCGGGATTTCTGCCGATGATCACTGGAGGCTGAATCACCCAACGCTCGGTATCTCCCCCGCGGACGGCATCGATTCGCACCAGTCGGTATCGCATGATTATTCCTGCTGTCGAGAATTTTATGACTTTCTCGAAGCCTCGATAGACCTCGCAGCATTTTCAAGATCGCGTCGAGTGTCGAACGATCATCAAATCTGCTGAAATTCTAAGTTAAGATCGTCGGCCAAAGGCCTGTGGAATCGCCGAGCTGCCACGACATCCGCCGAGATGACCTGCCCGAAACCGTTTGACCTGGGGAATCCCGCGATGGTAGGCGACGACCGGCTTTTCCCAAAATTTTAAAGAGAATTGAGCTGCAAAAAAAGTTGACGATTTCCGAGCGAATTTAGCCGTCGCTCGCGAACCTATCCCGGTTGAATCTCAGCCACGGCGATCGTGTCAAGGACATCCGGTAATTCTGCCGTATCGAGCACAACGACGATTCGCTGTGGCGGCACGAGGCCCAAGTTATCCCTTACCCAATCGACAACGGAAGTCGGCAAGCGGCTGTAGTTGTCCAGCTCAGCAACCATGACCGGAGCCACGCCCCAGTAGAGCGACATCCGCTGCGCAGCTTTTTGATCGTCGGTCAAACAAACGGTTGTCACGAAATCCCGTTGTTTGCTTTTGAGTAAAGCCGTCGTGCTGTGTTCGGTAACGATGACCAGCAGGCGGGCTTGGATTTGCCGCGCGATTTGTGCGGCCCCTAGCAAGAGTGCCTCTGGGGCGGGGAGCGTTTGGTCGGGAGCTTGGCGGACCTTGAGGCTATTGCGATGGCGGAGTAGCGATTCCGTTTCGAGCATGATCCGCTTCATCATTTTGACGGCCGCCTCCGGATAATTTCCGATCGCAGTTTCGCCGGATAACATGCACGCGTCGGCACCGTCGAGGATGGCATTGGCTACATCGCTGACTTCGGCCCTGGTGGGCTGCCGCGAATGATGCATGCTTTCGAGCATTTGCGTCGCCACGATGACCGGCTTGCCGAGCTCCTGGCAGATGCGGATGATCTGTTTTTGCACGATCGGCGTTTTTTCCAGTTCGATTTCTACTCCTAAATCGCCGCGCGCCACCATCACACCATCGGCCGCATGGATGATTTCGCGCAGATTGTCGAGCGCCTCCCGCTTTTCGATTTTGGCGATAACCCGCGCCTCGCTGTTGTGCGATTTGAGAAATTGTTTGAGTTGTTGAACTTCGTTGGCATTTCGTACGAAACTGATGCTGACGAAATCGACGTCGGACCTCGCTCCCCACTCAGCGTCTTCTAGGTCGCGTGGCGAGAGAGCGGAAACACTCAGATTGGTTTTGGGTAGATTGATCCCTTGCCGGGAACGCAGGCTGCCGGGCTCGATGACTTCGCACGTGGCGGCATCAGACGATTTCTGCACGACCCGCAGTCGCGCCGCTCCGTCGGCTAGGACCAATTCGTGTCCAGGTTGCAATTCGTCGAGCAGCGGCGCGTAGTTCGAGGTCAACTCATAGAGCCCCTGAGGGTCGTCGCCGCGAATCAGCGTGACTTGATGGCCGGCTTGTAATTCGAGGGGGTCTTCCAGCAATCTGCCTAGGCGAATTTTGGGGCCGGCCAGATCGACGAGAATGCCGACGGGTTTGCCGATTTCTCGAGCCGCCTCGCGAATTCTTTGCACCGTCATGTCGTGTTCGTCTCGGTTGCCGTGGGCCATATTGATGCGGAACACGTCGACGCCTGCGGCCAGCAAGCGGCGGAGCAGCGGGGGAGAATTGCTGGCCGGTCCCACGGTGGCGACGAGCTTCGTTCGGGCTAAATCGGGAATCTGGCGCGGGTCGAATTTGCAGACCGGATCGATCATGGACGCTATCCGCTAAGGTTGAAGTGCCGATTCAAGATTTTAGCGGTTCTTTTGAATGCTGAGGACGTTGAGTGAGAGAAAATAGGGATGCAACACGGGAGGTGCATCGCTCTGGTGTGCGAAGTCCCCGGGTTGACCGGACTTTCGACTATAATCGATGGTCGTGTGAGATTGTTTTGCCAAACAGCTTGTTATTTTTAGCGAGAATTTTCGATGACACAGAACAGCTATGCTTCAACTAACCGTCGCGACTTCGTCAAACATGCGGTCGCCGCTGCCGCCGGAGCGGCTGCCGTCCCATATTTTCACTGGACGCAACCAGCATTTGCCAATCGCATGGCGAATGACCGACCGCGGATCGGTTGTATTGGCGTGGGGAGTATGGGAGTGGGGGACGCAAGTGAACATGCCCGATTTGGCGACATCGTCGCGGTTTGTGACGTTGATCGCCAGCGCGTCGAGGCTGCTCAACAAGATGAACGCATTGGCCAGGGAAAGGCGGACGCGTATGGGGACTATCGCCGAGTGCTCGATCGATCCGATGTCGATATCGTTAGCATTGTGACTCCCGACCATTGGCATGTCAAAATCGCGTTGGAGGCACTGGCTGCCGGCAAGCACGTTTTTTGCCAGAAGCCACTGACGTTGACCATCGAGGAAAACCAGCTTATTCGCCGGGCCTGCGACCAGCACAAGAATTTGGTGTTTTTCATCGGCACTCAACAGCGGGCCCAACGCGATCAGTTTCTCCGTGCGATCAATATGGTGCACAAGGGACTGCTTGGCCCAATCAAGAAAGTAACGGTGGGAATCAACGGCAGCCCGACTGGCGGCCCGTTCCCTGTTGAGGAGCCGCCGGCGCATTTGGATTGGAACGGCTGGCTCGGCCCGGCCCCCCTGGTTCCGTATCGCGAGAAACGTTGCCATTACGAGTTCCGCTGGTGGTACGAGTATTCCGGCGGCAAGTTCACCGACTGGGGGGCTCACCATGTGGACGTCGCGCAGTGGGCGCTTAATGAAAATTCACTGGGAACCGGGCCAGTGGAGATTGATGGAACTGATGCCAAGCATCCCGTCGAGTTCTTCGACGGCTATCCGCAGGTCGATGATTGCTACAACACCTCGCATGACTTCGAAATCAAGTGCCGTTTTTCCAGTGGCGTGCTGATGGTGATCGACAGTCGTTCGGACAATGGCGTGCTGTTCGAAGGAGAGAAGGGGCGGATTTTCGTCAATCGATCGAAAATCACGGGCCGTCCCATCGAAGAGAATTGGGACGAAGGTCAATTTGGCGAAGATGACCTTAAAACGCTGTACAAGGGCAAGCCATTCGAAGGGCACAAAGCCAATTTCTACCGTTGCATTGCGGAGGGCGGCTACCCGGTCAGCGATGTTTATAGCCATTTGCAAGTGATGAATACCTGCCATTTGGCCGCGATTGCTGCCCGTTTAGGACGCGTCATTAAATGGGATCCCCGCACCGAAAAAATCATAGGCGATGAGCAGGCGGCAAGTTTCATCAGTCGTCAGCCGCGCGAGGGATTCGATTATTTGCGCAGCTGATGCGCGAATGCCGCGCTGGTTTTACTCGGAAATCTAGCGAGTGGACCCCTTTTTCCGCCCGCGACGATGACTTTTTGTGAATTTCTCAACACATTTGAGCTGGCCGTTGAAACAAGTTGGCTGCTGTCCGAGTCAAACAGTGTGATTTAGTGCATCTCAGAGCGATATCGCAGTTGGGGATGAACCAACCGCAAAACTTTGGTAAAGTGAAAGCTTGTCTTGCGGCTTTGCGAGGCACAAGCTATTGGGGCGGGACAGCGGGCGTTGCCATTCAGGCTTGCCGTTGGGCCAATTCAACAAAATTAGCAATTAACAACATCGTTTGAGATATTGAATGTCAGGAACAGTGAAATCGCGAGTGCATGCCACTCGAGGAAAGGAAGCCATTGCGGATCAGGGCAGCGTATTAAAATTTGACAAAAACAACGATTTTCAACACGAACTGAAACGCCGCGTTGACGAATTTTTCGAGACGACCGGACTGCGGCAGCGCGATTGCTGGCAAATGTACCTGAAGTCGGGGATTCTGCTCGGTGGCATGGGCCTGTTGTATGTGCTGCTGGTGTTTTACACGGCGACCTGGTGGGTCGCTGTTCCCCTCGCCTTGGCCTTAGGGTTCGTGATGGCGTTGATCGGTTTCAACATTCAGCACGATGCCGGGCACCAAGCCTATTCAGACTACGGCTGGGTCAACAAACTGATGTCGATGACGATCGATTTGATCGGCGGGAGTTCTTACGTCTGGCATTGGCGTCACGCGGTTTTTCATCATACCTTTGTCAACATTACCGATCACGATACGGATGTCGATTTGGGCTTTCTGGGACGCCTGACGCCGCATCAAAAGCACTATGCATTTCACCGTTGGCAGCACCTCTATTTATGGCCGCTGTACGGTTTAATGGCTATCAAATGGCAACTGGTCAATGACTTTTGGGACGTCGGACGTTGCAAGATCGCTGAGCGGCGAATTCCGTTTCCGAGAGGTTGGGATCTGGTGATTTTTCTTGGCGGCAAGGCGTTATTTTTGACGTTGGCGTTTGTGATACCGATGCTATTCCATACTTGGTGGGTCGTGTTGTTGTACTACGGTTTGGCGGCACTCGCGATGGGGGTCACGTTGAGCATCGTGTTCCAATTGGCTCACGCTGTCGAAGAAGCCGAGTTTCCGATGCCGGCGGCCGATACGGGGCGCATGGAGAATTCTTGGGCGGTCCATCAAGTACAGACAACGGTCAACTTCGCGAGGAACAACCCGGTAGTGTCCTGGCTGTTGGGGGGCTTGAATTTTCAAATCGAGCACCATTTGTTGCCGCGAATTTGCCACGTCAACTATCCGATTCTGGCCCCGGTCGTGGAGCAAACCTGCCGCGATTTCGGAGTCGTGTATCATGAACATCGCAGCTTGCTCGCGGGCTTGCGGTCCCACTATCGCTGGTTACGTCGGATGGGGACCGTCGAGGGCTACGCGTAAGTGCCTTTCACAAAACTGTCAGAGTCGGTAATCCGATGCGTAAGCGAGGTCATGTTTTGGGATAGGCTTCAAGTGCCGAAGCAGGTCGCAAATGACGATATGGACCAACAAGGCGTTGTGCCAACACTCGTCAGCCGCAAGGACGCTTGCCCTCGATTCTCGCGATAACCAGACGCTAATCAGTTCCAGGTAATCGTCTGGGGATAAAGCCTAGCGGTCGGTCGATTACCGTTGCATTTTTCTTGAGAACGCATGGTTGCGCCGCATGGGGACCGAACCTCCGGCGAACCTAGTCTGGGGTTGCGGTTTTTGCAGGCCTAGACGACGTAGACAAGTTGGTTAAGGTGTGGTGTGCGAGGGAGCCCGCCTTGCGTGCGGTATGGAATCGGAGTCTGCGATTAAGCTCGTTTCCTCGCGATTACGACCCGATCGAGTTTGGCGAGATCTTTCTTGATGCGGCAACTCTGGAATGCCGGATTGGCCGTGATGCAACCGTGGGTTTTCGCTGCCAACATCGGGCTGGTTTCCAAAATCAAGAGCCCCCCTGGGGTCAACCTCTCCGCAGCTTGTTCGATCAATTTTGCGGTCAATTCGTGCCCTGAGGTTCCTCCGAACAGAGCCAGCTCCGGTTCATATTTTCGAACATTTTCGTTCAGGGTTCCTTCCTCGATGTTGCCAACATAGGGCGGATTGCTGACGATGACAGGAATTTTCTGATCTGGCGGAACTTGATCCAGAAGATCCGACTCGAGGAACTTGATCCGCTCGCTTACCCCGAGCGTGAGGGCGTTGCGTTTGGCGACTTCCAGGGCGGCCGGCGAAACGTCCACGGCCAAGCAGTGCATTTCTGGCATTTGTTTGGCGATGGCGACGGCAATACAGCCACTTCCGGTTCCCACGTCAACGACGAACGGTGGCGACCATGGAGCCTGTTTCCAGGCATCGACAACCTCGACGACGAGTTGCTCGGTTTCCGGGCGAGGGATCAAAACATCGGGGGTGACTGCAAATCGCAGCGAGTAGAATTCGCGATAGCCGACGAGGTAGGCTACCGGTTCGCCCGCTGCGTGGCGTTTTACCCAATCGCGAAATTTGCTAAGCTGTGATTCGCCGGGAACATCATTGAATCGCGCGTAAAGCTGGATGCGAGGAACGCCTAGTGCTTCGGCCAGCAAGACCTCGGCGTCCAATCGAGGTGTGTCTTGTTGATAGCGCTGGAAATATTCAGCGGTCCAGGTGAGCAGCCTCTGGATCGTCCAAGGTTGATTTTCCGTTTGCGTGGCCATGTGGTTTGACGACTCATGTCGCCCAATAATTCTGCGGTGTGGAGCCCCTGTCCGGTAACCAAAATTCAGCAAGATTAATCGAGCGAACCCATCTCGTCGCGAAGTGTCTGGCGATCGTGTTCGATCAACTCTTTGGTGATCAGATCGAGGTTGCCCAACATAACTTGATCGAGTTTGTAAATGGTCAAGTTAATCCGGTGATCAGAAACGCGATTGTCGGGAAAATTGTAGGTGCGAATTCGTTGGCTGCGGTCTCCCGAGCCAACGAGATTCTTGCGGGTGGACGCGCGGGCGGCCGCGTCCCGCTGTTGGTAGTAGTCGTAAACTCGCGATTTGAGAATCCGCATGGCCTTGGCCAAGTTTTTGTGTTGGCTTCGTTCATCGACGCATTTGACGACGACCCCCGTGGGATGATGAGTGATACGGATGGCGGATGCTGTTTTGTTCACGTGTTGGCCCCCTGCCCCGCTGCTGGCACAGTACCGCTCGACTTCGTAATCGGCCGGATTTAGTTCGACCTCGACGTCATCAGGTTCGGGCAACACGGCGACCGTCGCGGCGGAAGTGTGGATTCGCCCCTTGGCCTCGGTGTCCGGGACGCGTTGCACGCGATGGCCGCCACTTTCGTATTGCAACTCGCGATAGCAGCCTTCGCCCTCGATCGTTGCCGTGATTTCTTTGTACCCCCCCATGTCCGACTCGCTGAAGTCGAGGGTTTGCATCTTCCAACCTTTCTTGTCACAATAGCGTTGGTACATGTTGTGCAGATCGGCGGCAAAGAGAGCCGCTTCTTCGCCCCCCGTTCCCGCGCGGATTTCGATTACACAGCGATTGCGGTTGGCGTCTTCGCCGCCAATGGTCATTAACAGCAATTCGTCCCATAACTCCTCGCGCTGCGGGATCAAATTTGCGACTTCTTCTTCGGCCAGAGCTCGTTCGTCAGGATCGTCGGTGGTGGCGGCTAGCTCGCGGGCCTCGCGAATTTGATTGACGATTTCCTTGAACCGTTTGTATTTGTTGGCCATTTTGGCCAAGCTGCCATGCTCTCGGGCCACCTCGCCCATCTTGGAGGAATTGCTGAGCGTTTCTGGGTCCGAGAGCTGCCGTTCGAGTTCTTCAAAGCGAGCCAGTTTTTCTTCAAGGGTGTCTTTCATGTTCGTACACGTTCGTTGCGAAAGCCAAAAAAACAGGGAGCGAAAAAGATAACCATAGCGCTGCAACTAGCTGCGCAGGTGCAGGCCACAATCGAGAATCGACCGCTACAACGGCGATATCGAATAAAACCAAGTGGTTGGCGGTGAGAGATAAAGCTCGCTGATGGATTCCATAGAAAATGCGTCCCCAGGAAGATGCCGTGATTCTAATCGTCGGCCGCAATCGGGCAACCCCTACAAAAAAGCGGAAATTCCTCGAATCCTCAGGCCGGCCAATTATCGCGACGGTTTCGGCTTCGGGGGGATCTGCTCGGCAATGAGGTGACTGGTGGGAGCGACCCAACTTCGAGCGGCCGAAGGTAACTGGCTCTATGTCCGCGTCTGAACCGATCTCATGGTGCGGCGTCCGCGAGATTGTTGCGTTCGGTAACCGCAGTTCCGCCTACGAATTAGAATTGAACGATTAGGTGTCACGACGGTTTGTTTGATCAACGACTGGCTGATCTGTAGAAAAATTTCCTGCTAGCATGCTGAGTTCAGAATCAGCTTCCGCCAAGGCGGTCGCCTCAGTAGAATCCCTGCCCAGTCGATTTGGGTCCTCGAACAACTGGTCCAGTAAGAACCTGTCCTAAAATCGTTTGCAGTAGTAACCCGATGCGTAAGCGAGGAGTGTTTAGAAATAGGCGCCTAGATTCGCCCAAGGAACGACGCCCGCAGCTGACCGACAGGGGGCGAGTTTTGGAGCTGACAACGCCTTGTTGAACTAACTTTTGACGAAGAAACGTTGATGTTACGTTACTTGACCAGCGGCGAATCGCACGGCCGATGTTTATCGGCACTGATCGATGGATTCCCAGCCGGTGTTCCGATCGATACTGAGGCGATCGACCGAGAGTTGCGGCGACGGCAGATGGGGTATGGTCGCGGCAAGCGGCAAAGCCTGGAAGAAGATAAAGTCGAAATCTTGTCGGGCGTCTGGAATGGAGCAACGATCGGCAGCCCGATTCATTTGCGAATCGATAACAATGATTTCAAGTTGCCACGATTGCTGGAGTTGCCCAGGCCGCGGCCAGGCCACGGCGATCTACCCGGGGCGATCAAGTATCTCGGGAGTATCCGCGGGGTACTGGAGCGGGCCAGCGCTCGAGAGACAGCCGCTCGCGTTGCTGCAGGCGCGTTCGTTTCTCAACTCTTGCAGCGATTCAATATTCGAGCGATTGGCTATGTGGTCGAAATCGGGGGGCTCGCGATTCCACCGTTGAAGCATTTGCCGTTTGACGAACAACTTACCGAGCGGGATCGCAGTGAAGTTTTTTCGCTGAACGCATCCTACGATCCCCAAGTCAAACAAGTCATCGACCAGGCGCGCGAGAGCGGAGATACGGTGGGGGGCATCATCGAGGTTCGTGTCGAGGGGCTGCCGTTCGGATTAGGATCCCATACGCAGTGGGATCGCAAGCTCGACGGCCGCCTGGCTCAAGCAGTGATGTCGGTGCAGGCGATCAAGGGGGTCGAGATTGGATTGGGCTTCGAGGCCGCACGACGCCGCGGTTCTCAGGTGCACGATCCGATTCAATTCGACGAGAATCGACGCGGTGAGGCGGATCTCGGATACGTGCGTCCTACTAACAACGCTGGGGGGCTGGAGGCGGGCATGACCAATGGTCAACCGCTGGTTATTCGCGCGGCCAAGAAGCCGATCAGCACCTTGCAAAAACCGCTGGAGTCGATCGACATGGAGACAAAACAGCCGATGGGAGCAAGTTACGAGCGGAGCGATATCTGCGCCGTGCCCGCGGCCAGCGTGATCGTGCAGCATGTCGTGATGTTTGAAATCGCGTCAGCATTCATCGAGAAGTTTGGTGGGGATAGTCTGGCAGAGATCGAGGACCGCTACCAACGTTTCTTGGCTCTCGCCGCGGCACGATAAACCGAATATGCAAGGATGCGAGGAGCGAATTCAAGATGAAACCGCTTAGCGATAAACAACGGCGTGCTGTTTGCAGATTGCTGTATCTCGTCCTGTGCCTTTGTCCATTGGGCGGAACCACGTACCTGATCACTCATCGTCCCACCACAAAGGATTGGGAAAAGTTGGTCAAGTCGGAAACGAACCTGGATCTGCGGTTTGCAAGGGTCGAGACTCCGGATTGGCGAAGTTTGGAATTCTTCGAAGTGCAATTGGCTGATCCTAAGCTACGGGACGTTTCGCGAATTTCTTCGCTGAAGGTCACCCGACGAGGCGACGTCAATGAAATCGCGATTGCCGGGACGCTCCATTTTTCGGCCAGCGGCTTGGGGCAACTGCTGTCAACGCTTCAGCGGCAGATGTTGTCGTCAAGTAAATCGGCAACCCGTTGGGAACTGTGGGTCGATAAACTGGAAATTCAGGATTCACACGATGCGCAGCGCGCTGAATTGTATGGCCCGCTGCAGGCGATCATCGAGACAGACACGATCGGCAAAACTGTGATGCGGGCTCAACTCTACAAAGGCGGTTCGCGCGAGCCCGTTCTCGTTGAGCTGAGCCGGGATTTGCCCGATGGTCGTCAAGGCTTTCGCTTGGTGACGGGAGAAAACGTCCTGCCGTTTTGGTTATTGCGAGGTATTGTTGGTACCGAGTCATTCCTGGTCTCGCAGGGTTCATTCTCTGGAGAAGCCCAACTTAGTCAGACCATGCGGGGGCTCGAGGGAACGGTGAGCGGCAGGATCAATCAACTTGATCTTGCGACGCTCACGGCGGGTTATCAACTGGAAGTCACAGGGGCTGCTGATGTTCAACTCCGGGAGTGTCGCATCCGCGAGGGACGAATTGTTTCGGCCGCGGGGTCGGTCTACGCCATAACGAGTCATTATTCGGCTAGCGGACAAAAAATCATGTCAGCCTTGATGAAGTGCCCTGAATCGGAACCGGCGATTCGCGAGTTCAGCACGCAATTCCAGATTGTGAATAGTCATTTGTATCTTGATGAATTGGCCGCGGTTCGGCGAGACAAGTCACAAGTGCTGGGGCCGCCGATTGCACTTCGATTGCAGTATGCGGCGCATCTGTTAACATCGATAGACTTTCTGGAAAATCCTAGCGATTCCCGCTACGACATGGCGAACTTGAACGATCGCGGCGTGGCGCTATTGAAGGCGTTCCAACTTGACTCGCCGCCCGAAACAGCGCATCAATCGGACGGCACCTTGCGCCGCTAATCGGTTGCGTCTGTTACGTTTGTGGCAAAGCATGAGGAGTGGCGTCAATGCTTTTAGCCGAAACGCTCTAGCGTGCGGTTTTTGCCAGAACTGCAGGCTCATGTGCGGCATCTGAAAGGTTTGCGCATAAAGCCTAAGCTAATTTGATCTTTTCCGTTACATTCGGCTCGGGAATGAGACCGATCAACGAGATCAAGATGCTGCTTCCCAGTATCGCAAACATAAGCTGCAAGCCTTCCTCGCTGAACCCATAATTGTGCAGTCCAACGGCGAGCAAATTGACGCCTTGCCACGACCAGAAAGTAACGGCAATGCCCAACGTCGCGATTGCGGCGATTCCTTTGGCCCGAATTAGTCCGGCCCAGCGCGCGTGCAACAGAACCGCATTCCAGAAGACGATCATGAGCGCCCCGTTTTCCTTGGTGTCCCAACCCCAGAATCTTCCCCATGAATCGTCGGCCCACAATCCGCCCAGGACCGTGCCAAAGAAACTGAATAGCAACGCGAAGCAGGTGATGCCGTACACGACGTTAGCCATTGCTTGGATCGAGTTGCTTATCTGAGGGAGTTTGCCGCGGAGATAGTTGATAAGCCAGATCAACAGCATCGCGACACCAACGGCTCCCGCGACATAGGTCGCCACATAGCCGAGCGAAATACAGATCACGTGGGTGGACAACCAGAATTGGGTGTCGAGAACCGCCACAAGCACCGTAAAGGTATCTCCGTCCTTGATACTCATGGTCCAAGCCCACAGCAGCATACCTAATCCCGAGGCGCCTGCCAGGACATTGCCGACATTGATTCGCGTCACCCGCTCCACGAGCAACAATAGCCCCACGCAACAGAGCGAGATAAATATTGCCGAAGAGTACAAAGTGGTAACCGGTGGCCGCCCCGAGATCACCACGCGCAGGATCACTCCTGCCAAGTGGATCAGGAACCCGGCCAGAAGTATCAGGCTAGCAACTCGACCGATTTCTCGCGGGAAACCCACGAACGCAATCGTCGCGATCACCGCACCGACGAGGTAGAAGATCATCGCGAGATAAAACGGCGAAAAGTAGTTGTAAAACGTTTCGATCGATAATCGCCAGCTTCCCGGCTTCGTGTTTTTGAGGTGTGTCAGATAGCTGTCGATTGAGGCATGCAATTCGGTAGCGTTTTTCTCATTCACCAATTTCTCTAACAGCACGGGCGTTTCATCAATGGTCGGTGGGCGATTGGCCAGTTCGGGGTCGAAGCCTATCGCCTCGACATTGCGCTGAATTTCGGCCACGAGTCGTTCCCGCACTTGGGCCATTTGTCGATCGGTGTTCGCTTCGGCCTGCGCCGTGATGCCATTCAATTTCGATTCGGGCAATTTTCGCAGTTCCGCGAGAAGATTATTTTCAGGACCTTGCGCGCCGCGATGTCTATTGAGGATTTGTTGGATTTCAGGATCCTGTTTAAGCAGTTTGAGTGTTTCGTCGTTGATCAATTCACGCCGGATGGATGGCTCGACCTGGTCCATGCTGATGATACGTGCCACATCTGCAGCATCTTTGGCCCCCAGCTTTCTGGCGTATTCCGCCAGCCAGCGGCGATTGTGGGCGGTCGCCAAGGTAATCCATTTGTCGGGATCGGCGCGGACACGAACCAGCAACGGCAAATCGGTGGCTTCGGCCAACCGGCTGCCGATCTGCAAACGGCCGGCAAAGCCTTCTTGCGACTCAGTATGCGCCGGATCGCCGATGGCGACTTGCAGGTTTTTGATCTTGGTAACTTTTTTGTGCAATTCAATCATACGTTTTTGGCTAATCGAAAGCGCCTCCGGCGCCAGGTCGCGTGCTGAGCGGACCAGTTCTTCCATGATCATGAAACGTGGCTTTTCTTTTCCGTTCACTTCGACCGATTTTGCCAAATCGGCGAACGAGTACAGGAAGGGACTCGCCGGCTTCAATTTGAGTTCATTCAGGACATTCAGGTCCGTGATACGGAGCACTTTGTAGTTTTCCCAGCCCGGTAGCCGAAAGACCGTGTCGATGAACCAACGAATCGCTGGTTGGCGTTGATCGTCGAAAGCCAGAACTTCCTCGCGCGCGCTCAATTGCCGAGCTGTGTTACGAGCCAGCGAGTCGAGGGGTTGGAGTCGTCCTTCATACAACAGGGGGATGCTACCAATTTTTTCGAAGCGCAAATCACCGGCGACCACCTTGGGGCGAGCGGCCGAACTAACAGCTCGCAGAGCGTAACCCGCCAGCGGTAGCCCGACCATGGCCAACATCAAATAAAACACCAGCAGGTTGAAAGGCCGCGCCCCCACGATGGCAATCGACGCAGAGCTTTGCAACATCTTGTCGAGCGTGTTGCTGAATTGGAACAAGAGCCCAAGCACAACGAACATGCAGGCCACATAGGGAATCATCCAACCGCCGTTTTTGACAATTTGCAGCACTGTGTATTCCCGTCCGTTCACGTTATCCATCCCCGATTGGTAAAAAGTCTCGTTGCCGTACCGCAACGGGTTGTTCATCCATACGCGCTGCGGCGAGTCGAGCAGGGCGTGCCGCGTGTCGGTCAGCAGCAGATCGGATGAAAAAGATTTCGGGATATTCGTGCCGGGATAAACCGTTCGTTCGGCATCGACCAAAGTCACTGCGTAGGGCTTGATGTACGTCTTGTGCCGCAGGCCGAGATGATAGGTTTTCTGGCCGAAGTTCACGGTATCCAGTACTTCGTTTTCGTAAGCGAGCATGCTGACGAGATAAGTCCCCAGCGAGGCACCATTCTGTTTGTTGATCAATTCGACATACGTCGCCGCACGATCGTGGCTGCGTTCCGAACCGACCGCCGGCGTCGGGGGGAGTGCCACGGCGCGAAAAACTTTTCCAAGTCCTGCGGTCGCTCGATTCTCGCGACGATCTTCCGAGGCGATTCGCTCAAGCGATGAATTGGTGAAATAATTCAGAATCTTGAGGTCGAATGGCAAATCAGGGTGGGATACCGTTTGACCAACCTGCAGCCGGCTCGCGGGCACCGAGACGATTTTGGTATTGTCCGGATCTTCGGCATCCACCACGATCAATTCTGTGTTGCGAATGTCGACGGCGATCGACGTCGATTCCCCTTCGTAGATCATCATCTGTTGTTCGACATTCGTTAGCGAAACATACAATTCGTTCGCCATCAACATCATGATGCCGAGATGGATCAACACGACGGCTCCCTTACGTTTGAAGAGCAGCGAGCAGGCGACCATCATCACGGCAGCGGCCATCGTGCCCTGGATCAATTGCCACAGGATCCGCATCGCCGAATCCCCGATGAAAGCTTTGTCCCCCATGGCAAACAGAAACACCAACAAGGCCAGTAGCGCGGCTCCGGTGAAGCCCAGACTGATTTTCCCCAGCATCTGCTCCCGTGGGAGTCGATAGGCTTGTACCAAGGCGGCACAGCCCAGACCGAGAACGACGAACTGTACAATCCACCACAATTGTCGAAAAAAATCGGTTGAAGCGTTCGCTTGGAACCCGCTCGGGTTTTGGTTGCTAAACACCACGAGCCAGGTTACCGCCACTCCGATCGCGGCCACGATCAGCCCGAGCATCAACCGCTGGCCCGTGGCCTGAATCCGCATGCGAACCAGATGGGCGGCCAGCAAGTTGACCATCATTGCGATGAGAATCGACAAACCGCTGGGCAAATGGCAGGCCCCCGGCACATTTTGCAAATGAGGAAACCAAGCGGGGGGCAAAAAGACGGAGTAGGGAATGCGGACGATCGGGCTGGAGAAATGTTGGCTTTTGACTGCCCAGACGTCCATTCTGGTTTGCTGCAAGCTCGATACCCAAACAACGAACACAGCAATGATCAGCAGCGCAACGGTCAGCTTGAGCGAACCCAGTCCCTCGAGGACCGCCCAACCGAGACGCGAAAGCGAAATCGACGGAACGGTTAACGTAGCTGCGGGGGTTTCGCTACGGGGATACGATGGAACAGTTGTCATGATTTCCGATCTGCCCTCTGTTAATTGACGGAATTCGGTGTCTTAAATCGCAAGCTGTCGAGAAATCGGTCGAAATCCTCTCGGCTCGCCTTTACGGCGTCGGCGGATCCGCTCAATTTGACGAACCAAGCTACGCCGTCGGCGATGAACATGACGGCCGAAACGGCCTTCCCGGTCCCTTGCTCCCCATTCAAATCGATCCGCCGAGCGGCGGCGTTAACAACCGTCACGGCGCGGGTCAAGGTTTGCGCGGCGTCGCTGGCCGTCAGTGGGGAACCAGTCTCCGCGAGCCAATTTTGCACAGATTCCTCCCACGTCACCATCTGCTCCGGCAACGCGGTGACGGAAATCGAGGCGACTCCCCCGTCGAACGACTTCTCCAAACGAAGGTTCACAAAGGCTTCTTGATTACTGACTGACCAGCCAGATGGGATCGTGTAATCCAGTTCTCTACGACTCGGGGGAGGCGCGACATTCTGATTGGCTGACGCGGCAGGGGCCATCCCTCTGCGATTGACTCCTGTACGATCGAATACCAAAAAAGTTCCGTCACGATACGCAAACTCGCCGGTTTCGTTTTCCAGCTCTTCCTCGGAAATGGGGGCAAGTCCAAGTTGGCCGCGCCATCGATTGAAATTAGCGAGTCGATCGAAATCGGGGCCAAGGCTGGAAACAACGAGTTCTAATTTGTCTTTGAACCCATTGGGGATGACAAAGGTTGCGAAACGTGTCGACATCGGCGAATCATTGGTCGGTTTGAGACTGCGCCATCCCGAGGGCACGTCCCAAACGGGCTCGTCCTGAGGATCGAAGCGAACACTTTTCAAAAAAGCTTCCCAGGCAGCGGCCGTTTCCGCCATTGCCCGACTGGTGCCGGTAAACTTAAAAAACCAAGTTGCCGTGGGCCGTTGTGCTACGGCGACCACCATGCGATCTTCCGTCGCGGGACGGATCGGTAAACCAGATTTTTCCAAAGGCACGATTTGGGTTTCAATCGCAATTTGAGGTTGGCAGCCAATGCTAACAACCGCCGAAAGGCCAATCAAAACCGAAGAAATCAGCGTTTTCGGATCACTGTAAATCCATCGAATCGAATTCAATGCGGACATGTATCCTCGCAAAAAAAGCGCTGGCACCTCGCAATCCTTTTTCCTTCTCTTCTCATTATCCCCCTTGAGCTGGCCGAGGAAACCTTTTGCGGGACAATTTTGATGCGACAAAATCGATTGACAGCGTCAAAACGTTTCCGCACTGGCTCAGCTATCTGAATAGATTGGGGGGCGGCGCATCATTGAAGGAGAAGCATGATCGACAGCGATGCGCGCGATTTTCTCGGGGATTCCTCCGCTTTTTTTAACCGCCGCGACCGCGCCCCCCGAAATATCAACCGTCGACGACAACACCGGTACAGGCCCCGAAACCAATTCGGCGAAAGCCCGGCCGCTGGCAGAATCCCCGCAGAGCGACTTGGTCGCCACCGAGGAGAAACATTCGTTTTTCACCGGTTGGCAGATTGATTGCGGTCCGTTGGCTTCCGGGTACCGGTTGACCATACTCGCCGTCCCAGGTCAATTCCAGCAAGCAGCCACGAGCGTCTCGTTCCGGGCCGCTCACGGTTCCCGTCCCCAACAGATCTCCCGTTTGCAGATTGCAACCGTTGCTCGCATGGTGCGTCACCATTTGTCCGATCGTCCAGTACAGTGACGTTAAATTACTGCGGCTGAGTCGCAACGGCTCTTGGCCTTGATTTCGCATCGTTGCGGACGACAGATAGACCTCCAAGTGCAGATCGATCCCACCCGACCTCGCGTTGCCGTCATCACGCAAGTAATCCAACGGTTCCGGATCACCTGCAGTCCTTGCGAAGGCTGCCGTGCGGAATGGAGCGAGAGCCTCCAGCGTAACGACAAACGGTGAAATCGTGGTCAAAAAGGATTTGGCCAAAAATGGACCCAGGGGTTGATACTCCCAGCGTTGCATGTCCCGAGCGCTCCAATCGTTGAGGAGGCAGAGTCCGAACAAATGGTCATCGGCCTTGGCAATTGGGATCGTTTCACCCAAGGCGTTTCCAAGTCCAATGAACGCTCCGACTTCGAGTTCATAGTCGAGATTTTTGCAAGGCCCAAAGGTTGGTTTCGTTTCCCCTTCACCGGGCGGGAGTTGGCCAGAGGGACGGCGGCAGGGGGTTCCGCTGACCATGACACTCGACGCGCGTCCATGGTAGCCGATCGGGATATGTTTGTAGTTCGGCAACAATGGATTGTCTGGCCGGAGCATGCTGCCAACGTTGGTCGCATGGTAGATGCTCGCATAGAAATCGGTGTAATTTCCGACGTGGGTCGGCAGCAAGAACTCCACAGAAGTCTGCGGCAGTAGCAATCTCTCCCGGTTCTCGGCGATCGGTGAATAGGAGTCGCTCAAACCGTTGCTCAGGCAATGCCGCAATTCGAGCCGATCGCTGAGGCTTAGCGCCATCAAACGCGACAGGTCGTGGTGATCGACGGCCTCGTCCGCCGCTGCCGGCAGCAACCCAGCATTCGCGCAGCGGCGCAAATCCAAGATCTGATCGCCAATCGCGACGCCGATGCGCGGCTCTCCGCCCCGCAATTCGCGGAACACGCAATACGGCAAATTCTGAACCGGAAAATCGCTGGTCGGTGAGTTCGCGGATTCGACCCAACTGGTCAGCGATTCCGCGTGCGTCTCGTCAATGGGATAAGGCATGCCGATCGTTCCGAAGTCTATATTATTAGCTGTGAGATGTCGACAAACTCGTCGCTCTAGAGGTTATTTTCGGTCTGCGAGTTCAACCCAAATGGTGCAAGTCGAGGAACCCAAGTTGCCGCAACTCCGAAGTCGGTTCGACAAAGGAACATGAACCAAATGAGATCGCGAAATTCTTGCGGGCTTGTTCGACCGCCCAAGGCTCGACGAACCACATCCCCCAGCCAACGCGATCGTCGGCGATTGTAAACTCTGTACTCGAGCGGCAAGACAGGATCACGGCGATTTGCTCAGCCATTAGGAAATGAGTCTTGGCCAGCAAGGCCCCGATGAAAACGTTCAAAAATCCGTGCATCGTCGCGGTGGGCGCATCATCGGCGTAGGTCAACTTGAATTCACTGCGAATCGGATGATGCAACCCGGCAGTTGCCTTGAACGGCACCTCGTGTTCGGCGCAGGCTCTGATGAAACTTGCCAGTCGTTCCACGGCAGGAATCATCGCCGCATGAATTCCACCCGTACGAACCTTGGCTGCGTGCGGTGGCCCGTGCCGCTGTATCCATTTGACTTTGTCGACCATTTGATCATCGAGGTCGATTTCCCAGAAGCAGTTAAGCGAGGATGGCCATTTGGCCAAGACAGTTTCGCCCGCTGCCAGATCGTCCAGTTTGGTTTCGATCGAATCGATTTGCAGGGACGGATTCTGCACGTTAAATTCGCGAACCATTTCGAGTCCCTGCCGAAAAGCGGCACCATCGCCCTGAGGGGACGGCAACAACACACTGATCGGCCACGGGTCGGTCACCGAGACCAGGTCGAAAGCCCACTCACGGAATTCATCTAAGCGTGCCAGTGAAACGACAAATTTGCCGAGCATCCAGCGCTCGGTCGAATTGCGATAAACGGCATAATTTTTGACCGCATCGGGCATTCCCAAGCCGGCCGGTGGAAAAAGGCCGGCGTAATCCACGATCTCGTGAAGCAAGGTTTCGATCATTACTTAAGACTTAAGCCCCCAAATTCATGAAGCGGAACCGGTACGGGAAATCTCTCCCTCCGCAATGACGCGGACTTGCGGTACGGACTACCGATCCGCATGCCCGATATTCGTTCGGCGTGAAATCAGGAAATTCCCTTACCGGGTGCCTGCCGAATGCCGTAGTTTACCAATTTTGCAGGCACCGGGCCACTCGCACCGCAACGCAAAAAAAAGCCGAGCGGGGCTTGAGCCGCTCAGCGTTTCGAACAATCGAAGTCGCGAACGATTCCGGTTACTTCATGCCCGTCAATTCGAGGATCATGTTCAGAATGCCGTTGTGCGTGATTTGATCGCTAGGCATCCAAAGATTTCGCGCGGTATCGAAGACGATCGGCAAGCCGAGTAGCAACACGGAAGCTGCCAACGCCAAGGCAATGTTCTGCCACATCGTGAAGGGGATTTCCGGAGCCGCCGCTCCCACGCCAGCGGTTGGGACCGAATCCGGTTGCAGCGGTGTTTCGGTAAGCATTTGGGGCTGAGCCACCATGTCGCTTTCATTCAGGAGCGTCGAATCGGATTCCGAAGCGAACAGATCCGAATCTTCCAGAGCGATCACCTGAGAACCGCTGGAATCATCAGGTTCGCTTGTTTCGTAAGGAGTCAGGTTGAAATCGTCATCCTGCATCATCGTCGCCGCGTCGGATTCGGCCGCCTCCGAGAGGCTGATTATGCCACCGTCGGGCAATTCGAAGTCGTCACCGTCGACCGCCTCCAGTTCCAGACCTCCCGACAGCTCGATGCCGCTGTCGTTGGGGCCGAGCGAGATACCCCGTTCGTTGCTTTCAAGGACCAACTCCGAACTCGAATCACTATCGTCCAGCACGATGTCACTGTCTTCGTAGTCGCTGCTAAGATCGACGGCGTCGTCAAGCGAATCACTGTCGGCCAGCCGCAAATCGTCGTCGAACAATTCGTCTTCCGAGAGGCTGATTTCGTCTTTCGAATCCCCTACGCGGTCGCTCATCGCTTTGAGCAGTTTGCCGGTGGAGCCAGCCACGTCGTCGCTCAGCAACAAATCGTTGTCGTGAACATCGCTGTCCCCTTTGGATTTTTTGCTGTCTCCAGCGGCCAAATCCAAGCTGCTGTCGCCAAACAGTAAAAGATCGTCCTCATCGCCGACACCCGCCGCAGCGGCCTTGGCCTTGGGAGTCTCGGGCTCGAGGCTCAGATCCGAACTGCTGTCCGACAAAATCAACTCGCTGCTGTCGGACGAAAAATCATAGCCGCTGTCTTCGTTGAGGCCGCCGCCCTCGCCTTTATCGCTGGCCTTCGAGGAGAGCGAGTCCAGATCGTCGGACAGTTCGAAGTCTTCATCCTCACTGGAGCTGTCCTCGAGGATCAGGTCCTCGTTGAGCGAAGAGTCGCCGATCGAAAATTCATCCGAGTCGGCATCCCCACCGATGCCGCCGATGTCGAGGCCGAATTCATCAGCGACCCGTTCGATTTCCTGCTGCTTGAATTTCCAGCTCGAACCGTCGCGGTAGCCGAAAATTTGCTTCTTCGAGATCATCTCCACCAGGCGTTCGGGCGTGATGCTCAGTAACTTTGCGGCTTCTTCCAAAGGAATCAGTTTCGACATATTCGGCAATTCTCCTGAAATCTGCGATCGGGCGCCCACCCCGACGTTCTCAACAATCTAAACGGCGAACAAAACAGGCAACTTCAGCGGAACGCGGTGGGCCGCGAGGTTTCGATTGGATCGACTCCCGACTCTGACTTCTATTCTAAAAGCACCGATGGCGCTTTCAAGCAAATCCTTGTCAATTACTAAAAAATGGCGGGTTTACCCGCCCAACGTATTGCGGGACGCTGCCATTTCACCGCTGAAATCACTGCAATCGATGCGGACTGTCGAATCCCTGCAAACCTCAACGCGGCGCCACAGGGACTCCAGCGGAGCGAAGGGAGCGACGATTCGCGCGATCGCTGCCGTCGCTTCGAGAGCGTCCTGAATCGCTTCGGCCCACGGACCTGCCGTCGCCCGCTGCCAACCCGCGCGGGCAAGCTCGACCGCGGGGTCGCCAAGCGGTTGCAGCGGAGCCGCCGGAAGCTCGTCGTAGTAGCTGCGAAAATCCGTGGTCGCGGCTAAAAACTGGCGGAGGCCGAAGCGATCCGCCAACGCCGCCTGCAACCTCAGGCTGGCCTGCTCTCGGATCAAGTCTTCAGGCCGATCGATGTCGAGTCCCCAATCGGGAAGCTCGAACCCTCGTGGCCCCTCCACAAGGGCATGGCAGATCTCGTGAAAAATCATTTGCGCCAAAGAGTCGTCGGCATCCAAAGTTTCCCCCGTGCCGACCGACAAGCAGCCTCGCCCGTCCCAACTCGCGAACACTTCGGGGACACGGACCACGCACATTCCCAGTCGCTCCGCGGTCCGCACCCAGATCACATCGATGGGGTCGGCGTACTTGCAAGTGATTTCGCGGCCAGTTTCCCCACTCATTGATTTCCCTCCCTCAACTGCTGGCACTCCGATAACTGTTGAGGGCCGATCGGAACACGAGCCGACTCAAGATCAGGCTTGCCAGCGTCATTGCCAGGGTAAGCCCAACCAGCGACCATTCCCATGCGTTCCAAGGGCCCCCCAATGGGTTCGCCAACACCCGCGCGGGTACGTTCGATACCACGAGGATCGGGATCACAAAAGTGAACGTTCCCCAGAGGGCCCAGCCCAGGCTACCGCGTTGGTAGATTTCCATCGGATAACGGTAAAAATTGGTGATGTAAAACCAAAAGTCATACAGATTTTGATTCCGGCCCAGCCAAATACTGGTCGACGCCAGCGAGATCATGACGCTGTACATGATGGTGATCCCGCAACCGACGAAGAACACATACGCGGGGACAGTCCACCAGGTGAACCACGCTCCCTTGCTCGAATCGCTCCACATCGCGTTCATCGAGGTCACCACCAGCAATATCCCCAAAACGATGTTGGGGACCTGCGACCAATTCATTCGCGGGAACGAAATCAGGAACTGCGTGTCGATCGGTTTCAGCAACGCGAAATCAAGCCCCCCCGTCCGAATCAAATCACTGAATTCGTCGAAATTACCCATGAACAACAGTTGGATCGAACCATTGATGACCCAAACCGTTCCTAGAAAAACGAAAAACTCGTTTTCCTGCCAGCCGGTATCAGGCCCGATCGACGTGGTGAAGCGGTAGATTAGCTTGAACAGAACGTAATTCATGACCGCCCAAGACACCGAGGTGATCGATTGGAGAATGAAGTCAGAACGAAACGACATGTCGCGGATGATCGAGTTCCTGGCAAAGGTCGCGAAGACTCGCCAGTAGCGTCGCAGTGGACTGCCCGTCGCGGTTAGATCGGATTGCTTGAGATCGTTTCGCATCAATGCTTTAACCGGCTGTGCCCTGCCCTCCCCTGCCCTATCCGCCAAACCCGCTGTACCTGACGAGTCCGCGAGTCCACAAGAAGGCCGAGAGCACAACGAAAAATAGCACCCAAGCGGCCTCGATCAGTAACCCCCAGTACATCGCCTCCCCCTCGACCTTCCCCAAAAAAACAGCCGCGGGAAAATACGCCAAATACTTGAGGGGCAAACAATCAACCAACCAGCGGCTCCACTCCGGCAGAAGGTCGAGCGGGAACATATGACCCGACAACAAAAAATTCATCAGCATGTAAATGAATGCTAACGATGTCACCTCGAGCAGCCAAAAAGAAACCAAACCAAGGCACGCTTCGAGAAAAAAACCGAGCAAAAAACTCAGGACCAGCGACATCGCGAATACGGCCAACACCTCGGCACTCGGCCAGCCATCAATGAAGAATTGGCGGCACAGGAAAAACACCAACGCGAATGGCACGGTGGCTATCAAGTAGTAAACCAACTTGTGCGCCACGCGTTGGATCAACAAACAAGTCAGCAGATCGACCGGCTGGATCAAATACTTTTTCAGCTCGCCCGAGCGAACCATTTTGGCGATGCCTGACGTCAAGCCGGGCATGCTCGAAAACGCACGGCTGATGGTAATGAGTAGGTAGTAGGCCACCATGTCACCGTATCGATAACCGGCGATGCGGCCCCCTTCGCCCCCTGCTCCACCGACCGCGGCGGGGAGCGATTCGAAAATCGCCCACCACAAAAAAATCTGCGTCAACGTCGGCAAAAATCGCATCAACGTGCCGAGCATGAAGTCGCCCCGGTAGACGAGCCGCTCATTAAGGGAAATTTGAAAGAAAGTCCACCATTTGCGAAGCTCGCTCCCCCAGGTCGCTGCGCTAGTCATCGCGTGGGCCTCCCGTTGGCAGCGCCGACCAATTCGGGCTCTTGTTGGGCGGCCTCGAGAAACATCGACGCAATGACTTCCTCCAGCGGCGGATCCTCGACGATTACATCAGTGACCTGATATCGATCCAGCAGCTCTCCTAGAACGCGTGCCACTTCATCGCGGGGAACCCGGAACTTGATCCGCGGGGGCTCGATTTCAACGCTGCCAGGGAGCTTCGCGACGCTGGCGAAGTCCGTACGCTCGTCTAATTGCAGCGTGACTACTTTGTCCCCGCTGAATCGATCGATGATACCTGCCAGCGAGCCATCGTAGTGAATCGAACCATTCGCGATCACAACGACCCGCTTGCACAGGGCCGCAATGTCCTTCATGTAGTGGCTGGTCAATAAAATCGTGGTGCGGCGTTGGTTCTGATAATGCTTGAGGAATTGTTGAATCTTATGCTGAGCCACCACGTCCAAGCCGATCGTCGGTTCATCCAAAAACAACATTTCCGGCGAATGCAACAAGGCGGCGATCAATTCCATCTTCATCCGCTCCCCAAGCGAAAGTTCCCGCACAGGTTGGCCCAGCAGGTGCCGCACATCGAGCATTTCCGTCAACTCATCGCGGGTCCGCTCGAAGACCGCTCCTGGAATGTTGTAGATGTGCTGATGGAGCCGAAAGGAGTCGGTGGCCGGCAAATCCCACCACAATTGATTCTTCTGCCCCATGACCAGAGCGAAACGTCGGCGGTAGGCGTCATCCCGGTGCCAGGGGACGAACCCCATCACCGACACGGTACCGCTGGTCGGTGTGATGACCCCCGACAAAAGTTTCAGAGTCGTGGTTTTGCCAGCCCCGTTGGGACCAAGGAACGCCACAAACTCTCCCGACTCCACGCGGAGGTTCACGCCCCGCACCGCCGCAACTTCGCGATACTCGCGATGGAACAAGCCGCGGATGCCCGCCCAAACCCCTTCCTTCTTCTGGTATACGCGGTACGACTTGCAGAGATTCTCAATTTCGATGATCGACATGTCTGGCGATTATACGGATTAGCCCCAGCTTGAGACAGGGACTGCGAGGGTGGAGACTTGTTTCACAAGCCTAGCCGCAGATTGTCAAACCCCAAGTCTGCAGCCAGCCAAATTGACCGTCGACGTAAACCTCCCATCGGGCATCTGATACAATACGGATTTGCCTAGGCGGCCTAACAAGGCACTAGTCGAGCCAAGCGTGCGGCAAGAAAATCACTGACGACTTGATCCAAAGGCAAGATTGCTAACACGATGAATTCATTCCGCATTGGTATCGGACACGATACCCACCGGCTGGGCCCCGGTGGCCCCTTGCGAATCGGCGGCATCGATGTGCCGTTCGATCGCCAAGCCTTGGGCCACAGTGATGCCGATGTGCTGCTCCACGCCTTGACCGACGCCCTGCTTGGCGCAGCGGCATTGGGGGATATCGGTGAAATGTTTCCCGATACGGCACCGGAGAATCGGGGCCGCGACTCTGGGGAGATGTTGCAGTTGGCTTGCCAACGGGTCCGAGAATTCGGCCACCACATCGTCAATGTCGATGCGATCATCTTTGCGGAACGACCCAAGCTAAACGAGTACAAACCCTACATGGTCCAACGGATCGCCGAGTTGCTGCAAGTGGAGCCGCCTCAAGTCAACGTCAAGGCGAAAACGGGTGAGGGTGTCGACGCCGTCGGCACCATGGCCGCAATTTCCGCACAGTGCGTCGTGCTGCTCTTCCGCCCAGAAGCGAATTCGATGGGATAGCTTGGAGGCTGACGACATGGAAGGAGCGACGACGAAAATTTTCTTAGGAATTGATCCGGGGCTCAACACCTCGGGCTACGGACTGTTGCGCTGGAACGGCATAACGGTCGATCTGGTCGAGGCTGGGATCATCAAGTCGCGGGCGGCTGATTCGCTGGAGGCTCGACTGCAATACATTCACCGCGGTCTGGCGGAATTGTTTGAGAGTTTTCGGCCCGACGCGATGGCGATCGAGGAACTGTACGCGCATTACGAACGGCCCACCACCGCGATTTTGATGGGGCATGCCCGTGGTGTGATCTGTCTCGCGGCAGCCCAGGCTGGCGTTCCCGTATTCCACTATCGCGCCACGCAAATCAAAAAGGTCATGACGGGCAACGGTCGAGCGCCGAAAGCCCAAGTGCAACTCGCTGTGATGAACCAACTGCAACTCGCGAGCGTGCCCGATCCACCCGATGTGGCTGACGCGTTGGCGATCGCGATCTGTCACGCATACTTGTCACGCAACGAGGCTCTAAGTCGATGATTTCGAAACTTACCGGCAAACTACTTCATCTTGGCGAGGAGCTCGCCATCATCGCCGTCGATCCCTTCGAGTATCAGGTGTTGATTCCGGACTTCACACGTCGCCATCTCCAGCCCCTGGTGGGCTCGGTCGTTTCGCTAAACACGATTCATTACTTCGAAGGGAATCCGCAGAAAGGTGGCCGGATGGTTCCCCGACTGGTCGGCTTCCTCAGTGAGATCGAGCGAGAATTTTTCGAGCAATTTTGCTCGGTCGACGGCGTGGGGGTCAAAAAGGCCCTGCGAGCCATGGTTCGGCCGGTGCAGGACATCGCCCGCGCGATCGAACAACAAGACTTCAAAAGCGTCTCGACGCTCCCCGGCATCGGGGCCGCGATGTCCGAACGGATCGTCGCCAAACTGCGCCGCAAGATGGGCAAATTCGCCTTGTTCATCGGCCGCGATGACACGGGCTTGGCCGACGTCGCGGAACACTCGGTCGTCGATGACACGTATCTGATCCTGTGCTCGCTGGGGCATTCCGAAGCCGACGCCCGGCAGTTGCTCGACGCCGCGCTGGGCTCCAAGAAAAAGTTCAGCAGTGTCGACGAGTTGCTGCAAGCGGTCTACGACAATTCAGCGGGTTCGAAAAAATGACCGCGGGCCGCTACTGGTGCCCGGCGAGGTCAATTGTTCTGGCGGCTCCGATACGCCAATTCCCGCGACAGTCGCTGGAGTTGCTTCCGCGCCAGCGTCACGATGCGTGGCAACACGGGGCTTCTGCCCCACCGCTCTTGGAATACGGCGGTCGCTTCGTCGATGGCCTGCGAACTGCGCTGGATCAACCGCTCGGTGGCCTCCTCGATCAGGCGCCAGCCAACGCCGAGATCTTCAGCGAACTGACGTAGTTGTGCCTGTCCAACCAAGTCCGGATCGGTACGCCCCCCCAGGCTCATCGCCAGATGACGATCGATTTTGGGGTAATTACGGGTGCAGACCAAATCGTAAAACGGAGCCAGCACTCGGCGCCCGTCCTCGCCGTTCAGCAGCGACAGATTTTTCCCATGCGCATCGGCGTTGCCGAAAATCAGATTGAACAAGGCCCAATCGATCAGCTTCCGCAATTCGACAATCGGCAGCGCGCAATGAGCGCGGATCACGGCGGCGCAGGCGGCCAAGCTTGGCCCCCCCTCTTTTTCGTATTTACGCCGGGCGTCGATCCCCAACGCTTGGCAAAAATCCTCTTGATGCAAACGCCGAATGCCACGGTCATCGACGATGCGATCGTAGCGATGGATCACCGCGATCCGCTTCTTGGCTGTGGCCCGCAGCTCGATATCGACCACCGGCAAACCCAATTTCTTCGCGATGAGAGTGACGAACGCTTCATTTTCGGGGAGATGCGAATAAAACGGCGACGCAAATTTCAGCAGCAGCGTGCTCGGCGCGTCGCCGGTAGGAATCGCCAGTCGGCCGTCGATTTCGTGCACTGGCAACTTGTCTTGCGCTCCCGCCAGCGAGAGACGCACCTCGTTGTGCCCGGTCACGGCCGAGAATGCGTCGGGCGTTCCCGCCGACCAGTCATCAAGCTGTTTGGGTGAGATGAATTCGTAGGCGATCGGCCGTAGCGCGACGGTCTCGGTTTCGGTGATCGTGAGGGCCCCGGCGCAGTCGCCACCGATCGCTCGCAGCAATTCGAAGTCGTTGCCGGCAGAGATCTTCAAGGCCGCGCAGATCCGCTGCCGAACGGTGGCTTCGGGGAGCAAATTCACGAAAAACGCTTGGGCTGCTTCGTCGCTGTATTCGCCGCTGAGGGGCAAGGACAAACTGATCGGAAAATGTTGCGGCTGTTCGAGCCAACTGCGGGCGTAGCGAAACGAGAACTGCTCGCCGTGGGCATGCAGCGTGCCGACAAGTTGGCGGTGATAGTGGACGTACAAAATGTTGGCGGTAGTGCTCACGGTTTCCATGAAGGTTATTTGAGATCAAGGGGCCGTGCTGCCGAGGGCAAAGCGGGGCGGCGTAGTGATCGAGGTGCCCCGAACCATCGGATAGCGACATCGGTCAACGCTCTTCGATGTACAAATTCAGCCCGAATAGTTCCAGGATTTTCAAGGTCAGCCCCAGGTGGCTCGTCGGCTTGCCCCGTTCCAGTTCCGAGAGGAAACGGACGCCGACATTGGCCAACGCCGCCGCGTCGGCGAGGGTCATTCCGGCCGCCCGGCGGCGCCGTCGGATTTGTGCTCCCAAGTCAGCCGGGGTGCGAACAAGCTTCAGTTTTTCGTCGGTCGTCATCGATTGGCTCCATGGAGCATGTGCCCGGGATAAGATGTTTTCCCGATCGGGAAATTTTTGTGGGGTTGGTTTATTTTATCATGAAAAATATCCCGATCGGTAAAAAAAAGGCCCTCGAGGCGATTTTTCGGCAAATTTTTACCGATCGGTACAAAAATCGGCTGCAAGCTTGGGAAAAGCGACCAGAATCGACCGGCGGGCGCAGTAGACACAAACGTCAGATCGTCAAAACGATAAATGTTCCGCCATGTTGCGCCCGCACGCTCCTTTCGAGTACGAGTAACGTTTCACTGAGTACGAGCACGAATAAGAGAAGAAGCACGAATACAGAGCTTGTGCGGAGTGAGATTACAAATGCCACGACGTGACATGCGGACCAACGGATCGATGCACCGACTCCTCCTCAAACGCATCAGTCTTCTATCTTCTTGGAGAAGTTTTTATTCGGACTCCACGATGCCAGGGGGAGGGAGCCGCAACTTCCCGCCCTCAGTATTCTCTCAAGCTCCGATGATTTTGACCAAGACTCGTTTGGGACGTTGTCCGTCGAATTCGCCATAGAAAATTTGCTCCCAAGGTCCGAAATCGAGTCGCCCGTTGGTGACGGCGACGACCACCTCGCGCCCCATGATCTGCCGCTTGAGGTGGGCATCGGCGTTGTCTTCACCGGTCCGGTTATGGTGGTAAACCTCCGGAGACGGATTGAAGGGCGCCAAATTCTCCAGCCATTTTTCGAAATCGTGATGCAGCCCCCGCTCGTCGTCGTTGATGAACACCGAGGCGGTAATGTGCATCGCGTTGCACAAGAGCAGACCTTCGCGAATCCCGGATCGTTTGAGGATCGATTCGACTTGCGGCGTGATGTTGACGAATCCCCGCTTTGTCGGCAGGTTGAAGGTCAGGTATTCGGTGATCGATTTCATGTCGTTTTCGGGCGATTGAGTCCTGGTGAAGCGGTCTCGGATGTTGTGCGGCTCAGGTCAAGAGACAGCGGCATTGATTTGAAATTTGGGGCTTTGCGATAGAAAGGTTTTCGGGTTTTCGAAGGTGACCTTGTCAATCGTTTCCGGCGCGTGCCCGCGGCGGGCCATTTCCAAGCGAGCCTTGGGAACGGCCAGCGGATCGCTGCATCCCCAATCCCCCGCGGAGTTCATCCAAATGCGCTCGGTGCCGAACATTTCGATGACATCCGTGGCTCGCTGGGGGGTCATTTTCGTATCGGGATAGAGGGTCATGCCGGCCCAAAAGCCGCGATCGAGGACCTCGCCGACGGTGTGTTCCTCCACGTGGTCGATGAGGATGCGCCCCGGATCGATCTTACTGGCCGACAACGCGTCCATGATCAGGCGAGTCCCCTTCAGTTTGTCCTCGAGGTGCGGGGTATGGACGAGGATCAGTTGCTCGTGTTGCTCGGCCAGCGCGATTTGTTCCTCGAGAATGGTCAGTTCGTTGCGGGTGTTTTTGTTGAGTCCAATTTCCCCGATCCCCAAGACGTTGGGGCGTTGGAGGAACTCGGGGATGATCGAAATGACTTCGCGCGCGAATCCCGGATCGTCAGCTTCCTTGGGATTGATGCACAACCAAGTAAAGTGCCGTATCCCAAACTGGGAGGCCCGCTTGGGTTCGAACTCTGTCAACTGCCGAAAATAGTCGAAAAAGCCGGCGGCCGACGAGCGATCGAAGCCCGCCCAAAAGGCCGGTTCGGTGACGGCGATGCAACCCGACTGTGCCATCCGCTGATAATCGTCGGTGGTCCGCGACACCATATGGATATGCGGATCGATGTATCTCATGACTCACCTCCCTCGGGGAGCTGCACCGCTCCCGCGGCCCCTTTGGTTCCTGCTGCCGACTGGGGCAGGTCCTGGCTGTGATCGCTAAATAACTCGAGAATCCTGCAGGCCCGATCGGGGGCGTCATCGGCCAGGATTTTCAAGGCGTGGCGAAAGGCCGTCTCCCGAAAATCGACATCGTGACTGGGGGACGCCCGGTCAAGGCGATCCAAATACGCGGCGATATCGAGAAGTTTCGCGCGATGTTCCAGGAAGTAGGTGTTGATGACTGCTTGCCGCGACAGCGGGCAAGAGCAAGAT
Organism: uncultured Pirellulaceae bacterium; assembly: GCA_937941455.1. GTDB lineage: Bacteria > Planctomycetota > Planctomycetia > Pirellulales > Pirellulaceae > BJ22. The sequence goes on along the minus strand of CALDHM010000019.1, from coordinate 86,305 downwards.
GGAGCAGGCTTCACGGAATCGAAAACCAAGATGTAGTTTTTAAATTTCTGGCCATATTACCGGGGCCCCCGTGGCGAAAGGTTCCCGCCAAGGGCCTTACGCACTGCATGATAACAAATCGACTGAGCGGTTGGTTGCGATGCTCTTTGGGTTGGCCTACGATGAACCGTTGTCCCGGCGGCTTGATGCTGGCACTCGCGCCGCACCAGGACCGGCAAGTGTCCGCAGTGCCGACTCGGCTGTCCCCATCGGCCAACAAAATAGTTGTTGCAGGAGTTCGAGAAAATCTTGCGCGGCGGGGGCTGAGGAGGGGATTTGCCAACTGGCATCGCGTGGGGCGGTGATTGGCACGGCGTTGAGCGAACGCTTGCGAAAGTGTTTGAGGATTTAACAATGATGAAGCGAACCAAGTTGTGCGTATCGGTTTTGATCTGGCTGCTGGCATGGCCGGCAACGCCGGGATGGTCTTGGCAAGATGCTGCGAGCGGGCGCGGCAGCGGAGCAGCCGACTCGGCCCCTTCAGCCGGTCGCTTGCCGGTCAAGGTGTCGGAGCAAGCAGCCGAGATTCACAACGCTGGGATGTTGTTCGATGGCCATAACGATCTGCCCTGGCGGCTGCGACGTTTGGGAGATATGCGATTCAAAAAAATCGACTTGCGCCAACCGCAGCCGGAAATGCATACCGATATACCGCGGCTCCGATCCGGTGGCGTAAAGGCACAATTTTGGAGTGTTTACGTTCCCGTGGAAACCGTGGCGGAACGAGCCGCTTTTGTCACGACGCTCGAGCAGATCGATCTGGTGCACCACATGTGCCATGTCTATCCCGATGTGTTCGAAATCGCGTTGACCTCCGGTGACGTGCGGCGGATTGCCAGCTCGGGGAAAATCGCCTCGCTGATGGGGGTCGAGGGGGGGCACTCCATCGAAAACTCGATCGCCAATCTCAAGCGTCTGTATGATCGGGGGGCACGGTATATGACGCTTACCCACAGCAAAAATACGGAGTGGGCCGACTCGGCTACCGACACGGCTGTCCATGGTGGCCTGACGAATTTCGGACAAGAAGTCGTCCGGGAAATGAATCGGTTGGGAATGCTGGTCGATCTATCTCATGTCTCTCCAGAGGTGATGCACCAGACGCTCGACATTGCCGTTGCCCCCGTGATTTTTTCGCACTCTTCCGCCAAGGCTGTGAATGAACACGCCCGCAATGTGCCGGACGATGTCCTCGTCAGGCTCAAGCAGAACGGCGGCGTCGTTATGGTGAATTTCATGTCTGGCTATGTCGTGCCGGACGATGAGTTGGCCAAAGACAAGAACGCCAAAGGGACAATCCATGATGTCATGGATCACATCGACCATATTGTCCGTATTGCTGGGATCGATCATGTGGGAATCGGCTCGGATTATGACGGAGTTCGCTCGCTCCCTACGGGGCTAGAGGATGTCGGGTGCTACCCGGCCTTGACTCAGTTGATGCTCGAGCGAGGTTATACCCGTGAGCAGATACACAAAGTTTTGGGCGAAAACGTTTTGCGCGTGCTAGCTGCTTGCGAGCAAGTGGCTCGCAAATTGGGGGAATCCGAGTCGACGCCGCCAGCCAAAGCTGAACCTGCCCCCCTCTCCGAGGTGTTGGTCGAGGTGACGCGAGGCCCGATCGTGGAAAGTCGTCACTACGGCCGACTGGTGGTCGTGACCCCACAAGGGGAAATTCGTTTTTCGCTTGGCAATCCGCACGAACTCGTTCTATGTCGCTCCGCGCTGAAGCCCTTCCAAGCGCTGGCCACCGTCAAGGCCGCCCTGGACCGCGGGCAACAACTTACCAGCCGAGAGGTCGCCATCATTTGTGCGTCGCATACTGCTCGGGACTACCATCTGGCGGCTGTCGAACAGGTCCTCGCTCGCTCGGGCTCGAGCGAAACGTCGTTGCATTGCGGCGTCGTCCAAGGGAGCCGCTTGCGGCACAACTGCTCGGGCAAACACGCCGGCATGCTGCTGCAAGCCAGTTTGTGTGGCGATCCGCTCGATCGTTATTGGCATATCGAGCACCCAGTGCAACAACGCATCCAAGCGGCAACTCGAGAATTTACTGGCTATGAGCAGGAATTGGTGTGGGGCGTCGATGGCTGTGGCGTACCCAACTACGCGCTTCCGCTCCTGCATGTCGCTGTCGGCTATGCCCGTTTGGCGAACCCCGAGCATGCTCCAGCCGGTTACCGCGAGGCGGCGACTGTCATCCGCGATGCGATGCGGGCCCATCCCGAATTGCTGAGTAAGGCGGGGAGCTTCGACGCGCGGTTGGTGGAGTCCGCGCGAGGACAGCTCATTGGCAAGACGGGGGCCGAAGCCTGTTATGGACTAGGGTTGCTCGGCAACAGCGACGACGACAGCGCGTTGGGTGTGGCCGTCAAAATTGAGGACGGCGGCGAACGGGGGATGCCACAAGTCTTGATCGGGATCTTGGATCGCCTTGGGAGAATGACGCCCGACATGGAACAATCCATCGGGCAGCTTCGCGCGGAAAATATTACGAATAGTCGGGGAGAAACGGTGGGGAAAGTCGCTCCAGCAAAATGGTGATGCCAGATCGTCGGTGCAGACGGCGGACCAAGCTGCGGCTTCTGAACAATCGGCTCAATGCGTTATGGCGAAACGGAATTCCGAGTTGCTCGCTCGAACTGCCGATCATTTCACCTATCATGAACGTTTCGAGTCGGGCGTTACCTTACAGCCATGCACAAGATCATTTTTAAGCTATCTGTTGCTGCCGTCGCGATTGTGATCGTTTTGGGAGCAGCCAAAATCGGCACAGCGCAAGAACCTGGCTGGGATTCCCGCGTGATTGTGCCCCGCGAAGAACGATCCGCCTTGCAGGCGACGCCAATCGAACAGCGGCCCTATCGTCCGCTGCATTTTTATGGCAATACGATTCGCCGAAACTATTATCACGGCACTCCGATTCCGCTACCAAGGGGCAACCGTTCCGGCGGCGATATTCTGGCAAACCGTTCGCGCCTCCCGGCTCGCACCAACCGAGGGCGTTAGATCGCCTGCGAAAGACTCACCCCGTAGATTCCGCGGCTGGTAACGCGACGCCGCTGAACCGGCGGACGGAGTGAAACCGCTCGCTTAATTCGTCGCGAAAGTCCGGGTGAGCGATCGAAATGAGAGCCTCCCCACGCTGTCGGAGTGATTTGCCGTGCACGTTGACCGCACCGTATTCCGTGACGACCCAATGAACGTGGCCGCGGGTCGTGACGACACCCGAGCCGGGAAGTAACTCGTGGACGATCCGCGAGACCTTACCCCCCGCCGCGGTCGATGGTAAAGCGATGATCGGCAGGCCGCCGGGACTCAACGCAGCGCCGCGAATGAAGTCCATCTGCCCGCCGATGCCGGAATAAATTTTGTGCCCTATCGAATCGGCGCAGACTTGTCCGGTCAAGTCAATCTGCAGCGCGGAATTGAGCGCGACCAAGTGGTCGAGCTTGCGGAGTAGATTCGTGTCGTTGGTGATGTCGCTGGGGAGAAAGTTGACTTGGGGATTGTCGTCGACGAAGTCGAAGACGCGTTGAGACCCGATGACGAAACTGGTCACAATCTGACCGGAATAGACTTTCTTGCGACGATTCGTCACCACACCACGACCAACCAATTCGATCAATCCATCGGAAAACATCTCGGTGTGAATCCCAAGATCTTGTTTGTTTCCCAGCCGAGCGAGGACGGCGTCCGGTATTTTGCCGATACCCATCTGCAGTGTGGCACCATCGGGAATCAAGGCCGCAACTTGTTCGCCAATCGCCGCTTCTACCGAGGTGATCTCCCCAGCCTCGTGCTCATGCAGTGGACGATCGGTCACGATGAACGCGTCGAATGCGGATTGGTGAATGTGGCTTTGGCCGTGGGTCCGCGGCATGCGTTGATTAATTTCGGCGATGAGGATTTCACACGAGTCGACGGCTGCGCGAGCGACATCGACCGAGGTTCCCAGTGAACAAAACCCGTGTCGATCTGGCGGCGAGACTTGGACGAGGGCGACATCGAGCGGGATTTTGCGCTGGCGAAATAGGTGGGGAATATCGGACAAAAATACCGGGATGAAATCGGCTTGGCCGGCTTGGACAGCTTGACGAACTGGTCCACCAGTGAATAAAGATATCGAGGTGATCCGCCCTAAGCAGTGAGGAGCGAGGAAAGGGGCGGGGCCTTGAGTGTGCAAATGGTAAAGGCGCACATTGTGCAAATCGTCCCGGCGGGCCAACGCCTCCAGTAGTGGTGTAGGTGTTGCCGCCCCTCCATGAACGAACACATTGGCTCCTGGCCGAACTAGAGATATCGCTTGTCGAAGGCTTGCATCGTCATCGCATGGGGAGGTTGCCGACATGATCATCTCCGAAGGTCGCAAAAAAACGTCCGCGTGTTGTCACGCGGACGTTGTCGATTTTACTAGGCTTGGTCACCAAACTCTTAGCCGGAACGCGGAAGCGTCCGGTTTTCGCGAGAGGCGCGGGCTGGGGCTCTGCGGCTGAAGAGTTTGGGCACAAGATTTCGTCGGTAGGATGCCGGAGGGCTTTCGGCACGCCATCTCATGGTCGGCAGCCTAGGCCGTTGCCAATTCGATCACGTCGATTTTCCTCCGGGCTCACCACCGAGATCATGATCTGCCCAAGTCCTCGAGTGCGAACACCACTTGGTTGCGGCACCATTCGCCAACTTGGTCTCGTTGGTATTTCCGCGCAGAACTTTAGAAAATGTCGGTGATGAAGTGGTGACCCCAGTGATAGCGGCGCGGAGCCGGATAGTAGTTGTACCAACCTCGATTGTAAATCGGGATCCGCATTTCAGGGGGATAGCGGTAGTAATTGTTCTCCGCGCTGCGATAGTACTCGTTCCCCCAAAAGTTCTGCGGGTAGTAGACATAGGGATAATGGTAGAAACGATTCAAGTCTTGAGCAGAATGCCCGCCCCCCCAAATCGCTCCGTAACCGTGCTGTTGGGCTTGTGCCGTGCCGGCCGCGGCACCGCTCCACAGAAAAGCGGCCACGACGGCGGCCAAAACTGTTCGACGAATCATGGGAGTACTCCCTCCTGGTGTCAGCGTGTCTCGATGCAATCCCTTGGCCTCGGTATGGCAAGCTTCTTGAAAAACGAATGCCAAACGAATTTCATGGATTAACATGAGCAATCGGCAAAATCGTTGCGATTGCCCAGCGATCGTCGCACGAATTCCGATTGTGTAATCTGGGAGGAATGGGTAGATAGCGTGCTGTCATTGCGGCCGAATCCCCGCCTCGAGCTCCCGCTCGTAGTCATCCATCAAGGGCCACTCGACGGCACATGTCCCGAAGTCCGCCATCTGCATGTAGCCCCGAACACGCTCGATGGCACGGTCCAGCAGGGCGTTGTCCTTACGAAAAATCGGTCCGTGGCTTGGGAGCAACCACTCGACATCGCTTGCCCGAATCCGCTCCAAGGATTTCACAAAGGCCGCCAAATCGCTCCCATGGTGGGCGTCGATCGCTCCCACGCAGCCATCGCGATAGATATTGTCGCCACTGAACAGCAAATTTCCCATGCGGAAGGCCAGTTGACTATCCGTGTGCCCCGGCGTCAACCAAACGTCCAGCACAAGATTGCCGACGGTGATACGGTCCCCTTCGTTGATAAAATGTTCCACCTCGACCGGTGGCATTTCCATATCAATTTTTTGGGGTTCGATCAGAGCGAAGGTCTTGAGCCGATCTCCCACGCGGAGCGGCTCTGCCGCCAAGGGATGTGCCGATACAGAGCTTCGCAAAATCTGCTTGGCCCGTGCCAATCCCTGGATGTGGTCCACGTCGGCATGGGTGGCAATCAACGTCTTGCAATGCGAGAAGGGGAAATCCATTAAACGGATGACTTCGACGATTTCGTCGACAGCGTCTTGGTAGCCGATGTCGATAAGGATCCACTCGTCGCCGTCATAGATCAAATAAACGTTACATCCGAGAACGCGTCCCAGTTGATGGTTGATCTCGAGAACGTTGGGAAAGATCGGTCGGCGTGTGATCATGTGTCGAGGGGCACCGCAGGGATTTTACAGTTTTTGACATTCTAAAAACCGATCCCGTATTCAGCAACCGCTACCAAACCGCCGATTTTTGCCGGGCCTAAAGGCCGCGGGTTTTCGATGCGGAGGCGAGTGTCCAAGTGTGTTTTCATCGCAAAAACTCGAGAATATTTCGAATTTTTAGGAACAACCGGGAGCAGGATCGTTTGCTCGGGTTAAAATTGGTTAACCAAGTACGGGTTCTCCAGCTACCGCAATTGCCGAGATTACGGCAACTACAGTAACGGTCGTGGGTGGGCCGCATGAAAACAGAGCCATTCAAGCATTGAATTTATAAGTTGTTGGGAGTTCGCATGTCGAGCTTGGCGAATCGGATTATCGTCTTTTGGATTGTTTTTCTCTCGGCCATGCAGATGGGCTGGAGCCAAAACGAAACCGTTGCTCCCCCGGTTGACCGACAGACGGCTGTCACCGAGCCGCAGCCCAAACCGGATCTGAGTTTCATGTTCGACGGGAGTAATCCGACGTCGATCGAGCAACTCCGTATGCTTGAATCGCGGGCCCGCGAGGTGACTGAGCAGGTCAAGCGTGCGACTGTCAACATTCGTATGGGACAGGCGCAAGGTTCCGGCATCATCGTTTCCCCCGATGGCATCGTGCTGACGGCGGCCCACGTCATCGGCGAGCCCGATTTGACGGCAACCGTGATTCTGGCCGACAACCGCAGCCTCAAAGCGAAAACCTTGGGAATCAACCGACGCTTCGACTCTGGAATGCTGAAAATCGAAGGCGCTGATGACTTGGCTTATATCGAGATTGGGCAATCGACCGAACTCAATCCTGGTCAGTGGGTCGTCGCGATCGGGCACCCGGGCGGGCTTGATCGCGATCGCGGCATGGTGCTGCGTCTCGGCAGAGTGTTGAGCAAAGGCCGTGGAGTTCTCCGCACCGATTGCGTGCTCGTAGGGGGGGATTCCGGTGGGCCGCTCGTCGATATGCATGGAATGTTGATCGGGATCCACAGCCGGATCGGCCAATCCCTCTCGGAAAATTTACACGTTCCGGTCGATGTCTATTCTGATGAATGGGATCAGCTGGCGGCCGGCGAAGTAGTCAACGAAACCCCGCGTCCGTATCTAGGCTTCAGCGTCGTCCGCGAAACTACCGAGGTCTCTGAGGTCAGCGACGGTAAGCCGGCCGATGTCGGTGGACTGAAAAAAGGTGACGTTATCCGCAAAATCGGCGACAAGGCTGTCAGCAATAAACAGGAATTGCAAAAAGCGATCGATGAACTAAAAATTGGCGAAGAAATTACGATCTTCGTCGACCGCGAAGGGCAAAAAGATGTGCCGCTGAAAATCGTCGTTGGCCGTTCGTGGCGTTAAGCAAAGAGGTTTGTCTCCAGGGGCCCATTAAAAAGGCATTTTTGCTGAAGACGTTGGAATTCGTTTTTGGAAATTGAGTATGCGAAGAGTTCACATGTTGCTGTTGATCGCCTGGGGGTTCGCGTTTTCGTTAGCTGATACGAACAGCGCATGGGCCGTCCTCCAGGAAAATCAATCGGCCGAGCAATCGTCGGCGGCCGACAAACCCGCCGAGTCGTCCGAAAGCCCCGCTCAGTCGGGTGCCAACAAAGAAGAAAACGCGTCGAATGCCGGTAAAAAGGGGCAGCCGGTCGACCTCGATGCCCTTAACGCTTACGCTCGCAAAAACACTGCTCGAAAATTTTCGCGGCTTGCCTCGGAAATCGTTGATCTGTTTCCGCCGGTGATCGGCAGCGTCTCACCCTCGACGCTGCGGCTATATTCGGGTCGCAATCAAGTCGCCATCGGCACCGTGATCGACTCTCAAGGGTTGGTTTTGACCGTCGCCAGCGAATTGGGCAAGGACATGACGGCTCGCCTGCCCGATGGCTCTTCCAAGCCGACGCAGGTGCTCGGCATCGACAAGGAAACCGGGTTGGCACTCCTCAAAGTCGAAGCCGAGGGGCTCACGCCCGCTAACCTTTCATTGCTGCCGGTCCCCGAGGTCGGCAGTTGGATCGCCAGTGTGTCGCCCGATCGCAATCCGGTAGCGGTCGGTGTGGTCAGCGTGAAAGAGCGAAAGATCACCGGCAGTCTGGCCTTCATCGGTATCCAATCGCGACAGGATTCGTCGTCGGGGCGAGGAGTCCTGATCGACGTCGTCACGTACGAATCGCCAGCTTACAAGGCCGATATTCGAGTCGGCGACCGGATCATTCAAGTCGGCGACAAGGAAGTCAATTCGATGCTCGATATCCAACAAGTGCTACGGGACTACTCTCCGGGAGACAATCTCGACATCGTCGTGCTGCGGGGAAGCAAAGAAATTTCATTGACGGTTACCTTGGCACCGCGCGATCAATTCGATCAGACGATCAATTCGCAAGATCGCATGGGGAGCACTCTCAGCAAACGCCGCCAAGGCTTTCAGTTGGCATTTCAGCACGACTCCTTCCTGCAGGCTTATGATTGCGGCAGTCCTTTGGTCGACTTGGATGGTCGCGTCGTCGGGATCAACATCGCCCGAGCCGGACGCGTGTCGTCACTGGCTCTGCCTTTGAGCGTCGTCCTGCCAGCGATTGAAAAGCTGAAAAGTGGTGAACTTGCTCCCGCCGTTATCAACGCCAAGCGGATCGAACAACTGAGCCGCGAAATGGAATCGCTGAAAACGGAGGTCGGACCCCTTGCCGAACAAGCTAATCAGGAGCAACAGGCCCTGCAAAAGCATCAAGACAAAATCGAGGCTCTCAAGTCAGTCTACGATGATCTTGTCGAAAAGCTGAAGTCTCTCGAATCCGAAAAAGAACGCAAGGAGGAACAAATCGACTCCCTGAGAAAACGTATGGCCGAAATCGAACTCCGGCAAAAGCGAATCCAAGAGGAAATCGAGTTGCTGCGATCAGGCTCTCCGAAATAATGTGTTTCAGTCGTCCGCCGTGTTTTGGTTCTTGATTGGGCATGAACAGTGTCGGCAAGCCGTAGATGGCGTCGTGCCGCACGTTGTTACCCGGACTAGGCGTTAGGTTTACCCACATCCTTTTCGTGTTTTTGCGACACGAACAACGTTTAACATCGCGTGGTGTTCGTGCCAATCTTTCCAATTTTTCCGCTCGCCTGGCGGATGATCACCTTTTCGATTTTGGTGCCCACCGAGTCGCGTCAATACCCACACGAATTCGCTGACCGTCCAATCCGTTCTCGCTTTGCCATCTCGCCAGGCGGAGAGAATCTCGTACATTCTCGGAGTCAATGCAGTCGGGTGCCGGACAGTCTGTGATTTTTTCGCGGCGGCCATCGTCGCTGAGATTCAATAATGTGATCGCGGTTATTGAATTCAACGAAATCGCCGGTTCCAGGCGATCCGCATCGGTAAACGGTTAGTCGTCAATGCTCATGCCGACCTTGAGGCAGTTGCGATAATCTTCTACAACCTATCTCCTTTCATTCCAGCCAAAGACTTCCTGAGTGTCTTCGAACGACGGGACAGGTTGGTTGGTGGCTGGAGCCGGTTTCGAAACCCACCGAGCGGGTTGGACGCTAGTGAAATCCAGCTGGTTCGATCAATAGATAGCCACTAGCCGCTGGTTTTGAAACAGGCTCTCGGAACCATTCCAGCCGTCTCTGGCCGACCGGTGGATTGACTCTCCCAGACGCGCACGGCCCAGACTTGAACCGGTGCGGCCTTTTTCGAACGTGAAACCTCGAGCCGATCCGGGCCGCTGCTGACAGCCTACGTCGCCGTGCGGTTTTTCAGCGTGATGTTCTGTTTCTTGCCGGTTCGACCTTCGCTTTTGCATTCCGTTTTACCCAAGATCTGCAGTTCCTACGTTCCCAGTCGCGGAAGTCGGCGGGCGTAATCATAAAGCTGCTTGCAATGCGCCTGGATATTTTCCTCGTGGCCAACTAGTCCGTTTTGGTTGTTGCTCGAAGAAATCACGAACGTCCGCCCGCTGTTGGCGTTGTATTCAATGAACTCGGAATTAAAGGCTCCCCGATTACAAACATCGATCAGCATGCGATGGCCGGTAAGGTCTGGACTCCTTTGATCCACAACAGACTTTCCCGTGAGTCACATTTCTATCACTCACTCCAAGTCTTTCCATTTTTTTACCCGCAGCCGACGATAAAACAACTGGTTGGCAAGTCCCAAGGTCCACCGGATTCCGGACAAACGACCAGCAAATGTTGAGCAATGAATCCGCGGCAAAAGCCATTGCCGATTTGGCTGCGATCGTCGGACAGCGCAGATCGTTGGTGTATTCCAGCTCCGTTGCGTCCTGGATGACCAGCGTAAATTCGCTCCGCGAGGGCAACACGGATTCCCACAGATACTGTTGACGCGCCGCGAGGATGCTTGATGAGTTACCTGACCGCTGTGGAACAGTCGATACATGGGCCTTCAAATGTTTTGGCGAGTTGAATTTTCCGGTAAAGAACCGCCAAGTCAGTGAGCCATCCTGTCAGCAAGTTCCACCAATCGATTCCTTCGCCACACGTCATCCAAATCTGCATGGCCAAAATTACATTGACTAGAACTCAGTCATTTCCATCAATCGCGTGTCCTCCGTGTTCGTTTTCAATACTTTGAACAAGGACTGTTGCAAAATGGTTCAACATTTCGGAAATACGAAAATATATTTTTGCAATCGCAAGCCATTACCTAAAATTCCGCGTAAAATCATTCAACAATCTGGGCAAACTTAAGCTCTAGTTCCGGTGCTGCCCTGGAGTTGACGCGCATGATTTCGGAAATGGATATTCGAAAACTTCTGCTTGGTATCCAAGTACGGACACTCGTCCTTCATCGTTTGGGGAGGCTGTCTGTGCGCAGAAGAGGATCGCTACGTGGCGTCGCACATTTCGGGGTCGCGTTTCGTCGAGCTCGCGGGCAACGATCATCTGCCATGCGTCGGGAATCAAGACGAAATGTTGAACGAGATCGAAGTCTAGTTGAAACAGCTTGACGGATCACCCGCGTATGTTCGTACCCAGGCAACCAACTTCAGCATATCCTGCGACGATTTACCGGACAGTCGCTTAGCACCAAGGGAGTTCCCACGATTCCTTTGGGAAAAGACCATCGGATTGAACGCTCTGCTGCTGAAACACCGAGGCGTCGAGATGTCGGCTGGGGAATTGGAAATGCCGCTCGTTTTGATGGCTGAGTCGTGCCGTCCACTTCGTTTCTGATATTCTGCAATCGGCTCGTGGCTACGGAATCGGGTTGAGCGCAGGAATGCACACTGGGGAGTGCGACGTGGTTGCCAATCGGATGCTGGGATAGGCCGCGGACTTGGCGAACCAAGTGGCGAAACAAGCCGCTGCCGGAACGATCCTAGTCAGTCAAACGGTGAAAGATTTGGTTGCTGGTTCCGGGATCGTTTTCCAGCCATGCAAAGACATCGTCATGAAAAGCCGACAAGCCCGTTACCATGTTTTTTCTATCCGACAATTTTCCGGTGCAAGCGTCACGCGAGCCTTGAGACTCAAGTAAGAACGCGAAATTCGCGTTGAACCCATCGACCAGTTCTCCTAGTCGATTTCGAATCGTTTTTTTGAGAAGCGTCAGCTAACAGCTTTGCTGCGATCTTTAACGGGGAGGGGTGCTAGCACATACGCCAAAACGTGAGTTACGAGCGTCGAACTGCGACTCCTAAATGGATGGTTTTTCGGTTTCGGTTTCGGGAGGAACTTTTGGCCTTGATCGATTTCGCGGAATCTAGGAAAAGCTGATCGGTACACGGATTGATCCGTAATCCTTATCGTCAGGGAAGGCGATGCCGATTAAGCGAAATCAGCCAGTTAGCTTGATTATTGCCGCGCTGGTCTGCGGAATAGCCTGTGGATGCTGGTGGTGGCCTGCAGTGGCCAATGCCCAATTTGTGCAGCCGCCGGTCGCGCGCGAGGCGACGAGCGGTACTGCAGTTCTTGTGCAACCCGCCGATCCTGTTATTGTCAACGATCGCCACGTCCAACTCGCCGATTTTCGCGGGCCCAACGGCTCAACTCCATCGGCTGCCCAAGCCCGAAACGTTGGGGCGGGTTCACCATGGTCTCAGGTACCAGCCCGGATTCGGGGGGAACTCATGACGATGGATTGGCAGCGGATGGCCGCCAGTCTGGCGATAGTGATCGGCGGCTATTTGGCGCTGGCGTGGCTAATTCGATTGGCTCATCCCGAACAATCTCGGCGGCGATTGCCCCCGGAAGTGGTTCACATCATCGGGCAAACGCCCTTTGGCCACCAAAGGCAACTGCAGTTGGTACGCCTGGGCCGTAAACTCGTGTTGTTGCTGGTCGGTCCTCACGGTACGCAACCGATTGGCGAGGTGACTGACCCTGAAGAGGTCGAGCACTTGGTGGGTCTTTGCGATCCAAAATCGCGCCGACAAGCCTTACGCTATTCGCCACCTCGTAAAGGTGCCCCAACGGAAGCCGCTCCCAACTTGGAAGAGTTCGTGCGGCACCTGCAAAAAGTTCTGGCCAAATCGACGGGGGGGACGGAGTATGAGGCCTAGTCCAGCCCCTCGACCGTCGGCCGTCAAATCCCAGTTGACGGAAGCTATTCCTTTGTCGATCGCAGCTGTTGCAGGTTTCCCGTGCCCAAGGCGCATGGCTTGGCTCGCAACCGCGATTGTCGTGGCCATGTTCAGCGCGGCGGTTTCGCATATTCGCGCCCAAGATGTGGTCGCCAATCAACCCGGTCGCATCGCCGAGTTTACGAATAACACCGCGAAAGGGACTGCCGAAGTCAACGCCGCGGCATCAAATCGCACGCCCGTTTCCTTAGGGACTCGCGGTGGGATGCGAGCCGATTGGTTGAGCGACGATGTCGTCGTCGATTCACTGGCGAGGCAAGCAGAGGCGCTGACTGGCAGCGATCAGTCGATGCAATCGGCGCTGCGAACGACGGTGACTGTCGCCTTGGTGGGGCTGGTGCCGATCGCGATTCTGATGACGACGAGCTATCTGCGACTATTCGTAGTCCTCAGTTTGTTGCGGCAAGCCCTTGGCGTTGCGCAAATACCTTCGAATCAAATGTTAGCCGCACTGAGCTTTTTGCTGACGCTCATGATCATGGCCCCGGTTTGGTTGGAAATCAAGACAACGGCGATTGATACGGCGGTAGGTGAGAGCGGCGCGATCGATTGGAATGCCGCACTCGAAAATGGAATTCCCCCCCTCAAGCGATTCATGACCAACCAAATCGAAAGAACTGGCAATCGCTCGGCAATCGATGTCTTTTACCAGTTCCAGCGGCGAGGGAGTTCGTCAGCCGCTTCAGCAGCGACCCCAGAAAACTTGGGCGAGGTGCCTCTGCATGTGGTACTGCCAGCGTTTTTGTTGAGCGAATTGAAGGTCGCTTTTCTGTTAGGGTTCCAGATTTTTCTGCCATTCTTGATTCTCGATCTCGTTGTATCGACCGTCACGGTCTCGATGGGGATGGTGATGCTCCCTCCGACGATGATCAGCCTACCCTTGAAGCTGGTTCTGTTTGTCATGGTGGACGGCTGGAATTTGGTGGTGGGGATGTTGTTGCAGAGTTTCGGAACCGTCGTTTGATTGAAAAGTTGGAGAAATTCGCCACACATGCAGCCACAAGACGCGATCGATTTAGGACGAGATGCACTGTTGTCCGGTTTTATTTCGGTTCTGCCGCTGTTGTTGGTGGCTCTCGGGATCGCCTTGGTGATCGGTTTTTTGCAATCGATGTTTCAGATCCAGGAAAGTTCGGTGGCGATGATCCCGAAGTTGCTGCTCTCGGCGATCGTGCTCGTGCTGCTCTTGCCGTGGATTTCGGAGCGACTGCTCGATTTCAGCCGTTCGCATTTCGAGCGGCCCTTACTGATCGGCATAAGTCATGAAGGAGAGTGACGTTGGAAGTCGTCGCCGGGCATAGCCTTATCGCAGTACGCGTGTTGGGGGTGATGTTGACCGCCCCGTTGTTCGCTGGCTCGCATCTATCCTGGCTGACCCGTCTGCTCATCGCGGCGACGGTAACGATGGCGGTCATGCTGAACCATCCGGTTCCCACCGTGGCCGAGATTGGCGCCGATTACTTTCGACTATTGTTGGGCGAACTCCTGCTGGGTGTCTTTATCGGTGGCGGCGTCAGCCTGTTATTTTCCACGGCGGGCGTTGCAGGAGGAATGCTCGCGCGAATGATGGGATTGCAGTGGTCGACGGAGAACGCTGAGAACGCGGGGGACCAAGAGGCGACGTCACGCCTTCTCTGGGGAATTTCGCTGGGGATTTACTTGCTGGCCCAAGGCCCCGAGCGGCTGTTGTTGGCCGTCAGCGATTCCCTGTTCAACATTCCGGTTGGTAGCCAGATTTTGGCCAGTCGCAGCGTCGAGCCCTTGATGATGTTGCTGAGCCAAACATCGTGGCTCGCACTGCGTGGGATCGGCCCGGCTGTCGCCGCCTACTTCATGAGCGTCTTGCTGCTCGGAGCTGTTGCCAAAGTTTTACCCCAATTCAATTTGTTTTTGTCGGGAATGAACGTCAACATGCTGTTGTTTTGGGTGTCGCTCATGCTAGTCGCATGTGGCGGTACCGCGCTGATGCACGACGAAATCTGGCAATGGTTGAGCGAGTTACGAATCGCGTCGCCAGCCAGTATTGCCGCGAATTAGATAAGCGATGGACGAGGAACGCGAACAAGATAGCGCGGCTCACGAGCCGAGTGCGAATCGGCTGCAACGAGCGGCCGAACACGGGATGGTGCCCTACAGTGTTCCACTGGCCGCCGCGGTTCAATGGCTGGGGGGCATTTTGGCGATTGCGATGTTCTTGGGCTGGGCCGGTCAGCTGATGCTCGATATCGCGACGGAGTCTTGGTCGGGAGCGATGTTGAGTGGTGGTCCGCCCGGCGGCTTATGGGATGGATTGATCAAACAGTTAGCCCTGGTGTTGTGCGTGTTCATGCTTGGTTTGTGTGCTCTGGGGCTGATCTTCCACGGATGGCAAAAAGGTTTCAAGCCTCCGCAGCGGCAACATTTCGATTTGTATCAGATCATGCCGTTCGCCCGAAAATCGCGGCGTTCTTGGGGGGAGCGAGCCTATCTCGCGGGGCTTCGCGGCTTGCAACTTGCGATTGTCCTGGGGGTGGCCTATTTCGTACTGCGAAATTCTGGAGCGCAAATTTTCGCGTTGTGGCATGCTCGCGGGGAAATGTTCGCCCGGTTGCTGGGGGACGTGATTGTCCGCTTCGGCATCGTGATCGCCTCCAGTCTCTTGTGGATTGGGCTGATGGATTACGCCTGGCAGTGGTTCGCCCATCGGCGTCGTTTGCGGATGACGGACGTTGAACTGCGCGAAGAGAATCGATTGGAGGAGGGGGATCCGAGACTCCGGCAACGGC
This sequence comes from uncultured Pirellulaceae bacterium, assembly GCA_937941455.1. Classification (GTDB taxonomy): domain Bacteria; phylum Planctomycetota; class Planctomycetia; order Pirellulales; family Pirellulaceae; genus BJ22. Next base: position 70,863 of record CALDHM010000019.1, on the reverse strand, counting down.
GCCGCGAGGTTCATCGCCGTTTGACGAGCCGGTCACGGCGTGCAGGCTAGGAACGTTCGCTACGTTCGGAACCTATCCGAAAAAATTGCCTTGCTGACGCATCGGGTTGCGATTTATTTTGGACTTCGTTGAGTATCTCCAGCCGGGCAACATAGCTTTTAATCTGCAAATTCTCCGCCGCGTGGCAACAGCCCGCGATTTTGGTGAAAACTGCACGCGGACGCGTCAGGGAATCGTTTTCGGTGCGCGGTGAGATTGATATGTAGTCGAGCAAGGATAATGATTATTCATTCTTGCTCGAGCGAATAGCCATAGCGTTCCATGTACTCTTTCCAATGCCGCGAGATCTCCAAGCGATCGGCTTGTGACAGTTCTGTTTTGGACGGGGTGATTTCGCGCCGCTCTGAAAAATATTTTCGAATTCCGTCGCTAATCGACTGGAAATCATCCAGTGCAAAGTTGTCGTAGATTTTTTTGGTCAGCGTCAGGGGCTCGTCGAGTAGATCTTCGAAGCGGATTTCCACCAACTGATCGGGAGGCAGTAATTCTCTATCTTGAAAATAATGCCGATACATTTCGCCTTGTCTCGCGTTAATGAACGCTCGTAACTGTTCATCGGAGTAACGCGGCAATTGGAATCCTTGTGTCGCATCCAGGGCTCGCCACAATTTCATCGTCGACGGGACGATTTGGTAGGGGTGGCGACTGATGTGCACGAACTTGGCCTGCGGAAATGCCTTGAGCAAGAAGCGGATTCGCTCCGTATGCGGAGGCGATTTGAGAATCAACCGTTTCCCGTAGCGGATGGTCAACACTTTGCAGAATCGATCCAAGGCGGCTATGTTCTGTTCTTGCTCGGCGTCGGACGTGCCTGCGAATTTTTGAAAACGTTCATTAGGGAAAGCGATTTCGCGATACATTGTCGGCGCGTTAAGGGAGATCAACGCGAAATCATCTTCCTGCGGGAACCGCGCGCCCAGCGGCATGCCGTCCATTGGACGTTTGCCGGGGAGCAGGAGATTGATCAGCGGATACAGCAGAGGGCGAGAAACAAGCAGATGATTTGGTGTGAAGGCATCGAAGTTGTTGGGGAAGCTGAACCGCTGGTCGAGCGTCAGCAATTCATGCATCAGGGTCGTGCCACTCCGCCAGTGTCCGATGATGAAAATGGGTGGGGCTACGAGCGACGTTTCGGCTATTTTCTGAGCGAAGAAAGCCGACTGCAGGAGCGAGAACGCCGAATTCAAGACGCTGACCCCCGATCCCAAAACGAACATGGGCCATTTCAGGGGGTGTATCCGGAATCGATGTTCAGCGATCAGGCGAAAGTATGGACCCACGTTCATCCCGTTCCAGAAACGCGGGGACCAAGGAGGGTAAAAATTATGTCGTGCTTGGGCCATTCACATTAGCTGGCTTGTTTCAAGATGCGGCCTTGAGGTGTTCTCAAATCGAACAAGCCGAAAATTTCTTCTTGGGTCAAGGACAAGTCGGATGGGCCTTCATGATCGGACAGAATCTCGTGAAACAGTTGCCGTTTTGCTTCCAGAACGTCATGGATTCGTTGCTCGATCGTTTCCGTGGAAATCATTCGGCTGACGGTAACGCTGCCAGCGGCTCCGATGCGATGAGCACGGTTGATGGCTTGGTCTTCAACGGCCGGATTCCACCAGCGATCAAATAGAAACACGTATCGGCAGAATTGCAGATTCAAGCCGACGCTACCCGCGCCATAGCTCATCAGGATCACATGGCGTCGCGGGTTTTCCTTGAATTCCGCGAGGACCGCATCCCGTTTACTTGCCGGGATTTTGCCATGGTAGGCCAGCGGCTGAAGGCGTTCAAGACGCTTGGCGATTTTGTCCAGGGTGCCGACCCATTGACTGAAGACAATCGCTTTCTGGCCGCTGGCCGTTACCTCTTCGAGATCGGCGAGCAAGCGTTCAATTTTGCTGCTGGCGCCGGTGGCGGGATCAAAATTGCAGATTTGTTTCAACCGCAGGACGAGCTCGAAGACGTGCGTGACTTGGGCGTGGTCTCCCATTTCGCTGAGGCGAATGATGCCTTCCTTCTCCGCTTGGCAGTAGGTTTCCCATTGTTCGGGGGTGAGGTCCAGGTGATCGTTCCGGATCAATTTCGGTGGCATATCGGACATGACGATATCTTTGGTGCGGCGAATGATATGGTCTTTGACTTCGTCGCGAATCTGCCGGACGGTCATGTGGGGGGAGAGCAGATTGGGGGAGACGAACTGGAAAATCCCGAGCAGGTCATCGATCGAATTTTCGATCGGGGTTCCCGTCAGTGCCCAGCTGCGGTCGCGGCTAATCTGATGGACGACTTGGCTGGTCGCGTTCCCTTGATTTTTCACTCTTTGGGCTTCGTCGAGAATGACCAAGTCAAAATGCAGTGGATTTTCCCCGCTGAAGTAGGGTTGATCGCGAGTCAGCAGTTCATAGTTGGCGATTTTGACGGGAGCCTGATCCGATTTCCACAGCCATTCCCGTTGGCCTTGCGAACCGGCAATAGGAACCGCGGTAACTTCGGGAGCCCACGTTTTGAATTCGCGTAGCCAGTTCGTGACCAACGGCTTAGGGCAGATCAGTAAGACCCTTCGCGCTTGGCCGCTGCGAATCAACATGCGAATGGCCGTGATCGCCTGCATGGTCTTGCCGAGTCCCATTTCATCAGCCAGGATTGCCGCTCGACGCGCGAACAAAAACGAGATACCCGCAAACTGATAGCCGAAAGGTTCGCATGGAAATTCGAGCGTGCTGTCTTGCAGCAAGTACTCCAGGGGAGGCTGCAAGAGAAAAAACAGGCGATCGCTCAGTTTCACCACATCTTTCGGCGGGCGAATTCGCGTATGCTGTTTCGCGCGACGAGGTGTCGCCGACACTTGAGAGGCAAGTCGACGGCATCCGGGTGGGGAAGCAGCGTTGCGTTGGCTGCCCGCTTGGCTGCCTGGCCCGCCGAGCCATTGATGATCCGTAAACTGGAACGAAATGACTTTCGGCTTCCGCGCTTTGATCTGTGCAGAAAGGACTGCGGGCGATAAGGCTTCGTTCGTGAGATCGATCGCGCGGGCGGCGAGCGGCAAAGGCTCCGAAATGGCGTCGCTCAAGTCAAGTATTGGGAGATTAGCCATTTCAATTTTCTCTAAGCTTGACGTCGAACAGGGCTATCTATCATTCTATGCCGCTGCTGCGCCGGACGATTGGCATGCTTCATCCAAGGCCAAGGCGATTCGTTCGAATGGTTCGTCAATCGGCACGCGATTGTGGAATGATCGCAAGATCGGCTCCAACTCTGTCGGTTCTGTCGTTGCCACGGTTGTTCCCTGCCATAATCGAGCTGCCCGCCCATCAAATTCCCAGTCCCAAGCCGCAGCGAGCGACCATCGCTCGCTAGATTTTGATTCCAGAAAGATCAGGTTATGTTCGGTGGCGCCAACCAAACGTTCGAGCTCGGGCGTGTTGGTGAGAATCGCCACGGGCCGCTGGTTGAGTTGAGCGATGAGCGCCTGGGCAATCTGCTCGCAGAAGACGAATTCGTCCAAAGTCCGGCCGAAGAGAATCGTTTGCGTGCGGCTGGGCAGCACGGGGCTCGTACAGTGAAATTCGAGGGGACGCCCCTTGGTGTTGACCAGCAATAGTCCCCCACAACACCCCAAGTTGTCGTAACGCCGTACCGAAAGGAAGGCTAAGGTTTGATCGAGTTTGCCGGGGTTATTGGACATCAAACTGTAGCTGCCATAGCGATTGTGGTGAAAATCTCGAATGGTCAACATTTGGCCGGGCTTTGGTGGCGTCGCAGCCCGCGTGCGGCGATGGGCGAGTGGAACGATGGGAGCCCATTTGGCACATTCGCCGTGAAAAACGTAGCGAGTCAAGCGCATGATGACCATGCTGCCGATTGACTCAACTGCCATCGGAACTCTGGTGAAGAGACTTTAACGCGATCCGACTGCCAACTATCGTTCGGCACAGTTGTCAAGCCTTTCGGGGTGAAGCGAATCGGCGGATTAAGAAAATTTTTTCTGTCAAGCTGTTTCTGTTTTTTCGTTTGTGATTCTCGCGGCCAAAAAGATTCAAGATTTCTGCCGCCAGCGAAGACAGCATTTGCTCGACACTCGCGCGAGTGGCGTTTATACTGAACTGCGTCATTGGCCATCATTGATTTGGAGTTATTGCGATGCCACGTGATCCTCAGGATCTTTCCCCAGTTTTCCGTATCGATGTCGCAGCTTCGGGTAGCTCAGAGCCTTCGATGAGCAAACGTCCGAAATCTGGTGATTCGGAAATCGCGGATCTGCTGCGGCAGTTGATTGTCGGCCAGGAACGCCAGAACGAATTGCTGGAGGACTTGGTGGACCAGATGAGCGCTGCCCAGCGGCAACGAAATAATGAGCTGAATCAATGGCGAGACGCAAATCCCATGCTTGCCCGCCGATGCCGGATGGCCGCTGAGGCACTCAGCCGCGTGCAAACCGAATTTTTGGAGAATTTGACCATTGACGTCAAAGAGAATTACGAGAATCTAGTCGAAGGTGACTTTGCACTCAATGAGTTCGTCGATCGCTACGGTCCACGGTTGGCCCATTTGAACGGCGTCCTCCAAGTCCTGTCGCAACTCAGCGTGCCCAGCAGTAATTCCTGATTCAATTCCCAAGTCGGCGATCGTCGTTTGTCGGATGATTGGATTGGCGTATCAGCCGAAGGTGACGAGCCATTTTTCGAGGGTTGCTGACAGCGGTTCTAGGCAGCCGATGTAGAAGTGGTCCGCGTTCGGAATTACTTCGAACTGGATGTTCGACTGGGCTTGCGCGATTTCGCGGGCGACTGGCTCTAGCCCACGGAATGCTGGGTGCTCCGCCAATTCACGCTCGCCGAACGTCAACAAAACGGGCGGGGAGATACGGCCAACCCAGCTGGTCCAATCGAAGCGATTTTCCGGACCGTATTTGCTGACGTACGATTCGGCGGTCATCCAAGTCGGGAACGGGAATTCGACCCGCATTAAATCGGCTCCCCTGCCCGCTTTCGTCCATTCGCTGGCTTGACGGAAAATCTCGGCAAATTTTTGACTCGCTGCCGTGCTCATGAACAGATCGTAATTCAAACGGGTCGCACTCAGCGCAGCGATGCCCGCGACGCGAGGATCAGGAAGAAATGCTTGAGAATACATCGCCTTGATCGCGCCGAGACTGTGGCCGACCAGCAGGATTCGCTCGTGCCCAGCAGCCGTCAGGACTTGCACCCATCCTGCCAAATCAAAGCGGCACTCGGCCACATCCTCGTTTGCAGCACCGAGGGTTACACTGCGGCCCATTTGCGTCGACAAGTTCAAGATGTCGTGTCCCCGTGAATTGGCCAGCAGGACACTGATCCCACGGCCAACGAGAACCCGCGCGAGATGATTTAGTAATCCCGACGAGTAAAAATTGCCCGCCAGACCATGCAACAAGATGGCTGCGTCGACCGCATCATCACCGCGCTGGTGTGCTTCGACGAAGAAGCCGTGCAGTCTTGTTCTGTCGGACGTCGTCGTCCAAATCAATTCGCCTTTCAATGGAATGTTCCTCGCTGTCGAATAATGACCACGGACGCACTTCTAAAGTTAACCACGAATTTAACCAAAAAACACCAGAGCTTCACCAACCACTAACAAGTGCGTGGCAGATTGAATGGAATGCAAGGATCAATTGTAAGCTCGTTGCTCGCAGCCCTGTCGGTGGGATCCTGCTGCAGGGGCGAGAGAAACATCGAAACGACTGAGGTGTCTGCCGCAACCATCGCCCGTTCAGGTTCAGGCGTCCTCAGACTGGCGATGTTAGCAAGCCGGTCCTCGCGAAGTCCGAGTCAACCAAGATGTCACGAATTTTGGAAGGAGCACTGATGTTGAAGGCTAAATTTTTGACTTTTCTCACGGCGTCGTTAATGGTCGCTGCATTCGACGTTGCCACGGCGCGAGCCCAAATTCGCTATTTGAGCAACAGCTTTGCCTCATACGGCTACGCTGTTACCGATGCCGGCGAAGAGTACGCGTACGTTATCGACCAAGTAGGTCGCGCCGACGCCAGCGGGAACTATACCTACAGCGAGTCAGGCAGCGCGCCGGGCTATAAAAATTCTGCGTCGACGGGCGTTGAACACGCCAGTCAATTATCTCCCCAGCAAATGAATTTGACAGGCCGAGCTAGTGCCTACGTCGGAGATGACTACGGTTACGGGTGGGCCTACGCGGACGCGACGGTGAGCGATGAAATCACCTTTCGACTGGTGGGCAGTCGCTTGGTGAATCTGACAGGAAGTCTTTCACTGGTCACCCCGCCGTACTCCAGTCCGCCGACTTGGTATTTCGGCTCGGTTCAATTGCTGAACTCTTCCGGCCGTGTGATCTACCAAAAAGTCGGCTTGGGGGCTGTCAGTTATTCGCGTCAATTGCCGGCGGGAGTATATCGAATCCGCGTCTACTCGGGGTTATCCCACGAGTTGAACGCCGCAGGTGGCGATGCCTACGACGGGAGCCAAGCCAGTTTTAATTTGATCCTGCGGGCACAATAGTCTGGCAACAGGCGTTTTCCTCGGCGGAAAAGTCTGCCATGAATTGATGATCCTAGCCACGCCGCGGCGCACACGGCGTGGCGTAATCATTTTGATTCCATCTTATTTTCATTTCATTAATCGATCGGCTGTCGGCTGTTCTGCGGTTTCAGGACTAATTATCATAGCGCTTTGTCGATATCGTCCTCGACATTTTGGACAAACTGAGGAATGCCAATGCGGGATCGATGCAAAGTCATGCCAGTGCATCGTCGCCAGCAAATTTTTGTATTTTATCTTGTATCCCTATCGTCGTCGGCCCGTGCCGAACGGTCATCGATTGAGGAGGTCCATTTGCCATGAGTCGCGTCATCTTGCTCGTGGTTTTGCTTTTCGGCCTTGCGCCTCAAGTTTTAGGGCAGGGAATTAGCGGTTCGGTTGGTGAAGGAGGGCGAAATCGGGCTGACGATGTCCTCTGGGTGCAGAAAGTGTTGAATCAAGTGCCTAGTGTCGTCGGTGGTCCGCTTCGCCCTTTGGTCGAGGATAGCAAGTTCGGGCCGAACACCGCGGCTGCGATCAAGCGGTTTCAAAAAATTCAGCTTGCCTTCGCGGATGGTTTGATCGAACCGTCTGGCCGCACGTTCCAGCGATTGAGCGAATTCGTCGATTTCGCTGGACAAGATCGATCAGGTGACCCGTTGGTTTGGGGAGCGATCGTGACGGGGCCATTCAAGGCCAAGGTGATTGCCGTCGCTAAGGATTTGCAACTCGATCCCAATTTCTTGATGGCGGCGATGGCTTTCGAAACCGGGGAAACCTTTAGTCCCGCTATCAAAAACGCGGCTGGCAGTGGAGCGACGGGACTGATTCAATTCATGCCAGAGACCGCCAAGCGGTTGGGGACCTCAACAGACGACCTGGCGAAAATGACCGCCGTCGATCAACTGGATTTCGTGAAGAAATATTTTTCTCCGTACCGAGGAAAGCTTCAGACCGTAGCGGATGTCTACATGGCCATTCTGTGGCCCAAAGCGGTCGGCCAACCCGACGACTTTGTCTTGTTCGAAAAAGAACAGGGCAAAGTTTACGACCAAAACAAAGGGCTCGATCTCAATCGGGACGGCAAAATAACCAAACGAGAAGCGGCTGAGAAAGTTCAAAAAAAACTCGAGAAAGGTTCCAGTTCAGAGTTGAAAAAGTAGAACCTTTCGCCGTTTTAGGTTGGGGTCAACAAATCGACCGCTGACGCAGCCAGCCGCGAACAGGTTTGCTTTGTTCCAACGATTTGTACCCTATGGTGCACTCAAGCGGTCGCCGATCTGTTGCAGGATTTGATGGGCGATTTGGTTGGCATTCGTGCCTGCGGGCAAGCGGACGAGTGGTTTGTCGTGCTCTTGGCAGGAGCTGTCCAATTCCGAATAGGCGTGGCTGCACCAGCGAATAGCTAACAGCACGACGGCAATTTCTGGCCGAGCTATCGTCGGTTTGAAAGCCGAAAGGGATGTGTGAGGCCGAGTCGATTCCCAAACCAACTCCTCGAGTTCAAAAGCTCGTTCGATGGCGGCTTGCCGCTGCGGCCGCCGCTCGCCACCAATCATCATGACGGATTTCCCCCGTAGCCATTCTCGAACCTTGAGCACTTCCTCGCTGAGCGTAATGTCTTGTCGCGGTTCGGGTTCTGCCGCGGGATTGCTGGCGAGAAAACGCTCGATTTCTCGCATGACTTGTTCGGCCGAGGGATTGAGTTCTTCCAAGTTCTCTAACTCATTCCAAATCGGCAGCAAGGCGGAGCGCAAATCGACATGACTGGGAGGAATCAAACTGGGAACTAGTTCGTCGATCGTACGCAGAATTGTGTTGAGCGGACGTTCCGTGTCCCCTTTGCCGGCGACGATCTTGCCGGCTTCGAATCTCAGTTTCGAAAGCAACCGTTTGATTTTTCTTCTGCGGCTGTTCTCCGCACGCAGTTTCTCTTCGTAGGCGCGAATCCGTTCGGCCAAATTCTCGCTATTGCTCGGATCGGCGATGTCGCCGGCTTGCATGTACCGCTCGATATAGATCGAGCACCGCCTACCCATGTCGCGCAACCAATTGTAAATCGCCTGCTGATCGTAATCGAACCCTTCGAAACCGATTTGGCGAATGGCACCGCGGAGGGCTGATTTAGACTCGGCGACTAACTTCATGACCTCGGACAACGATTGTTCACGGTCACCCAATTCATGGACCGTTTCAATCAGGCCGACGGCGTCATATAGGTTGTCGTAACATTGAGCGAGTTGTTCAAATGCAGAAACATCTTCAGGTTCGGGGCAGTCGGAGTTGTTGGTTAACAGATAGCAGTTGGGGAGTCGTTTGGCCGCATCGATGAATTCTTTGTCTTTAGGTTTGACCATTGACGAATAGTCTTGGCCTGCTCGCAGGAGTCGCCGACGCTCCACGGCCCATCTCGCCGCGTCGGCCTTCAATTGGACACGTTGGCGAATCAATGCCAGGTTTTCCATGTCCCAGGATTCGTCTGCCAGGGATCTTGATGCACTGGACGGTTCGGCGGCGTTTGTCCGCGACTCAGCTCGTGCAAACGTCGTAGTTTTCGATTGGCCGAGGGTGAGTCGTTCAATCGCCTCGGCCGCGGTGAGGGGCCTATCGCGGTAAGAGTCTGGGTTGGCGCTCTGAGAACCGTTCGATTCGCGTGGCGAATAGTCATCGGGAGGATTGGTTTTCGAGTGTCTCGCGAATTCCCCTGCCGCGATTGCCGATAGCGTGTCATCATGGACAGCCTTGCCAATTCCAACGTTGCGTTGGTCACCTGCCGCGTTCGCTGGGCCCTGAATTTGGGTTAGTTCTGGAGAATTCAACGGCGCTTGCGATTCCTCGGGGATCAACTCCAGCACGGCCCGAGCGACCGCCCGCAGGCTTTTGCGAAACTGCGAGTCATCGAGCAGTTCACCGATACGACTGACAACCAAGCTGAGGCTATTAATCAAGTCCGAATCGAATCTCATGTTGCTTTCAGTTGGGTTAATCAAACAGCAGGGGCAATCTCAGCAAGGACTTCCGACGGCGGGTTCCCCAGGTTTAACGCCCCGCCGACTTTCTCAGATGCTTGACTTGAAATTCGCAAGCGCGGTTCAGGACTTGACCGCGATCGGCAAGGATCCGTCCGAGATATCCTTGCGGCACCAGGCTCCCTGCCAGCGAATTTCCTTAACGGCCGTGTAAGCATTAAGCTTTGCGTTGGCAACCGAACTACCGAGTGCCGTGACGCCGAGGACACGACCACCGGAGGTGACCGCTTGCCCATTGACGAGTTTCGTTCCGGCGTGAAAGACCTTGGTATCGGGCAACGCCGCAGCGGTTTCCAGACCGCGAATAGTATCTCCTTTGCGATAGTCGTTAGGATAACCTTCGGCAGCCATCACGACGCAGATCGCCGGACGCGGGTCCCACGCGACGTCTTGGAGTTCGGCGAGTCGTCCCGCCAGCACCAGTTCCAGAATATCAACAAGGTCGGTCTGTAGTCGCATCAACAAGGGCTGGCATTCGGGGTCGCCGAATCGGACGTTGTATTCGAGGACCTTAGGGCCTTGTGGAGTCAGCATCAGACCGGCGTAGAGGATTCCTTGAAACGGCATCCGCGCTCGCTTCATCGCGTGAATCGTGGGGACGAAGACGTTTTCACCGGCCCAGGCAATAGTTTCCTCGTCGATAACTGGTGCTGGACAGTAGGCTCCCATGCCGCCAGTATTGGGACCGCGATCTCCGTCATACGCTCGTTTGTAGTCTTGGGCGGGGGGAAGCATCAAGATGGTCTGGCCGTCGGTGATTGCCATCAGACTGACCTCGGGGCCGCTTAATCTTGCTTCGATCAAAAAGCGGTTGCCGGCGTCTCCGAATTCTCGATCGATGGCGATGCGGCGGATCGCCTTTTTGACTTCTTCCATCGTGAAGCACACCAGGGCCCCCTTGCCGGCCGCCAGTCCATCGGTCTTGACCACCAGCGGCACGTCCATCGGGGTTTCGCCAAACCGTTCTTCGACGAATTCGAAGGCCGCTGCGGGCTTATGAAAGACCCAGAAATCGGCAGTTGGCACCCCGGCCGAGCGGAGCAGTTGCTTGCAGAAAACCTTGCTCCCCTCCAGCTGAGCCGCTGCCCGAGTCGGCCCGAAAATTTTCAGCCGTTCTTGTTGAAAGTGATCGACAATGCCGGCACACAAGGGAGCCTCAGGGCCGACGACCGTCAAGTCGACCGCATGTTGCCGAGCGAACGAGGCGAGGGCCGCAAAATTAAGCGGATCGATATCGATATTTTCAGCATCGCTGGCGGTACCCGCATTCCCAGGTGCCACGAAAACTTTCTGAACCCTCGGGCTCTGCTTGATTTTCCACGTCAACGCGTGTTCCCTACCGCCGCTACCAATGACCAGAACATTCATTTGAAAAGATTGCCGTCTCTATTCGCATACCAAGGACGAAAGTAAACCTCCGCGGGAGCTGAGGCCGAAGGCCATGCCCGTAATCGCGCGTTGTCGAGTCGCTCCACACGGCAACACGCTGCCATGTCGGGCTTTTCCCCAAATCGTTAGCCCGAACCCGTTACCATTCGGTCTTTCACGATCCGAGGGCTAGTGCCTTGCTCCGAAACGATCCTCCGGAACGCGTCAGCGTCCGGTTTTCCCGAGAACCGCCGACGAATCCACAGCGGCTTACGGAGTTTGGCACAGAGCCTAGGCCTTGCGGCTCTTGGTTACGGGACAATGCCTTCGCAAAATAATTTTCGCTAAGGGTTCCCGTTGTGGTTCGCTCTTGCTGCCGCAACGGAGTGTGCGCTCCGCTGAATAAAAATAAGCGGATCGCAGGCGCAACGCTGGCGATCAAGCTGTTGTTCGGCGAACAAGATCGTCTTGCCCTTCGTTCGCTTTCCCGCAACGATATCGCATTTTGACGTTTTTGTCGGGACTTGGCAACTAACCCCCATCGAGCCCCGTGAGGCAATGAGTGCTAGGGCTGATCAAAGCGGGGGATTGCGGCGTATAATCGACCAGGAACTCAACCGTCGCAGTTTCGACTTGGGATAATATCGACGGTAACTGGACGTGAAATCGAAAGGAACATGGTTGATGAAGTTTCGAGCGTTTATCCTCGCGTGTTTGGTCAGCACCCTTTTCTTCGCGCCAGCAATTGTCGCGGGGGAGGAGAATTGGGGGCATCTCAAAGGCCGCTTTGTGGTCGATGGCAAACTTCCCCCGGCAGCCCAGAAAACGATCGACAACGATGCCGCGTATTGTTCCCGCACCGGTAAGCCGATTCTCGACGAGACCGTGGTGACCGCTAATGACGGCGGTCTACGGGATGTGTTCGTGATGTTGCTGCTGGAACGCGATGCGGCACCGATTCCTGTACATCCTTCTTATGCGGAGAGCAAATCACAAGCGATCGTGCTCGACAATGTCGAATGCCGCTTTGAGCCTCATGCGATTTTCGTTCGCTCGGGACAAAAACTCACGTTGAAAAACAGCGATGCCATCGGCCATAACTGCCATATCGTGACTTTCAATAACGAAGAAAATGTCAATCTGGTTGCTGGCGGTTCCGTGGAAATGGTGCTCAAGAAGGCGGACCGAGTTCCCGGCACCGTCGTGTGCGACATTCATAAATGGATGGAAGGACTGGTTTTGGTTCGCGACGAGCCCTACGCTGCCATAACCGCAGCCGACGGTACCTTTCAAATCGATAACTTGCCCGCGGGAAATTGGAAATTTCAGTTCTGGCACAAGAAAGTCGGTTTCTTGCGAGAGATCAAGGTGGGAAGCGGGAAGACCGGACGTCGCGGTGAGTTGGAATTAACCATTGCCCCAGGTGAGACGCTGGACCTCGGGACGATCACCCTCGACGCAGCCTTGCTGCAAGGTGACGGCCCGGCGAAATGAGTTTCGACTCTCGCGGTCGGCCTTGCGACTCGACGTGAACGTCATTCATCATCCAAGCCCGTCGTTGCCATCGAGATCGGTCCGTGCGCTTCTTTGTTATCGCGGAGATCCCATCCCAAGACGTACCACCGGCACTTCGCGACAATTTGACGTCTCGTCGCTCCGGCAAAAGATGCAAAGATAAACGGTAATCCAAAGAGGATCGGCGTCTCGCAAACGGGTCAGGTTCTCACGCATACGACTGTGCGGGACCAAGAAACGGAAGCAAATTCCGAATCGACCGCAGGTGACGCTGGACGGGTCATCGCGAGTTTGCCAAAAAGGGAAGACTTAGCGGCGAAACGTCTGGGGTTTGTTTCTAAAAGATCAGCCGGAACGTGCGAGCTAACGGTTTTCGCGAGACCCTTGGCCTGGCCGTCTGCAGCTGACGGATTTTGGCACAACGCCTAGTTTTGCGAGTAGGCCGATCACTTGGCACACGAGAAGCGATCGTTTCATGCAGACGAAAATTCCAAAAACCGGTTTCGACGCGCCAACTGCTACTGTGGTCCCGTGTTGTCGACAGTATACAGGTGCATGGATCGCACTGGCGATCGCGATCCTAGTGGCTACTGTCGCTGGTTGCCGTCCCAGCCGTGGCCTCGAGTTTGCGGCGAATGAAGTCGAATTACTGAAACTGGAGCGTTACAAATTCGCGCCCGGCCAACGACTGGATCCAAGCTATCGCGAGCAGGTCGATGCGGTGATGGCGAGTTTATTTGGTACGCCCGATGAACCCGCGTTCCCATTTCCCGCGAATGACGAATCGAGTTTCCGGCAAATTCTTTCGATGGAGCATGTGGCGGTCGCCGCAGGTCCAGTCGCAAGTGTGGACGATGGTAAAACCAATCTCGGTCTTTACCGCAAACATTGCGCAAACTGCCATGGCCTGGTGGGCGATGGTGCGGGGCCCGTGGCATTAACGCTCAATCCGTATCCGCGCGATTTTCGCTTGGGAAAATTCAAGTTCAAGTCGACACCTCTCCGCGTGCCGCCAACCGATGCGGATCTGGCGAAAATAATTCGACATGGAATTCCGGGAACGGCCATGCCAGCTTTTCCTGGATTGCCTCCTCACGAATTGGCAGCACTTGTGGACTACGTTAAATACCTTTCGATACGGGGCGAGGTAGAGCGGCGACTATGGGATGAAGTCACGAACTTGAATGGCGAACCGCTCGTCGAGATACCCGGCAAACTGCAAACGGCAGAAGCCCGCGAGGCGTTCCGCAAGCGAATCGTCAGCGACCCGAACAGCGCGGTCACAGCCATCCTGTTTGACGATGTTCTGCCGCGGTGGGTGGAGCGAGATCAGCGGGTGACGCAGGTAGGGGAGATTCCGGCCGGAGTCGCCGTCGAGTCGTCGGAGTTTTCGAGATTCGCCGCCAACGGCCGAGAGTTGTTCGTCGGCAAGGCGAACTGCATTCAGTGCCACGGCATTCCGGGGCAGGCGGCTACGCAACCGGTACATTACGACGACTGGACCAATGACTGGGTCAAGACGCCGGGCGTTGATGTTTTAATCCGGAAAACGATGCGCGACTTCATTCGCGCTGGTGCCCTGCCCCCACGGCAGATTCGCCCACGGAACTTGGCGTTTCCAGTCTATCGCGGCGGTGGGGAGGCCGAGGCGCTATACTTGCGAATCAAGAACGGTATCGAGGGAACGCCAATGCCGTCATCGGTTTCATTGAGCGACACCGAAATTTGGGAGTTGGTCGCCTTCGTGCGATCTTTGCCGCTGGGAGGAAAGCAATGATGAATGAGCAAAATTCGGCGTCGCCATCGCGATGGCCTAATCGGTGGGGCAAACTGTTGGCAAGCGTATCGTTTGTTTTGATTTTTTTCGGCGGCTTGGTCACCACTACAGTAGCGGGGATGGCGGTTCCCGACTGGCCAAGAACGTACGGATATAACATGTTTTTGTATCCGTTTTATGACTGGTTTTTCGGCCCCTGGGATTTGTTCGTGGAGCATGGCCATCGTTTGCTTGGAACCTCGGCGGGCATTTTGGCAATCTTGCTGGTCATTGCGACTTTCCGAGCAACTCGCTCCACCACGATGCGCCGATTTTCGGTAGCGTTGCTCGCGCTGGTCATATTTCAAGGCGTCCTCGGTGGCATTCGCGTTTTGCGCGATGACCGTCTGGTCGCGAACCTCCACGGATTGGTTGGGCCCGCGTTTTTTGCGCTGGTGGTGGCCTTTTGTACGCTGAGTTCGCGATGGTATTCCCAAAATGTCGTGCGAGCGGAACGGCGGCAAGCCGATTTCGGTCGAGCGGGATTATTCCGTTGGGCGGTCGTCTTGCTGGTCTTGTGTTATCTGCAGTTGGCGGTTGGTTCATTGCTGCGGCATGTTGATGTCACGATCTCGCCGCGCGGCTTTCCGCATTTGGTTTACACGCATCTAGCGCTCGGGATCTTCCTGATGCTGGCGACCGGACTGTATTGGCTGCGAACCGGCATGCTGGCGAATACTGGGCTGCGTTGGCAAATCCACGCTTTGGCGTTGGCAATTATCGTTCAAGTCGTTTTGGGCCTGATCACCTGGGTCATGAAGTACGGATTTCCTTGGTGGCTCGACCAGTATCTTTTCGCGGCTCGATTCGTCGTGCCGGACAAAACCATGCAACAAACGCTGCTGGTAACAGCCCATATGGCGATGGGGTCCGCCATTCTGGGATTGTGGACGCTGCATGTCGTTCGTTTCCATTGCTTGCGGACAAAATTCTCGACAGCGACATCGCCTAGAGCAGAAGCCGCAGCCGAACCCATGCCGTTGGGCACTTGATCGCCTGAGGCCATCGCAGGCTTGGCCGACGGGTGTCAAGTCACACTATCGAGGCTGTTCGCGAAACTCCCCGGCGCAGCGGTTTGTGCTGGAGCATTTCCAAAAAGTTTGTGTGAAAGCAAATCGCCAGATGTTCGCCGACGCATGCCATGTGATTCGAATCCCCAACGTGCTGACGATTGCCGGATCAGACCCTTCGGGTGGGGCAGGCATTCAGGCCGACTTGAAAACCTTCGCCGCCTTTCAAGTGTTCGGCTGTGCCGTGATCACGGCGCTCACATGCCAAAACTCCTTGACCGTGGGCAATGTCCATGTGCCGCCACCGGAATTCGTGCGAGAGCAACTGCAAACACTATTGGCCGACGTCAAGATCGGCAGCATCAAGGTAGGAATGGTGGCCACGGCTTCGATCGCCGAAACCGTGGCCAATGTGCTGATCGAGTGGAAGCGGCAAAATACGGGCAGCATCGTGGTGGATCCCGTGATGGTTTCCAAAAGCGGTTGCCGACTCGTGGACGACACCGCCGCGGAAGCAATCAAACGACACTTGATTCCTTTGGCCGTTGTCATCACCCCGAATTTGCATGAGGCTGGTGTCTTGTTGTCTCGTGAGGTCCCAAGCGACAGAGATGCGATGAGCGCGGCGGCCCGAGAACTTCTGGGACTTGGCTGTCAGGCTGTCGTGGTCAAAGGGGGCGCTGCCGAAAATCTGCCGGCGCTCGACGTCTACGTGGATCATCGCCAACTCGCCTTGTTAGAAGGATATCGTCTGGCATCGCGTCACGACCATGGCACCGGTTGTACATTTTCGGCGGGAATCTCGGCAGGTTTGGCTCTCGGTCTGACCAAGCTGGAGGCGACTCACCGCGCCAAAGCTTTCGTAGCGGCAGCTATGTCCGCGGCCGTGCGTCGAGTTCGGGTTGGCAGCGGTCATCAGCCTCTGTTTCACGGGTACGCCACCGCGGCCGTTGAATGACTCCACCGATCCATTCGGAAAAAAAGCCGATTTCCCGAATCCGGCAAGCTGTTGGTTCGTGCTGTTGTAAGATTAAAATGTTTTGCGGTTACACGGCGCGCTCCGGAGTACCTACTCATTTCAATCAAGGTGAAAAAGCTACCATGCCCAAAGTGTTTTCGAACAAACTGTTGCCGCTTTTCGCACTGTCCGTCATTTTTTGTGCTACCTGCCGGGCCGTGAACGGGCAGAATGCCCAGGCCAATGACCAAGTTCGATTGGCTCCCCTGAAGATCGTTGACCAAATTGCTGAGTTGAATCCTGGCAATACGTCGGTGGAGTTCGTCGGCACGCACGTTGGGGACGATCCGATGCCCCGTCTCGGCGGATTTCGCGAGTTCGCTGGAAAAATCAAGGTCAATGCCGACGGCACCGAAATCGAAAAGATCGATGTCGAATTCAAAATCAATTCCATTTGGACAGAATTCGATGACTTGACCGCGCATCTGATGAATGCTGATTTTTTTGAAGCAGAGAAATTTCCGTCCGCTACGTTTAGCAGCACTTCGATCAAGAAAGCAGATGGTGGCAGTCTGGCGATCTCAGGGAACCTGACCATGCACGGCGAAACCAAGGAGATTACCTTTTCGGCCCGACCGGAGCTGAGTCCTGAAGGCTTGACCCTGCATGGCAAGTTCCAGATCGATCGGACCCACTTCGGCATGAAGAAAATGACCAACGGCGTCGAGCCGATCGTTACGATCGAGGTCAAGGTCGGTGAGGCGACGAAACCGCGTGAAAGTGCACCGCCGCGGCGTCGCGGCAACAAGGCGAAAGAGTCGTCCGCGGCCGCTCTTCCGGGCTACATTCACGTGCGGCTGTCGTTGCCGGAGATGAGCTGAACGGGTTGTGCGGCTTCCGTGCGAAGCGAGCTGGCGGCCTGTCCGGGGATTTTGTTGATCAAGACCGATGTCGAGGAAATGACCTGCGAATTTCAAATCGCGAGGAGCAAGTACAAAGACCTTTATTCGCTCCTTAATGAACTTGCGGAGAAAAATGATAAGTTCGCGAATTGGAGCCGCATCGAGTAATTGATCGGTACAACGCCTAATTGATCGGTACAACGCCGCGGCACGCCGCCATTCCATCACGCCTAAAGCAAATATAGACTTGGTCTCCAAACTCTTAGCCGGAACGCGCTGGCGATTGGTTTTCGGGAGAACCCCAAGCCACCGGCCTGCAGTTGACTAGTGTAGAGTTTGCCCCTGGTCGGATTCGCCGATCGACAGGATCAAGCCGCACGGCGTGCGGCCGACTCCTGATTGATCTTGTTGTAAAGCGTTTTGATGCTGATACCAAGTTCTTCAGCGGCCGCCGCTTTGTTCCCCTTGTGACGATCAAGAGCCTCCCAAATCGCGATATTTTCCAACTCGCGCAGCGTCATCGGACGCGAGTGTGATGGCGAATAGGAACCTGCGGTCGGCGCCGCGACGTTGCTGGGTAGATGTTGTCGATCAATCGGCAATTCTTCGCACAAAATCGCGGCATGCTCGATCACATTCGCCAATTCGCGAACGTTGCCGGGCCAGGGGTAGGCCAATAAGGCGTCCAGAGCGGCCTGAGTAAACTTCGGTTCGTGCGTCGGCAACACGCGATTCGCGAAACGAGCGACCAGGCTCTCGGCGATGAGCGGAATGTCTTGTTGACGCTCGCGGAGCGGTGGGATCGCGATTTGAAACGTATTGATTCTGTAGAGCAAATCCTCACGAAAGCGATCCCGCGAGACCATTTGCGCCAAATTCCTGTGCGTCGCGCAGACGATCCTTACGTCGACCTGGAAGGGGTGGTTGTCGCCGACGCGGCGGACTTCGCCCGTTTCGAGGACGCGTAGCAAGCGTGATTGGACGGCGATGGGCAGCTCGCCGATCTCATCGAGGAACAAGGTGCCACCGTCGGCAACCTCGAACAGCCCCGCACGGTTTTCCTCGGCGCCGGTAAAGGCGCCTTTGCGATGCCCGAACAATTCGCTTTCGATCAGGCTCTCCGGCAGCGCACCGCAGTTGATCGCTAGAAACGGCTTGTCACAACGCAAGCTTTGATCATGAATCGCGCGGGCCACGAGTTCCTTGCCGGTGCCCGTTTCTCCCGTGACCAAGACTGTGGCGTCGGTCGGAGCGACCTTGCGGATCAAGTGTCGGACTTGTTCCATCGACGGATGATTGCCGAGCATGGTACGTTGGCCTTCGGCACGCTGGATTCGCCGCTCCAGCGCCAGTAACTTTTTTTGCAGATCCCGCTTCTCGGCGATCCGCCGCAGTCGCGTTTGCAATTCGACCAGCGTGCACGGTTTTTGCAAGTAGTCAAAGGCGCCGAGCCGCAGTGCCGCAATCGCGCTTTCCTTCGAACTCTTTCCCGTCAGGACGATGGCCTCGATAAAGGGAGACAGGTCTTTGGCGCGTTCGATAACTTGGATTCCATTGAATCCCGGCATGTCGAGATCGACGATTAAGCAGTCGAAGGACTGTTTCTCGATGGCGGCCACAGCCGCAGGTCCATCAGGACAAACGGTAACTACGCAACCCATGCGCGGGAGTTCGTCGGCGATCAATTCTTGGAGTGGCGCTTCGTCATCAGCAAACAAAACCTTGAGCGGTTTAGGCTGCCGTTCGCGCGAGTGGTTCGATGGATTCATGATGATTCAATGGAAGGCTGATGATAAATTGACTGCCGGTCCCAGGGCCATCACTGTGGGCCTCGATTTGACCGTTGTGTTCTTCGATGATGCGGTAGCTGATGGACAAGCCCAACCCTGTCCCCTGCCCGTCTCGGCGGCGCGTGAAAAACGGCTCGAACATGTGGCGGCGCACCTCGTCGGTCATGCCGCAACCGTTATCCCGCACGACGAGGACAGCTTGATCTTGTTGTCGTGAAAGTTCGATCCAGACCTCGCCGTCTTCATCGATGGCGTCCAGCGAGTTCGTGATCAAGTTCAGCACGACCTGCTTGATCTCTTGCGGGTTCATGGTGACCCGTAGCGTACGATCCCCGACGAAATGGATTTTCCGGTGCCGATATTTCCCGAGTGGCTTGACCATTTCGATCACCGCCTCCACGATCTCTGCCAGGACGTGCGGAGCTTTGCGGGCGTCTCCCAACCGGGAAAAATCCAGGAGGCTATGCGTAATCCCCTTGCAGCGAAAGGCTTCTTCCTGGATCCGTCGCAGGTATTTCTTCACGAGTTCGATCTCAGCGGTCCGTTCTTTTTCGGTCTTGTCGCCGCTGACCGCCAAGATTTCAGGCAGGCGATTCTCTAACGATTCGGCGCTCCAGGCGATCGAGGCCAACGGGTTGTTGATTTCATGAGCGACTCCGGCGGCGAGGAATCCGACGCTCGCCATTTGTTCACTGCGTACAACTTGTTTCGTGCGTTGTCGTACTTGCTCGTTCAAATCGCGATTGATTTCCTGCACCCGATCGGTCATTCCGTTGAACGCGTCGACCAATTCGGCAATTTCGCCGACCGCAGATGTGCAAACCCGAAAATTGAAATTCCCCGACGCCACCTCGCGCGTACCGTGCAACAAGGCCGCCAAGGGTGAAAACAGTGAGCGGTGAAACGACCATGCCAGGAATCCAAGCAAGGCGAAACCGCTGAGGCAAACAGCCATCGACAGATTCACCACGGCACGATATTCCCGCCGCGCATCGTCGGCGAAATCATCCATCCGCTTTTTGAGAATGGAGGGCAGGTTGCTGGCGAGTTTCTGCAAGGTCTCCAGCTCCATCTCCAGCGGCGAAAAAAAACGACCAAAATACCAGTCCTGTTCGGCGGACAACGTTTTGATCTTTGCCAGCGACACGCGGAAGAGGTTGACCAGTTCCCGCTCCTCCGAAATGTCGGCGATGAGGGGATCGGAAACATGACCGCTTTCTAATTGGTCAACATAGTTATCCAACGCGATCTCAATGCTCGACAAATTCTTTCGAAACAGATCCCGATTCAGCCAAATCTCGCTGGGCGATCCCGCTTGATGCGAGCAGCATTGCGTCAAGAGCGCTCGCTGGGCGTTGACCTCCGTCGAGAGCTTTGCCACCAGCGGCAGTTCGCTCGAACGGGCGTGCAGGTTCTTCGTCAGTTGTCGGAACTTCGCCACCCCTTGGTAGGATGTCCAGGTCAACGTTCCGACGAACACCAGCAGCATCGCCAAGGCGATGAACAGTTGCGTTCGAATGCGAAAACGGGCGATCACGGCGGCCGGATAATCGATGCAGTTAAGAAACCGAAATTTTTTTGTGGCGGGACTGTACCAATTTCCCCCAAGCCAACCAACCTCAATTCCATTCGCGAAATCCCACGGTTTTTCCCATAAATTCGCGCAGCCCGTTTTAAACGGCACGGGTTTGCGGGTAAATTGGGCCGTTAGTCACGCACGTGAAATACAATAGTGGGGAGGTGAGCGGCCCAGAAAGCGGGCGGAGTGGATCGTCGCATGAGCGGGGCGGACAGCCGAGACAGTGGGGCATCAACCACCCCCTGGCTCGGAGTAGACTTGATTACCGTCACCGTACACCAAGTTTTGCGAAAAATTTCCGAAAGATCAGAAACGAGATGACGATGAGACGATCGGCCCAGACGGGGGTGCTAACCATAGTTTTTCTGGCGACTGCGGGGGCCCTGCACGGGCAGCCCAGCCAAAACAAACTGGTGGTGACCAGTGAGGTTTTCTCGACGCGTTTTGTCAATCGGCAAACCTTCGTCGGTAACGTGCAGGCGGTCCGGCAGGCGGTCATCGGATCGGCGGTCGAGGGCCGCGTCAAGGCGGTCCATGTCGAACGCGGCGACGTGGTCTTTGGACCAAAATCGAGCGAGTCGGGAGTTCGAGAGCCGGGGCAGGTTCTCGTGGAGGTCGAGACCGAAGCCTTGCAGATCGAACTGCAGGCAGCCCGCATTCAACTGCAACTGGCCGAGCAAGCCTCGGAGGAGTTGAACGTCAGCCTACCGTTGGAGATCAAGCTGGCCGAGGCCCGCGTCGAAGAGATGGCTGCTCGGCTGAAATTCTCGGAAAACGAATTCAACCGCTTGCAGAAAATTTCAGCTACGGCGATTTCTCCGGCGGAACTCGAGCAGGCGCGCAGTCAGTACCTCGCCGATACCCAGTTGCGCATCCAGGCGGAGGGGACTCTCGAGACGCTCCGCGCCACCCGCGACCTGAAATTGAAACAGGCTGCCGCTCGCTGCGCGGCAGCACGACAGGAGATTCTTCGCCTCGAGGATCAAGAACGAAAGCATCATATCCGGGCTTCTTTTGATGGCTACATCGTCAACAAAACGGTTGAGGTTGGCGCTTGGTTGTCGAGAGGCCAACCGGTAGTCGAGATCGTGGAACTCAGTTCCGTCGATTTTTCTTTCTCGGTGCCGCAAGAGTTCATTGGCGATCTACAAGAAACCTTTGCGGATCAAAAATTGGCGAGCCAAATCGAGGTGCGTGTCGATGGATACCGAGAGCCTTTACAAGGACGCCTCGTCGCGGTCATTCCTCAACTCGATACCCGAACGCGGATGATTTCTGTTGTGGCCCGCGTCGCTAATCCACAGGTCGGCCAGCAACCGGTCCTCAAGCCAGGCATGCTCGGAAAGGCTACGATGACAGTAGGGGTTCCCAGAGAAATGAATGTTGTTTCGACCGATGCCATCGTGCTGGGAGGGCCTGAGCCGGTGCTGTTCAAAGTCGTTCCGGTCGAAAAAGGGATGAGCGTTGTGTCGGTTCCCGTCAAACTGGGGAACAAAATCGGCACTTGGGTCGAAGTGTCGGGAGACTTGAAGCCGGGAGATCAGATCGTCGTTCAAGGAAATGAGCGTTTGCAGTCCAACGATTTGGTCGTCGTCACCCGCAACCAGAGTAAACGCCCGGAGTTTGGCGACCTTGCGACGAGCGATGCCAAATAAATCCCCGAATAAGCTTGACGCAATCATTCAACGATATGCAGTGAAAGGAATTCAACCGTGGAGCTAATCGGTTGGTTTATCAATAATCCCGTCAAGGTCGCTGTGGCGATGATCTTGCTCAGCTTGTTTGGGCTGATCGCCATGTTCAATATGCCCATGCAACTCTCGCCCGAGGTGACTCGGCCGCAGATTTCCATCCAGACCATGTGGCCAGGAGCCAGTCCGCACGAGGTCGAAACAAAAATTATCAAGGAGCAAGAGGAAAAACTCAAAAGCGTCGAAGGCGTAACCAAAATGTACTCCGAGGCTCGCACGTCCTCAGGTACGGTCAACCTCGAATTTCGCGTCGGTACGAACATGAACGAGGCGTTGCTGAAGGTCAATAGTCAACTCCAACAAGTGCGGGACTATCCGATCGACGCCCAAAAACCGGTGATCCGGACCAGCAACCAAAACGATCGCTCGGCGGGATGGTTCATTCTCACGAAGAAGCCGCCGACGCGCGAACAAGTCGAGGAGTATGCTCGGCGATTCCCCCACCTGCGCGAGAAGCTGGAACGAGCCATCGCCCCCAAAAATGTCGGCTTGCAAATTTTTCGCATCAAAGAGTTGGCGCGGGAGCATCCTGAAATTGCAAGGCTCGTCCCCCCCGAACTTGATGTCCCCAAATATCGCAAGTTCATGGAGGATGTTCTCAAACCGCAATTCGATCGCGTGCCGGGAGTTTCGGATACCTTAGTCCGCGGCGGCGAATTAAGGCAACTGCACGTAATCGTCGACCCGGCAAAACTTGCTGCCCGCGGGCTGACAATCGCTGATCTGCGCAACGCATTTTTGCAGAACAATGCCGACGTTTCGGGCGGTAGCTTCGTTCAAGGAAAACAGCAAATCGGTGTCCGTACGATCGGCAAATACCAATCTGAGGAGGATGTTGCGAATCAGATCATTAGCCACCGAGATGGCACCAGCGTTTACGTCAGAGACGTCGCTGAAGTCAAATTAGGTTTCGAAAAGAACACCGGCTTCGTGCGACGCCTCGGCGAGCGCACGGCGTCCCTCTCCGTGCAGCTTGACACGTCGGCCAACGCGGTCGAGGTGATGCGAGAACTACGCAAGGTGACGGAACGCTTCAATCGCGGCATCCTCAATCAAATGGATTTGGTGCTCGTGCAGATGTATGACGAGACGACTTACATCGAATCGGCGGTCGGCTTGGTCCAGCAAAATATCATCCTCGGCGGAGCGTTGACCGTCATCGTGCTCATGTTGTTTTTGCATCTGCGGCGACGATCGCTGATAGTCGCGCCGCTGATTCTCGCGACCGCATTGATTGCAATTTCGGGTCCGACTTGGGTGTTTTTGGTGACGCTCGCCTTGATTCTGGGCGCCGGATTCTGGTTCGCTCGCGGAACGTTGGTGGTCGCGATTGCGATCCCTCTGAGCGTGATCGGCACGTTTTTGTTTCTGCGTTATCTCGGGCGGACACTGAATGTCATCAGCCTTGCAGGGTTGGCCTTCGCCGTTGGTATGTTGGTGGACAACGCGATCGTCGTGCTGGAAAACGTAGTTCGCTTTCTCGACAAGGGCGTCGCTCCGCGCGAAGCTGGAAAACGCGGCGCCGGCGAGGTGTGGGGCGCGGTGCTCGCCTCGACTTTGACGACGCTCGCCGTGTTTTTGCCCGTCATTTTTCTGCAGGGCGAAGTTGGCCAGCTGTTCGGCGACATCGCGCTGGCCATCTGCATCGCAGTCAGCTTGTCGCTCCTGGTCAGCGTCGTGGTGATTCCGACGGCTGCGGCACGAATCTACTCGGCGGGCGCCAATCACGGCGAGCCGCAAGAGGATTCGGAAACGGCGCGGGCCTTGCGGAGCTTTGGGCAATGGTTTTCCGACTCGATTACTTCGGCCAATCGCTATTTTGCCAGCCATGTCTGGATCGGCCTAACGTTAATCCTGGGCGTCATCGGTGCCAGCTTCGCGTTCGCTTGGTGGAAATTTCCCAAGATCGAATATTTGCCGGCCGGCAATCGCAACCTGGTCTTCTGCACGATTGTGACGCCGCCCGGCTACAGTATCTACCAACTCGACGAAATGGGAGCGGAGGTTGAGTCTATCCTGCGTCCTTACTGGGATATTGATCCCGATACGGAGGACACTTCTCACTTGGACTACCCAAGCATCGCCGACTTTTTTTACATGGCTCGCGATCGATCGGTGTTCGCCGGTATGCGTGCGCATGACGACTTGCGAGCGCGAAAAATGGTCGACATGGTGCAAAACAAGCTCCGCAATCGGTTCCCGGGCACCACCGTCGTTGCCTCGCAAACCAGCTTGTTCGGACGCGGCATGGGAGGGGGACGCAATATCGACCTGGAGATTACAGGGCCGAATCTGGAACGACTGGTAGAACTCGGCGGGCGGATGATGGCCAGCATTCGCGCTAATTTTCCTCCCGACGTGCAAGTCCGCCCGAACCCCGGACTCGATTTGTCCAATCCGGAGTTGCACATCAAGCTCAAACAAGAACAAGGTGCTGCCGTCGGCATCACCAATGACGAATTGGGCTACAACATCAGTGCCCTCGTCGACGGAGCCTACGCTGCCGATTACTACATGGAAGGGGACAAGATCGATTTGGTGATCAAGGGAGCCGAAACAGAAGTCAGTCTTACACCCGATATCATGGGCCAATACATCGCCACGAGAAACCTGGCGGAACCCGTGCGACTGGAGGCCATCGCCGACGCGACGCTCAGCAGCGGCCCCGAGCAGATTCACCATCGCGAGCGGCAACGAGCCATTACCCTCGAAGTTTCCCCCCCTCCCAAAATGTCTCTCGAAGAGGCGATCACCTTAATTCGCACCAAGGTGCTCGCTCCGCTCGAGGCCGACGGAACGTTGGGTGCCGAATATACGGTCAATCTTAGCGGGACCGCCGATAAATTGGCGCAAACTTGGAATGCGCTCAAGTGGAACTTCGCTCTCGCTGTTCTGATCACTTATTTACTTATGGCTGCTCTATTTGAATCGTGGACATATCCGCTGGTGATCATGTTGAGCGTACCGCTCGGGGCGGTTGGGGGAATCATCGGTCTGTTGGCGCTCAGTCGGTACCTGGAGGGAATTGGCGAGCCGCCGCAGTCGCTTGATGTATTAACCATGCTGGGCTTTGTCATCCTCGTGGGGACAGTCGTCAACAATGCCATTTTGATCGTCCATCAATCGCGAATCTTTCGCTTGGAAGGGAGGCACCCCTTAGATGCGATCAGTGACAGCGTGCGAACTCGGATTCGCCCGATCTTCATGTCGACATTGACGACCTTGTTCGGGCTGTCGCCGTTGGTCTTTTTTCCAGGTGCAGGTAGCGAACTGTATCGCGGCTTGGGCGCTGTCGTACTCGGCGGCTTGTTGCTCTCGACGTTACTTACGTTGTTTTTGATTCCCACGATGTTGAGCCTGTTGGTGCGGGTTGAATATTTCTTTGCCGGCCAACCTCTCAGCACCCCAAGGCGTCGTTCGAGCCAACGCGCCGTAAGCCGACCGGAGGCCAAACCCGGAGCGAGCTTGCCAGAGCCTGCCCCCCGTGGAGGCAGCACGCAACCGCAACCGGCACAATAATAGCCTGACATGCTGGGCCAAAGTGAATTTGTGACGAGCGAGTCGTTGATCGTCTATCGAGACGCGGCCGGAAATTCTTGGTTCGGCATTTGACAATTGCTGGCAGCTTTACAGGTAACGCCGTTCGAGTCCAGGCGGTTGAGCCACAGGCGTTTTCTGCTCCGCAAGCGGCAGCAGCGGGGGCTGGTTCGCCTACGCCCATCGCAACGACGAACAGACTCGCCAAGGCTCGTTCAACGTCAGCCGAGCAACGCAAGCCGCCGGGTTTTGAGTTGCCCGATCTGTTCAGTCACTCCGTCGTACAAACTGGCGTACTGGGAAACTCTGGCGCTGTTCGATCTTGAGGAACGCCTTCGTGCTCTTGGTGTCCTGCCTGGTTGTTTCACCATTGCCTGGGGAAAAATCTCGACGCTTCGCTTTGCTGACATCGATCAGGCTACTGGCCATTGAGCGTCTCCCTCGCTGACGCATCGAGCTATTGTGTTGGGCGTCGATGTGATGTCCCTCGCTGAGCTTCGGGTTACGAGAGGCTTTGCTGAAATGTCTTTTCACCACGACGAGCCAAGCTCGTTTAACAGTCAGCCGCAGGCGGACTTGACGATGCGATTAGAGCCGATATCCAAAGATGCCCTCGCTTACGCTTCGGATTATTGACTTTGACAGTTTTGGGCGAGACCTGTTGCTTGTGCCGTAGGGCTTGTGGAGTACGGTTGCCGCCGCGCCGTTGTTGGTGATAACTGATCGCGGTAGCTGGAATCACTGGTCAGCCTGCGCAGGTGTGCCGGTTTACCAGTGGTTTCGCAGTCGAAATCGCCTAGGCCTGCGGTTGATGGTCGGCTTGCCTTCGCCTGCGGCTGACGTTTAAACGTTGCAGGCACAATCGCGATTGTCGGTTGAGAATCTGGCGAGCTCTAGGCTCGAGAGTTGATCGACCGCTAGAACCCGTAGTAGGGCTGCACGCGAGCGCCGCGGTTGCGGAACTCTTGAATGTTCTTCGGCTCAGGGAGGGGGTGGGTGTAGCCGGGAGCCCTGGCGCCGACGATTGGCGGAGCCACTTCATTATTGGGAAACGGGTCGTGCAGGACGGCTTGTCCGCGTTGGTAGTCGAAGGTGCCTTGCGGGCCGAAATTGGGACCTGCCAGGTGGCAGCCTTGGATTCCGATCGCTACCACAAAAACTAGCAATAGTTGCCACGATCGGATTCTTCGCGATGCGCAGCATTGTTGAGGTTGAGCTTGCAACGAGCGTTTGACAAGTCCGGCCAAACTTGAGAGCCAACGAGTAGGCGCGGTGACGCCGCGAACTTGATGTGGCAGTTGTTGGGGCTGTTGCCGCGCGGCCTTGAAATGTTTCACGCGTTCTCTCTGGAGGCTGTCTTTTCACGCTTGCCATGGCATACCATTGCCGACGAAAGCGTAGGCAATTTCACCGATTGCCGCAACACCGAATTTCCGACCATGCCGTCACGATTTCGGCGAGCTGTGGTTTGCCGTTGGGGGAATCCAAATCTCAAGCAGCAAGGAGTCCTCGCTGAGTGTTGCTGCATATCCGTTCGGAGACGGGGGCAGCAACGTCGACTGGCCACGCGACAGGATAAGTCCATCGAGTCGCAATTTCCCTGCCAAAACGACCAGAATCTCGAATCGATCAGCGAGCCCATATCGATTTTCGATCGGTCCACGCCATTCCCGCATGGCGAACTTTTCGCAAGAGACACGCAGCAGGCTGCCGTCGCGATCGGGGATAGCGGTTAGCGGATTGACAGGTCCCCGAGAAAAGTCGGTGACCGCCAAAGCTTGCTCGATATGCAACGGTCGCAGATTCCCTTGCGCGTCGTGGCGGTTCCAGTCGTAGACGCGGTAGGTCGTATTGCTGGCTTGTTGCACCTCCAGAATCAATAGTCCGGCACCCAAGGCGTGCTGCGTACCGGCGCGAATCAACAAACAATCGCCGCGGTTGGGGGTCAAGGCATGCAAACAGGACTCTGCGTTACCGGCGGCGATCGCCGCGCGAAAGCTTTCGCGTGTGATTTCTGATTTGAGGCCGGCGTAAATCGTCGCCTGCGGTTCGGCATCGATGACATACCAGGCCTCGGTTTTCCCCAGGTCTGGTGGCGAATTCTGCGAGGCTTGTTCATCATTCGGATGAACTTGGACGGAGAGTTGCTGTTTGGCGTCAAGGAATTTTACGAGCAAGGGGAATCGGCCGCGCAATGGGGGGGGGACTCGCTCGGACGAGATTTGATCCCAAATCTCTGTTCCTACAAGTTGCGAGCCGAATTTTTCTAGGAGTTGGTGGAGCGACAAGCCGTTGAGTGGTCCGGCAGCAACGATGCTTTGATCTTGCTGCCAATCGACAATCTCCCAGCTTTCGGCCCAGATGCCATTGCCCGTTGGCTTGGCGAGTTCGGTTCGAAGCTTCTGTCCACCCCAAAGGTAGTCCTTAAAGAGCGGACGAAATACGATGGGCAGGCGTGGCAGTTCGTCGGTGGGGCACTTGTTGCAAGAAAGCGTCGTCATGTGGATCGAGAAATGGGATGCGAGCGTTTAGAGTTGAAGAGTAAGCGGTTGGCCAGTTAAACTATGCTTTATCCCAATACTACCACTTGAAACGCGGTGGCACCCGTTTTTCGCGTTTAATGCGTTTTATTAGCCATGGACTTACGCAGCATGGGACAAAGCCACACGAGTTTGACAGTGGTCTGGCACCGAACCTGAATACGACTTCGGATTCCATTCTAAAGGACAAACCTTGGCGACAAGAGCCCCTGATACTCGCTCCAAATCTGGTCGGCGGACCGACGAAGACCTGTTTGAGCACACGCGCATGTCGTTCGGTGAACATCTGGAGGAATTGCGGAAGGTCTTAGTCCGTGCGCTCATCGGCGTCGCTGTCGGGACAGCCATCGGTTTGTATTTCGGCAATTCGATTATCGCCGTTTTATTAAAACCGCTGAATCGCTCCATCGAGAAGTTCAATCAGACGAGAGCGCGGCAGGCGATTGTTGACGAGGCGGGGTGG
Organism: uncultured Pirellulaceae bacterium; assembly: GCA_937941455.1. GTDB lineage: Bacteria > Planctomycetota > Planctomycetia > Pirellulales > Pirellulaceae > BJ22. The sequence goes on along the minus strand of CALDHM010000019.1, from coordinate 42,021 downwards.
GTACCGGAGGAGTTCGAGGTCTGGCTTCAAGCTGGATACATCCCGCAAAAAATCTGGGTTGATCCGGCCGATCTTGCGGAATCTTTACCTCCCGAAATGCAGCGATCCCTGCCACCGGCCGCACCGGTGACGGACCACATCGGTTTGACCGAGTTTCCACGGGAAAAGATGCGGGAAGCCTGTCGCCGGATGGCATCGACTAAGGACGCTTATGTACTGCCTCGGGCCATTTTTCGCCAGCTGAGTGAAAACGACCGAGCACGGGTGACCGCGTGGAGCGATCGAGACGAGGAATTAAGCGATGCGGATGCCGAAGCGTTTCTCGAGATATTGGACCGGTTGCTGAACGATCACGAACTGAGGCAACTCGCCGAGTTCCGCTCACCTGACGCCACCGTGAGTTGGTGGCAACAAGCACTAGGAGAAACGGATGACCGCAATTCGGGAATCAAGGCGATGAATCAACGGTTGGATCGGCAAGCCGACGCCGTGCTAAACCGGAAATTAAATCGAGTATTGCTGCATCGAGCGTTCAGCGATTTGCTGCCGCCCCTGAAGACGAACCTAGTTCCGCTGACGACATGGCGGGAGGTCAAGGTCAGTGCTCAATCGTTGGCGATCACGGAGCCGTTTATGATTTGGGTAAAGGCCGGAGTAATTGCGGGGCTGTTTTTAGCCAGTCCCTGGGTGTTTTATCAGCTATGGACCTTCGTGGCAGCTGGATTGTATCCCCACGAGCAGCGTTACGTCCACGTGTTTTTACCGATCAGTCTAGGTCTGTTTTTGAGCGGCATTCTGCTTGCGTATTTTTTCGTGTTCGATCCAGTGCTACAGTTTTTATTTGCGTTCAACGCGCAGACGGGGATTGAGCCGCAACCTCGCGTGTCGGAGTGGTTGAGTTTTGTGTTGATTCTGCCGTTAGGCTTCGGGATCGCTTTTCAGCTTCCGCTGTTGATGCTTTTCTTGAATCGCATCGGTTTGATCGACGTTTCGACGTATCTTGTCCATTGGCGAATCGCCATCATGGTCATCTTTATATTGGCGATGTTCTTGACTCCGGCCGATCCGATCAGCATGTTGCTCCTGGCGGTCCCGTTGACCATTTTGTATTTCGGCGGCGTGCTGATGTGTTTGTGGAAGCCCGCCTCGCGTTCGCCTTTTGATGACGACGTGTTAGCCAATCCTAGTTGAACTGGGGATTAAGTATGATGGATGGTTCTGATCGGCCATAGCGCAAGGTCGATCTGCCATACCAAGCTAATTCTGAGCCAGATCGATTGCAGCCCCCGTTTGCGAAATCCGGAGACAGGAGCGTTGCGTCTAGCGGACGGCGGACTCGCTGCCGCGGAATTGATTGCCGATTTTGGAGTCGAGTCGCTCGACGGAGGGAAGGCTATGCCGACCCATCCAGTTGAGTAGTTTTCGCAGATCGATTTCCTGGATTTGGTGGTCTTTGCCCTGGTTGAGAATATTTCTCATGCCGCGGCTGACTTTTTCGGCGTTGTCATCGGTGCCGGTCATGGGGCTGCGACCAACCACCAAATAACGGGTGGCGGGATCGATTTGGCCTTGTACTTGGCCCTCGCCATCATGGTAGGCCACGACGTTGCCACCATTTTGGCGGATCATTTGAATGAGTCGCGGGGTGTCGTCCATTCCATCACCATCCAGATCGAAGATACCGGCGAGGGCGATCGGAACGCTGTAGCCCGGATCCCATACGGGGTTCAAGATTTGGTCATCTGCCAAGATCGGCTTGAGGGGGTTTTCGGCGAGGATACGGGCTTCGGCCTGATGATCCCAGACCTTGATGACTTCGATGCCACCCTTGGGAGCCTTCGAGTCGAAATTGGTGGCAGACGCATCGAAGACTGAAAAAGTCTGCGTTGGTTTCAAGCCGTCGCGCGAGCCGACGTTGATGAAAATGCTGTTGCTACTGACGCGGATGACCTTTCCATCGGCCAGGTCGAAATTTTCTTTTTCATATTGATCGACCTTGGTCTTGAGCATTGAAATCCGGTTCTCGTTTTCGCGGATGGTTTCGTCGCGTTTGCTGATTTCGCTGGCCAAGCTACGGCGCTCGTCACCGAAATTCCGCTCGAGGCCCGTGTACCGAGATTGGAATTCCTCGAATTTGGCGTCCTGTTGGGATTTGTAGTTGTTGAATTCTTCAGTTTTAACGGAGAGGTCACGGAGAGCTGCCTGCCAGAGTTGCGTTTTCTCCTCGACTTCTTTTTGTTTCGCAGCGATTTCGGCTGCGGCTTCACGCTCGACTCGAGCGCGTGTATTCCGCTCTGTTTCTAATTCGCCGTAGTTGCGGCTGAGGGCGTCGCTAAAGTTTTTCGTGAGGCTACGCCAGGTCTCTTCGCGGTTCGCGTCTCGAGCCCCGAGGAACAGCTTCATGTCTTTTTCGTATTCGGCCATGATTTGGTCGACATCGTTTTTGACCTTGACGACAGCGTCACGATCACCACCTTGGAGTTGGTCGACTGTCCGATCGAGCATTTGGCGGCTGGTTTCGACCTCGGCCACGCTTTTGCCCAATCCGCCGACGAGCGCCATCAGGATTTCGGACTTTTTCTCATAGGCCTCGCGTAGAGCTCCTTCGCTTTTCGCCTTTTGTTCGGCTTGCAACTTGGCATCCGCCAGGTCATTGGCCCTCATCCAGTTCAAAAAGAAGAGCAGCGCGAGTACCAAGCTGAGCAGAACCAACAAGATGACGGCAATCAAATAGCCTTGATTCTCGCGAGCTGCCATGAAACCAAACTCCTGTGGAGAATTTAAAACGAACTAACTTTCGACCGAACAGACCGAACAGAATGGATGAGCGCCCGTATGTCTGGCCAGAACTTCAGGAAAAACTGGCCCGCACACTCCCGTGAATCAATTCTAAATACGGGTAAAATCAGTGTCAAACTTTCGATTTCCCGAGAATCAGACAGTTTCAGTTTATCGACCAACTGGGGAGAAATTCTCAGAAGTCTGCAAAAGTTCGAATTAAACCGCTAAACGAGCGCGAATACTCCGATTTTTACGGCTAAACCGCGCCGGTTGGACCGTCCCTGAAACCGGCCGTGTCAGTTTAGAATTCCCTTTAACAACCGATCCCATAACCAGCCCTCGCTTACGCTTCGGGATACGGGTGTTGTGGGGTTTGGGAAAGGCTCTAAGCACATCCTAGGCATAGCTCGCGATAAGGAGCGAATGTTGAAAAGCAAAAAAGCAAATGCGGGCAATTGCACCGGCCAGTTATTCGCCGATTTAGCACCTGATGACCCTGCCGAAACGCCGGAGCAGCCGCCGACGACGCCTTCCTTGGCAGTAAACAACGTTGAGGCGATTCCCGAATCGCCTGAGAGCTTGGCCGGCAAAACGGTCTATGTGATCGATTCTCATTCCTTGATCTATCAAGTCTTTCACGCCATCGGGGAAATGACGGGACCGGACGGGCGTGCTGTCAATGCTTTGTTCGGATTCACGAGAGATTTGCTGGATATTCTACAGACGCGGAAGCCCGATTATCTGTTCGCAGCGTTCGATCATAGCGACACGACCTTTCGCAACGAGATCTACCCGGAGTACAAAGCCCATCGCGAAGAAATGCCCGAAGACTTGCGGTCGCAGATACCGGAGATTCAGCGGTTGCTCCACGCGTTGGCAATTCCCGTGTTGGATGTGGAGGGTTACGAGGCCGACGACATCTTAGCGACCATCGCTCGCATCGCGACCGAGCGCGGTGGCAGATGTGTGCTGGTCACCAGCGACAAGGATTGTCGCCAACTGATTTCCGACAATGTCGCCTTGTTGAATTTGAGGAAAGGAACGTTCTACGACGCCGAGCAACTCGCGAAAGATTGGGGGATTCGCCCGGATCAAGTCGTCGACTTTCAGGCCTTGGTTGGCGATACGAGCGATAACGTCCCCGGTGTCCCGTCGATTGGTCCGAAGACAGCCCAACAACTATTGAACGAGTTCGGCACCTTGGAACAGATTTTGGCGAACACCGACAAAATCAAGGGGAAGAAAGGGCGTGTCATTCGCGAATCGGGTGATCAAGCCTTGCTCAGTCAGCAACTGGTGCGATTGGATGCGAACGTGCCGATCGAAATCGATTGGGTCGCCGGGCGTTTGGGTGGCATGGATGTCCCGCAAGCGATCGCGATTTGCGAAGAGGCCGGTTTTCGCTCGCTGAAGGATCGCGTAGAAAAACTCGCACCGATCGTCCAACCGGCTGTTTGGCACACAGAATACCGCACGGTGACCGACGCCGATGAGTTGCGCGACCTCGTGGGCCGTCTCGCGGCCCAAGGCGAATTCTCGTTCGACACCGAGACCACATCACCGCATCCGCGTTGGGCAGAGTTGGTCGGGGTGTCGTTGGGCTGGGCTGACGGCGAAGCGGTCTATATTCCTGTACGTGCACCTGAGGGGGCGGCGACGATTGACGAGTCGTTACTGATCGACGTGCTGCGACCGCTACTACAGAACCCCGCTCATTTGATCATCGGCCAGAATCTGAAATATGACCTGATCGTGATGAAGGCACTCGGCTGCGACGTGCGTGCCCGATTGTTCGACACCATGGTGGCGGATTATCTTTTGAATCCTGGCCGGAATGTCCACAATCTGGACGACTTGGCGTTGCGGTTTTTGAATCACCGTACGATCAAGATTACCGATTTGATCGGTAGTGGTAAGGGGCAAATCTTGATGAGCGCCGTGCCCGTGGCGAAAATCACCGAATATGCCGCAGAAGACGCCGACGTGCCTTGGCGGCTGCGGCCGAATCTCGCGGCTCAACTCGATGCCAGTGGTTTGCGAAGCCTATTCGATGACGTCGAAATGAAGTTGGTACGCGTCTTGGCGGACATGGAATATCATGGCATCACCGTCGACGCCGCTGCCTTGCGTCGTTTGTCGGCGGAGTTCGGCGAGCGGCTCAAGGAACTCGAGGTGGCGATTCATCGTCTGGCCGGGACGACATTCAATGTCGATTCACCTAGACAATTGGCCGATGTCTTGTTCGATCAATTGAACTTGCCGGTCGTCAAGAAAACCAAGTTGGCCCGCAGCACCGATAACGAAGTCCTCGAGGAACTCGCCCCGCGGCACCCCTTGCCACAGGCGATGATCGAATACCGTCAACTCGCCAAATTGAAAAATACGTATACCGACGCGCTGCTGGAACAGATCAATCCGCGCACGGGCCGCGTGCATACTTCGTTCCAACAGGACGTCGCCCGCACGGGCCGTTTGAGTTCGAAGGACCCTAATTTGCAGAATATTCCGATTCGGTCGGAACCAGGGAGGCGGATCCGTCAGGCGTTTGTCGCCGGAAGTCCAAAAGCCGCATTGATCGCCGCCGATTATTCGCAAATCGAATTGCGTGTGTTGGCCCACTTTTGTCAGGATGGCGCCTTAGCGACCGCGTTCGCCCATGACGAGGATATCCACGCGGTGGTCGCGGCCCAAGTCGGTGGCGTGCCGCTGGAGCGGGTCACCGCGGAAATGCGGCGTCAAGCGAAGGCCATCAATTTTGGCATCATCTACGGCCAGAGCCCATTTGGACTGGCGCGGGAACTCAATATCAGCAAAGAGGCGGCTGCCGAGTTCATCGAGGCTTATTTCACGCGGTACCCAGCCGTCGACAAATTTTTGTCGGAAATATTGCAACAAGCGTACGACCATCGCGAAGTTCGCACGATTCTCGGCCGGCGCCGAGGGATCGAGGGAGTCCGCGATCCGCGAAGAACGGCTGGACAACGATCTCGGACGATGCCCGAGCGAATCGCCATCAATACGGTCAGTCAGGGATCGGCGGCGGATCTGATCAAAACGGCTATGCTTCGCGTCGCCGATCGACTCGCTACCGAATTTCCGGAGGCTCAATTGTTGCTGCAGATTCACGACGAGTTGGTCGTTGAGGCACCGGTCGCACAGCAGCGCGAGGTCGCGACGATGCTGCGTCACGAAATGAGCAATGCCTTCCAGCTACGAGTTCCCCTTAAGGTCGCTGTCGAGTGCGGCAAGAACTGGAATGATACGGAGGATTGTTTTGCATGACGGGGACAAGATCGATGCGCGGAGGGGGGACCGGTGGCTCGGGGTAGCGGCGAAATCGAAACCCGCGATTGAGGGGTTGGTTCTGTGGTATTGACGTGGTCGCTAGTTCAATTTCGCGGCTGGCGATGATATGCTCCAAGGATTATCCGAAAATTGCGGAATTTTGGGCATGTTGATCATTGGATTGGCGGGCGGCATTGCCAGCGGCAAAAGTTATGTGGCGGCGGAATTCGGCCGCTTGGGGGCTGCCGTGATCGATGCCGACCGCTTGGGCCATGAGGTTCTGCGCAACGCCGATGTCCGCGACGAGCTGGTGGCCGAATTTGGAGGGGAAATTCTCGACGAACGGGGCGAAATCGATCGCCGAGCGTTGGCTCGTCTGGTTTTTGCCGACTCCCTGGCAGCACAGACGCGACTTGGGCGGCTCGAGCGGATCAGCCATCCCCGAATCGAGGCTTTAGTGCGCCAGCGTCTCGACGATTTTCGGGCTGCAGGATACCCCGCAGTAGTTGTCGATGCGGCCGTCATGTTCAAGTCGGGTTGGAACCGCTGGTGCGATCGCATCGTATTTGTGGAATGTTCGCAGGAGACTCGAATTCGCCGCGCCGAGGCTCGAGGTTGGACGCGTCGCGAGCTGCTCGATCGCGAGGCGAGACAAACGCCGCTGGCGGAAAAGCGAGCCAGAGCGACCGATCTTGTGGATAATGACGATCAACCGAGTGCCCCCTTGGCGGACCAAGTCCGACAGTTATGGGCGAAATGGGGGCTAGATGCCGAAAAATACCGAAAAGTTCGGGAAATGTTGTGAACAGTTGCTTGAATTGTTCCCCGATCAAAGACTAAAATTGCGGCCGGTAATTTCGGGAAAACTTCTCTCTAGACAGAAGCCATCGCTGAGGCAACGATGACTTCTGCTTCCCCGTGCTTTCCCGCGCAATTCGCTCCGTTCTACTCTTCTCTAGGTTTCGTTAATGTCCAATTCACCTCAAAATCAACCCCGGTCTAGTGGAAGACCGAAACGGCCACGGCCTGCCAGTCCCAAATCGAAAGCCTCCAAGCGAGAGCAGCTCCCGCCTGAGGTCGTCGAGCAATTGAAGGAAATCGAGCAAAGCGGCGAGCCCGTTTCCTTGTCGGAACGGTCGCATCTGGACGAAATTCGACCGGAAAACTCGACCGACGTCCGCCGCGAAGTCAAGGAAGGCGAGATTCCAGTTTCGCAATTGCTGCGGATGGATTTGCCGAGCCTGCGGGCTCAAGCGGCTGCCGAAAACGTTTCTTCGGTCGACGACAGTCAGTCTCATCGTGAAATTCTGCTGAAAATCATCAAGCAACGGATCAAGGATCAGGGCCTGATGTACGGTGAGGGAACTTTGCAGATTCTGCCCGACGGGTTCGGCTTTCTGCGCTCGTCGAAATCCTCCTACCTCAGTTGCGCCGACGATATCTACGTCTCGCCCAGCCAGGTGCGAAAATTCAACTTGCGGAACGGCTCGCACGTTTGTGGTCAAGTGCGTCCTCCCAAGCAGAACGAAAAGTATTTCGCACTCTTGCGGGTCGAGCTGATCAACGGACTCGACCCCAACGATTATTACCGCGTCAAACATTTCGATGAATTGACGCCCCTGCATCCCGACCAGCGGATCGTGATGGAGCACGATCCTCAAGAATTGTCGACGCGCGTCGTCGATATGATCACGCCCCTCGGTTTCGGACAACGCGGGCTGATCGTCAGTCCGCCGCGGGCGGGCAAAACCATATTGATGCAGAACATGGCCCGCGCCGTTTTGAAAAATTATGCGCAGGCCTACGTCATCATGCTGCTGGTTGACGAACGCCCCGAGGAAGTTACCGATATGGAACGCGAGGTGCACGGTGAACGCTGCGAAGTGATCAGCTCGACCTTCGATGAAACGCCGGCTCGCCATATTCAAGTGTCCGAGATGGTACTCGAGAAGGCCAAGCGGTTGGTCGAATCGCGAGTGGACGTAGTCTTATTCCTGGATTCCATCACCCGCTTGGGGCGAGCCTGGAACGCTGAGGTGCCGCAATCGGGCAAGACCTTGACCGGGGGCCTCGATGCTAACGCCATGCAGCGACCCAAGGCGTTCTTCGGGGCGGCACGCAAGATCGAGGAAGGTGGTTCGCTAACGATCATTGCCACGGCCCTCATCGACACGGGAAGCCGGATGGATGAAGTGATCTTCGAGGAATTCAAAGGGACCGGCAATATGGAAATCGTCCTCGATCGCAGCCTGGTCGAACGAAGAATCTGGCCGGCCATCGACATCAATCGCTCGGGAACGCGACGCGAAGAAAAATTGCTCGACCCCGACGAATATCAGCGGATTTGTCAAGTCCGCCGGGCACTCAGTACGCTGAGTCCCGCCGACGCCATGCTCACCCTGACCGAACGCCTGCGAAAAACTCAGACGAATGCAGAATTCTTGCTTAGCCTCAAGGCTGGCGGAATCTAGGCCAAGACAGCAGATGCCGACAGAAAAACGGATGGATCAAAAATTTGCGATTGTCGTCTCGCGTTACAACGAGTCGATCACGGAAAAACTTCGCGAGGGAGCTCAGGCCACGCTCCAACGCCACGGCGTGGCCCCTGATGCCATCGAAGTCGTTCGTGTTCCCGGGGCCTGGGAGCTCCCGCTTGCCACGCAATGGCTCGTCAATTCCCGGCCCTATCTCGCCGCCGTGATTGCGATCGGTGTCGTCATCAAGGGGGAAACGACCCACGACCAGCACATCAATCGCTTCGTGACACTCGCACTCGGACAGATTTCGTTGAACTCGGGCATTCCTGTCGCGCTCGGCGTCCTAACCTGCGACACGTTGCAGCAGGCCGTTGACCGCGCGGGAGGAAAACTGGGTAATAAAGGGGAAGAAGCCGCCGAAGCGGCATTGGCCATGGTTCAACTACGTCCGCACAAGGGAGCCGACGCGTGATTTCCCGCCGCTCGCGAGTTCGCCAAGTCGTCTTGCAGCTCCTCTACCAAGCGGAAATCAACCTGCCAGCCGAATCACAATGGAGGCAGTTTCTCCGGAGGCGGCTCGGCGGCGTGCCGGATTTGGTGGAACTGGGGACGCAACTGTACCTCGGTGTCAACAGCAAACGTCAAGAAATCGATCAGCTCGTTGCCCAGGTTTCGAAAAACTGGCGACTCTCGCGGATGCCGCTGATTGATCGCAACGTGATCCGATTGGGGGCATTCGAATTTTTGTTCTTCGGAACGCCGGCTGCCGTGGCGATCAATGAAGCGATCGAGCTTTCTCGGCGTTACGGCACCAAAGACTCTCCCGCCTTCGTCAATGGCATCCTCGACAAATTGCGGCAAATGCATCACACTCCCGTACCCAGCGCACAAAACATCGAACGTTCACATCCCCTGTAACTATTCAAGCGATCCATGGCACTTTGGAACCCCTTTCGCAAAAAAGAGACTCCCGCAGCTGAAACTCTTGCCCAGCCTGATGCGTCGGGGCAACCGGAGCGGCAGCCTGACGAGCCGCCAGGCGATTCCGCCACCCACGAGCTGCCTGCCCCCACGGCGTTGCCGTCTGCGGCCCCGGCCAGCACTTCTCAAAAAGTGGGTTTCTTCGGAAGTTTGCGAAGTGCCTTGCAAAATACCATCAAATTCTTCAACACCGACATTCGAGATTTGGTCAAGGATGGTCGCCTGGTTGACGACGAATTCCTCGATGAACTGTTCCTCTACCTGGTCAAAACGGACATGGGGAATCGGTCGGCAGCACAGATCCGCGACGATATCCATCGCAAATTCCGTGGCCGCAAGGTGCATCTGCAGGACCTGGTTCAATCCGCCAAGGAATCCATTCGCCAAATCATGCGGCAGGAGTCGAACGGTTTGCGGATGGCCGACACGGGGCCAACGGTGATCATGGTCGTCGGCGTCAACGGTTCGGGAAAAACGACCAGCATCGCCAAGCTGACGTACCGCTTTGTGCAAGCCGGAAAAACTGTTGTCCTCGGCGCCGGAGATACATTTCGCGCCGCGGCTGTAGAGCAACTTACCATTTGGGCACAACGTCTCGGCGCTCAAATCGTAACTGGCAAACCGGGGAGCGATCCGGCCAGCGTTGCTTACAAGGCGACGGAGGCCGCCAAAAATCAAAATGCCGATATCTGTATTATCGATACGGCGGGACGCTTGCAAACTCAAACCAATTTGATGGATGAATTATCCCGCGTTAAAAAGGTAATCGGGAAGGTGATCCCCGAGGCTCCGCATGAGGTGCTGCTCGTCCTCGATGCCACGGCTGGCCAAAACGCGATCAGCCAGGCCAAGGGATTCTCACAAGCCGCCGACTGCACGGGAATCGTCCTTGCAAAACTCGATGGTACTGCCAAGGGAGGCGTCGCGATCCCGATTCGCCAGGAGTTCGATTTGCCCGTCAAGTTCATCGGATTGGGGGAGACGCCCGACGCCCTGGCAGAATTCGACGTCGATACCTATGTCGACGCCCTCTTTGATTCCGATCGCTAGCAGGCAGACGATAGGACGCAACCTATTGTCGGCGTTTGAGAATCATCAGCTCTGGGGGATTCGCCTATGGTCATTTTGATCCGAATCGACGCTGTAGCCACGCAGCCGTCCCGAACATAGGGACGGGGCAACGCACATGGGGCTTGGTCGGGGCAGTTCCGTGGCAGGGCTTTCGCTGGCATGACTGTTGCTTCGTTGGCGTCGCCCAAGCCGCTGGGAACGGTCCGTTACAGTTTGCCAAGTTTCGCCAATTGCGACTTTGGCCAAATTGGTTATTTTCGTTTTAAAGCGCATCCGATATCCCAACTGAGGTTCAGATTCTTTCGATCGTAACGTGCGCACGCACTCTGTGAGTCGTACGGCGAGAGTAAGGCAACGGATTTGACGACAAGGGAAGGTCGCATGCGAGTGCTCTGTTATTGGGTGGGAATCCTCACCGCTTGTTCAACCACCGTGTTGTCTGGCCAACAAAATGCGGAATGGTACCCCTGGCGCGCGAGCGATGCCTCCCGCCCAGCGGTCGGAGTTCCAACGCCTCCTGCGACTGCGGCGAGTAATCGGGGGGTGCGGTTGTTCAAGTCCAATCAAGATCCGGAAGCCAAGACCGAAAGGATTCAAGACGGCTACGATCAAGTTCCCGGGGCCCCGCAATCAACGGGCAACAATCCCTTCGAGCAACGGCCGCCACTCGATACCCGCAGCAATGCCACGGATCCCGATTATGAAAATCGAACCCGTTCCAGTCGCGGCACGTGCTGCCAACTCGGAGATGTGCAGCGAATCTTCGGTACTGCTTGCAATGGGCGGCGGGCTGGTGGTTTTTTTCAAGTCGGGATTCACGATTCGAATCTGCCGTACTTGAACACGCGTGAGGAACGCCTCAACCTGCATCAGGTTTGGGGCTTCATCGAGCGTCCGGCCGCGCGTCAGAGGAACGGCTCTTGGGGCTATCGCATTGACGCCGTTTACGGTATCGACGGACCGGAGATTCAATCGTTCGGCAATAGTCCGACAGGTGCCCCGACCGGGTGGGACAATGGCTGGGATCATGGGATCTACGGTTGGGCCTTGCCTCAAGCCTACATCGAGCGTGCCAACAGCTGCACGTCAGTCAAAATCGGCCGCTTTCTGTCGCCGTTCGGTGCCGAGAGCATCCCTTCGGCAGAGAACTTTTTCTATAGCCGGACCTACACCCGCTTCTACACGCAACCGTTCGGGCACACGGGGATTTTGGCTACCCATCAGCGTGCTCCCGGTGTGACGCTACTAGGGGGGGCTACGCTGGGCTGGGATACAGGTTTCGACCAAACCGACAACGGCTTCAATCTGCTCGCCGGCCTGCGTTTGCAACCTTCGCAGCGCACGTCATTGGAGTTGACCAGTTCTCTCGGAGATACTGGTCACCGTGGTAGCGGCATCTTGCAATCGGCAGTCGCCCGGTTTCAAGTGACGGATCGGCTTTGCTATGTGTTCGCAGGGGATTTCTTGAATTTGCAGAACAACAATGAATTCGGCATCACGAACTATCTGTTCTATCAAATCAATCCTTGCTTGGCCTTGGGAACCCGCGTCGAGTGGTGGAAGTCCGATCAAATCTTCGGCACGGCCCGGTCAACGTGGGACTTCACGACCGGCCTGAACTTCCGTCCCCATGCGAATTTCGTATTTCGTCCTGAACTGCGTATCGATTACGGAGCGTCGGCCATTGATTCGGGCCGCCTGATTCCAGCGATGGACGCGATTATCTTGTTCTAAAAGCGGAACTTTGGGGACAAGGGACAATTCTAAAACGGTCAGAGTCCGTAAACCGACGCATCAGCAAAGGCACGTTTGGGCAAAGATTCACTGCCGACCAAGTCGAAATAACTGGGCTCTTCAACGGCGCGTTGAACAGAGTCGCAGGATGCGACCAAATAGCGATATCGCTCGTTGCCGATTGGCGATGCCAGGCATTTGGGGTAGATTCATAGGGCTCATTCCTGTGGGAGCCCCCAATGAAGCTCATCATCGCGATAATTCAGCCACACAATCTGGAATCGGTCAAACAGGCCCTTACCGAAGTCGAGGTCTATCGGCTCACGATCATGGATTGTCAGGGCTTCGGCCGACAAACCGGCAAATCGGAGTTGTACGGGGGCGAAGGTTTCACCAACAACCTGCGTCGCAAGGTCCAATTGCAGATCGCCGTCAATGAACAATTCGTTGAGCCGACCATTGCCGCGATCATCAAGGGGGGCCGCACGGGAGACAAAGGAGAGGTGGGCGACGGCAAAATCTTCATCTTGCCGCTGGAGGATGTTGTGCGCATCCGCACGGGAGAGCGAGGCCCGGAAGCCATTTGAGCCCGCCCAAATTGGCGGATCAGCATTTGGCCTAGATTTTGGCGCCGACTCCCTTGGTCAGCACCATGAAGGCTGACTCCAGATTGATTTCTTCCTCGCGGAGCATCGTCAACCTTAGTCCGTTCTGGACCAAGACTGTGGCGAGTTCCGAGTAGTCCTCGACGTTTTCATTCAAGGTTGCCGTGACGAATCCATCGCCAATGGTCGCTGTCGCCACGATCGGTTGTTCGGAGATCAGGCGAAGGGCTTTGTCCAAACCATCGCGGACGCCGATATGCAGAACCGTTCGGCCACGGACTCGACGAATCACGTCGTTGACTTCGGCGGACAGCATCATTTCGCCGCGATCGATGATGCCGACTTTGTTGCAGATGTCGGCGAGTTCCGGCAGGATGTGGCTGGAGACGATAATGGTTTTCCCCATTTTGCCGAGTTGTCTCATCAGATTCCGCATTTCAATGCGAGCGCGGGGGTCGAGTCCACTGAGCGGCTCGTCCAGCAGCAGAACTTGAGGGTCATGCAGCAGAACCCGGGCCAGGCCAAGTCGCTGGGTTTGGCCGCGAGAGAGGGTGTTGGCCAGGGCGTATCTTTTGAACTCGAGATCGACAACTTCCAACAGTTCATCGCAGCGTTTTTTCCGCTCGGGGCCATTGATCCGGTAGGCTGCCGCGAAGAATTCCAAGTACTCGATGACCTTCATGTCGTCGTAGACGCCGAAGAAGTCAGGCATGTAGCCCACCAAGCGGCGAATTTCCCGGGGGTTTTCGTAGATCGAGTGGCCGCATACATACGCTTCGCCGTGCGAGGGTTCCAGCAAGGTGGCGATGATCCGCATGGTGGTGGTTTTCCCGGCACCGTTGGGGCCGATGAAGCCAAACAAGTCGCCGGCTTCTAAAGACAAATTGATGTTCTTGATGGCGTAAAAATCGCCATACTTCTTCGTGAGATTTTCTGTGCGAATCATTCGGTTCTGGACTCCGACCGTGCGCGTTCGATTTCGACGGGCAGAAAAATACGGATGATAGTGGTTCGTGGAGGCGCAGCGGCGCTTTGCCCCTTGCCATCGATCTCCAGTTGCCAAACGGGATCGGTAATATCGGCGACCAGGATGGCGCGATCGGGTAGGAGTTGGTCCGACAATTCCAAACCTTCGAGATATCGATTACTCAGGCCCGAGTAGCGTTGTCCGCCGAGCATGTTGTGGATCATCGCCAAGGAGAGGATGCGATTAACATCGCGTTCATTTGGGTTCCACCGCTGAGCTTTACTGCCTTCCTTGGTCGCGTCTCCGGTGCGGCCTGCAAAGTAGTTTTTGATGGTCCTCTCCTTCATTTCCGTAAAGACATCGACGGCGTCGCCGGGCTCCAAATGCTTCTCGGGAACGAAGATCGATTCTCCATAAAACAAACGGGCATTGTAGAGAGTGAAATCAAATGGATTGCCAACTTGACCGTCTAGGCGATCGAGTCGGCGTGTACGGATCAGTCGCGAGTTGGAGCGGATCGTGGTTCGCGATTCGAAGTAAGCCGCAACCGTGCGGGTCGACGCGAAGTTGATCGGGTAGTTCTCGAGCCAACAGTTTTGTTGCTCGCCCTGATTTGCGATCGGTTGCAGGTACCCTTCGGGCGTCGCGAAGGCTGTGACCTTGGTTTGCATCCCCCCAAGGCCCGACCCGGGGTGCCCCATCCATGTGACTTCGCAGCGGGTCGGTTCTCCCCATTGCAAATTTCGAATTCGAGTCTTGATGGTCAGTTCGTCGGCGGTCGGACTGTAGATTCCGGCCCACATTCGTCCCGTGACGAGCGACGTCGAGGGTTCGACATCGATCACCTCGCAAACATTGACTTGTGAAGTCGGTGATTTGAACGAATGGTTGAGCCAATACGCCAGACCACAAAATGCGGCTACCAAGATCGGAAAACTGACCCAAGTCCAATGCATTTTTTCGCGTAGCGAACGGAGCAGAAAATACTCGGCCGGGCCGACAATCAGCAAAAACAATCCGATTAATACCGCGACGAGCGTGAATGGGATCAGCGAAACATTAGAAAACGCTTCCAGCGGCACCCGAAATTGGCCAGCCAGATCACGGTAGCCATTGTCAATCATGCGGGCGGAACCCGGTAGCGATCCCGAATCGACCGCGGCGTCGTCGGCGAACAGGAATTTGTGCAGCATGACCGGCGTGTATTTCCACGAACTCAAGGGGGGATCACTCAGCGATAGCGCGACGATCGTGGCCGTACCCATGCCCAGTCGATAACGACCGGCGACGGCCCAACCGTCTTGAGAGAGGACCACTTGGCTTATGGACTCACCCAGGTTCAGCACTGCAATCGGATTTTCCATTGCAATGGGAACCGTGGCGTCAGCGAACCGTTCGACGACCGACAAACGCCGCTGGGTCTGTGGCTTCAGTGAGTCGAAACGGCCCAAGGAACTCAGCCGGCCATTACCGCGCAGTTCGTCAATCAAATCAGGGTTGACCCACATCAGGAGTTTGCCGCCCCGTTCGACCCAGTTCGTCAGGGCTTGAATTTGCTCGTTCGACAGAGCGTCCAGCAATTCGCGTGTGGTTGCGGCAAGGACGACCGTGTCGATGCCGCGATAGCCTTGTTGGTCACGCGGTAAATGAATGATCGGTGAATCCTTCAACAAGAACGTTGCCAGATCCAGTTCGGCAGTCTCTTCAGCGTTCGTGCTTCGTCGGAATTCCGGTACATTCCCAATGCCGACAATCAATCGAGCCGTCGGGCGTACTGTTTTGACTATTTCACCCGCTTCGCTCACGGAAAATTGATACTGGAATACAACGCTGTCCGTGCCATCCAACAGGCGGACGGAGACTTCGCCTTGGGGGCGGCCCAAACGAAAATAGGCTTGGACTATCCCCTGGTCGTCGCAAGTGGCCGGTTGACGGTACGTGACAGGTGTCGCGTCGCCGTCGGGGCAGGTGATTTCGACATGGCGAACCGAGGTGCAGCGGGTGGGGTCGCGAAGTTGCAATGAAAGATGTGTCCAGTGGCCGAGTCGGATATGATTGGCAAATCCAATTTGAAAGGATGCCAACGGCAGCTCGCTGCCCTGAGCTTGATTCGGCCCACCAGGAGCTGGTGAATCTTGTTGGTTCTGCTGCGAGGCACCTGCTGATCGCAGTGTGCAGTGCGATCCGATCAACAAAGCCGCCAGTACCATCAGGGTGACTTTTAATCGGCATTGCATCATGTCGTCAATCGTTGATCGGAATGATCGTCGTTTATGAGAAAAGTCGATCTGTCTGGGCGAAACATGCGGCCGACAGGGGGGGCCTGGCAGTCGCGCTGGCAGTTGTCGAGTCAAGCTTCCTAGCATAATCCACGGGGCGGCATTCGACCATGCCCTAATCGAATCGCGTCGGCCAGGGCTTGGCCATAAAGGTCAAGGTTTTTCCGAGTCGGGGCAGACACACAGAAATTTTCCGCACCCTGGGCAACCGGTACCATACTTTCGTTGGATAGCGTCCGTCAAATCGATCTCGCAGACGTTCGCGATCGTGCACAGCCACGCGAGGACATCCGCAAATTCCTCTGCTTGATTCACTTGGTTCCGCTCCCGGAGCGCCGCGGAAAGTTCGCCGACCTCTTCCAGCAGCCACATGAAGGTTCCTTCGATACCTCGCGCGACGTCTTTCTCGTAGTACATTTTGCGAATCAGCGCCTGAAAATCACGCAGCGATAATTCAGTGTTGGCCGCTGGATTGGCTTTGGGTTTAGTCATGGATCGCCTGGTGAACGACTTGGTTTAGGAATTAGGTGTGATCGGCTTGGGGCCGATCCAAATTTTTCCGGCCACAACTTGAAGCGGATAAGCGTCCGTCTTGATCCTGGGATTGTCGACCCAAGTGCCATCGCGAACATCAAATCGCCAAGCATGCCACGGACAGGACACGACGCAACCTTCCAAACAGCCATCAGCCAGCGAGGCTCCCATGTGTGGGCACTGATCGTCGATGGCGAAAAATTGTCCGCCGCAATTAAAAATCGCGATGGCTTTTCCAGCGACCTCGTAGGCTCTCCCCTGCCCTGCGGGAATGTCCGAAATAGAGGCAACTTCTGTGTAGTCTGGGAACTCTGGCAAGGGCATGTTGCGTGACGATCCTTCTAGCGTCGTTCTATGATCAGAGACGCTCGGCTCGTGATCGTGGTGTTAACGACGAGATCGCGAAAGGATTTTCGAGAGCGAAGAACGGAGTTCGTATTCGCCTCAGTGAAAATTCCACGTTCGGGGTCGAACCAATAGGTTCCTTGGCCGCTGATCTCGCGCAGTTCGGGTGGCGGGTCGACGGGGTTCACGTTCGCAGGGCGTTCTGGCAGTTGATCAACTGTCGTTTTCGAGGCGAACTGGAGCTGTTTCCGCCCATCGCGATCGACCTCGCCGGCGAATTCAAAACTTTCCTTCGTAGTGAATTTTCCGAACGGGCTTTCGGATGTCCGTCGGTGCTCCCAGGTCGCGCCCGGGTTGAGCGGCTCCTCCGGCAGAACGAACGACGACGCGCGGAATAGATCCTGCATGCCTTCGACCGACATGAGGTTCAACAATGGAGTCTGGCTGCCGGCCTGCCGAATTTTTTGGAGGTCATCCTCAGCAATTCGCAGATCCAGAATTTCGCCTCGCGTATTCATTGACAAATCGACGCTGACCCCGATCAAGGAGTTGAGATCGTCGAGGACCTTGAGCTCGACCCCCTTTTTCGGACGGGCCGCAGCGTTGGCCGACGTGTCGATTTCAACTTGATTCGACCCGTCCGCGGTGGGGGTGGCCAGGCGGATTTGGATTCGCTTGATGGTTTGGCGGATTTGAACAATGTCGTCCTCGACTGCTGTGACGGTCCAGTCGATTTCCACGGCAATCTCGTTGCCGGAAATCCGCTTGACGGTCTCGCACACCGATTGGGTTTCGCTGGCTTGGTTGATCGTAACGCTCAAGCGATCGCCTGGGGAAAGCTTCCAGCGGAATTCCTCATGCGCCATGGCGCTCCACGTAACCAGCAACCATACTGCTAGTGCCGTCGGAACGAGACGATTGAAATGGAGATCGATTTGCATGGGATTCCCTTCGTTAATTAGCGGCGAAGGCAGAAAATTCGTGGGATTGACCTGCGGCCAGGACAATCGGCTCGGCGGAGGTCTCGCGCTGGATGGCGTCAGCCCAAGCCCCCGCGTCCTGCTCGATCGGGGGCCACGTGTTGTAGTGGCTGGGAACCACGAATTTCGGATTGATGAGATTGGTGGCCGTCACGCTGTCCTCGATACCCATCGTGTACAAATCGCCAATGGGAATCACCGCGACCTCGATGCCCATCTCTCCGATCAAATTCATGTCCGAAAACAAAGCGGTATCGCCAGAGAAATAAATGCGCCGCCCGCCGAGATTCAGCACGAAACCGCCGGCCACGCCCCCGTTGGAGCCGTCGGGCAAAGCGGAACTATGGAAGGCTGGCGTCATCTTGATGGATCCGAACGGCAACTTGAGCGTGCCCCCGAGATTCATCGCCGACAGGTTGGTTACGCCTTGCTTGCCCAGCCATTCGGCAATTTCAAATACACAGACGATCTGGGCCTTGGTTCTCTTGCCGATGGCTGCAGCATCGGCAATGTGATCGCCGTGACCGTGAGTGATCAGCATCAGATCGCATTCGATTTCACTAGCTTTTTTCGAGCAAGCGGGGTTTTGATCGAAGAACGGGTCGACGATGATTTTCTTGCCCCCGAATTCAATGCCCCATGTCGCGTGGCCGTACCAAGTTAATTTCAACGCCATCGATGCCTCGAAGTAGACTCAACTCCCTTTAACAAAAGCGGCCGATTCCGGTCCTGCAGCGGGCTTCCGCCCCAGCCGGCTAAACCCGTTGCGATTCCAGGAACCGTTTCATGTGCATTTTATACGCCTCGACCCCAGGTTGCCCATAAGGATTGATCCTCATCCATCGTCCTTCCAAAACAGTGGCCAACATCATCATCTGGAAAAATTGTCCCAGCGACGGTTCGTCGGTGGCCGGCAAATGCAGGTTCGTCGAAGGTCGCCTATCTTCGGCATACGCTTGATTGGTTCCTTGGATGGCCGCCTGCATGATTTGTGGCAGGGTCAGGTCCGCGTAGGCGTCCAAACCGTCTTGGTTCCAGCCGATTTTGCCGACAGCTAAAGAATCGTGACGGTACCGGTCCACTATGAGATTGTTCATCAGTTTGTCGCGGCGACCTTCTTGGTGCTGCTGGGCGCGGGAGTGCAGATCGCGGGTATTGACGACCGTCAGCGGCAAAGCCCCTTGCTCCTGTTTGCCGAGACTTTCCGCCAGCAGTTGATCGTACCAAAATCCAGTCGATTCCAAGGCATTGGACCACGCCGACAGAACCCGCGTGAGGCACCCATGTCGCAGCTCCATAAGCCGGTTGACGGCGACATAGTTCATCACCAGGTTTTCAGCTGGAGCCTCGCGGCGGAAATGATCCGTCATTTGCGACGCCCCCTCCAGCAATTTCACGATGTCGGCACCCATGATCGCCGCCGGCACCAGTCCCACGGCAGAAAAAATCGAAAATCTTCCCCCCACCCCTTCGGGTACCGCGAAACGAGTCCGGCAACCAATTGCCTCCGCAAGCTCGGACAGTTTCCCGGAAGCTCCCGTGATCGGAATCAGAGCATCGGGCAGCGCTTCGGCACCAAACGATCGCTTCAACTCTTGCATGAATTGCCGCAGCGCCACTGCGGTTTCTAACGTCCCGCCACTTTTGCTGATCACCACCAAGGCCCATCGAGAGTGAGGATCGCCGGAAATGGTGGTCGATCGCAGCAGGTGCAGCAACCCTTGAGTGTGATCATTGTCGACATTGTTCCCCGCGAAATAAATTTTGGGGCGCCCACCCCGTTCGCCGCAGGGCAACTCGTTGTAGAAGGGATCGCAACAGGATTCCAGAATCGCCCGAGCCCCCATATATGAACCGCCGATCCCCAGAATGACGACACGGTCAAAAGAGTCTTGAATTCGTTTGGCGGCTACCAGGATCGACCGCAACTCGCTGGTGCTTCGCACCGTTCGATATTCGTCGAGCAAACGGTCCGGCAGGTCGATGAAGCCGGCATCGAGCGGCACCTTTTCGGCGGGGATGTCCGTGCCCCGGCCGAACAACTCTAAATCTGTCGTCAACATCTCGCGGCGGTAGGCGTCGAGTTCGGACAGCGCCGCCTCGATCTGAGATTCCGACAGACCAAATTCAGGTCGTAACACCCCTGAGTAATCGAAACGAAGCGGTGGATAGTGATTCATGGACGACCTGTTTCAGGATACAATCTCGTGGACATGAGTCAGGGAGTTCGAACGGCTTGCGGCTTTCGGTTTCGATTGGCTGATGCGGAACGCAACGTCGATGGGGATGCCCATCCGTTCCGCATCGCGTGCGGTTTTGCTGCCGCCACCCCAAGAAACCGCTTACAATCCGCGAAGTGTACCATAAATGAGCCCGATTTTAATGGCCGAACGTTCGCGAGGGGCTCGGCCTGTAAAATTCTACCTGTTCGCTGATCGATTCTGTCTGCTCGCAACGAACTGCTTCGAGGGATATGGCTAAAGCAACTTCCAAATCCGACGCCCATTCGCAAAAGCCCGCGGGAAACACTGTGCACGCTTTCGACTACTTGCACCGCAGCGACACGGTACCCCAGCCTGGTGTTTGCGTCTTGTTTGGGGGGCAGCGGTTTTTGAAGCAACTCGTCCTGCACAGTTTTCGAGGTAACGCGGGCGAGGATGACGAGTTTTCGACGACGCGCTTCGAGGAAAGCCCAGAGTGGCGTGTGCTGATGGACGAGGTGATGACCACCTCCCTTTTCGGCGGCAACAAACGCGTGATCGTTGACAAGGCCGAAGAGTTTGTAACGAAGTACCGCGAACGATTGGAAGACGTCGTGCAACGACGCTTGTCGGCAACGTTGATCCTGATCGTCGATTCCTGGCCCAGCAACACGCGATTGTACAAGCAGATTGACCAACATGGTCTGCAAATCAATTGTGAGCTCCCTGAAACGACCCGCGGCAGAACCAAGGGTGTCGATGTCGGCAAGCTCGATCGGTGGTTGGCCGAATATGCTCGATCGACGTACGGCTTGGTAGTAGAACCGAAAGCGATCCGCCTGCTCTGCGACCTTACAGAATCGAATCTCGGTCGCATCGACAGCGAATTGGCAAAGTTGTCCCTTTACATTCCTGAGGAGGGGGCGGTCGACTTGGCCCTCGTCGAGCAACATGTGGGCGGCTGGATCGCCAAGACCATGTGGGTGACGGTTGACGCGATGGCTGACGGCCGACTCAAGGATGCGATCGAATCCCTCGATCGGTTGCTTCTCTCCGGCGAGCACCCCCTAGCCCTTTACGGGCAACTTTCCTGGTCTCTCCGCCGATATCCCCGGGCTGTCGAAATTTACGATCGCATGCGGCAAAAAGCGGCACGTCCCGACGTATCGAGCGCCGTGAGTAAGGCAGGCTTTCGAAGCTGGGGAGACGAGGTTCCTCGAGCTCAGCACAACTTGAAGCGACTGGGACGGGCGCGCGTCGAACGGCTGGGGACGCAACTGCTCGCCTGCGATTTGGCTCTTAAGGGTTCCCACTCCGCCGACAGCCGCGGTCGGTTGCTCCTGGAAATGTTGGCAGCCAGCTTGGCCATGGAAAAAAATGGCTGAATCGCGGCGTTGATTCGCTTCCCTGACCACGTTCGAGCGATTCTTCCGCGATAGCTAGCTGAACTCTGCAGTAGTCATCGGCTTGTCTTGTTCTGAATCACCCAAAGGGCTAATATCCCCGCCGCGATAGGGTTCGTCTCGTGAGATCGCATCAACTAGGTACGCCATGCCGCTGGATTTTCGAAGACTCGCCATGCTCGGATTGGCCAGCGCCTGCTTAATTTGCGGCGGCTGTACCGCTTGGCAAATCTCGCGTGGGACACTGGAATCGCCGCGATCGAGTGCCTCATCCTGTCAGAGCAACCAACAAGCCGGTCGTGACGACTCGCGCGGTAAGGTTCATGAAAAAGTCGTCGGTACCGGCAGCTTAGCCCGAAACGCTGAAATGGCGGAACAGTCATCGGCTTCCGCTACCAGCAACCAAAAAGTCTCCACCGTCTACCAAGTGCCGCGACCCGAGTACCAATCCCCAGCTTGGCCTGAATCCGTTTACTGGGAAGAAGTTTATCGGCAGATCAACGCAGCCGACACCCGCGAGGTCAGTCCTGCCGGGGTCGTGATTCAACCCTTGCAACCGCTACCCGTTGCGGCCACCCAACGCGATACGCCGCCACCGTCTTCATTACCCGTCGTGAAATTGGCGAGTAAGACCAAGACCAGCGGTGATGCCGTGATCGATAATCCCGAAGTCATCGCGGTCCGTTCGTTGAACGCCACGACTCCATCGCCTGCAACCGTTCACAGAGATCATCAAGTTGTTCTCGCCAATTTTGAACAGCTGGAAACACTCGAGCGGATTGATCATGGCGTCGCGCCAACGGCGTCCGCAGCTAATGGGCTCCGCCCTTCAGCGACTAAGGATTACTCGGAGGCGTCCACTACCGCCCTGCCCTGGTTGGTAATCTCGTCCTTGCAAGTTTTTCGATGGTGCCAGGCAGCGATTCCAGCCACGCCCGCGAGTGTGGCCTGTGGTGCAAATCATCATGGTGCAAATCGCGACAGTTCAGCCCCTTTCACGGGCGCCCGGTTGAACAACAAACTCGATGAATTGTCGGCGATCATCGATGCAGAACTTGCGGCAGAAAACCTCCCGAACACTCGCCAGCAGGCCTTGTTACTCGCCCGGCGCGTCGTCGATCTGCTGGGCGAAACCGAGACAAGTGACGTTGGTGAGCTCAACTTGATCGAGTCTCATTTTGCGGCGATCGAAACGCTACTCTCGCGGACCTCTGAAGATTCCATCCCGCAAAGAAACGCCCAAACGTTGATCGCATTGAACAAACTGCGCGAGGCAGAGCAAAAATTGATCTGTACCGCGAACTTGCGGATCAATAACCCGAATTTCTGCAGCGAAGTACTCGGATTCGGACAATACCGCGAAATCCCCACCAACGAATTCAGCCCGAATCAGCCCGTACTGATCTACTGCGAACTGGAGAACCATGTCGCGCGCCGCCGCAACGACTCGACAGCGTTAACTTTCACAACGCGCCTCCGCACCTCATTAGTCGTTTGCAACGAGGATAATCGAATCGTACAGCAAATCGATTTCCCAACCGTGGAAGATCATGCACGTTGCTATCGCCGGGATTTCTATCTCTATGTTCCGTTCACAGTCGGCCAATTGAACGCCGGCCGGTATCGTTTGTACCTCAGCGTGACCGATTTGGAAGGCAACAAAACCACGACTCTTGATCCGCCACTCGCCTTCGCCGTTCGTTGATGCAGTTCGGTTTGCCCAAGTTTTTCAAATTGGCTAGTTTCGTCGATCCACTAGCGTACGCCGACGAAACGTGTCGACGGAATAGGCGAAACTTGGCGGTTCAGCCGATAAAAATGACACGGTTTGCATCGCCACAGTACGGCTCCCCTCATGAATCCTATCGTTCTGATATTTCTGGCTGCGAGCGTCGTCTGGGCACTCGTAGTTTTGCGGCGCGGGCCCACAATTCAGCCAGTGGTGATCTTGGTGGGACTTGCTGTTTACCTGTTCGCTCAAATTTTTTTCGGGTATGAATTTTTTCACGTGGACGTCGGTCCGATCCCGTTGACGATCGACCGCGTCGTGCTGGCAGTAGTGACCGGATTGTGGCTGTATTATTTGTGGCGAAATCTTGGTGGGAAACTACAACTGGATCGCTGCGATGTTATCGTTTTATTTTGGTTTGGAGTGATCGGACTCAGCACCCTGCTGGGCGACTACCAGTTTCGCAACAACCTGCCACTGTCGCGGTTGCTATTTTTCAATTTTTTCCCTCTTCTCGTGTATGGAATCGTCAAACATACCGCTTGGGAGCCGCAACACCTGCGCTGGTTGATTCGAGTCTGGCTGGTATTCGCGACTTTGCTCGGTTTGCTGGCGATTGCCGAGTGGCGCGCGTGGCACGACTTGGTCTATCCACGCTATATCGTGAGCGAAAAGTTCGAGGAATTTTTGGGGCGCGGCCGCGGGCCACTTCTGAATCCCGTCATTAACGGCAGTTTGATGATCCTCGGTTTGGCAGCCCTGCTGACCGAATTGCCTGAATCGCGTCGAAAATATTGGCCTGCCTGGGTCATGCTCTTACTAGTCCTCGGCGGCGGTATTTTCGCGACGCTGACACGGAGCGTGTGGATGGCAGCTGCGATGGTCGCCGGTGTCTATGTCATTGCCTGGTCGACACCCCGCTGGCGAGTGGCTCTCGTGTGCGGTGCATTGATCCTCGGGGTCTTTGCCTACACGATCGGATTCGAGGTCCTCAATCAATTCAAACGGGATCGCAACGTCTCGGTCGAGGATATGTCGGATTCGATTCGTTTGCGGCCCCTATTTGCGGCGGTCGCCTGGGAAATGTTTCAAGAAAAGCCGATCACTGGCTTCGGGTTTGGTTTGTATCACAAGTATAAGCTGCCCTATCATTACACCGATGAGTACCATTTACCCATCCGGAAGGCTCTCGATTACACGCAGCACAATGTGTTTCTATCTTACCTCGTCGAGGTTGGCTTGATTGGCTGCGGGGCCTTAATGGCGATGTTAGGAGTGTTGGTTGTCGGCAGTTGGTCGATGATCAAGACTGCCGCCTCGGGAACGTCAGCATCGGCACGCTTCGGGTACTTCGGCTTGGCAGTGGTGATCGTCTACGTCGTGAACGGGCTTTTCCACGACGTGTCGTTGATCCCCATGGCCAACTGCCTGTTATTGTTTGGGCAAGGATTGATCGGTCGAGTCGCCTTCAGCACCGTAGTCGGATCACCACAAATGCCAGGCATCGAAGGTCAAAATGTAAATCCCCAGCAAAAAATTGGTGAGCATATGAGCGGCCACGCAATCCCATAGATTGCCGGTTTTCTTCATGAGCCAGTTCACCATGCTGAACCACACCACCGCGGCCAACGCTTCGCGCGGATGAGATAAAACGCAGAAAATCACGATCGCGACCAGCGTTTGGAACGAGATCTCTCGCAAACCGATTTTCGGCCACTGTTCACCGCCATCCAAATAGCGAGCCAGAAATCCGCGGAGAAACCACTCTTCGGCAATCGGAACAGCAATGGCCAGCACAACGAATCGAGCTGCCAAAAACAGGCTAAGCATCCACAGCGAGTCGAAATGACGGAAGGGGTTGAATCCCATCCGCGCTGGCAAATACTTTTGAAACCCTAAACCCTCGATCGCGGCCGACTCCCATTTCAGCTGGCAAATCAAGATCCAGGCCACGACTCCTAACACTCCCGTGATGATCGCGAGCCTCGAGATTTGCGGCGAGTGGTGCGCCAAAACCTTGCGCCACACCATACCGATCGCCGCAAGCATACCGCCGCCGACGATCGCATAGTAAATCAACATGTGCATCCCAAATTGCGATCGAGCCTCTTCGGTGTCGAAGTTCGGATCCGGTCCGCTAGGTGCCAGTAACGAGGCGGCGAATAGTACGGCCAGCGGGGCTAGATACCACCAGGGCCTTTCAGAATGTTGACTTCGTGTAGCTTCCACCATCGATGCGTATCGAATGACTTGGGGGAAAAAGGGTTGAACTGTTGAGACCGAGGATCGGCACCTCGCCAGACCCGATTCGAGTCCAGCAAAATTCGTAGTCAGAACGAGTGGTGTCCCGTTGTTCAAACTCGATTCGATAGAACGGCAGGAATACTCATTGCCATCGTCGCCGCCGGTCTACGATTACGATAGACTGGCATATCGGCGTGGACTTGCCTAGGGCTTGTAGCCGACAAAAAATGAACTGGCATTGGCGGATTTTCGATGCAACAGGGGTTTTTGAATATGTCTCGTTTTGCGGCATCTCTCTTCGCATTCATTTTTTTGACTCTTTCGTTTGACATCTCTGCAGTTAGAGGACAAAACCTAACGGAAAAAGAATTGACGCGCCGCCGCGAGGAAATGGTCAAATTCGCCGTCGTAGGAGCCGGGGTCAAAAATGAGCGAGTACTCAAGGCGATGCGCGAAACGCTGAGGCATGAATTCATGCCCCGCAAGGTCTGGGAGCAAGCGTACATCGATGGCGGGATTGCCATCGGGAAGCAACAGACGATCTCCTCCCCCTTTATCGTGGCTTACATGACCGAATGCCTCGATCCTCAACCGACCGACAAGGTGCTGGAAATCGGCACAGGGAGCGGCTATCAAGCGGCGATTCTCAGCCCGCTTGTCAAGGAAGTCTACACGATCGAAATCGTCGAAGAACTCGGCCTCAAAGCGATGAAAACTCTCGAGCGGTTGGGGTATTCCAACGTGTTTGTCAAAATCGGCGACGGGTATCTTGGCTGGGAAGAGCACGCTCCCTTCGACAAAATCATCGTGACTTGCTCCCCAGAAAACGTACCGCAACCCCTTATCGATCAATTGGCCGAAGGGGGCAAGATGGTGGTCCCCGTCGGGCAGCGCCATCAACAAACGCTTTGTCTATTTGAGAAACGAAATGGTGAATTGATTCAGACGGCGCTGCAACCGACTTTGTTTGTCCCTATGACCGGCGAGGCCGAAAATAAGCGTGCCATCAAACCGGATCCAGCCAACCCAGTGCTCGTCAATCCTGACTTCGAGGACGGACTCGATGAAAATAACTTTGTCAAAGGCTGGTATTACGAGCGACTTTTGACTTGTGTGGCTGATGACGCGGCTCCCAGCGGCAAGCACTTCGTGAAATTCGACAACCAAGTTCCCGGCCAAAACGCTCACCTGATGCAAGGCGTCATGGTGGATGGCCGCCAGGTCTCGCGATTGTCGATGGGGGTCACGACGCGATTCGAGGGGGTCGTCAAGGGACCAGGGGAATACGATTTCGCTTCGTTCGTGGTGGCGTTCTACGACCAAGATCGCCGCATCATTCACGAAGAATTCTTCGGCCCATTTGTGGGAACCCAAACCGGGTGGCGGACCCATCAAAAAGATATCTCGGTCCCTAAAGCCGCTCGCGAGGTCATCGTCCGCTTCGGCCTGTTCGGAGCCACCGGCTCAATTTCATTCGACAACGTGATCTTCAAGAAACTCCGCTAGCTCGATTTTCCCATTAAACGACTAGGCAAAATAAAAAAACAAGCTGCCACCCTCGAAAAGAAGGTGATTGCAATTCAACGAGTAAGACCGGGAGTGCTCGTCAGGCGAATCCTACTCGAACTTTAGCCACCCCGATTGATTGCCATCAAAATTCAGCTTGATGTGCTGACCCATTTCAAGTTCTGCTGGAGGGGCGATGACCGGATTGGTCTCAAAGCCGATCGAACGGATTTTGGATGGCGTTCCCGGCGGTTGAACCATCAGCAGAATGCGAAACTCGGGGCCGCGTAGAATCCACGTGCGTGAGTCAAACTCTTCGCTCCGCCATCCCACTTGTTCCATGTCCCTTCGCAGCAAACGGGCGGCAGCTAGTGGCAACTCGATGGTCAGGCTTGTCACGTTCTTTAAGAGCCGAGTCGAGTCATACCGCGAGTGCAGGAAGTCTCGCCGCAAAATCCGCTCCCCATCCGACGCCAGGTGCGGATAGAGAGCGGGAATAAAGTCGATGTGGGTTTCGCTGAACCACCAGACCGCATCCTCGGCTGGTGGCTCGCTGCGATACAGTGCGTGATACCAATCGACGGCCCCTTCGCGATCAAAGTCCCAGCGGTTCAAAACCCGAGTCCATTCGTTTGCATTTGGGTCGGCAAGCCGTCGTTCCGCAGTATCCAGCTCACCGACTTTCTCCACGGACCACGCCAGACCAAATTTTCCTGGGGGCTCGCGAAATTGATTTTCTGGTCCGAATATTTCGAGGTAGGTATCACGCCCGCGCAAATAAATCGACTGGCATTCGTCGTCGACCGGCAGGAACCTTGGGAATCCCTGGTCGGAAGCGGCCAACTGATGGAGCATGAACTGCGAATTGCGAACCGCTTCAAAGTCTTCCTGGTTCAGGACAACGTAGAGATGGTTGAACTTCACTTCAGGAGGCTGAGTTTCGGGCGCTTTCCAACTGGCGATTTCGGCGTCCAACTCGGCCTCGGTCCGCAGCGGAAGTTTGCCCAACAGATGATCGGGGTGGCAGTTCCCGCTGCCATCATCCATCCAATCCCGCAGCAGTTCGGCGGGATTTTTCGTTGGCATGGCATATTTTGGACGAAGTGACTTGTATTCCAGCAACAGAGCTGCTGCACGCTGCTGCAACGCGATATCCTCGGGCAACAACGGATTGAGCTTGGGCACCGCGTAGACAAAGCGGCCAGAGCGACTGGAAAACGTGGCGATCTGTCGGAAATCCCGCTCAACGAACTCACCGGTGGCGCGTTGATGCAATCCGGCGGCGACAAAAAAATCGATGGCGTATTTTGGATAGCCGAAAACCAGCCCAAAGCCTCGCCATCGCTCATCCGGCTGACGACTCCGCTCAATGGTCAGCATGACTTCGTTGGGAAGAGAATCACTCGTGATTCCCCAACGGGAAAAGAATTCCCGCTCCCTTTCAATCACTTTCCGCAGACTCGGTATGTGCACGATGTAAGCAGAGGCATAACGTTGTCCGAATTGAATCGTCTCGTAAATCAGAACATCAGCAAAGTACAGGCCGGGTACGTTCCAAGGTTGCAGGGCCGCGCGAACTTGTTGGATTTCCGTAAGATCAACCGGATCAATCGAAAAAAATCCTCCCCAAAATCCTTCGGAGACTGGTTTCAATTGGCCGACTAGGCTGTAGAAGGCTTCGCTGTCCAGAGCCTTGAACAGCAACTCTTCGGATAACCGCCTCGTCGACTCGTCGAGCGACTCTAGTGAGAAAAAAGCTTCGCGAGAAACGGCACTCTCAGCGGCGGCAGTTGCCACGCGGCTCAAATCGGCAATGCCTCGATCCTGTGCGGATACAAGAGTTGGCTTTGCTAAAATGAGGCCAACAACCGAAATAGCCAACAACCAACTCAGCTTTATCCAGACTCTCGTTGCGATTGATAATGCGTTCAAGGATAAATCCACTTGAATTTCAACGGCATTCTAATTTTGCGATTGTTTTCTATTTCTGGTCAGGCTGGAATGCCTGTTGAATAGGCTGTTATTTTGACTCACTGACTACGATAATCGCGCTGCAGCCAACAAGTCGTCAACGGTACGGTTCCACTTGGGAAACGGATCTGCGAAGGACATCCAAGCAGCAGGGCCAAGCGCCATCTCCTCGTCGGTCAACAAACATGCTTGCAGAGAATCGTAAATCTCCAGTTCATCCATGTCGATTCCAATGAAAACCAGTTCCTGACGGCAATCACCAACGCCTGGGTGCCAGACCTTATCGATCGAGTCTCGAATCTGCGGAATGTCAGGCCAATAGTCTCTTGGTATCGCCGCCCACCAGAAGCCGCCAAAGTCAAGCCGAGCCATACTGCCGGCTTGCGACCAAACGCCGATTTTATCGAGACGACTGGCGAGCCAAAAGAACCCTTTGGAACGCAGGATACCATGCCAATCTCGACTCAAGCGATCGTAGAAGCGTGCGGGGTGGAATGGACGTCGCGCCCGATAGACGAAACTGGTCACGCCATATTCTTCCGTTTCATTGGCTCCCTCGCCGCGCAACGTCAACTGCCAACCCTTGGACTGCTTGGCTACTTCAAAATCAAAACGGCTCGTTCCAAGAATGCTTGAGGGTTCGATCTTTCCGAACTCGCTTTTCACCTTAAGCGCGTATGGATTCAATTGCTCGACTAGCGATTCGATCTTCTGCAGGGTGGCCTCATCGACGGCGTCTGTTTTGTTGAGCACAATGACATTGGCAAACTCGACTTGATCGATAAGCAGGTCGGCAACGGTGCGCGTGTCGTTCTCATTGACCGCCTGCCCCAAGCTTTGCAGATCCTTGCTCAACTGAAGCTCTGTCAAAAAGTTAGCACAGTCGACCACGGTGACCATCGTGTCTAGCTCGGCAATTTCCGAAAGCGCCACACCATCTGCCAAAGCAAATGTAAACGTATCTGCGACGGGTGCAGGCTCGGAGATACCCGTCGATTCAATCAATAGATAATCAAAACGGCCTTCCTTGGCCAGGTTGGCGACTTCGACGAGCAAGTCCTCGCGGAGCGTACAACAGATGCAACCGTTTGTCATCTCGATGAGTTTTTCGTCGGTTCGACTCAGCCGAGCATCGCCGCCAGCGATCAACTGAGCATCGATGTTCACCTCGCTCATATCATTGACAATCACGGCAACACGCAATCCTTGGCGATTGCAGAGGACATGATTGAGAAGTGTCGTTTTACCGGCCCCAAGAAAACCAGAGAGGACGGTTACGGGTAGTTTTTTCATAGCCTTCCCAAATTAGTTAAACACCGAGTAATCTTCATCAAGAAGCTGCGGCAAAAAAACGAGTTAGCATCCATCATTTCCGTACGTCCTCCCAGGCCTCGGCCATGTCCCAGTAAACACGCTGATTACCTAATCGCTTAAAGCTCACCAACTGGCCAACTCGAAGCCGTTTCCCGAAGCGTTCACGAATCCACAGCTCATAGCAGATAAAGAACTGCATGACTTGATCGGTGAGCTTCCGCGCGGGCTCTATCTCCGAAACGCGAACTTTGCGCAGGCGAGGCATTTGCTGCGGCAACCAGACGATCGGTTCGAACCGCGAGGACGGCATCCAGCGCGGTTCTACTTCGTAGCGACGGATGAAGATACCGCCGAGGTGATCCGCTCCGATGAACACCCCAAAACCGCGCAGAGCCAGCCGATACTTGCCGGGCAACGTAAAGGAATACAGGCTGACGGCACAACCCTCCGGAGCACAGGTTTTTTTCGCTCCAAATTGCATCAATAGATTGCCGTGCTTGGATTCGATATCGCGGCCGATCACATAAAGCTGCTGATGCATCAGGCCACTCATCAGAGCGAGCTTCTCGTCATTGCGCCAATAGGGCTCAAGCGATGCGTTAACAGACACATTCTTCCCCACAACAGGACAAGTCATCCAAGTACATTCCCCACTTGCGATACATCTCCAGCTCTTCCGCGGGCAGGCCGAGTGAGTTTGCAATCGCCTTGGCGACGACCGCAAACCGCTGCCGAAATTTGTAGATGAAGCAAAACACATGCTCGTCGTGCCGCACAGAGGGACCGCACAAGAAAAGGCCCGGCGTGATCGTCGACTCATCGTGCTGGTTCAAGAGCGGAAAGCCGTCGTCCCGCAGCTGGAACAAATCGGCCACGAGTTTGTGGCTGCCTGCAAAGCCTGTAGCTAGCAAAGGCTGGGATCGAGTCGTCACACTCCGACCATCCGCGCAGGCAACTTCATAGACGCCTTCACGATGGAAAACCGACTCGACAGAACAATTGGGATATAGCTCTACATTTTCCCGGAAGCGTGTGTCGCGCATCCGTTCCAACGAGTAGGTTGACAGCGAGACACTCGGGTCAGAACTCTCGTCGTTCCAAGGACAACCCTTCTCGAGCAGTTGCACTGGCTTACCTCGTAAGGCCAAGTGGTACGCCGCATCGATCCCACTTTCGTAACCGCCGATGATGACGAACTCGTCCCCTGCGAGGCTGCTGTAGGTGGGAATCGTGGCCGTGTGCCTGCACAGCTCGCTGCCGGGAAAGAGCTTTGTTGTCGGGTATTGAAATTCTCCCGCCGCCCAAATGACATGTTTGCAGCGAAGGGTTTCTTTGGCCGTATCAACTCGGAAATCCTGGCCGACGCGCGTGATGCGGAGCACTTCAATCCCAGCTTGGACGGGCAGTTCGAAGAACTTAGCGACTCCCTGCAAGTGAGCCGCATATTCGGCCCCAGTCGGATGCTCGACTCCCATACTGTACGCAGGCGAAACTCCGAGGGCCACCGAGTTGATGTCCAGCATGCCAATCGAATTGGTTGGAAATGAGGGGGTAATGAACCGCGTTTCTGCCGGCCACCGGCGGAAGGAAGCGCCGACTTCAAAGCGGTCGAGTATCGCAAAATTGTCGATCCCTGCATGCCGTAGCGCGACCCCCACTCCGACTCCTGCCGCGCCAGCTCCGATGACGATGACATCGACGGGTTCACTCTTCATTACGGCGCCTCTGAATTAAAAGAAATGGTTGTTTAGGGGAGCCATCCAAGTTTTCCGCGACAGCAGTCGCCTTTTCTTCCGTCTCACGTTCAGCTCCTTCAGTTGTTGTGGAAGTACGTTACACTTTGGTTCAGTCAAATCGTTTCATAACGTGATGACTTGATCAGGGGGATTGCCAGCCAGGGCGGCGTAGAGTTGCGGAAAACAGCCAGCGACCACTCCTTCCACAAGTCCCTTGGCCTGCACCTCTCCGCTGCCACACTGCGAAAAACCGCCCTCGGCCAATCCGCGCCGAACGGCGCACTGGTCGCAGACCATCAGCAGAATGTTTTGCTCACGGGCGATTTTCGCCAGCCGCTCTCCGATCGGGTCACCGGATCGGAGCGTATAAATGTTGTCGTCAAAGAACATCATACCGATGACCTGGGCTCCGTGCGTTCCCTGCTCCAGTTGCGGCAAAATCATCGTCGCCAACTTGAACGTGCAGGCCATATTGGCCGCAAAAACATAGGCTACTTTCATCTTTCGATAACTCCTCAAAGGTTAAAAAATCTCGTTGTGATAGTTTCTCTTGTTTCAAATGGATGCTGCGGCATTCCATTTAGTAGGCCATACGTCGATCCACAACTGGTTGGTTCCCTCATTTTGGATCGTCAAATGTTCCAAAAACTGAATCCGGATCGGTTTCTGATCTCGATGGTTTGAGTCAAATTGGATCGAGCGGAGACCCGCAGGCATCGTCGGATCCGCTCGGACCAGAGACAAATCGAAGTCCTCAACCACCACATACAGATGGTTAACAACCAATACGGGAGGATCGTCGGTTGAATGGTCGGCTTGCCGATGGTCCGGAGCGAGCCATGGAACGGCAAGAGCGAAAATCCAAAATTGAAACATCAAGTACACAGACAACCTGCGACTGGTGATTTGCTCGGCGTCATCCATCGGATTTTTTCCTTCGACGGCAGGCCAGCACCAATCCGCAAAAAGCAATCAATACCGCCGAACTGGGTTCGGGAATGGCAATGGCAAACTGATTTCCTAATTGAACCACTCGCAAACCAGTACCTGCGTAAGCAGCGGCTTGAGTGAAATCGAGCGACCATTCTGGCAATGTGCCAGACCAACCCTCGGTTGACAAAAAAATCTGCGGCGTGGCAAAAGAAAAGTTGCCGCCCAGATCAACCAGACGCAAGTTAGCCGTTCCGCCATTGAAAGCGGCGAGTCCATTGATCGCTAGTAAATCCAAGCCGTTACCATCAAATTCCAAAAACGTTTCGAAGTCACCGGCGAAACTGACGGCTCCGTCAATCGACAAGGTTCCGACGCTCGCTCCGGGCAGCACCAACGCTCCACTTTCAAGCAAAACGTCGCGTGCAATGATACCGCTTCCTCCCAAGCCCGCGCCATCAGCGACGACAACACCTACCGAAGCCGAGTTGACTTGATCTAGGAAACCGTTGACATACAGCGAGCCCTCGTTAACCAGCATCTGCCCGCGAAACGTGTTATTGCCATTGAGAATCAAGCTGGCAGACCCTGTTTTCGTCAGTGGCAAGGCGTTGGTCACAGCCGCGTCTTCGTAAATGTTGCCTTGGAATGTCAGGTCAGCCAACGTTTGCACGTTCCTCACGCCAGCTCCTGCGACCACGACCATGTCTTGTTGAATTGTCAACGCGGCTGTATTCTGCAACGTCGCTCCAGGGGCGAGTACGATTTCACCGGTCCCTAAATTACTGGCCTCGCTGATGCTGAGCGTGCCTCCGCCAATGCGTGTCGGCCCGCTGTAGGAGTTGTTTCCAGTTAACACGAGTGTTCCTGCGCCGAATTTACTAAGTCCTCCAGCCCCCGCAATATTTCCGCTGAGGGTTAGATCGACTCCGGCGTTGACCGAGAACGTACCGTGTCCGAGGCCGAGGGTTATATCCCGAGAAAGGGTCATCGCGGTTGTATTTCGCAACGTACCTCCATTCAAAACCACGGCACCGGTTCCGCCGAGCTTTGCTGAATCGTCGAACTCGATGGTTCCCGCGTTTACTGTCAAAGTTCCGGCGTAAAGGGCATTTCCATTTAATCGCAAAATGCCGTTTCCAGATTTCGTCAACCCTCCTGAACCGAGAATAGTCGAGTCGATTTGCAAAGGTGAGGCATTTCCAGAGGTGACATGCACAACTGCCTCACGATTGCCAAAGTCCAGTGTGGCCACCGCGATTGTGGGAGGTGCTCCCGTCCCCGCACCGCTGACGGCCGACATTAGTCCACCGCTGGTGATCGTCAGAGTTCCCAAGCCAGTCACGCTGCCGTAAGCAACCGGCCCGAGGGTATTGCTGAGGATCAACGAATTGATTGTGGTCGCCGAATTGATCGTCGCAGTGCTATTCGTCAAACGAACATTGTTGGCCGACGTCGAGCCATCGACGATCGCGTTGGTGTATTCCGTTGCCAAATCAAGTGGGCGGACACCTTGATCATACGTGGTCCAAGTAGAATTGACCGCACCTCCGCTGGGCGCAGCGATAAAGGAGGGATTAATACTGATCGTCGTAGAACCAGAACTCCCTCCCCCGCCAACCATGTCTGCCACAAATCCACTGGAATCATTGAGTATCAATGTACCGACACCCGGCGAACTAAGCGGGCCAGTTCCGACTCCGGTTCCCGCCAAAGTGGTCGTTCCACGATTTAGACGCTGATAACCAACCGCTGTAAGAATCGCTCTGTTTGAGGCGGAACCAGCACTCACGTTGATCGTCGAAGCACTCTCTGCACTCAGCAATCCAACGGTCTCCGAGCTGTCAACAGTTCCGCTACCGGTGAAGCGAAATGTCCCGCCACGCAGGTTAACGGACGTGGTATCGGCCACACGATTCGCATTAAAGCTTCCTAACGAGTCGCTATTATCGAGCGCAAATGTCGAAAGCCGCGCGACGGTTATGCCCGACGAATTCATGATCGATCCGTCAGTCCCTTGCAACTGAATCGTCGTGCCACCCAGGGTCGGAGTATTCGCCGCAACGGTGTGTCCAGAATAGGTATTGGCAGCCGTCATTCGCAGTGTGATCCCAGCAATCGAGCGATTGACCACACCACCGGAGCCACTTAATACCCCCGACATTAGCACTGAATTGTTCCCGCTGATGTTCAAGTCGCTATTGAGAATCGCCTGATTCGCTATTTCAATGCCCGACGGTCCCACGAAACTATTCATTCTTAAGGAACCACCATTGACCGTGAGCGTTCCGCTGCCCAGAGAGCCGCTGTTGTCCAAGGAGAGTTCGCCACTGTTGAGCACGACACCTCCACTAGTGGTGTTGTTGACCAAAACCAAGTGGCCTCGACCCGTCCGCTGAATCGAAACAGGACCATTACCAGCAATTTGAACGATCTGCAGATGACCATTGCTGGAACCAATTAAATTCAACCCGCTACCAGAGTCGATTGCCGATTCAAACCGAAACGCCGCTCCTGTTTGGTGATCAATCACGCCCGTCGTAGCAGCCGACTGTAACGAAGAGCCTGAAATGGTGAGAGAATTGTAAGGCGCATTAAACGGCACATAGCCGTAGCGAGCTTGCAAAGCAATCGACTGAAATTGAAATGGAGAGGCTACATCATTATTAGCCATCTGAGGTGCAACCAGCGGAAGTCGATTCTCAAATGCCAATTGGGTCGTTGGCGATGAGACGGGAACGCCGCCAGACCAGTTATCCGGATCGCTCCAGAGGCCGCTGGATGACGAAATCCAGATTTGACCAAGAATTGTAGGGGCAGGAAAAACGAGAAACGAAATGATCAAAAAGCTAGGCATTAACCAACGGCGATACGATATCATTATTTTTACCTTTGCAAATTTACGTTAGATTAAACAGATACTTACGAAACTCATTTGACTGTTTGGCGATCTTCGTTGACGCAATGACTGCCATCAACGAGGCTATGAAAATCGGATTCACTACTACACCTGGCAACACCGTCGTCTCGCGGTTGCAAACAAAATGGCCAACGACAGAAGCCCGAACGAACTGGGTTCGGGAACGACGTTGACCAGCATGTAGGCGCGGGTGTTACCTTCAAATGTTCCCCAGCCCACGATGTCGCCGCGGTTATTGATCGATTCGGCGGTAGTCAGCGTCCAGCCCAAACCGGGATCGATGAGCGAATTCAAGTCAATCTGGACTCCGTTCTCCCACAAGAATGCTCGCTGGGTCTGGCCGGAGATGTTGGTGGCAAAACCGACGATCTGCCCCAAATCGTTAATGCTTCTGGCGTCCGAAAAAGTCAATCCCAGGGATCCCAAATCCGTTAGCACCGGCGTGCCATTAACGATCTTCCAGCGGGTAGCGCGACGAATCGATGTCCCGCTGCCGGTCGTTCCATTGACCGCTGCTCCGACTGCGATTCCCGAAAGATTGACATCGAGGGCTTCACTGAACGAATTGGTTTGCCACGAACCCAAGTTAATAATGTTGCCGTTGTCCCACATGGTGGCTTTGGAAGAAACACCAGGAATGCCGGTCGATGAAAAGCCGACAGCAACGTTGTTGTCGTTGATCGACCAGGCTCGACCGAAGCTCGTGTTGACGCCATCGAGCGATCCTAAATCGTGAGCGACATCATTGACCCACATCGTTGGCCGGCTCGCTGTTCCATTGCTGCTGATGCCGACGATCCGACCATTGTTGTTAATGCCGTGAGCCACGCCGCGATCGTTGTCCCCCGCCAAACGAATCAAACCTACCATGCCATTGACGGGATCCCAACGAAATGCGCGAGGGATATTGTTGTCGGACTCTCCGACGATCACACCAGCGTTGTTAATGTCATAGCCTCGACTGAAGTTGTTGCTGCCTGGAAGCGTGCCCAAGTTTTGCATCGGCCCAGGGTTGTTCCAAGAGAAGGCATTAAGCCTAGGATTAGGTTGTCCAACGGGTAACTGGGCGTTTCCCGTCACTTGACCAAAATCGTTGACTGCGCGGGCGAAACTGGTGGAACCTCCCAGAGTTCCCAGATCGATGAGCTGGTACTGTGCCAGCACAGAACGAGAACTGGAAAGTAACAATATCAGTGCGAAGCAAAACAAAGATCGCTTCACCAAGATGTTCAGATCGAACGCAAAATGCATGTTAAAAATCCCTGCTTTAGTGATGGAAAATTATTAGATGATGTATACCGGGTGCTTGTTCATGTCTCTCGTTAACCCACGACGCTCTAGCTGCTCCTGCTCCTGACTCGTACTTCCACTCTTGCTCCTGCTCGTACTCGAAAACGCTCTGAAAATTCATCCGACCCAAACCGAACCCTCCGATCCTCAAGTCACTGAATCCAAGTCTCACTCAGGGCAGGGCGAGAACCAGAACAATTACGATGTTTCATTCATTTGCCTGGGACACCTGCCCCTCGGACTAGGACATCTGTGATTACTACCTCCGCTACCCTATTGACTCGAGAGCGGGGACGACTCTACGACGTTTGGATACTCGCGCCAGTCCGCTGACTGCTGCGGCTGAGATCAGTAGAAATGCCGAACTGGGTTCGGGAACTGGGCTCAGCAGAAAGCCGCTGGGCTGTCCTTGATAGGTTCCCCAACCGGTGATTTGCCCCCGATCATTGATGCCTGCAGCCCCCATCAGCACCCAATCACTACCAGCAGGCAGGAAACTATTGAGATCGATCAAACCAAAACTTTGAGACCACAAAAACGCATGAGAATCGAAGTTGTCGTTGATTTCTCCATATCCAACCACCCAGCCGCTGCTGTTCACGTCGTATGCTGCTCCGAATGGCGACCCGAGATGCGAATCGGCAAAAATATCGATCATCCCGGTGAGCTCGGACCAGAAGAAAGGCCTGAATTCGTCATCAGGTGCATCGCTCAATCCCGCCACATAACCATTGGGACTGATTCCATTGGCAAAACTGGATTCGCCACCGAGCGTGCCCAAGTTCAGCGTGGTTGCCGTTGTCAAATCGAACCTTACAGCTCGCGTCTCGCCTGAGGTAAGCCGTGCATTTCCGGCAATTTGGCCGTTGTCATTGATGGCTCGCGCGCTGGCGGTCATACCGCCCAAACTCATCGCCAATTCGACCATGCCGGTGCTGCTGGTCCAAAGAAACGGGCGCGTCTGATCCGAACTATTGCGACTGTCACCAACAACCCGTCCTAGGTTGTCGATGCCTCGAGCATTACTTTGAGTTCCGCCCAGCGTTCCAAGCTCGGTAACGCTCGAAGGTGAACTCCACAGAACAGCCCGACGCTGTCCGCTGGCATTGTTGGCATAACCGACCGCGATACCGGAATTGTTAATGCTATTTGCGTAGGTGCCGGTGCCTCCTGGCAAACCACTTAAATAGGAGGTCGCTCCATTAAAAGTAAAAGCCCCTTCGACGTCCGCTGCGTCGAAAAACCCTCCCGCGACCAAGCCGTTCTCACTGACCTCCTCACCTGCAACGTAGTTTCCGGAAGCACCTAAGTTGATGATCACGTAATCACCAAGTACAAGGTTTGCGATTGGTAGCATCGCAATAAACGTAAACATTTTGACAAACAATTGAACTGGCACTTGAAGCATAAACTTCTTCTCCTTGTTGCTTTGTGATTAAAATAGGTTATCGATGGTCCTACAACAAACTTCAATACTCATGACTTTCACGCTGTCGGAGAGTATCAATTGGTGACAGCTCCAAAATCGTCCTGGTCGTTTTGAAGTTCGACAGCAGGAAGGGGATCGGGAAGCTGTTCCCAGAAGACAGTCCCTTGAACAAATTCGAGATCGGTGAGCAAACACTTTTCAAGAATCTCGCGCGTTCGCAGTTCGTCCATTGCGTTACCAATAAAGACCAATTCCTGCCGCCGGTCGCCATACGATCCCGCGAAGTTTGCCTTAATTCGCGCGATCTCATCGTCGTTTTCCGGCCACTCTTCTTCTGGAGCTGCTGCCCACCACAAGCCAGCGGGGTCCAAACGGACCGAACATCCGGCCTGCGACCAGTCGTAGGCCCAGTCATTTCTTGACGCGATCCAAACCAGGCCTTTGCTGCGCAACACTCCTCGAAACAATCCCTCGTCGTGATCGGCATCGAGCGCATCGGATAGCCGCTGCGGATGAAACGGGCGACGGCTGCGAAAGACGAAGCTGGAAATGCCATACTCTTCCGTCTCCGTCGTCTCTTGTCCGCGAGGTACCGCCAGCCACAGCGGCTGCTGCTCGGCTTCGCTCAACGAGAAAAGGCCCGTGCCGAGCACTTGATCCAGCGGGACGCGCCCCTCCGTGGTGTGAATGATCTTCGCGTTTCCGTTGAGCGCTCGAATCAGTACGGTCAACTGCTCCAGATCGTAGGGAGTGACTAAGTCGGTCTTGTTGATGACAATCACGTTCGCAAATTCGACTTGATCGACCAGCAGGTCAACGATGTTTCGTTTGTCGTCGTCGTTCAAACCCAGTCCACGATCCGACAGGTCGTCGTACGAGTGATACTCCCGCATAAAATTAGCTGCATCGACCACCGTGACCATGGTGTCCAGCTCAGCCAAATCGGACAGGCTATTTCCGTCCTCGTCTTCGAACGTAAACGTCTCGGCCACCGGCATCGGCTCGCTGATGCCAGTCGATTCGATCAACAGGTAGTCGAATCGCCCCTGCCGAGCCAGCTTGGCGACCTCGATCAACAAGTCCTCTCGCAGCGTGCAACAGATGCAGCCGTTGGTCATTTCGATAAGTTGCTCTTCAGTGCGCGAGAGATTCGCTTCGCCGTTTCGAATCAAGGCGGCATCGACATTGATTTCGCTCATGTCATTGACGATCACCGCGACCCGCAGCCCGCTGCGATTGGCCAACACGTGATTCAGTAACGTCGTCTTTCCCGCACCCAAAAATCCGGACAGAACGGTTACAGGAAGCCGTTTGGTTTGCCTAGTTTGCTGCAAACTGACCATTAGGAAAATCATTCTCCTTTCACTTTGACGAGTTCCGGCAATAATCTTGCCAGTGGATCGCGGCGGACCCGCTCGGAAGGCTGAAAGCGTTCGCTAAATAAAGCCAATCGGGGCGGATCTCCTGATTCGCTCCCAGAAGTGTTACAATTGAGGTGATGGCCGACAACATCAGCGTCCACATACGGGCTCCCCTTTGAGTTCCAGTTGACAAAGCCTATGCTAATGCACGTGCAATACGATTGCAAGTAGTTGGCGGTTCGAATTTAATGGGAAGCCGAAGCGGGAAATGGCGGCACGGGAGATTTCCGGTCTTGAGTTGATAGGAACGAACGGTGACGAAGAAAGACGAATCGCTTGAATTGGTCAAGCGTGCGATTCGCGACGCGGGCTTGCGGGCGACACCCGCACGAATTGCGATTTTGCAGATGCTGTGGGAATCTAACTCCCCTTTGCCGCACTCCGTGGTCGCCGAAAAATTGGCATCACTGGGTGTCGATAGTGCGACCGTCTTCCGCAATCTCAATGGGATGGCACAAGTCGGATTGTTGCGGCGCGCAGAGCTGGGGGACCACGTGTGGAGGTTCGAAGCGATTCGAGATCACGAGCATGGACGCGACTCGGCGCACCCGCATTTCCTATGTGTCGACTGCGGCGAAGTGACTTGTCTGGATGACGTTCAACTCACCGCGAGCAGTCAGCGCGTTACAGAACGGGTGGGCGAAATCACCGAAATTTTAGTCCGTGGACACTGCAATCAGTGTCGATAGCCATGTTGAACGACCTTTCGAGTTCCAAAGCCGACGGGATACCCCATTTCGGACGCGTTGATCCGACCTTTAGATTCCCAATCTGCAAGCGGTATCGAATGGCCGACGATCGAACCCCGAGGTTACAGCGTGATGACTTGATCCGGCGGGTAGCCGGCCAGCCATTGGCTATAGTGGAGACGGATGCCGCCGCGCAGGGCAATCTCGATGTCCGGCGAGGGACGCAACGGGTCAAGGAAATGGGCGGTGTGACCGAGGGGCAGCGGCTTAGTAGGAACAACCGGCTGATAAGCGACCCAGCCTGCGGGCATCCCGTCATCGTGCGTCAGGCAATCAAGAACTTTACCGCAGCTCTCCTGTAAAAGTTCCTCCGCCTGGAGAATGAGTTCCTCGGTGCAGAGGACGGCGTGCTCATCGCCGAGCACGAGCCGGGGCCTGGAAACCAGGCCGTTCCACTCATCGCTGTTGCCCAGGATGTATAGATCGCGCCCGGCAAGCGACCAGCGTAGCCGGCCGTCCTTGGTGTCGGCATACCTCTCCTCGCCGGTGCGCATGATCGCGCCGAGGTCGGCCGGCGCCACGTCCCGATACCAGTCGTCACGGACCGCGCTCAGCGTGAACGGGGATGGCCCGGCTCCCAGAACATCAATGACGGCTGATAATTTTACGGTGCGGTGGACGGGGCGGATCGAGCCGCGATTTACTGGTCTGTATACGTTTCGAGTTCGCGTCGATGACGGGGTGCGATTGTGGGTCGACCATCAGTCGATCATCGATCGTTGGATCGACCAAGCGGCCACAGTGCGTACGGGGACGATAGCCTTGCAAGCGGGGGTTTTTCACGACATCCGCATGGATTATTATGAACGAGCGGGCTCGGCGGTTGCCGAGTTATCTTGGCAAAGCAATGAGCAGCCGCTCGAAATCATTCCTGCCAGTCCGTTGTACCCCGCCGAGCCGCCCCCGATGACGCCTGGGGGCAATTTGCAAGCTCAGGCCGTGATCACGGGCCTGAGCCAGCCGACCACCGTGGACTTTTCTCCCGATGGCAGTTTGAGGTACATCGCCGAGCAGCGAGGCATCGTAAGGGTGGTGCAAAACGGCATTCTCTTGACGACTCCCTTGCTTGATTTTCGGGATCGGGTGAATGGAGTGCGCGATCGAGGGTTGTTGGGATTGGCGGTGCATCCGAGTTTTCC
>CALDHM010000018.1 GCA_937941455.1 uncultured Pirellulaceae bacterium | reverse complement strand
CAGCGATCCAGAACCGCAAGTCAAAACATTATCAGATCCGCCCTCGCATTCCCACCCCTTCCTTCAGTGACACCCGGCCCCCAAACGATCTCTCGCATCGTCTCCAGCCAGAAATTCGTATAAACTATGCATGTCCTTTTTTTCGTCTTTTTTCTCTTCTTTTCTTTTTTTTCCGTTTTTTGTTCGTTTTGCTTTTTGTTCGTTTTGTGGTTGCCTGCGCTGGGCAAACAAAAAAGCCAACCGCGAGGGTTGGCTTAGATTCCGTCGGCAAAATTTACAACCGCTCGCTGTTATTCCGTGCGACTGATCGTGATTTTCGCATTTGCCATGGCCGGCAGAACCTGCATGACGCGCTGAGCGGCGCGAGACTGTTGGTCGATCCACAGCGTCGTCTTCTGTGCCTCATTTTCGAGGTTCGAAATTTCGACTTGCAGGCATTTCTTTCCGTCCAGGTCATTGGTGCCGACGACTTTGAGCCGGTACGAATCGACGCTTGCCTTGCTCGCATCTGGCATCTTAAAAACGATCTCGTATCCCTGGGTCAGAGGCAAG
Organism: uncultured Pirellulaceae bacterium; assembly: GCA_937941455.1. Taxonomy (GTDB): domain Bacteria; phylum Planctomycetota; class Planctomycetia; order Pirellulales; family Pirellulaceae; genus BJ22. The sequence goes on along the minus strand of CALDHM010000018.1, from coordinate 44,821 downwards.
CCTGCGATCATCGCATCGCGGCCCGGACCGTCACAGATCAGAGCACCGGTGTACTCCACCGTGGTGGAATTTTCACCAGCGTTGAAGGTCACCTTATCTTGATGGTACTGGATTCCCATTTTTTGGCCCATCTGTTCGATTTCGCGCGAGCGGGGGAGCAAATCCGCCGAGTAGGCCCCTGAATCGAGGACTTGGCCGAAGGGCAAACTCGTCTTGTCGATGATCAACCAGTCGTCACCTGAGCGGGCGACGCGGCGTTCGATTTGCAAGGGTAATTCTCGGCCTTGGATTTCGAGATTCCCGGTCCATTTTTCGGTCCGCTCCGCGAGGTTGACGGAGAGGGGCGGCAGTTTATCAGCCACTTTGACCTTGTCCGGCGCAACGTAGGTTAAATTTTTGATGTCCACGCGCAACTCTGCGAGCCGCTGCGCGACGTCGTCGGGCATTTCCGCTTGATAGCGTCCGCCGAGTTGTTGGGCGAGAAACTGCTCGACTTCTGCGTACATCGCCATGCGATTGACTGGTTTGGCGAATCCGTGCCCTTCATCTTCGGCCAGCAAATAGCTGACGTAGTGGCCTCGATCGCGGAGGGCGATGACGATTTGATCGGCTTCGGCCTTCTTCACGCGCGGATCGTTGGCCCCCTGGATGATAAGCAGCGGTTTCTTGATCTTGTCGGCGCTGAACAGTGGGCTGGCCTCGCGAATCCGTTGCCGTCCTTCCTCGGTATTGGGGTCACCTGTCATGCCGTACAAGAACGCCCGTCCTGCCTCCCAGTAGGCTGGGATAGAATCGAGCAGGGTAAACAAGTTACTCGGGCCAACGATATCGACGCCGCAAGCATAGAGGTCCGGCGTGAACGCCAGTCCGGCGAGCGTCGCATAACCGCCGTAGCTCCCTCCCATGATGCCGACTCGCTGCGGATCGGCGACACCTTGTTCGACAAGATATTTCACTCCCCAGGTGATATCGTCCTGCATGAGTTTACCCCACTGCAAGTCGCCGGCGTTCATGAACGCCTTGCCGTAGCCGCCGCTGGCTCGGAAATTCGGCTGCAACACCGCATAGCCGCGATTGGCCAAAAACTGAGATTCCGGATCGTAGCCCCAAGTGTCGCGGGGGCCTTTGGGACCACCGTGCACCAGGATGATGGTCGGTAAGTTCTTGGCTTCTTTTCCGACTGGCACTGTCAGGTAGCCAGGAATCTCCAGACCGTCGCTACTGCGATAACGGACGGGCTGCATCGGGGCCAGATGCTGCTCGACGGCTTTGAGTTCTGGCCGCGGCGTGTACTGATGAATCAACTCCTTGGTCTTCGCATTGAAAAACCAAGCGTCAGCCGCATAGCGGTCGCCATAAACAGAGACAAGGAACTTCGTGTAGTCGTTGGTGGAGCTGGCGAAGTCGACCTCGCGGCCAGGGAATTTTTCCTTCAGAAATTTGTAATTTGCCTCCCAAGTCTTGTCTTTCCAGTAGTAGCGGTCGCGGTCATCGGTGTAGGAAGTGGAGATGATCGCTCGTGTATTTCGATCGAGCCGCAAGCTACCGAAGTCGACGCGGCCTTCGGGGTCGCTCTCCAGCAATTTCATCTCCAAGGTATTGGGATTCATCAAGTAGAGGGTCAGGAGGTCAAGATCCCCCTTGTTCGTGACGAGATAAAAATTCTCATTTTTAGCATCCCAGCCTTGGACTCCCGCTGATTCGGTGACCAGTGTCTCGTAGATCGGTGTAAGTGTTTCCCCGTTTTTGCGTAGGAGCGTCGTGCTCCCCTTTTCATCCGTCCGACTCAACAGCCGCAAATTGTCATCCCAGTCGAAATCGTAGCCGGTGATTCGATCCTTATTCTCATATACAAGGGTCAACTCGCCCGTGGAGATGCGAAGTTGATACAAATCATGCCATGCCTTGTCTCGGTCGTTCAAGCCGACCCAAAGCAGGTCCGGGTTTTTCTGGCTGACGTGGAAGATTTGGGCGGTCACCTCATTGAGCGGTGTAAGGTTCCGCGATTCGGGAACGTCAGTGCCAGCCGGCGGTGCCGCGTATGGATCAACCGCATACACGTTGATGTTCTCGTCGCCGTCCTTGTCCTTCACATACAAAATGTATTTGCCGTCCTCCGTCCAAAAGTAGCCGTAGAGCGGCCGTGGGCTATCCGTCAAAGGGCGAGCCTGTTCGAACGGTTCATCGAATTTCTTCACCCAGATATTCATGATGCCGTTGTAGGCCTTCATGAACGAAATCAATTTGCCGTCGGGGCTCAACTGCCCGGACGAAATTTTAGGATTACCAAAAAACAACTCGCGATCGAGAATAGGCGTGTCTTGCGCTCGGCTGTCAGGTTGCATCATGAACAAGGCCAGAAGGATTGAAATTAGGGAAAAGGCTTTCATAAACTTGCTATTCGATAAAGGAACAAATTCCCAAACATCGGGGAACGTGGCAACGACTGTCGTTGTTACCTGCGGTGGTCCCGCCGAGTTTCACTGAATCCGCCGATTTTAATGCCAAGCCTTGCAGACCGCTATCGGCAAAACGATTCGCCGAATTTCCCGCAACGTGTTGGGATCTTGTTCATACGGCGTGAGCTTGTGCATAAAGCCCAAGACAACGAGATAGCAAAATCCTTCGCAGGCTTGTTGTCAGGCACGGTGTCGACTGTGGCGTCACCTCCCCGGAAAAATAAGCTTCCCGGTAAGGCGTGGTCCAATTAAGCGGCGAAAATCTCCAGTTAAGCGGCGAAATCTCCGGCGTTAGGAGATTCAACGCTTGGCAGCGACGGCAAACTCCTGCAAAACCCGGGCTTTGTGCCAACCCCCCGCAGCCGCAGGACGCTAGTCCGCGGTTCTCGCAAAAAACGGATGCTAACGCGTACCGCCTAATCGCTTTGGGACAAAGCCTCTATGCTCGTTTAACATTTTGGCCGTGGGTAGAAACCTCCGCTGCCGCCTCAGAATCTCTCTTCGCGACGATCGCGGCGTGCCCCGATTCAGCATTCTCGGCATTCTCGGCTACTGTCACCGCGATTTTCGAAGGCTTACAATTTAGCGATGATTTGTCCAGGCTCCGCCACAAGAGCACGAACCGCCTCATCGCGACTCGCCGCAATCGCGCCGATCGGTAGCTACAGTGGCTGGGGATCATTCTCGCAGCTGTTCGAACCAATGCTGCAGGTTCACAAGAAATGAATTAAAATTTGGTTGGGTGTTAGTTTCTGGATCATTTACGCCGAGTTGTAACCTCATGAACGAAATCCTGTTCTCGCAAACGCTGCTAACGGCCGCGAACTTCTTGGCTCAACAAAACGACATCCCTTGGCAATGGATCGTGTACGGCATTTTGATTGTGATCGGGGTCGGGTTGGGGTTAGCCTTCCTGGCAGCCATCGCCGCCTACGGCAATCTTTGGTTGCAGGCGTTTACATCGAGCGCCGACGTGAGCCTCGCCAGCTTGATCGGCATGCAGTTCCGCCAAGTGCGACCGCAACTCATCGTCAACGCCAAAATCATGGCCGCACAGGCAGGGCTGGATATCAATCGCAAAACGGGAATCAGCACCCAACGACTTGAGGCGCATTATCTCGCGGGTGGCGATGTCATTCGCGTTGTCAACGCGATCATTGCCGCCCAGCGGGCCGACATCGATCTCGACTTCGATCGCGCGGCCGCCATCGATCTGGCCGGACGCGATGTGCTGGATGCGGTGAAGACGAGCGTTTACCCCAAGGTCATCGACTGCCCCGACCCGCAACGAAGCGGCAAAAATTTTCTGAGTGCGATCGCCCGTGACGGGGTTGAACTGAAGATTCGCGCGCGGGTGACCGTGCGCACGAACCTCGAACAATTGATCGGCGGCGCTACCGAGGAGACGATCATCGCTCGCGTCGGCGAAAGCATTGTGTCGTCGATCGGTTCTTCGGCGCAGCATCAAGAGGTGCTGGAGCATCCCGACCGCATTTCCAAGGCGGTGTTGGCTCGCGGCCTCGACGCGCATACCGCCTTCGAAATCGTCTCGATCGACATTGCCGATATCGCGGTGGGAGAGAACATCGGGGCCCGCCTGCAGGCGGATCAGGCCGAGGCAGATACCCGCGTGGCCCGTGCTCGGGCGGAGAGTCGCCGCGCCGAGGCGATCGCCACCGAGCAAGAGATGAAGGCGCAGGTCGCGGAGAACCGGGCACGCCTGGTGATGGCCGAAGCGGAGGTTCCCCTGGCCATGGCCGAGGCCTTCCGCAAGGGATTCCTGTCTGTGTAAATTGACCGCCGCATGAAGTATTGGCTACTGAAAACGGAGCCTGAGACGTTTTCGATTGACGATTTGGCCCGAGCTAAACAGCAGACTACGTTTTGGGACGGCGTCCGCAATTACCAAGCCCGAAATTTTCTGCGGGATCAACTCAAACGAGGCGACTTGTGTTTCATCTATCACAGCAATGACGAGCCACCGGGTATCGTCGGCCTGGCTGAGGTCGTGCGCGAGGGTTACCCTGACCCTACGGCGTTCGATCCCCGCAGCCCTTACTATGACGAGCATTCCAAACCCGGCAACCCGCGTTGGTACGTGGTGGATATCAAGCTGAAACGAAAGTTCCCTGCCAAGATCACGCTGGATGAACTTCGAGAAACTAAGGGTTTGCAGGGGATGGAGTTGCTCCGCAAGGGATCGCGCCTTTCGGTGCAACCAGTGACAAATCGGCAGTTTGCAATCATCATGGCGATGGTGAAGGATTGACAAGGAAGTCCGCGTATTCTGCGGTTTTGGCCGAAATTCCGTTGCGATCGACGTTCGACTAATCGCATTGAGTCTCAATCGCCTCCCCGAATTCCTGTCGGTGCAGTTCTGTCGCAAGCAGAAGCCAGAATTTTTAGCTTACCGCCCCCTTTACTTCGGCTTTTTGGAAACTTGCACCTTGCCTAGCCGACAGGTGATTCCCAAAATAGATCCGTGTTCCAGCAAATGCGGGGTGCGCGGCGGCGAGTAGTTGTGACCGAACCGACTTGTTTAATTGCTGGATCGTTGGAGTTGCCCTGATACCAAAAATCGATTTAACAACCACGTTGGGGAGCGAATATGAAACTGGATGGGATGAGGGAAAGTGGAAACGTCAAGGACCGTCGCGGCATGAGTCCCGGAACGTTGGTTGCCGGGGGGGGAGGCATCGGCGTTGTAATTCTTTTGCTTCTCTTCTTGTTCACGGGGGATCAAAATTTTGCCCGCCTCTTGCAGCAACAAGTCCAAGCACCCGCAACGCAAACCCGCGGAGAGCGCCCACCGCCTGATGACGGAACCCGCAAGTTTATTTCCGTCATCTTGGCCAGCACCGAAGATGTGTGGACCGACCAGTTCAAGAAACACACCAACGGACGCTATCAACCACCGGAACTTGTCATTTTCGACAGCCCGTTACAAACCGGATGCGGACCGGCAAGCCCGCAGATGGGACCGTTTTACTGCCCGGGAGATGAAAAGGTCTACATCCCGCCCTCGTTTTTCGATGAACTCGCGCGGGGGCACGGCGCTCCGGGAGAATTTCCCCAAGCTTACGTGATCGCTCATGAGATTTCCCACCATGTACAGAAACTGCTGGGCTATACCGATTTGTTCGAAAAGGTCCGGCAGCGGGGCAACAAGATCGCCGCGAACCAGGCCCTGGTCCGGCTCGAGCTCCAGGCTGACTATATGGCCGGAGTCTGGGCCCATCACGCTCATCGCCAGTACGAAATCTTGGAACAAAAGGATATCGTTCAGGCGATCAAGGCGACCCAGGCCATTGGAGATGACACGCTCATGCAAAAGGCGGGTCGTTACGCCGATCCTCGCGAGTACACGCACGGCACATCCGAACAGCGAACACGCTGGTTCACTCAAGGCCTGAAAACTGGCGATTTCACGTTCATCGATCAGTTCTTCAAAATGGACTACGACGAACTAGAGCCTTAAGGGATTCTACTTTCCACCGTTTCGTCATTGAGAATCGACAAGTCGCAGATCACGGGATAGTGATCCGAACCAGCAACAGGCAACACTTGCCGGTGTTGCACGGACAGATCCCGCGAGACGAGAATGTGGTCGATGGGAATGCTCACCAGATCCCCCCCCGTCGGCCACGAACCCTGGTAGCCGAAGCCATTGCGCGAATCCGATAGGCCGGTCGCCCGCAAAAAATCGCGAAAAAACGGCGACCACGGGACGCAATTGAAATCCCCCATCAGGATGAGGGGGTGCTCGGTCTGTGCCTTCACGATTTCAGTCAACCGGTCGAACTGTTGCGTGCGGCGGAGGAATTGAGAGAAACTCGTGGGATTGAACAGATGAACCCCCATGATTTGCAGCTTCCTACCGTTCCATTCCACTGTCGCCAAAATATACGGATCCTCCTTCCAGCTGTGATGCAATGCCACGGGGAGATCGTCCGGCTTGAGGATCAAATGGTCGATTTCGTGATCGACGATCGGGTAACGACTGAGAATCGCCAAGCCGTAGCCATAATTTCGCGGCTCCTTTAATTGGTAGGGGAAAGTATCGCGCAAATCATCAAGCAACTCCTCATGCCATGGAGCGTACTCGACCAACAACACGACGTCGGCCTGCGCCTTTTCGATCGTCAGTTTGATCTGCGAATTTTGTCGATTGACCACCAAGATATTGAATGCCATCACCCGCAACCGGTCGCGGCTACTTTCGGCGGCAGCTGGCCGACGCCAGTAAACCTCGAGCGGATTGGCGAGCGTCGCCAGTGAGACGAGCAAGAGCCCGGTCGCGACTCGCGGGATCCGGCAGGCGAATAACAGAGCCGCCAGGCCGATACCGACCAGTCCCATTTGCAGTTGCACACTCGACAGCAGTTCTGCAGCGAAAACCCAGCGGCCGGCCCACGAAAACAGCATCAAGAAGGTCAACGTCCAACCCAGGGTCACGAGACAGGACACGCTCAACGAGCGAACCTGGCGACCCCTGCGAACGCCTTGGAAATCATCCTCGCTGGACATTACGGGTATTTCTGTTCCTCAAATCGTGCCGATAGCCAGCATCATGACGGCGATCTCAAGCGGCCCGCTGATCCTGACCGCGCTTGTAGATCTCGGGGTTCAACGTGGGGTCATTATACATTTTCAATTGGCGGACGGCCCGATGTTGGATACTTCCAGTTTCGATCCCCTTCCACAGCAATTCAAGGGCTTCAGCCAGATGTGCCTGTTGTTGCAGGCAGAGATCGAATCGGTCCCTGACCTTGGCCTTGTGGCCTTGGTCGACGTCTCGCCGCATGAGTTCTTCTTGCAAATGATACAATCGCAACGCCATGATCGACAGCCGATCGATGGCCGAGCCGGGCGTCTCGGTGCACTTGATAGCCATCTTCTTGAGCCGTACTCCCTGCTCTTCGAGGTGCGATTGCAGGCGATCATCCAACTTTTCGATCCAATCGTTGCGGAGTTGGTTCAGCCGGTCGATGGCCCGTTTGACTTGTGCGATTTCTTGATCGCTCGCATTCGGTTTCCGCGCTTTATCCTCTTCATGCCAAAGTAAAAAGTTGTAGGCATGCTGAATGCGTACGATGTCTAAAAAATCTTCGGGTACTTCCCGGCACTTCGATGGGTCCGGTGACTGCTGGTGCCACGCAACAACCATAGACTCATGCAAATTGACGATTTCATCGACATTGAGCATTGGCGAACCTCCTTGCAGCCCTCGAACCAAAACGGACGGCATATTTTAGGGGAATTTCTCGGAAACGAGCAATAGAAAAATGGGCCCGCAACAACGTGCGAATTGGCCGTTCTGGAATACGGGCCGAGATCGGACAGGAGTGCTTTTCACTATTATTTTTACTGTTCCTGTCGACTGCCCCCACGCCCGCGGGGACCGCAAACCACTAGAATGATGAAAACGGAGTGGACCCGCCCAGAGAAATGCAGGTAATCAGCATGTCGGTTTTTGTGTTTTGGATTGCAACGGTCACAGTATTCTTGGGTGGGACGGTCTCAGCCCAGGCTCAGGATTCCGCAGCGACAGCAGAACGGCCGCTCGCAAACTCTGGCCGAAAACAAGTAGACGCGGATGTGTCGTCGCCACTTTCGACCTTCGATGGCACCTATGCCTACAGCATCCTCAAGGCAGTCTGCAACTTGGGCCCTCGCGTGAGTACGTCGCAGGCCATGCTTCAGCAACAACAGATGATTCGCGATCACTTCACGGAATGGGGAGCGAAAATCATCGAGCAAGATTTTTTGGTCGCACATCCCTTGGAGCCTAACCGCCAGGTCCAACTTAAAAACATGATCGTGCGGTTCCACCCCGAACGCAAACGCCGCTTGCTGATCGGTTGCCACTACGACACGCGTCCCTTTCCTGACCGGGATCCTCAAAACCCTCAAGGCCTATTTCTGGGGGCCAATGACGGCGCGAGCGGGGTCGGCTTTTTCTTCGAGCTGGGTAAACATCTCGGTTCGCTCGACGGCAAGTATGGCATTGATCTGGTTTTTTTCGATGGCGAAGAGTTCGTCTGGCGCACCGGAATCGATCCGATGTTTCTGGGCTCAACGCACTTCGCCACCGAATACGCGAAGAATCGTTGGAATGGCAAATATGCGTATGGCATCATTGTCGATATGATCGGCGACCAGGAACTCGAATTGTTTTACGAGGGGAACAGTCTACAGTATGCCCCCAAACTCTGCCGGAGCATTTGGGGAGTGGCCGCTGAACTCGGCGTCAAAGAGTTCATAGCCGAACAACGCCACCACATCCGGGACGATCACTTGCCGCTGAACTCGATTGCGCAAATTCCGACCTGCGACATCATCGATTTCGATTACCCCAACACGAAGGTCGGAAATATTTATTGGCATACCGAAAAAGATATTCCCGATAATTGCTCGGCGGAATCGCTGGAGAAGGTGGGGAGAGTGTTGGTCGAATGGCTGCGCCAGCTGCAAAAAATGAATTGATGGCCCTAAGCCTCGGGCAAGCAATCGATCGGCAGAGCGTTTTGCTGCTGTTCGGTGCTGCTTTGTTCGCCGCTGGTTTGCTGCTGATGTACACCCATCGCCGCGACTGGGTGGCGGTACTGAAGCATGAACGCAAGCTACGAAATCTGAAATTCGAACTGAAGAAATTTCGTCGACGCGCCTTGGTCGGCTCGCTGCTGTCTGCCCTTGGGGCTATTATGGCGGCACTCAGTTGGGTACACGAGCCGCGCACCTTCGTGATCCTCACGGTGGTGATGTGCCTGTTGCTCTTCGTGATGCTCGGATTGGGCTTGCTGGACTTTTTGTCGGTCTGGCTGCATGAATTTTCAACCGTGGACGACCGCGCGAAGCAGGAAATGGTCCGCAAGGCACTCGAGCTGCATGAAGCCCGCAAGCAGCTGCGGCAAATCGAGTCGGCCCCTAGCGCAAGCGAAGACCAGCCCGCCGAAGTCAAGCCCCCCCCACCAACTTCGTCGAATTAACGACTCCGTCCGGCGGCTTACCGGTCGACAAAGAGCCCGAAGATTTCGTACGCCTCGGCCAGTACGGCGCGAATTTCTTCAGGTGTCCGCAGGGTTTTTCGATAGATCAGCAGCCCGGCAGGCCCCCCTTCGACATGAATCCCGGGGCGGCTCACGAAGAAGTCGAGGATTTTCGCTGTGAACAATTTACGGATGGCTTCGACATCCGGTCCTTGGAGTACAAAAGCTGCGGAAAACTGCGGATGGTTATCGAAATTAATGTCGGCCATTCCCAAAAAGGCACCGACCTTGTCCAAGATCGATTCTGGGCGAAGTTGAAATTCCGGCAATTTCAATTGCTTCGAATTGATGACCGCGACTGTTTGTTTGCTGGTTGTTTTGTTTTTGCCTGTCCCTGATTCATAGTGAAAGTCGAAGCTCGCAATTTCCACCTCGCCAGAATCGCCGACGATCACATTTTTGATGACTTGGACACTCCCCCGAGAGAACAAGGAAAACTGGGATCGGATCGAACGCAAACGGGTTGAGTCGACCGGTACGAATTCTAGCCCTACCTCGTCGGCAAACTGCTTGAAAGCCTCGGTCCGCCGTTTTTCCAGAACGCTGGCATACCAAGCGATAATCACGACGACCAAAAAAATCCCCGCGGTGATCAAAAATGGCAAGAGGGCATTCATGTCGTGGTCATCCCGTCCAATCGATTAAGAAAATCCTTTAGCCTTCTAACATTCAACGAGATTTGCAAGTCAGTTTCCTCCACGCGGTCTTCGTGGGACCTATTTCTGGGAGCAAGTCAGACCATCGGCAAGCCACAACGCCACGAATCCCGTTCCCATCGTCTTCACCGCCGTTACCACGCGGGGAGCCAAGGTCATTCGCTCTTAGCCTGCAACCTTGAAAACTATCGCCGAAATTTTAGCGAGTTGACGGCTCGCCGAGCAGATCTGAATCGCAGTGCGGACGATTCCGCCGACCATTATCGACGTTGCTCGGTCACCGCTGTTCGATCACTCGACGACCACGGCATCGGCCCCAATGGCATGCCCTCGCGGCGACGTCAAAAACGCGCGGACGGTCAACGCCCCCTTGGCAAACTCGGGCAGCTCAATTGTGGTCGAAAACCGTCCGTATTGCACTGGGAGAGTCACCTTGGTGCAGACCAGGTTTTGGTGCTGCAAATAATCCCGGTGGAGCCAGTCATTATTGTCCGCTGTCAAACGTGATTCGTCTCGGAAGATCGGCCGACTGCGAAAGCGATGTCGGGGATAACAAATCTCGATAGTCAATTCCCCATCGAAGCCCACGTCGCATTCGACATTGACGAACCGCGGGTCCATCGGCGAAAGTTGCGAAACGATGCGCAGCGGAGTCGGCCGCAATAATTGTAACAGCGGATCGCCAAGCAAGTGATACAAATAGAGATGCTCGATGAGTTCCTCATCCAGGAGATCGCGACGCGGGCTAAGCAACTTCGCCAGCTCTACGATATCCCGGCGAGTGGAACCGAATTCGGGAGCCTGATCCTCGGGAATGATCATCCGCCGCTTGGCCAATTGGAAGATCTCGCCGAGCGTCTTGGAAGGGCCATCGAACAATTCCTGCATCATCTCCAAGCTGAGCAGACTCATCGCGTAGGGCATCGTCACTCGAGTACCGCCCAGCACGGCCACCGGCCCTCGCGGTTGCCGCAACAATTCTTCGGCGAGGCAATCACGCGGATCATCGAATGCCGCGGCGTAACAGCACAGCAGCAGAACGATCGGGCTGCCAGTCTCCGCGCGAAACAGATTCGCGGAACTGTTATCGGCGATTTCATAACGGCCTTTGGGGGTCAATACGCGATCCAAGCCATGACGATGTCCATGTCCGACGTAGACCCAAAACAAACAACCTTCGTTGAATTTGTCGATAGCCGTCTCGGAAAATCGTTCCGGCGCAGGACAGTAGGGACTAGACCAGCTGCCGAAAGTCATTGAAAACGGATACGCTTCCGGGATATGGCTCTGGATGATTCGCCGCGTCGCTTGCTCGAGGACACGATCGAGCAAAGGATCGAACCCGCCGACACCGGCAATCGCATTGATTCTTCGCCGCCACTCTTGCTGGACATCGACGCGTTCAAAATTTTTGATGCGTTCGAGGAGCATACTCAGATCGTCGTCACTATCGACGGTCATTCGCCCTATCGCCAGATCAGGCAAATGGTCGTTATCCAAATCCGCGAAGAAGTTATCACTGGCGATCTCAGGTTCGCTGCCGAAATGGCGATTGACGACGCTTGCCCGCGACCCGGTAGGGACGCGCTCCGGCCCCGCTCCGGCATCGCCGATCAACACCAGATACCGCAAGGGTTGACGCCGCGCGATTTCGCGGACCTGTTCGCGCAGCTCTTCAGCAGTTGCCGGGGGCGAGATGACGGCAACCTGAAAACCTTGGGACTCGCGATAGGCAATCCATTGCTGTGCAGCCGCTTGAAGTTGCGGCGGGCAAACCACGAGAACGTCGATCGCCGCAGCAAGCCGGGAAAAACCGCCTAGAGATATGATGATGAACCACTGGACAATCAGAACATATCGCTCGGTTCTCATGTTGTTGATTTCCGTTGTTCGGATTCGCTACATGCTGCAGTCGCAGAGTCACTCGGCGCAAACCAATCGCGTTGCCGTGTCCGTCACCGCTCCACTTATTCTAGGCACTCCCTTCGGTTGAGTCTGCCGTCCGCTGCGAAATTTCGGTTATCTTGCGAGCTGACCGTCAACGTTTGAACTCACCGGTTGATTCGCGATAACCGGCCGGAATGACTTGATTGCCCAACTGATCGGCCAAGTCTCGGCGATTGGTTTGAGCATACAGAGTCGCCAAGGCATTCCGCGTGCGAACCGTATCTTCATGAACCGCCCCGAGGGACCGTTCTTGCTCGGCGAGGACCTCGACCAGGATCGATTCGGCGGCATCATACTTTTGCTGCTTCGCGCAAGCAATCGCCAACCGATATCGCCAGAGGAGCAGTTGGTCGCGCGCAATCGTGTGGCGATTCCCAAGGTCGACGAGTTCCTTCAAGGCGGTTTCTGCTTGCCCCACCTTCCCTTGCAGCATCCAAGTGGTTGCGAGTTTGTGTTGGATCTCCCAAGCGACCGGGTGCCCTTGCGGGTACTGCTTGCGGAAGATTTCAAGCGCTTGGCCCAAGCATTGTTCGGCCAAGTCGAGGCGGCTCGTGTCCAAGTAAATCACAGCCAGGTTGTATAGACTGTGGCCCACCAGTGGATGATCCGGCCCGAGCTTTTCTCGGCGAATCGACTCGGCGGTTCGGTGTAATTTCGTAGCGGTCGGAAAATCCCGCAGCCGATGAAACGCAACGCCCAGCTCGTTGGCACGCAGCGCGACCTCCAAACTGGACTTGCCCCATAATTCCTCAGCCAAACGCCCCGCAGCCTTGTAGTAGTCGATCGCCAATAGATTCTCGCGCTGCGCCAAGGCAGTCTCGCCGAGATAACCGTAGAGGGCCTCGACATCGGGATGCCGCTCTCCGAAATGCTCGGTAAGCAACCGCAGCGATTCCTGATAATGGCCGAAAGCCACTGCAAAATTCCCATTCAGATGTTCGCAACGTCCGAGTTGCAGCATTTGCTTCGCAAGGAAGAACGGTTGCTCGGCGTACAGTTGTGTGGCCAATTGCGTGGCCTCGCGCGACATCGCCAGCGCCTCGGCGATTCGATTCTGCTGCAGGTTTTGCGCGATTCCTTCTTGGAGTTGCAGCAAGCGAAGCAATTGTTCCCGCTGCGGCTGGTTGAAACGAGATTGCCATTGGCAAATCCTTTGAAACTCCACAGCGTTGCGCGTTTGCCACGATTCTGCCCCGTGCAGTTCCGTCAAGATTTCGACAACCCGCTGCCAATGCTTCATCGACTCGGTGAATTCGAATCGCTGCTGGCATTCGCTCGCCAGGCGGCTTACCTCGGCCAATTCTCGAAAACGTTCCCGGTTTTGTTCTCCCGCGGACTTCTGGAACGAGCCGGCAGAGTCTGGCTCTCCGGTCGATTTGGTATTCGCTGCGGTAGCATCGGCGATTGACTTCGAAGTGTCGCTGCCCCCGCGACTGGCCACGGTAGGCGACTCCTGCGAACCACAGCCCGAGCACAATAAACCGATCATCGCCAAGCCGATAGATACGACCCCGCACGAACCCAAACCGCCGAATCGTCTCACCATTTTCCTACCCTTATTCCGCGAACTCCCCACGACCGCGCCATCGACAGACGGTCGCCATGGTCGTGGCGCGAAGTTAGCAAAAGGGCCGGAGCAACCCAAGTTCAATCAATGAATCGGCCGCTAGCAACAAGAGGCAGCCGCACTACGGCACGACAGCGCGCCGCGAAGAAAAATCCCAATCAATCGGGGCCTGATTTCGCTACGAGACCGCCGCGCCGATCGCCTCACCGACCGTCCACGCGGCGGGATTGGCAGGATCGCGGATGACTCGTCGGTACAAGGTGTCCCGCTCGATCGGTTCACGTCCGGCCTCGCGGATCAGTTGTTCGATGCGTTCCACCGAAAGGTATTCGGGCGTCGTCGCCCCTGCATCGTGATAGATCAATTCATGCCGCACCGTTCCATCGATATCGTCAGCGCCGTACGCCAAGGCAGTTTGCGCGGTGCCGATTCCCAGCATGACCCAGTAGGCCTTGATATGGGGAATGTTGTCGAGCATCAAGCGGCTGATGGCGATCGTCCGCAAGTCCAACGCCGCGCTGGGCTTCGGCAGATGCGAGAGTCCGGTGTTGTCCGGATGGAATGCCAGGGGAATGAACGTTTGAAAGCCGCCGGTTTCGTCCTGCAAGTCTCTTAATCGAATTAAATGATCGATGCGATGGAACGGTTCTTCGATGTGTCCGTACAGCATCGTGCAGTTGCTTTTTAGTCCCAACCGGTGCGCCGTGCGATGAATGTTGATCCAATTTGTACCATCGGCCTTGTGCTCACAGATTTTATCGCGGACTTGGGGATGGAAAATCTCTGCCCCGCCTCCGGGCAAGCTCCCTAGGCCGGCCTCCATCAGCTCTCGCAGCACCCACTCGGTCGACTGCTTCGTCAAAAACTCGAACCAATTGATTTCAACGGCCGTCCAGCCTTTGAGATGGAGCGTGGGATAGGCGTCGTGCAAAATTCGCAAAATATTTTTGTACCAGTCGAACTTTTTTTGGTGATGCAGGCCGCCGACGATATGCATTTCGGTGCAGCCATTCTCGACCGCTTCGCGGCCGCGTTCAAGAATCTGCTCGTCACTCATCACGTAACCCTTAAGGCTGCGCAGATCGGAGCGGAACGCGCAGAACACGCAGCGATAAACGCAAACATTGGTCGCGTTCAAATGCGTATTTATGTTGTAGTAGCCAGCGTTTCCATTGATCCTCTCGCGGACGTAGTTCGCTAACACGCCCAAGTCATTCAGGGGAACTCGCGGATCGTACATGGCGATCCCATCGTCCATGGTCAGACGTTCGCCCGCTTCGACTTTGTCGCGGATGGATTTCAAAATCGGTGCTACAGAATGAATCATGATTCTTACCTTTCGCAATCAGGTTGCAGCGCGTGGCCGCGAGGCAGACTCGCCGCTTGCCTTATGATTTCATCAAATCAAGTCCTGCAATGAATAACAGACCAACGCTCACGACGGCATTGACATTAAAAAAAGCTTGGTTGACTCGGCTCAAGTCTGTCGGCTTGACCAACCAGTGTTCGTAAATCAGCAGCCCGGCAATCCCCAAGACGCCAGCAAAATACAGCCAAGAAAAATGCAGCGGCGGCCCGCCCCACTGGTGACTGAAGGGCAGGGCCACCAAAAACGCGAGCATGATCGCATGGCACAAGGCGGCCAACCGCAATGCCCCGGGAATCCCCAGCCAGACCGGGACGCTTCTCAATCCCGCCTGCCGATCAAATTCATAATCTTGACAGGCATAAATGATATCGAATCCGGCTACCCAAAACAGAACCGCCAACCCCAAAATGGTGGCCGGGAGCAAATCGCGCGGATCGGCCACCACCTCCAGTCCTCGAATCGCAATCCACGCGCACACCGGAGCCAACATCAACGAAAGACCCAACCAAAAATGCGAGAGCGCCGTAATGCGTTTCATGTAACTGTAGGCGAGCAGGACCGCCAAAACCGGCAATGCGAACACAACCGGCAAGTAATTCGGCCAAAACAACGCGGCCCCCATCAGATAGATGGCGATGGAAATCAACGTGAACACCCAAACACTCCCCACCGACAATCGGCCAGCCGGCAAATGTCGGCCGGCCGTCCGCGGATTCGCTGCGTCGATCTCCCGGTCGGCGATGCGATTGAACGCCATCGCGGCACTGCGTGCCCCGACCATCGCCAGCAAAATACCCAGCAAATGCCGCCAGCTAAACTCCATCGCGGTACTCGCCGGAGCGACCCAGGCCATCAATGCCGCCAGCAGGGCGAACGGCAGTGCGAACAGCGTATGACTGAAGCGGATCATCGACAAAAATTCACAAATCTGTTTCATCCGCTCCCCCAACCCACCGCCTCATCAGACGGTGTTCGATCGCCAAATGATCCAAAATTCGCGCGACGATAAAATCGACGAGTTGTTCGATTCGCTCCGCCCCATGATAAAAGCCAGGTGCTGCTGGCAGGATCGTCCCCCCCGCGGCAGCGACCGTCCGCAGATTGTCGAGTTGAATGAGCGAGAGCGGAGTTTCCCGCGGGACCAAAATCAATGGACGCCGCTCTTTCAGATGAACATCAGCCGCCCGCTGGATCAAATTCCCGCTGCTCGCGGTGGCGATCCCGCTCAAGGTACTGCCGCTGCAGGGACAAACGACCATGGCTCGGGTCCGGAACGAACCGCTGGCGATCGGCGTCATGAAATCTTTGTAGTAGTGGTAAACCACTCGCCCGGGCAACTGCGAGCCGCCGGGCAGCAGATCGTCCAGTTCAAAGCGCTTCAGATCGATGGCCAAGCCCAATTCGTGGTGGAGCACTTGTTGGCCCGACTCGCTGATCGACAGATGAACGGTGTGCCCTTGCTGCAACAACACTTCGAGCAAACGCCGCCCATAGATCACGCCGCTGGCTCCCGTAATCCCCAGCACTAATGGCAGACTCATTTTTCACCCACATACAGAGTCGCGATACCAAACGTCAATGGATAGAACCTCGCTGATTGCAAACCGGCCGCGACCATCCGTTCTGTCAAAGCCTCATAAGCTGGAAAGTCCGCGACGCTGTCGGGGAGATACTGATAGGCGTCGAAGCGATTGCGGGCAAACGTCTGGCCGATCCGCGGTAGAACGTTGCGGAAGTACCACTGATAACACGCCTTGATCGGTTGGCGGCGCGGCGTCGAAAATTCGAGGATGACGACTTTTCCGCCAGGCTTGCAAACGCGCGTCATCTCGGCCAACCCGCGGTCCGTTTCGGCAACGTTTCGCAAGCCGAAAGCAGCCGATACGATTTGGAATTGGTCGGAATCGAAAGGTAGTTGCTGAGTGTCCGCGGTGATGAACTGCACGCGGCTGCGAGTGCCCCGTTCCCGTTTTTTCATCCCGAGTTCCAACATTTCGGGACAAAAGTCGGCGGCAATGACGGGGACGGCATAGCCGGCAGCTCGCTCCCATGCAAAGGCGAGATCCCCGGTGCCGCTGCAACAGTCGAGAATGGGATCTTGACGATTGGGTCGGACGATTCGCGTGGTCCGCCAACGCCAGTAGACATCGGTGTTTAGCGACAGGACGCGATTCATCCGATCGTAATGAGGAGCGATCTCGCCAAACATTTGTCGGACGCGCTCGCCGGATTTATCGACCGTCATGCAACTCACCTAAAACGAACCCCGCGCTCCCCTGTTGAAAGGACCGCCTTCGTCAAGATACATTAACGCGAAGCAAGTGTAGAGGCTGGCTAGGCTGCGTCAAAAATAGAATCATCACCAAACCTCACCATGTCGCGCCGTTTCAGCACATTATTCTTGCCCGATTTGGCCACCAGCGACAACTTGACCGATCGAGTGGTCGTCGTCACCGACGTGCTGCGGGCCACCTCGACCATCATTACCGCACTCGAAAACGGCGCCACGCGCGTGATTCCGGCTGTCGAAATCCCCGAAGCCGTCGCTCACAAAACGGCTCTGGGGGCAGACTGCGTCCTGGGCGGAGAGCGGGGGGGGGTGATCATCGAGGGCTTCCATTATGGCAATTCACCCCGCGAGTTTACGCCGGAAGTGATTGCCGGAAAAACTCTGGTTTTGTGTACGACCAATGGCACCCGAGCCCTGGCCCATTGCCAGGCGGCACGGCAAATCCTGATCGGCGCTTTTATCAATCTGTCGACGGTCGCACAGAGCTTGGCAAACGAGCAGGAAGTAACCGTTGTCTGCTCGGGAACCAATCGGCGGATCACGAGCGAGGATGTTTTATTCGCTGGAGCGTTAGCAGCGCGATTGCTTGAAATTTCCGACGGCTGGCAGATTTGCGATCAAACGGCCATTGCGATCGGCTATTGGCGCAGTTTTGTCGAGGCCACAGGGGGCAGAGCGACCGCGTTGGCCGCAGAATTGGGAAAAGGGGCTGGCGGCAGGAACTTGCTGCGGCTCGGCTACCACGACGACATTGCCTTTTGCGCTGACATCGACCGCATTCCGAGGCTCGCGCGTTTTAACGTCGCCTCTTGGGACGTGACGTGACCAAGTCGGCGCGTCGACGGGCAAGGCTTTGTGCCAAAAAAATTTGTCAGCTACGGTGAGCTCGCCTGCGGTTTGCGTGAAAAGCGTGCGCCAACGCGTTCCAGCTCATCGTTTTCCGACAAAGCCTAGTTTTCATTCGAATTTTCGCCGAGCCATGATTTGCCGCGAACCTTTCACCTGACGTGTTCGCTACCGCCAGCATCAAGGCCAGCAGGCATTCGGCCGCTAGCGGGCCAACTTGGCATTGCGGGAAATGCGGATTTATTAGACAAGCTCTCGCGAGACCGGGGGGTAACGTCAAGATGAGCAAAAATGTCGTCGTGGTCCACCGAAAATGGTTCACTCGAAACCAAATTTTCCGCTGCCTCGCCGGAGCTGGAACATTCGCCGCTTTCATGGGGCTGTCGTGCCGCTGTGCCTGTTGCTGGGTGCTTTAGGCTGCCAAACCGACCCGCGAGCGCGGCGTGAAATCGCGCTCCTCAAGGCCGAGTTGATCGCCCTCGAGGACCGCTACGCTGCGCTTCGCAGTCGATGCGCGGCCGACGGAGAAACCTTCGCCGAGGACGTGTCGATTGAAGCCCCGGCTGTCGCGCCTGACTACACTCCCTCCACGACGCCCCCCCCCAGCACGTCACCCACGACGCCACAAACGCCGCCAGCCAAACGCTCGCCGCCCGAGGAACTCGATCTGTTTATCGAAGACCCCCAGCCGCCCCCACGCAATGGCAACGGGGACAACAACGTCGGAAATGGAAATCGGCGTCGCAGCAATCCAAACATCCAGTCCGCTATTTCTGCGCCCCCCTCTGTACCAAAAGTCAATTTCGACTTGACGATCGAGGCCACGCCGCGTGATCAAAATAACGACGGTATTGATGACGGCATGATCGTCAAAATTCCTTGCGTTGATTTGGGGGCGGTCGACTTGGTCCAGGTCAGTTTATTGGACCCTAACTTGCCCAACGGTCAGCAGCGGATCGGGTATTGGCGATTTGACGCCGACCAACTGGGCCGCCTCAATTACGACCGCGCGCGCCGCTATATCGAATTGGATGTCAACTGGGATGCTCCACTGCGGAATTCGGCGAATCTTGTTTTCGCTCGTATCTCAACCGGCGGCGATGTCTCGGAGGGGTCAAGTTCGATCCTGTCGCGTTTATCGGCAGAGGACGATTTTTCTGAGCTTGATCCCGCGTTGGCCCCAGCGCGATCGACAGCTCTGCCTGAAAATCGATCCAAGTGGCGGCCCAACCGCTGAATCAAACAGGCTCGCCTTCGAAGGCCGTCCGTTTGTAGGGAATTTGCAGGCGAAACGTCGAATATGCGGAAAAACACGCGAGGTTCTCTCGTTATTTGGCCCTGGATCGAGTCCCACGATTTAGCTTAGTAGCGTACCCACGGCAGGGCCCTTGTCACGCCAGATGCTCCGAAATGATTGAATATTCGGTACCCGTTAACTACTATTTAAGGAAGGCGCCGGCATTTCTTTGATTTCGCTGGCGACTTTCGCCGATTCGGGGCAAGACGGCGAACTTTTTGAGAGAATCTGACATGTCAGCACAGATCATCGTTGTAAAAGGCAATTCGATGCGGAATTTTTTCAAGCTTTTTCTCGCCAGTTTTATCATCCTGATCGCGGCAACCAATAACTCTGCATTTGGCCAAGCGGGTGGTGCCGGCGGAGCTGGTGGAGCAGGGGGCGCCGGTGGTGCTGCGGGTGGTGCTGCGGGTGGTGCCGGTACGGGCGGGGTGGAAATCGACGCCTCCGGTGTGCTGCGTGCAAACATGAATCGCGATTTTTCGGGCAAGATCGATCGCGACCTCGCGCGAGCCGCGCGGGCGTCGCTCAATCAAGACCTGCAACGGCCATCATCGCTGCGAATGGTCTCGCTTAAACGGTTGGAGGAAGCCGTCGCCGCCACCCATGCGGCTGGCAAACCGCTGTCGGATGACATTCGTCACCTGGCAGGGCTCACTCGGATCACGAACGTGTTTTATCTGCCTGATGCCAGTGACATCGTGCTGGCCGGTCCGGCCGAGGGCTTTTATGTCAACGGCCGTGGTCGCGTGGTTGGTCTCGAATCGGGGGCTGCGACGATGCACTTCGAGGATCTCGTCGTTGCGCTGCGAGCCTTCGCACCGAAACAACGTCCTACCCCAGTAATCTCGGTCTCGATCGATCCCACCGAGCAGGGAATTCGCAATTACAACCAAGCGTTCGCCAAATGGGGCCAGTTGGCACTGACGACTAATGTGGATGATGCCACGGTACGAGCCGGATTGATCGCGGCCATGGGTCCGCAAGAGGTCACGATCAAAGGGGTCTCGAACAAAACGCGATTCGCCTTGGTGCTGACGGAGGCCGATTATCGCATGAAGCTGATCGGTCTCGGCTTGGAAATTCCCGCTGTTCGCATCAACAATTACTTCGACCAAATGCCGATGATCCCCGGCAACGCCAACGCGTCAATTCGCTGGTTCTTCCAGCCAAAATATCAAGGCGTTTTCGTCAACAGCGACGAAACCGCGTTGCGGCTTGATTTGGCCAATACGGTGGAACTCGTCCCGGCCGAGGATCGCTTGGACGCCGCAGGACGCAAAGTCGAAACGAAAGAAAAGTCGAATAAGGCCTCGCGCAACTTCTGCTTTTCGTTCACAAAAGAATTCGATCGATTGGCCGCTAAGGACACCCTTTTCGGCGAATTGCGCAACCTCGTCGATCTCACCGTCGCCGCGGCCTTCATTCAACGGTCGGACCTTTTCAGTAAGGCAGGTTGGGACATGGCTGTTTTCAATGATGAATCGAAAGTCCCGACTCAGCGGTACAATGCACCCACGCACATCGAACCTGTGGTGAACATCGCGAGGCGTAACGGAGCGTTTTCCGCACCGATCGCGGGAGGCGTCAGTCTGCAACCGCACGCAGCCTTCGTAAATGAGTCGTTGAGCCGTGATGATGCCAGTCTCGACGAATTGCGGGGCAAGTTGAGCTTGGCCCACTTGGCGGACCGGCAATGGTGGTGGGATGCGGAACCTGCCGAGACCGATAGACCGGTCAAGTCGGGCAAGTAATTCGGTCCGACCAATTTGAATGCATAAACACACAAGCCTGTCATCGACGACTGGCTTGTTTGATTTTCTACCCAGTGAATCAAAGGCTATCCCCCAAACAGCCCTCGCTTACGCTTCGGGTTACGAGTGCCTTCGGCATCGGGATACGCTGGGCTTTTGCCAAAACCCATCAGCCGCAGGGCGCTAGCCCCTGGGGTTTCGCGAAAGCCGGACGCTACCGCGTTCGGGCTAATCGTTTCGGGACAAAGCCTATTCATGTGTTCAACGAAAGGCTTGACATTCCCACGCAAATCAACGAGGGGTACGGAGCACCACGCCGACAACTTTGATTATTTCCGGAGTTAGATCGCAACAGCCCCTCGGATCTGCGGCGAGGTTTGAACATCCTGACGAGTCAGAACAGAACCTACATCCGATCGCGCACCCGCCGGAGTCGGAACGAAGCGATTGCTATAATGCGGGCCCAAGACGAGCAGCAGCGTATCATTCCACCTCGAGACGCGACTGCTCAAGTTTGTTTCTAGAGTGGTCACGAAGAAAGAACGTCCGTGCCGTTGATCGACAGTTTTGTCTTTGTTACCTCGATTTTGCTGCTGCTGGGAATCGTTTCAAGCAAGTTTTCCGCACGGTTGGGAATGCCCGTGCTCGTCTTGTTCTTGGCCCTCGGCATGCTGGCCGGTTCGGAAGGAATCGGCGGAATCGACTTTGAAGACTACAAGATTACCTACGCGATTGGTACGGTAGCGCTAGCCATCATTTTGTTCGATGGCGGATTATCGACTTCGATGAAGACGCTTCAACAAAGTTGGTTACCTGCCGGTTCATTAGCCACGATCGGTGTCTTGATTACTGCGGTGATTACGGGCCTCGCTGCGGCTTGGATCCTACATCTGCCGATTTTGCAAGGCCTGTTGTTAGGCAGTATCGTGGGTTCGACAGATGCCGCTGCGGTGTTCTCGGTGTTGCGGGCTGGCGGCGTGCATATCCGTCCGCGATTAGCCAACACGTTGGAGATTGAAAGTGGCGCGAACGACCCGATGGCGATTTTTTTGACAATCGGCTTGCTGGAAGTCGTGACCGGCAAGATGTCGCTCGGTTTCGAGCTGCTCGGGTTATTCGTGTCCCAAATGGGGATCGGGCTCGCGGCTGGATTGCTGACGGGATGGGCCGCGGTCGGGATCACTCGAAAGATCAATTTGGCGTCTTCGGCGCTGTACCCCATTCTGGCTTCTGCATTCGGCATGTTGTCGTTTGGCCTGGCAGCAATCTGCGGCGGCAGCGGTTTTTTGTCGGTCTATCTGACGGGAATCGTCATCGGCAATCATCGTCTAGTCCAGCTCCGAAATGTGATTCCCTTCCACAATGCCGTAGCGTGGCTCGCGCAGATCGTGATGTTCATTGTACTCGGGTTGTTAAGCTTTCCGAGTCGACTGCTGGCAGTCGTTACCCCCGGGCTCGCCATCGCCGCCATCCTGATTTTCGTGTCGCGACCGGTCGCAGTGTTGCTGAGCGTTTGGTGGGGGAAGTTCACTGGCAAGGAACTTGTGTTTTTGTCTTGGGTCGGTTTGAAGGGAGCAATGCCGATCACCTTGGCAACGTTTCCGCTCATGGCGGGCATTGCCGAAGCGGACGAAATTTTCGACGTCGTATTTTTCGTCGTCTTGGTGTCGGCCGTATTGCAAGGCTGGAGTCTGCCGTGGATAGCACGCCGGTTGGGTGTTGCCATTCCGCTGCGCCCGAAGCCGCCGGTCACGCTTGAGCTTAGCTCACTTCAGGAGGTCGAAGGCGATATCGTCGATTATTTCGTGGATCGCGATTGCCGCGCCTCCGGAAAATTGATCCGCGATTTGGCTTTGCCAGAAAATGTCGTGGTCGCTCTTATCGTGCACGAACAGCAAATCAAGCTGCCCCAAGGAAGCACCCGGATCGAACCCGGAGATCACGTCATCGTCGTGTTGCGGCCAAGTGTCCGCAAGCTCGTCGATCGCTTGTTTTGTCGCTCAACTGATGTGGCCACGGATTCTTCCCAGGAATTCCTCGTCGAGTTTCCCATTCGCGCCACGGTCACCATCCAAGAATTCGAACAACTCTATGATCTCCATCTTTCTGGTCCGGCAGAAATGACCCTAGCCCAATGGATAAAGCAGCGTCTTGCGCCCACCAAACCGTCGCTAGGCAAGTTCGTGATCCACGACCTGGTCAGCCTACGCATCACTCAACTGACCGAAGATGGTGAAATCAGCCAAATTGCCATTTGTTTTATCCCGATCGATTAACGCGACAGCGGTAACCGAGGCGCCGCCACAATCAATGATTTTCAAGCCCGCGCAAGCCGTGGCTGCGGTTAACCGCTCTTTTCGCTCTTGGTGGGGTGATCACAGAGGCACGTAGACGCGGAGAACGGCTAAGAAAAAAATCTGTTGAGACGGTTCGTGTGATTCGCTGTTTTACATCTCCGTGACTGTGTGACGCCGTGTGATGTCAATTCCGGAACCAACTGGGGATTGATCCAGTCGCTCTGCCAACCAACCTGCGGAGCTGCATAAGAAAATAGAAAAATGGCCAAACTCGTCTGACATGGGAAAGAGAATCGGCGACAACGTAGTGTGCCGCTTCGCGTTGCCGAAACGTAGCAGCGGCGATTCTTCCATGGTCAAACGAGCAAAACCGCAAGCCTTGGTTGAATCCGCTGCGGATGAAATTAAAATAGCATGGCCTGAGGTAATTCGTTCATTAGTCGGGAGCCGCTCGTTTGTCGTCGAAATATACCGTTCAAGCCAACCCGAATCCGTTTGCGCCCCCCACGGTCATGCGCAATTTGACGGGCGGAGCCGTCAATCAACAGGGCTACGAGCGATTGCGTCGGGAAAACTTGCGGCATGAATCGGCCATCGCCGCTTTTGGGTGGTTTTTTTTGCTTGGTGGTGTGCTGGGTTTGATCGGCTTTTTCCTGTCGCTGGTCATGTTGCTGTTGGTTTACTTCGCGGGGACCGTCGATATTGTGTGGGCGGCACAACTAGGACTGCTGAGTGCCCAATTGATTCTCGGCGTCGTACAGGTCACCACCGGTCAGAATCTACTGAAGCTTAAACCGTGGTCGAGGATCGCCGCGACGATCTTGAGCATCGGCTTCATTGTTTATGGGATTGGGGTCTGGTTTATGATCTTGGCCTGGTCTGAGAAAGGGAAATTCATTTTCTCGGAGCAGTATCGAACGGCTTTTGAGGCAACGCCTTACATCAAGCGGCACATGACCGCGACCGCATGGATCTTGATCTTTGTCCCACTGGTCGCGACCGCCTTGGTTTTCGTATTGATGGTTTTCGTCTTCGGCGTCGCGATTTGGACTTCCAGCCCTTAACTCATTCGATGCCAAATTTTTCGAGCAGGCGATAGAGCGAGCGCCTGCCGATACCGAGTGCCTGAGCGGTTCTCGTCTTGTTGCGATCGAATTTTTTGTAGACTTCCTCGACGTGCATCCGATTGAGCGATTCGAGATCGACCTTCGATCCGACGAGCACCGATGCCGCCTGCTGATGCGATCCTGAAATGATTTCGGGCGGCAGATTTTCGAGCAGGATCTGGTCGTCCTCGCTGAGGATTTTGGCTCGTTCGAGCGCATTTTGCAGTTGCCTGACGTTGCCCGGCCAACTGTAGGACGTCAGCACCTTTTTAACATCGTCGGAAATACGCCAGTCACTGCCTAGGAAATGTTGGATCAACAGCTCCACATCCCCCTCGCGTTGCCGCAATGGGGGCAAGCGGATTCCCAGTACGTTGATCCGATAATACAAGTCTTCGCGGAATCGTCCCTCGGCAACTTCTTTGGCCAGATCGCGATTGGTCGCCGCGATGATTCGGACTTTGACGTGGCGTTCCTTGACGCTCCCGACGCGTCGGAGGGAGCCATCCTCGAGGACACGCAACAGTTTCGCTTGTAACGAACCTGCCAAATCGCCGAACTCATCGATGAACAAAGTCCCCCCGTCTGCAATTTCGAACAACCCGGGCTTGGCACTCGCCGCACCCGTGAAGGCACCTTTTTCATGGCCGAACAATTCGCTTTCCAGGAGTGGCTCCGGCAATGCGGCACAATTGATGACGACCAATGGTCGATTCGCCAGGGCGGACTGTTCGTGAATAGCGCGGGCCACCAACTCCTTGCCAGTGCCACTTTCCCCTTCGATCAACACTGGCTTGTCGGTCTGAGCCGTTTTCTCGATTAACCGCCGAACTTGCTGCATGGCCGCCGAGTTTCCGACCATCGCGTGGGGCCGTTTGGACTTTTCGATCACTGCCCGCAGTTGCTGGTTTTCCTTCATCAGCGTTCGCGCGCGAAACGCCTTTTGAATAAGCATGTCCAACTCGTTGAGCTTGGCGGGCTTGGTCAAGAAGTCGAACGCT
Organism: uncultured Pirellulaceae bacterium; assembly: GCA_937941455.1. GTDB lineage: Bacteria > Planctomycetota > Planctomycetia > Pirellulales > Pirellulaceae > BJ22. The sequence continues at coordinate 19,183 of CALDHM010000018.1, read as the reverse complement.
CCGTTCTTCATCGAGTCAACAGCGTTTTCGATGGTCCCTCCGCCGGTGAGCATGATGATTTGCATGCTTGATTCTTGCTCATGCAACTGCCGCAATAAGTCCAAGCCTGAGACGTGCGGCATGTGCAAATCGACCACGGCCACATGGAAATCTTGAGACTCCAGCAAGGCTAATGCCTCGCGGCCATCCTCCGCCGTCCCCACTTGATAGCCGAGCTTCGAGAAGTAAGAACGGGCAGCATCGCGGAAGCCGGATTCGTCGTCGACGATCAACAGGCGGATATCGGAGCGATCCGCCAGGCTCAAGCCACCATTGGGGGTGGCAGTTTTTTCGGCAGTCGTGGTAGGCATAACAGGAAACCAACCGGAAACAAGAGCTTGGGAACGTATCCTATAAAATCCCTCGCCGTGCTGGCGGGGCACGAAATCGTGGTTATGAAATCGGTCCTGATTCGTTTTTGCCCGATGAATCAGCCTCAGGCGACTTGACGGCGAGCACCGGACAGGGGGCCAAGCGGACGACCTTCTCGGTGACGCTCCCCATCAAGAGCCGCAACAGTCCAGTTCGCCCGTGGGTCGGCATCACGATCAAATCGATGTTGTGGTCCTTCACAAAATCGATGATGACCTGCACCGGTTCGCCGCGGATGAAAAACCTCTCGAAGCGCACCTCAACCTGAGTTGGCCGGATTTGCTCCAATTTCGCTTGCTCCATTTTCAAGTGAGCATTGACATCGGGAATTGCTCCCGCAGCGGACAATGGCAATTCCGGCATGGCCACGTAGAGAAAATACAGTTTTCCGCCATCGGCTCGGGCAATCGAACTTGCGACACGGATCGCCTGCTCCGAGAATCCCGACAGATCGACGGGGCAGAGAATATGCTGAAACGACATAGGAAATCTCCAAGAAAAACGGACTTAGGTGCAAATTTCGTTCCGCTTCGTAGATTGCCGGGGCTTTCTTGCGTTGACTTGAAAACGCCCCCTGTAGGACCAAGCCTCTCGCCAAACTCCACATTTCAGCATCCCTTCAATGCGGTTCGCGCCGCAGGGCCTGGCCCTAAAACGTGCGATTTCGCACAGCAACTGTGCAGCGTTTGTCGTTTGGGGCTAATTCAGTTGAAATGAAAATCGCGCGCCCCCCAATTCCCCGCGACTTACTGAAATTTTTCCGTTGTGCGCCTCCATGATGCGCTGCGCGATGGCGAGCCCCAGTCCAGTCCCTTTGGATTTTGTCGTAAAGAAAGGCTCGAAGATTTTTTTGGCCACACCGTCCGCGATGCCCGGACCGTCGTCCTCGATGGCCACCTCCACTTGCGAATTCCCGTGACAGGTGACCGTGCAACGAATTTTGCCTTGAGCTCCCGCGGCCTCGATCGCGTTCTGAAACAGGTTGGTCAAGACCTGAATCATCCGATAGCGATCGACATTGATGATGCACGGCGCGAGACCGCGGTAGTGAAACTCGACTTGGGTTTGGAACTGGCTCCACGAGGGCTTCAAGTTTTCCCAAACGAGATTGATGAGTTTTTCCGCATCGATCTCCTCGCGCTCGAGGACGATGGGAGCGGCATAACTGCGGACCTCTTCATAGAGCATGTGCAGATGGTCAAGGGCCACTTGAATATGACGGGCTTGGGCCAGCGCGTCGGGGCGGTCTTCGATGTCCAACAGGAGCGCTTCGAGCGACGCTTGACTCCGCTGCAGCGCGTTGCGACTCTCATGCGCCAGTCCTGTCACCATTTGGCCAATCGACGCCAGCCGTTCCGCTTGTTGCACTTTTTCCTGCGCGGCAACATGCAATTGCTCCATCGCCTTTCGCTGATACGCCAGGTCAATGAGCGCTAAATCAATATCGAGCAACTTGTTGATCGAACCGATTGCGGCCGCCGCGTCGACCCGCTGCTCCTTTCCCAGTGCACAAATCGCCTCGTTGATGCTAAAACGCAAGCGCCCCATCGCGGCTATGGCATAAGCCTGGTGCAATCCGATTTCAACATGTCGAATGCCGACGCGCCACCGCGACCAAGCGAATTCTGCGCCATAAGGACCGCTGAAAAGCGAGTCAAGCCACTGATACAGCGTTCCTTTCAGCCGGGAGATCTGGTCTTCCCCGCCGGTGATTATGCAGCGGGTAAAATCATGATCATTGATCGTCTGATAAAAATCATCGATCATGGCTTGGAAATACGGTTGAATTTCGCCACGCAACTCCTTGATGACACGGGCGTCGAAATCGGACCAACCGACATACTTCTGAAGATTGCGGTAAACAATCGCAACGTCGTCCGGATGACTCGGCATGAAATCATTTCCCAATTCCTACTTGCCCCGCAAAACCAGCACCGGACAAGTCGCATAACGAATTACCCGCTCGGCGACCGACCCCAAGAGCAACCGTGACAGCCCCGTGCGACCGTGCGACGGAATCACGATCAGTTCCGCATTGATTTCCGTGGCGTAGTCGGTGATAACCAGGCCAGGGTCACCGATTTTGGCCTCGAAATTCACATTTTTCAAAAAATCATGCTTGTCGCGGACTTTGCTGAACTGCTCTCGCGCCCCCTGCTCGATGTCGTCCGCGGTAATCGAGGACCAAACGCTGCCGAATTCCCCACCTGCCGGAATCGGACTCACGTGTATAACCCGAATCAAACTGCGATCTTCGACCATGTTCAGGGCCGTTTCGATAGCCCGCAAGGACTCCGGAGAAAAATCGGTGGGTACAACAACAGGCTTTCCAGTCAAAAAACGATTCATGTGCGACTCCCAAAATGTTTGTTTCGCCTCAAGGAGTAAAAAAATGGTCCAGCCGAATCAGGAACGACGATCGAGTGGCGGCTCAACCGCGGCGCGAACCGCGGAGTTCCAGCGATCGGACCGCGTGAGGCCACCGACATCTTGCCAGCAAACCACATACCATCGTCGAGGAATCAGCGTTTCGTCGACCTCAGCTTCTTCGATTCGACGGATTCCGAGCCGACTGAGATTGAAAACTTCGGCCTGGTTCCGGGGCATCGACATGCCATCTCAGTGTCTAGTGTACCGAATCCGCACAGCAGGTTGGGCTCGCGGTCGGGGGAATCTGATCGTGATACTCGCGATTGGGGCAAGAAAGCTTTGGCATCAGATTTGCAGCGATTGGGCAGATGCGGGAGCACGCCTGCACGCCTGGCCTTCACCGCGTCCTGTCGCGCGGACAACGGCAAATCGTCGGCTGCAAGTCCCAAACAATACTCCTGTCGCGGATCGGTTAAGATCAGTGAACGGCCCTTAAGATCCGTGAACGGCCTTCGCGAAATTCGAGTTCGATAGGTAACGAAGACTACGGAATACCATGATGAAACCATTCGGAGAATATTCAGTCGCCGATATCATGACAACTAATCCAGTTGTCATCGAGCAAACCGCACCGATAAAGGACGCCTTGGCGATGTTCGAAGATACCCGCGTTTCGGCGATTGTGGTCGTCGATCGCCACGGAGCCGTCAGCGGCATGCTGTCGCTGATCGATTTAGTTCCCATCATGCGCGAAACCCAAGCAGATTTGTCGGCACTGATGAAAACGCAGGGCAAGGATCGCAACTACATCCTCAATCTGTTGCGTGAGGAAAATGGTGACGCCCCAATCCAGGAAATCATGACGACGCCCGTGGACACGATCAAGGCGACCATGAACATCGTCGTGGCGGCGCAAATGATGAGTCGTGAGAACTACCGGCATTTGCCCGTGGTCGATCAGAACCATCGCCCGATCGGCATGCTGTCGTCCACCGATTTCGTGCGAGCGATGGCGGATGCCGGCGGTTTGATGGCGGGTTGAGTACGATTCTGAAACTGGGTTTGGCGGCAGGCGTTGGGATCAAGCCTGCGGCGAACTCTCCAATTTGAAAGAGCGCTGAGATGCAAAAAAGCATTGGTAAAATACTGCTCGGTTTGGTGCTTCTGATGACGATCGCCGCAGGGAGCTACGGCGCATGGGTTCAGCGGCAAGATCAAGACCAAGACGATCAAGACGCCATCATCATGCGTAACCTGATGCGTTCGAAACTGATGTATTCGCAGAACATCGTCGAAGGCTTAAGTTTGGGGCGATTCGACTTGATTGAATCCGCCGCGGACGAATTACTTCGCATTGGCAACGCTCAGCAGTGGATTCCAGAATCCGAAACGGAGTTGCTGCGGATTCGCGACGAAATGAATGCCACGTTGAATCGGGTCAAATCCGCTGCCGAACGGCGAAATCTGGAGGGAGCGGCAGCTCGTTATTTCGAATTGACCATGAAATGCATCGATTGCCATCAGACGTTGCGCAAGACCGATTTTTAGAATCTCTTTCCGTTTCGAGCTCGCCTCAGTCGTTAACGGCGCAGGCCACGCGACAGCTCTCGCGAACCACGCCATGGAGTTTTAATCTTGGAACAGCTTGGTGAATTTTAAAAGGCGGCGATGTTTGAAGCCGATCACTAAACCGTCAGCGGCCATACCCCGAAGAGCAATCTAGAGATGGTTGCGGTAACGGTTTTTACGCGATCGGTAGACGCGTCGTGTTGGTCGGCTGAATCAGGTGCCGCAGCAGTCGTCGCAACGCATACTCGGTAGCTTCGTATTGGCGACAGACACGATCGGTTTCAATCAAGCAAACGGATGATTGCTCGCGAAGAACTGGCTGGACAGCGAGTTGGCTGTCAACTGGATCCCTTTTGCCGATCGCAATAAACACCACACCGTCGAGCTCCGGCGGCGCCGCTGGGCCGAGGTGCCCAGTAATGGCCAGCCCCCAAGTGGCCTGGGGTGTGCGCTGCAGTATGCCGATGACCATCGCCTGAGTAACCTCTGCCGATACGGCCGAGAATTTCGCCAGCAGTTCGGGAGGTACTCCGAGCCAAGCCTCCTTCATCTCTTCGCGGTAAGTGACCGCCGAACCGCACAGGTAGCGGCTGATGCCGGGCTGGGTCGCCATCGTCGCTGCGATCAGTCCGGCCGTGCAACTCTCCGCAAAGACGACGCGCTCGTCTGCACGAAATTCAAGGATTCTCGCCAGATCCTCGGCTGCTCCGGTAACTCGTGACATCAACTCGGGAAACTTGGACACCATTAGGGGGTTCTCCCAGGTCGCCAACAATCAAACGGGCTGGCAAGCCTGCAATCGCCCATCACAACGAACTCCTGCTGGTTTTCTCGGCACGATGACAGGCAAATTCGGCCAAAACATAGGATCCGAAGTGCGAACCGCCACGACAATCACAAGCACGGAAACTTCAACGAAATCGACACGACTTAGCCTGGCTAGCATTTTGCCTTTCAAACTTCGTCGCGGCACAAGCAAGCACTTTTTCAGCCACCCCTGATGTGGTGTTGCTCGGAGCCCCATTGCGCTATGCTTCAGAATCGCGACCGCGGGAAATGCTGTCAAGGCTGTAACTGGCCGAGACACTCCAGGCCGAAAGGGCCAGGTCGCGCACCTCCCTCGGACTCGCATGGTTCGAAAAGAAATGCTGGAAAGCGAACTCGAAAGGACAAGGATTACCGTGTTAATTTTTCAAACGCAACAAATTGCCAAAAACCGCGTCTTTTGCACGGCGAGATTGGCCTAGCGTCACCGCGCGGGCTTTGCTACTCTCCCGCCAAAACCAAGGCCGCCGCGCAGGAACCGCACCGTATTCAGTCGCAACGCTAGGAAATCCCCTCGCGAGATGGAACACAGTTCGGACCGCTTGCGAACCGCCAAATTCATTCGGATGTAGCGGGGGAGCATGCTGCGAAAGGTTGCCAAAAGCGACGGCATCCCGCCCGGGCTTACATGGCAGATAAGGGCGCTCGGTCGTCACTACCAAAGCGCGTACGTCTGGACCGTTGGTTGTTAGGTTAATCGATTCACTCAAGAACTTGGTGGCAAGGAACTGCGATCATGTTGGCTGGAAAAATCGCGAGACTCTCCGTGGCGGGCATTGCCTTGATGGCACTGGTGTTGGTCGGCCAAAGTAACCTTCACGGCCAAGGCGTCAATAAGTTATTCGGTAAACGTGGTGCAAGTTCTTCCGGAAATTCCGGGGAAATCGCCCGTGAACTCGATGAATCGGCCGGGCCATGGTTGATCATGTGTTCATCGTTCTTGGGCGATAACGCCGAGCAAGAGGCGCGACAACTGTGCGAGGCCCTTCATAAAGAGCTGAAGTTGCCGACCTACTACTATCGCCACAACTTCGATTTCTCCAACACCTATGAAGGGCTGTACTACAGCTCCAACCCAGAAAACACCGAACGGGGTCCGGATGGGATCTTGATTCCGAAACCCAAGAAAACAAAAACGGCCCGCCGCGAGTCCTTCAAAGAGGTGGCGGTGCTCGTTGGAGATTTCCCGACCTACGACGACGCCCGCTGCCAAAAAGTGCTCGAAACCATCAAGCACATGAAGCTTGAAACGCTCGATCCATACGCGATGTCAAGACCGTTGCAAGGGTATCGGCGGCTGTCGCAGTTGGTTTCCGAGAACGAAGAAATCCGCTCCAAAGGTCCCCTCGGTTCCGCCTTTGTGATCGCCAATCCGCTGTTGCCGGACGACGTGATCAATCCCAATTACATCGATACGACAATTTTGTATCTCAACAAAGACATTCCCAACAGTTTGCTCGAATGCCCAGGAAAGTACAGTGTGCGGGTGGCAACCTTCAAAGGTTCCGCAACGTTCAACCTGAACGAAATCGAGGAAAGCGAAAAGAAACTCGGTGTTTTGCAACGGTTGGGCAAGCCGATCTCGGAAAGCAAATTGGCAAAGGCTGGCGAAAATGCGCACTTGTTGTGCACCGAGCTGCGCAAATTGGGCGTCGAAGCCTACGAATTCCACGATCGGCTCGAGAGTTATGTGTGCGTCGGATCGTTCGACTGGGTCTCACGAGATGATACCTTCGGCAATAAAGAATTTAACCCCGATATGGAAAAAACGATCCTGCTGTTCAAGGGCTCGGTCGAACAGCTACCTAATCAAGCGACGCAAGGATTCGTCGCCAAAACATTACCGTCGCTCGCCAACAAAGGGATCGGCTTCGATGTGCAGCCCGTTCCCGTGCTCGTACCCCGGGCCAATCCGAACGATCTGCAGCGATCCGCCAGAACCCCTTGGGCCAACCGCCAACGGTAACTCCAAGCCGACGAGGCCGCAGATTGGCCCAACTCAGCCCTCCCCGAACCCGATAGACGGCGTATAGCCCGGCAGATGATGCCTGGTAGCCCGGCAGATGATGCCTGGCACTAATTTGCCATGATGGCTGGCACCAATTTGCCATGATTAACGTCTGAAAGGCCGATTCTGTCAGCCCAGGGTAGAGGCCTTTGGGGTCAAAGGTCACCGGCCAGAGGCCCACAAACGATGCCTGGCCCACAAACGATGCCTGGCCCACAAACGATGCCTGGCACCAACTCGCCTCCCTGGCACCAACTCGCCTCCCCCCCTTGGCACCAACCCGCCTCCCCTGGCAACAATCCGCCTCCCCTAAATTTTGTGCGTGGCACCAAGGTTATGCCCGTGGCACCAACTTTATGCCTGGCACCAACTTTATGCCCAACTTTATGCCTGGCACCAACTTTATGCCTGGCACCAACTTTATGCCGCACCAACTTTATGCCGCACCAACTTTATGCCTTATGCCTGGCACCAACTTTATGTGGCACCAACTTTATGCCAACTTTCATGACACACTGGCACCTACACTTCTGGCACCCACTTTCCTCGCAACTGGCACCAACCTCCCAAGTGGCACCAACCTCCAATGCCGTGAGCCAGCACAAGCACGCCTACGACTGACTGTTAGACAGACAGTGCTCCTGATGCATGACAGTTTTATTGATGCCTGGCACCTTTTGTCGGATGCCTTGTGTCGGATATTTTTGCGGGATGCCACTTTTCCCGCATTTTTCAGATAGGCGAATCCTTCAGCCACTCGGCCATGGTCAAAAATGAGTCCCTTGGACAATCGACCCAGCGTTACCTCGCGGCTACGAAACCCGCTGAGGACAAGTCGACCGGCCGCTGGGGATTCCTTCCGCCAGCAATACTTCGTGGGTAGAATACCAATTTTCCTCGGCGGCTGAGGGTCTGAGTTTCTTTTTGGGCGCGCTGCGATTGGTTCGAGCGTGAATTACGCCCGACGATCGGATCAGCTACTGGCCAAACCCTGCGATGATTTGCAACGGGACCTGCTGTGAAAGTTCTGCTCAATCAACAACAACTGGAATCGGGCGTCGCACGGATGGCTCGCGAAATCGAGTCCCTGTATGGCGGCCGTCCGCTGACGATCATCGGGATCATGACCGGCAGCGTTGTGCTATTGGCTGACCTGATTCGCAAACTGGAAATGCCACTCCGCGTCGGCGTGATCCAAACATCGAGCTACCGGGGTACCTCGCGGGGATCGTTGACGATCAATGCTGAGCTGATGTTGGACATCACCGACCGCGACGTCTTGCTAATCGATGACATTTTCGACACCGGGCACACACTGAAGGAAGTGATCCAAATGATGAAATCGCTGGGGCCAGCCAGCCTACGGTCGGCCGTCTTGTTGAAGAAAAGCGGTCGGCAGGAGGTCCACTTAGTCCCCGATTTCGTCGCGTTCGATATCCCGGACGAGTTTGTGGTAGGCTACGGTTTAGATTTCAACGATGAGTATCGGAATTTACCCTATCTCGCTTGCCTTGAACCCTCCGATTTGGCGACTCAATCCAAACCAACATGAGCCCACGTCGTCTTGCGATCGTAACTCGATACTTCTGGCCGGTGATCGAGCCGTCTGGGGTGCGATTGAGCGAATTGGCGGAAGTCCTGCGACATTCCGAGGTCGGCGTCAAGATTTTTACTTCGCGTTGGGAAAGCGAATGGGCGAGCCGGCTGGAATTCCGCGAAGTCGAGGTGATTCGCGTTAATCGACCAGCCCCTGGAGCGTGGCGATTAACGCGGTACGCTCGCGTTTTGGCGAAGGAGTTACTGCAACAGGCTCCGCTCTGGGACGCCGCCTTGGTGGCCGGCGGCAGCGAAGAGATCGAGGGCGCTTTAGTGGCACGCGATCGGGGTGGCCCGCGGCAGGTTTGGATCAGGGCAGATGATCGTTTGTACCGCGACTTGAATGGCGGCGGCTCGTCTTCGAAACTCGCCGGACTATTGGCCCGCGTGGACGAAGTGATCTGTCCTTGGGAACCTCTCAGTCGTTTATTTGAGCGACGTTTGCGACGACCGATCCAAGTGCTCCCCGATGGCATTCTTTCCCCGGAACTGGAGCAAGCCGAAAGTCGTGAACGAAAGGTTGCCCTCAGGGAGGCCATCAGCGATTTGCATCCTCTGTTACAAATCGGGCGGCATGTTCCGCTGGGCGTTGTCCTCGGCGGATTCGAACCTGCTGGAGCCATCGACGCCGTGATTGAGGCGTGGCAGTTGCTTGCGGTGCGACGAGTGCGGCCCAGGTTGTGGCTCGTGGGTGATGGCGAGGGGGCTATGGCTGTTTGGCAGAAAATTCATCACCTGGGTTTAGCGGCTGAAATTTCCCTGCCCGGGAATTTTGATAATCTTAACGATCCGCTGTTGGCGGCCGATTTTTTTTTACATCCCTGGCCAGGTCCAGCAAATGCTTGGGGAGTCGAGCAAGCGATGATTTGCGGAATGCCGATCGTCTTCGCGCGTGGAAGTGACGTACCGACCGGCTTGAGCGATCGCCAAACAGGACTTGCTTACAACGCCGAATCACCCGCCGACCTGGCTCGCACGATCGAGCGAATCATCGATGACGAACCGGCGAGGACCGCGCTTGGCCGCGAGGCCAGCCGAATCGCTCAATCACGCCATGCGATGGACCGAGCCGTGGCCGCATGGCTGCCGCGACTCAGCGAGATCGATTCGCGTCCAGGAGTCGCTCCGTGAGTCGCCATTTGATATTCTTGCCGACGTTTGTTCCCTGGGGACCTTGGCAGCAGCTCTCGCGTTTCGTGGCATGCCGCCGGGAGAACTCATCTCAATTGCGGATCATTAGCCTCGCCCGCCGCGACCAGTTGCCGGAGGATGAGCAGAGCTGGCGGAATTCGACTGTTGATTTGCAACATCTGCCCCTGAGCCGAGCCCCGCTGGAAAACTTTTGGCGAATCCGTAGAGCGATCGCCGAATGGTCACCCGATTGCGTATGGAACTGGTGCGGTGGCTGGCTGCTCCATTGGGTGACGCGCGGATTGCCATTGGAACTGGTTGAGGTACAGCTTGAACTGCAGCAATGCCGGGCGCAGCGACGCTGGGATCATTGGGGGCGGCAGCCGGATCGCTTCTACGCCCCTGAGTCCGGCTGGGAAGCCGTCCGCTTTGCGGCACCAGGCTGCCCCCCCTCACGAATGCTGAGGCGCCTTGCCCCCACAGCGCTGGCCGACGATCGATACAAAGCCCAAGCCCGGCAGAACCTTCGTCAAAAATTGGGATGGCCTGAGAACGCGATGGTCATTTCTTGCGTCGCACCGTTGGTTGCGGCCTCTGACCTGAAGACCGTTTGCGGTGGTTTCGATTTGATAGCATGCATCCGCGACGATGTCTATATGTTGATTGTGGGCGAGGGGCCGCTCCGACAAGCCTTACAACGACACTGCCGAACCCTCGATTGCCGACAGCGTGTCCAATTCATCGACCGCTTGGGAGATATCGCCGTGCTAGGGGCCGACGTCTACTGGAATCCTGTCTATGAAGAATTTTCCGAAGGGATGTTGAACGCGATGTCTTGGGAGATCCCGGTGGTCGGCGTGTTGTCAGCTGCCGCCCCCAACCTCTGCCGCCACCAGCAGACCATGTTGGGAGTAGAGCTGGGACAGCGCGATCAGTACGCGAGATGGACCAAATTCCTGCTGGAACGGCCGGCAGACCGCCAGCAACTCGCACGCCAAGCCCTCGAGTTGGTGGAGCTCGAGCACCTGCCCGATCTAGAATCCGATTTATTTGAACCCTCGGCACGGCAGCGTATCGCGAGAAGTGGTTGACGTCGACATGGCCACGCAGATCACAACATCGGTAGCAGAAGCGGCTGCGGCCTTGCAAGCCGGACAAGCTGTCGCGATTCCCACCGAAACAGTCTACGGCCTAGCTGGAGATGCCACCAATGAACAAGCGCTGGCAGCGATTTTCGAAATCAAGGGTAGGCCGCGAAACCACCCATTGATCGTCCACTGCGTTGACGCCGTATCCGCCTTTCGTTTGGGACGAGACGTTCCGCACGTGGCTAGGAACTTGGCGGCCCGGTTTTGGCCAGGACCGCTCACTTTGGTCCTTTACAAGCAACCCCAGGTGTCGGCGACCGTGACTGCGGGGCAGGGTACTGTGGCTGTCCGCGTCCCAAGCCATCCGCTGACGAGACAACTGCTCGAACAGTTTCCAGCAGGCCTCGCGGCTCCATCTGCGAATCGCTACACCAAGGTCAGTCCAACGACCGCACAACATGTCGCTCACGATTTGGGAGAACGGGTCTCCTTGATCTTGGACGGCGGCCCTTGCGAAATCGGCATTGAGTCGACGATTATCGATTGCACACAAGATCCACCAGTCCTTTTGCGAGCAGGCTACGTGACTGTAGAGGAAATCGAAGCTTTGCTGGGGCACCCGCTGATGATGCTGAACGCTGCTGGCACGCTTAGTCCTGGGCAACAGGCGATTCATTACGCGCCAAAGGCCCAAGTCTTTCTTACTGAGTTGGTTGAACTGCAGCGAACCGTCGACCGATTAACCGCTGCGGAGCGGACGCTTCTCGTCATTTCTCCGGTCGCGCCGATCGCTCGAGGCGAGCAGTTGACTTGGTGGCGAATCCCGGAAGACCATGCCGAATTCGCACGGCGAATTTACGGATTTATGCGCGAAGCGGATGCCGCGGGGTTTCCACGAGTATTGATCGTACGTCCCGAGTCGATCGGCATAGGCCGGGCCATCATCGATCGCTTAGAAAAAGCGGCCAACGCGGCCGAAGCCCGCTAGGACTCTGCGGATTCTCCCACCGAATTCGTCGAATTTCTCCGAAAGCTTATCCCAAAAGTTTCGGCGACCTTCGCTCGAAGTGAATTTGAGGGCATGTTTTGGGTTAGGTTCCATCAGTATCGAGGGTTTTTGATTGTCTTTTCGCGGGTTTTTGTTATCCTTAAAGGTGAGCGAAACGAGGTGAAAAAATGCAGCGGCCGCTAAAAATGGGCGCCCATTTGATGGCAGGAGGACGATTTTTAACCTTGGATCCACCGGGAGAATGATTCACTGGGAATGTAGCGACGATATCTGCCACCAATGCGAAGGCCTATCTATGGCAACCGAGGCTGCCCAAGCACTCGTCTCGTCGGGTCAATCTCCCAAGGGGTCCAACTACGGTCGGTGGCGGTCCCTCCGCTTACCGCAACCGCTGATCAAAACAAGTGAAAAAAAGAATCGATAGAAAGGTCTTGATGACTATGGTTCGATTGACATATTTTGCCACGTTGTTACTGGTTGCTGCTTGTGGGGAATTCTCAACACAGGCCTACGGCAACCTTCAAGATCAAACCTATGACGTGATGCCCTACGCGGCCAAATATGTCATGCCTGATGAAGAGGTTGTCGAAGAAGATCCCTATGAATTGAACGAACGCAAGAAACCCCGCAGTCCCGCTTCGCGAACCGTCGATCGGGTACGGAAAGAGGACTTGGTTAAGGCGACCGAAAGTTTGGCAAGCGGACGGCTCACCGAGGCCGATACGTTTGCTAAGGAATTCCTTTTCCCGCAAATGACACAACCCACCCAATTGTCCGAATTGGGAAACCTGAGAAACTCGTTCCTCAATAAGTTTCTTAACGCAAGCTCAGGCGCCGCCCGTCGGCAATTTATCGAGCAGACCTGCTTGCCAATTCTTAAAAAGATAGCCGAAGGAAATTACCACCCTGCGGCACGGTTGAATGCTGTTTTGTTAATCGGTGGATTGAACGATGTTGATGCCAGCACGTCTGAACGTACGGCACCCGTGCCTAATTCGCAAGCCGTCGACTACTTGCTGAGTTTGGCGGAAAGTCCCGATACTCCCGAATTTTTGAGAGTCGGGGCCATGACCGGCTTGCACCGCCTAGTGACTTTCCAAGCGGCTGAGAATCGTACCGATGCTGGCCCATCGGCGAGGATTTTCCGGATAGCCCTCGGAATCATGCAAAATGCTTTTCCAGGCCAAGACCGCTGGTCCAGCGAGGTCAACTATTGGCTCAAACGTCGCTCGGCACAAATTCTTGGATTACTTAAGAACAAAGGGCCAAATAACGAGGCCGTCGTCGCCTTGCAGGAAACCCTGAAAGACGAAAACCTGGAACCGCTGCTCCGGCAAGACGTGATGATCGCTCTGCGCGAAATGAATGTCGAAGGGGATGCAGCACGAGCCACCCTGGATTCTGTAATCTCCCTGGCGGCCAAGGTGCTCGAGGATGAAGCCAAGTCCATCCGCAGCTTGATCGAAGAGTACGTCTCCATCAGCTTGTTGCTGGACGACTCCTACCTCATCGACGGAGCCTCCTTCCAGAAATCGAGTGTCGGCCGCGATAAACCAGCGGCTGGTGCCGGTGGTCTCGAAGGCGGAAACGAAGGCCCTGCCCAGTCGCAAAAACAATCGGGCAAGAAGGAAGGCTTTGACTTGCCGAACTATGTGATCAACACCATTCGACGCCGCCTCAAATCGTCCCTCTATCACCTCCATAAAACCCTGTCGAGCGAAACGCTCCAACAAGGTCTGTCCGCTGAAGACAAGCAACGGTTTACTCGAGCTCGCCGGATTATCGAGGTGGCAATCCGTGATACCGACATTGGATTGGTCGACCTGTCGAAACCTGACGCAACTACCCCCTATGATGCGCAGCTCAAGGAAAAAACGACGTCGGAACTGATGTACGATCGCTTCATGGGGCTGAGCAGCGATCTGAAGGCACTCAAAAAATCGAATTGATAACATCGCCTCAAGCGATGTTTCAAAAATTGGTAGCCCGACTGCCATTGCGTACGGTTCTTTTTTCGAGCCTCGGGCAAGTGGTCCCGCGGCTGAACAAGATTGGCACAACGGCTAAACTTGGCTGACCGATAACCTAGAATCGGAGAGCTAGCCGTCGGTCTGACGGGGTCACTTCTTACGCAAAACATATTGGCGAGCGGATCCCCGTCGTCCCCAACACCCGGCAATTGAGCCCACCCTTGCATGGGGAATGAATTCGAAAGTCGCTTCGCCCTGCCGATCGTTTTTGGGGAAATCGGGAATACGCAAAAAAAGTTAGAGGACTATAATCAGTGAAATCGGCCGCATCCGTGTCTCGTCAAGCGGCCCGGCACAACGGCGACTCACTGAATTCGGTGGAAAAATAGTCACACCGATTGAACCACCACCATGGCTACCATCATCTGCCCCCATTGCCAACACCGCATGCAGTCCCGCTCTTTGAAACCCGGGACATTCAAGCCGAAATGCTCGAAATGCCAAACGGTATTCGTCCTGAAGATTCCGGACGGCTTCGATGAGAACGAAATCTTTAGTGGCCTCGCCATGGAGCAACCGGCCGCCAAGTCCCCAACTCCACCTTTGTCGAAAATTGACGCAACCAGAATCGATGAACCGCCGAACGTAAGGCCCAGCATTAAGCACGACGAAACTCGGGCAGACGCTGTCGATTCTCCCAACACGCGTGCCGAAGTAACGTCCGCATCTCCCCCCCCCTCCGGCAGTCAGGCCGCCCGCACCGGTTCGCCTCGAACACAATCATCTGATCCTCCTACCCAAATCGGCGGATATCGAATCATTTCCGAATTAGGGCGGGGAGGACTCGGAGTCGTATACCTGGCCAATCAAGTCGCCTTGCAGCGGAACGTCGCGCTGAAGGTGATCCGTGGCGGACTCAATCATCATGCCGCTGCCATCGCCCGTTTCGTGCGCGAGGCCTACGCTGCTGCCCAGTTGACGCATCACAACGTCGTGCAAATTTACGACTTGGGCCAAGATCGCGATATCAACTACTTCAGTATGGAGTTGGTTGATGGCAAAAACTTGGCAGAACTCGTACAAGAAACGGGTAAGCTTCCTCCTCGAGTGGCTGCCGGCTATATCCTGCAAGCAGCTCGGGGCCTGGAATATGCCCACAATTGCGGAATGGTTCACCGCGACATCAAGCCGGCCAACCTGATGTTGAATAAGGCCGGTGTCGTCAAAGTCGCCGATTTGGGTTTGGTCAAATGGGACCAAGCCGCCGAGGGCGAACCGGTCGAAGATGCAAACGCTCCCCGCCCAAAATCGCGAGACCTGACGGTCGTCGGATCGACCTTGGGGACCATCAATTACATGTCCCCCGAGCAAGCGATCGACTCGACCTCGGTCGACCATCGCGCCGATATCTACTCGCTAGGCTGCACATTTTATGCGATACTCACGGGCACACCTCCCTACAAAGGCAAATCGGTCGCTGAGGTGATCTCGAAACACCAGATCGCCCCCCCTCCTCGTATCGATATTCGATCTGAAAACTTGCCAGGAGATATCAACGCAATCATCGGCAAGATGATGGCCAAGAATCCGGCCGATCGCTACCAAAATCTGGGAGAAGCGATCGCCGATCTCGAACGATTTTTGGGCTTGGAAAGTGGGCAGAAATACCATCCCAGCCAGCAAGAGGTCGCGGCCTTGGAGCAAGCCGTCCAGCAGTTCAACACTGTCCCCGGTATGTCGCTGCGCACATGGGGACCGTGGGTTTTCGCCGGAGCGATGTTCCTGGCAGTTATCGTTGCATTGTTCCTGGCACCCGCTTGGATCATCCCTATTCTTATTTTCTCAACCGCTGCAACCGCCAGCGGTGTGGTTCTGACCAGTCTGCGCAACCGCGAATACTGGTTTGGATTGTGGCGTGAATGGGTATGGGCACGCCGCTGGGAAACCCTGGGAAGACTCGCCCTTATCGTGCTAATGGTCCTTGCGGTCGCTTGGGTGTTCGGTGTCGGGGCGATTTCACTCGTCATGCTACTTTTGGGAGTCGCGGCTGGATTCGCTTGGGATGCTGTCGTCTACCGGGGACTCCGCGACCAGCGGCAACCGGCACTCGAGCAAGGGGAACGACTCCTGCAAAAGATTCGCATGGCAGGAATCAGTGAGCCGGCGATTCAGGTCTTCGTCGCACAATATGCAGGAAATCAATGGGAGGAATTCTTCGAAGCCTTGTTCGGCTACGAAGCCAAACGGCGACTCCGCGCCGACCTGGCGCGTGAGGAAGCGAACGCCCGCCGACAAGTCTGGCGGCCCTGGGTCGATTGGCTGGTCAATTATTTGGAAAAACGGGTGCAGGCCGAACGGCAACGCCGCGACCAGAAGAACCTGGTGCGCATCGAACAAGCGGCCCTGGTCCAACAAGGCGTGAAACCAGACGAAGCACGGGCCCAAGCCAGCGCGATCGCGGCGGCAATCGTCGAAGATGCCGCCAAATCGAAACCTAGCCCGTTTGCCACAGCCACTTCGCAGAGACAGCCGCTCGACGCCGCAGCGGCTGCAAGACTCAAACGGGAAAAATTCCAACGCATGATGGCTGAGGCGCGCAGCGGAAAATACAAGCGGAAAACAAGCCTGTGGGAAACGCTAGATCCTTGGCTCAGCCCGGTCTTGGGAGCACCGATCAGACTCGCCCTGGGTGCCATTCTCCTGATCGCTTTCGGCTTTTGGGTCAAAGGGAATCTTGATGTCAGCCAATTCGCCGGAGTCACCGCCGAAGATGTGAAAGAGACAGCGGGCTCAATTTTGAGCGATGGCGGCGAGACCGCAAAGCAACTTGCCAATCGCTACGGCATCTCGCGCCTGTGGACCGATCCCCAGCCGCTCAATTGGCCCGTGGTTGGTTCGACATTGAGCGGCTTCGCACCGGCAGTCGCCGGCCTGGTCTTGGTTTTGACCGGGTTGTTGGGCGGGTGGCGCATGTCGCTGGTGGCGATTCCTGCGGCTGTGCTTCTGCTCTTCCCTTCAGCCCTTGGGATTCCCAACATCTCGTGGCTCGGCGGCCAACTGGGCATCTCCTCGCTGATCGCGGTTGGTCTGATCTTTATGGGGTTATTGTTCCACGAATCGTAAATCGGCCTCTTGCCTAGCCAGCAGGGCATTCGATCTAGGCGAGACTTTTCGCTTGTGCAGAAATCGGTCTTAACTCTGGAGTGTCGGTCTGGGTTCGCCCGATGCCAAGCTGGGTCACTTGCTATGACGCAAAAGTTTAATAGCCCGACGAAAAAGAAAAACAAGTTCGCGGTTCTCGGTTCCGTTCAGTTGCCTCGCGGTACCAAATCGCCATCCCGATCAGCGGACACCACGCGAATAAGAAATCTCCGATCAGGCTATATCGCAAGAAAGGCAAAGCGTTGACCATGCAGGCCCAAAGGCCTTCGCATGTTTTGGGATACCATGGCGTGAATCCCCACACTGCAAGATTGGTGATCCAGAAAAATTGCAAAGTAGCCAACAAGACTGCGAGCGTCGCCGCGCCGATCCTCGATCCAACCCCCTTTGCATACCAGCCGTTGAAACAACACCGGCCAATCAAGACGTTGAGAACAAGACTCCCGTAAATCGTTAGCATCAGCAGCGGTTCAGCAAAACCGAAAATCAAGTCCGAACCAAGCATCCCCAGCATGGGTACCGCCAATCCCCAGCGCAGGTCGCGATAAAACAAACCGACCAATAAACAAATCCCTGTCACCGGCTTGACATTCGGAAATTCCTGCAGCCACAACCGACTGCCACAAAGCACGATGGCTGCCGCGAGCGTGACGAAAAGAATTTGCCAAGGAAAATTTCGAATTCGATCAAACATCGAGACGTTCTTGATTAGGTAAGTTTCCAAATAATGCCAGGAAACCGTCGATACGCGTAGTTGCAACTACTCGGGCTTCCCAAGTCCCTCAGTATAGACGACATGACACACCTTGTCGCGACCAGTCGGGTGGCATTTTTACGGTATTCCCGTGTCAGCAAAATGGGCGTTGATATCAAAACTCCAGCGTCCCTTTTCCTGAACGCTAATCCCGAAAGGTCAACGTTACGCCGCCACTGATTTTTGAAGTTACGATTTTTGTTAGCCTGCAACATCAGCAAGGGGAAATTTCCGAACAAGCGGCCGTTGCGCAGAACCTTGGCTAACAATTTCGGATTACAATAGTCTGCTCGAAGATGGCAATGGGTAAGCTCCAACAACGCTTGGGCGAAGGGGATGCCCCCATCTGTGGCCGGCATCGCCGTTCCCTACTCCGGACTGTACTTTCCGAAGGTCCACTCGATCTTGTCTCCATCGGCTACCGGACAAACCCCAGCGCTGACCTTCCCCAGCTCGCCATTGACTCGGTAAGTCCAATTGTCTCCGCTGGCCCCCTCGTTGGCGATACCGCGAATAGACATGACAAATAAACGATCGGCGTCGCCGCGATGGAGGACTTCACCAGCCAACCCCTTGGCCAGTACTCCAAAAACAGTTGTATCCGCGGGCACATCAACTGATAAATTGACAATTTCACCGCGTCCCTTGAAGTCGACGATCAACGTCGTGCTGATGCGAGCCGCCGGAGATGACGAACTTTCCGGCAACGCCGTTGGTTGCGGATGTTTGCAACCGCCCATCCAAATGCATAGGACGATCAACGCCGAGCACAGCGTAATCTTGGTACGTCTTTTGTTTGTTAGTTTGAGAAATCGACTCTTCTTTGATTGTTCCGGAAATCTTCGACAAGGATTTATCATCGCCTGGCTTGCAAAAAAAAACGATCACACTGTCCCGACCCCCTATTTAACTCGATCACCAACCACCCTTCCAGCCTGCATTTGCATCTAATCTAAGCATCTAATTTAAAGTAATTTAAGAGAGCGTAATTTAAGAGGAGATAATTTAGGTGCCATCCATCTATCTTGACGAAGTATTCTAATTCGTTAAAATTTCGCATTCTCAGCAGGCAGGAGGGAGATAATTTAGGTGCCATCCATCTATCTTGACGAAGTATTCTAATTCGTTAAAATTTCGCGTTCTCAGCAGGCAGGAGGACTTTCTATGGGACGACCGTTGCGAGTGGAGCAGTTTGGGGCTGGGGAGGTGTGCATCGTGCACGCCATTCAGAGGTGCGTACGCAGGGCCTTTTTGGCTGGAAAAGACGAGAAAACGGGCCGGGATTACTCC
>CALDHM010000017.1 GCA_937941455.1 uncultured Pirellulaceae bacterium | reverse complement strand
AGATTGATCCGGGGCGAGATCGCCTGCTAGGGACACGCCGGAAGTAAACGACAGCGTGGTGATGGTACTGACGGTCATTAAGTGGGTGGCACCAAATCCTTATTCGCCAAATCCTTATTCGCGTTTCACCGCGACAGTGCCATTTGTGGGTGGCACCAGATCCTTAAAATGGATGGCACCAAATTGCTCCCTTAAAATGCCAAATTGCTCCCTCACCCCAAATTGCTCCCTCAAAGTTGCTCCTAAGCTCGAAGACGCCGGCGAATCCTGCGGGAAAATGACGAAACGTCTGAGAAAGGAGATCCGTGAGGCTCGGCAGCGGTACGAAAACCCAGATTGATCCGGGGCGAGATCGCCTGCTACGAACGCGCTGGAGGTGAACGATAGCGTGGCGATGGTGTTGATTCCCGTGATGCAAATGTCACTGAATCGCTCTGATGTGGGCGACACCGAGTCACCGAGCTGCGAAGCAATCGTGCCGAAAACGAAGAGTTCTTCAAAATCATCCCGTTCCTGAGAGTTTCAAGGTATGATGGGTCCTCGGTCGCGCAAGATCGTTTTCGCGATTTAAGTACGGGTGATCCATGGTGATTTCTGTGACACGATCTGCAAAATTTATAGTACCTATCCCAAAACCTTGCGCCCTTCTCCCCTGCAGGGGAGAAGGGCTGGGGATGAGGGGGTTCTGGGATAGGCTCTTAATTTTCACACTGCTGCTTGTTCAACAACTGCTCGTCGCGCAAGAAAGTTCGCGTGAGAAACTGCTAAGTGAAGCTGAGGCCCGGTTTAATTCCATCTTCGTTAAACGGGAGTTTGCAACCGCGACGTTTTTGGGTCAGTGGCTGGCCGACAGTTCCGGATATGTGATGCTGCAAGCGGCCAAGCCGGGGGCGGCTCAAGAACTTGTTAAGTACGACCTAAAGACCGGTCAACAATCCGTGCTCCTCTCGGCCGCACAGTTGATGGTGCCGGGAAGCGGGGATTCGCTGGTTGTCGAGCGATTCTTCCAGATCCACAAATCAAATTTGTTTTACCTTCAGACGCGGACCGGGAGTTGGCTTGTTGATGTGGCGTCGGGCCAGATGAACGCATTGCCGAAGGAGGTCCCGGCCCTCAATTCGACGGAGGTCTTTTCGCCACATGGGGATCGCATCCTGATCGTGCAGGGACGCAACCTCGCGGTGTGCGATGTCGCCAGTGGACGAATCTCAGCTTTGACCAGCCACGATGACCTCCGCCCGTCGTTCCTCAGCAAGGCGACCTGGAGTCCGGGAGGCGAACGGATCGCTTACCTTCAGTCGGATTACTCCGAAGTTGGCGAGCGGTCCGTCCTTGTGCCGCTCGACCCCTCGTATCCCGAGGTGCGGAAGGTCCACTTCGCCCGAGTCGGCACACCGATTCCAACCTTACGCGTCGGTGTAGTCGAAGCTACGGGCGGACCGACACAGTGGGTTTCGCTTCCCGCCGAGGCGGGCACCATTTACATCAACAGTGTGAGTTGGCCGGGGAACTCGAAGGAGTTGCTGATCGAGATGCTGAGCCGGGGGCGCGACCACCGCAAGTTCCTGTTAGCGAACATCGAAAGTGGCGAGTTCACGACCCTTTACGAGGAAAGTGATCCGGCTTGGGTCGATGCCAGCTACGCCGCCAACGCGGGTCTGGAGTGGATCCGCGACGGCGGGGAGTGTGTGCTGCTCAGCGAGCGCGACGGCTGGCGACAAGCCTACATCATTACGCGGGACGGCCAACCAGGATGCAAGCTGACGAAAGACCCGTTCGACATTATCACCCGTGGCCCGGTCGATGAGCAGAACGGTTGGTTCTATTTTTTCGCTTCGCCGGAGAATGCGACCCAACGCTATTTGTATCGCATCAAGCTTGATGGCAGCGGCACACCGGAGCGAATCACACCCGCCGATCAACCGGGCACCCATAGCTATGAGTTTTCGCCCGATCGCAAATGGGCCTTCCACACCTACTCGACGTTCGACAATCCACCCATCACGGATTTGGTTCGACTGGCCGATCATCAGTCGGTACGGGTCTTGGAAGCGAATGAGGCCTGTCGCCAACGGATCAGCCCACTCATTCCACGACCGACTGAGTTCTTGAAACTTGACATCGGCAACGGCGTGGTCATGGATGCTTGGATGATTAAGCCTCGTGACTTCGACGAGACGAAAAAGTACCCCGTGTTCGTCTTCGTCTACGGAGAGCCGCATGGCCAAACCGTCCTGGACGATTGGTCCGGCGGCCAGAACCATACGCTATTCCACCGCACCATCGCCGATCTGGGATATCTCGTCGTGTCGATCGATAACCGCGGCACACCGGCACCCAAGGGAGCAGCCTGGCGGCGAGCGGTGTACGGCAGCCTAGGTCCGCTCTCCACCGAAGAACAGGCGGCAGGGCTAAAAGAGCTGGGCCGAATGCGAGCCTATGTCGATCTGTCGCGTGTCGGCATCTGGGGCTGGAGCGGCGGCGGATCGAACACGTTGAACGCCCTGTTCCGAAAGCCTGACGACTACCACGTCGGCATCGCCGTTGTGCCGAAACCAAGGCCGGAACTCTATCATGCGGGATTCCAGGAAATCTACATGCGGACTCCGGAGGTGAACCCGGAAGGTTATCGCACGTCAGCACCTATCAACTATGCCGAGGGTCTTCAAGGGATGCTGCTCATCATCCACGGCGGGGGTGAAACCAACACGCATCTGCAAATTGTGGAAAGTCTTGTGGATCGGCTGATCGCCCTAGGCAAGCGATTCGATTACATGGTGTACCCGCAGCGCGATCACGGCCTGCGGGAGGGCGAGGGTACCGTGCTACACGTTCGCATGCTCATCACAAGATATCTGGTTGACAATCTCCCACCCGGTCCGCGTTGAGCTCGCTCTGCGTCGCCGTCACTCAACGGTTTGCAGTCGGGAGAACGCTGAAGGAAGGCAGTCGCTGACGTTGAGTTAAAGCGGGCTGGGTCTGCGCGGCCAAGGTCGCAAAAGGCCGTGTCCCACATTGTTTGATGAATTTTAACAAACGTCAGCCAAGCAATTGAGTTTGTTTCTCGTTAAAAATTCTGTGCTGGTTTCGCCTTCGCGGTCGAACCGAAGCCGATGCTTGACAAGAACCCTTGGGTTGGTAGTTTAGTTTCAAAACCAGGTCAATTTCGGGAGCTTGTCAATGAAAAACTATTTCAAGTGCCGTGCCATGAGGTTGGTTGTCTTAGTGCTTGTCAGCTCGATTTTTTGGCTAGCTGCCTTTCCCAATCCTCACGAAGCGATTGGGCAAGATTCAACAGAAGACAAAACGTCGGGGTCCTCCACGGTGACTGTCGATGGTTCCGTGCTACCCTTCCCGCCAACCCCGTCGGCAAGCGTGCCTGGGCTGACGATTGCCGACTCCATTCATAGGAAGCGGCAGGAGCCGAAGCGGCTCCGTGCCGACGCTCCGAACGTGTTGATCGTTCTGATCGACGACGTGGGTCCGGGCACACCCTCCACCTACGGCGGGGAGGTGAACACACCGACCCTTAGCCGAGTCGCCAAGCTGGGTGTGTCCTACAACCGGTTCCACAGCACCGCCCAGTGCAGTCCCACCCGCGCCGCCCTGCTCACCGGACGCAACCACACCCGCGTCGGCAACGGCCAGATCACGGAACTGGCCAACGACTTCGATGGGTTCACCGGCACGATACCCAAGTCGGCAGCCACCGTGGCTGAGGTGCTCCGGCACTATGGATACAACACGGCCGCCTTCGGCAAGTGGCATAACACTCCGGCCACCGAGATCACGACTAAGGGGCCGTTCGACCGCTGGCCAACCGGATACGGGTTCGAGTACTTCTACGGATTCCTCGCAGGTGAGACTACACAATACGAGCCGCGGCTGATTAAGAATACGACCGAGGTTCCGCCCCCCAAGACACCCGAGCAGGGATACCACATCAGCGAGGACTTGGCTGAAAACGCGGTCAACTGGCTAAGGGAGCAGCAGGCATACGCCCCCGACAAGCCTTTCTTCATGTACTGGGCGTCCGGGGCGTCGCACGCCCCGCACCAAGTCTGGAAGGAATGGGCGGATAAATATAAGGGCAAGTTCGACGATGGGTGGGACAAATATCGTGAACGAGTCTTCGCTCGGCAGAAACAACTCGGTTGGATTCCCCAAGACGCCAAACTGACTTCCCGCCCCGATTTACTCGCCTCGTGGGATTCGATCCCCGAGTCAGAGCGTCCATTCCAGCGGCGACTCATGGAGGTCTTCGCCGGTTTCTCCGAGCATGTTGATGCCCAGGTTGGGAAAGTGATCGACGAGATCGAACGGCAGGGCAAGTTGGACAACACCCTCATTTTCTATATCTGGGGGGACAACGGCTCGTCGGCCGAGGGCCAAAACGGCACCATCAGCGAACTTTTCACGGAAAACCAAATTCCTACGACCATCGAGCAGCAACTTGAGGTCTTGGAGAAAATTGGCGGTTTGGACGCGTTGGGTGGGCCGAAGGCGGACAACCAATACCATGCCGGCTGGGCGTGGGCCGGCAGCACGCCTTACAAGTCGACTAAGCTGGTGGCCGCCCACTTCGGTGGCACCCGCCAACCGATGGCCGTCAGCTGGCCGAAGCGGATCAAGCCGGACACGAAACCGCGTCCCCAATTCCATCACGTCATCGATGTGGCCCCGACGATCTACGAAGTGGTCGGCATCACTCCCCCCAGAGTGGTCAACGGGATCCCGCAGGACGAGATCGACGGGGTGAGCATGGCCTACAGCTTTAACGACCCCAACGCCAAAGGCACCCGTCGGACCCAATTTTTCGACATTATGGGGAGCCGCGGTATTTATCACGACGGCTGGTTCGCCGGTACCTTCGGTCCCCGCATCCCGTGGCAGACCGTCACGCCCGGTTTGGAGACTTGGACGCCCGAAAAGGACAAATGGGAGTTGTACAACTTGGAGGAAGATTGGACCCAAGCCGACGACCTCGCCGACAAGATGCCGGAAAAGGTAGCCTTCATGAAAGATCTGTTCTTGGCCGAGTCGGTCAAGAATAAAAATTTGCCCATCGGCGGTGCGTTGTACGTGATCTCCCACCTGGATGAGCTGGTCAGCACCGGGATCACCGAGTGGACCTTCGCTCCCGGTATCGGCCGGATGCCGGAATACGTCGCCCCGCGACTCGGCAGCCAGGATCACCGCATGACGGTGGAAGCCGAATTCCCCGAGAATGCCAACGGCGTACTCTTCTCGCTCGGCTCGTACACGGGCGGCCTGACGTGCTTTTTCGAGGACGGAGAACTGGTGTACGAGTACAACCTTTTCCAAATCGATCGTAAGGTATTGAGATCGAAGGAGAAGCTCGCTCCCGGCAAGCACACGATCGAAATCGAGCTGAAGACGAAGCCGGCGACCGGGGCCTTCAAGCACCTCCGCTCTGGGAACGTGGCGATCCGGGTGGACGGCAAGGAGGTGGCGGCGGGAGAACTCCCCGTCCTCGTCTCGTTCGCCTTCACGTTCAACGATTGTCTCGACTTTGGCTCCGACCTCGGCTCGCCCGTCTCGGAAGCCTACTACGACAAGGCTCCCTTCCCGTTCACCGGTAAGTTCCTCGGGGCGACCGTGAAATATTCCAAGTAGCCGTTGGGGAGTAGCCCTCCAAAATATTCACAAGCCGACTCGCTTGATAAAACCGCCGACCCTCCTCGAGATGGCGGCGGTGGAACATCGACATGGCGTCGGTGACGCACCCGAATTCGCATTCGGTTGTGCCACCGCGCCTTGTTTTTGGAATGTTATGCCCAAGCTGTCGCCTCCAGGCTTGCCACCAACCCGAAGATCTTGATCGCAGATGGGAGGTGATCGACGCGTCGGAAAGAAAAGAAAGAAAAAAGCAAAAAAGGACAGGCACCGCGTCTTAAAAAAAAGAGCAAAAAAAGAACAGGCATAATCTGGCTTGTCGAAATGCACTGCCTGGGAATGGGGCCGCAGAAAACAGGGGGTTTGAATAGGAAGATCTCAGGCTTGAAGAATGCCGGTTCTTTTTCTCACGGCCGGCTTAAATATTTCTGCGGTTTTCCTGTCCTTTTTTTTCTGCACGAACTGTTTGAGTTGGGCAGGTTGCGGTTGCTGGCATTTCTCTACTCTAGTCTGGGCGGGCGGACACTCCGAGCGTGAGCGTGAAGGAAAATAGCCCGGCCCTCGCGGGCCGACTCTCCCCGGAGGAAGATTGGAGCCATGAACTGATCAGCCGCAGGGCCGAACGTACGTTTTCTTCCAATCACCTCACTAGCTGGCATGGAGAAAAAAAGCCGACACCTTCCGGGCGTCGGCTAGCGTCCGAGCTACAGGACTGTTGGACGAATCAAAATCGCAAGCGACTAGACTTTTTTCTTAGCAGTTGCCTTGACCACAGTGGCCTTTTTCGCTGCGGCTTTCGCGGTGGTACCTTTTTTAGCGACGGCTTTGGCGGCGGTGACCTTAGATGATGAGGCGGAGGTATTGGCTCCTTTTTTTGCGGCTGTCTTGGTCGTCTTTGCCACCTTCGTCGACATCTTTTTCACGGCGGCTTTGACCGTTTTCGCATGGGGTGCGGGGGGGGCGGCCGACATGGTCGTGACAGGGGCTGGCGTCGTTGGGGGAGCCGGGTTGGTAGTCGCCGGGGTTGTGGTAGGAGTTGCGGACCGAGCGGCTTGTCTCGCTTCCTTGGCGGCGATTTCGGCCTTGCTCTTCCGCTTTAGGTCCATGGCATGGGCACGTTGGTAGGTTTGGATGTCCTCGAATTTTCCGGCCTTGTCGCGGACGGCATACAGCTTCTTTCCGGCAGTGCTCCGATGGGTCGTTCGTTTCTTGGTGGCCATAGTTCTTGTCCTTGTTGCAAAAATGACGTAACCGGGAACAATCGAAGCGTGATTGTGGTGATTTACCGTGAAATCAACAAGTCCACTTTACGCAGAATTCACGGAGGATGATCGTGGTGGTTCAACGCGTGCTGGGCTACATCACAGCCAAGATCGACGGCAAGGGTTTTCGATCGGACGTGACCAGTCGCCACCACCGTGTGGCGCCTGGCCGCTACGCCGCGCCGACGGCTTAACCCAATGAGGGGGGGATCCCATCGGAGACAGCACTTAAATAGAGCGGATGCGCGGGTTTCGCAGGCTCCACGGGTCTCAGCATTTTGGCGGCGACTTCCAACAAATCGCGGCGGCTGATCTGGCCCAGTAACTGCCGACCGTTGACAATCGGAATCCGGCGATAGGGAGAGTTCAGGAAGGCCTCGGCCAACTCCAATAGGTCCGCCGTGACAGGCTTGGTGAGGGCGTGGCGGTCGACATACTTGGCGATTTCCGGCGAATCCGAGCTCGATGTACGTTGGGAAACGAGCCACTGCTGTGCGGCGGCGATCACGTCGCGGCGACTCACCTGGCCTTGCAACCGTTCGCCGTCGAGGACGGGGAGGCGGCGATAAGGGGTTTTGACGAAGACCGTGGCGGCATCGAGCAATGTCGCATCGGGGGAAATCAAGCGATTGCGGTCCGAGTTCATGTAGCGGCGCACGGTACTCCCTGGAACATGTTCACAGATCGCATTGACGATCACTTGCATCGCCGTTTTCTCGGAAAAGATTCCCAAATAGGATTGATTCTCATCGACGACGGGAGCGCCTGAAATCCGCTTGGCCAGCAGGTCATCGATCGCTTCAAAGACATCCAGATCGGGGGGGAGTGTATGGACATGGCGATTCATGAATTCGCGGACACGGGGCAACTCGTCCGGCGACGTGCCGGTAGCCGTTATCGCATCGATCAGTGCCTGAATACAACTTTTTTCGCCGAAAACTCCGACATAATTTCCCGCATGATCGACTACCGGAGCACCCGTGATCCGATTGTCCAGCAGTTTTTTGACGCTTTCCTTCAGTCCGCTGTCAGTATGCAGCGTGGTCAAATCGCGGCGCATGAACTCTTGGGCGGTGATAAGCTTGGACATGGCATAACCTCCACAAAACTAGGGACATGGCGGTCAACACCTTCGGGCCAATGTTGGCGTTGCCTGCGAGGCAGTGCAGTTGCGATAGGCCCGCGCCTAATTGTCAATGTAACGATGCGTGGACCGCTTGCCAAACAAATTTTTCAAAATACCGGGAGTTTTCCCGAGCAAGGCCACTCCATGCATTGCGGAGTGGCGGCGAGGTCGTATCTTTTTTCGGAGGGCGCGTCGCGGCTAGTGAAAGTCGTTAAAATTGCCAGGATGAAGTTGGGGCTTGGCGACGATTGACAGCTGGCTCCACGGCTGGGTGTTCGCGCCCCTTCGCCGCGACTCCGAGTCGCAGCGTCGCGAGCGTTCGAAAGGCTTTGGCTCTCAGTTCTCACACCCTGCTGAGAAACTCTTGCTCAGGCAGGAAAACTCGGATCGTCGCTCGTTCACAGGTCAGGTCTCCACGGCTAAAACGCACTAGCGGCGTCGGGCGGTGGCCAGCAATGCGGGGGACGGGCTCGGGCCCCTAGGCAGTTGTTTTTCGCTGCCGATGATACAGTCGCAGGCATTAGGCCGCAGTTCATTTCATTTTTGCGTGAGAATACATGACCGCGAAAGATAAAATTGAAATCCAGGGCGTGAAACTGGCCCTTAGCCACCCCCATTCGACCGACGTGCAATGGATCGGCCAGCAAGAAATCCTGAAGCAAATTTTGGCCTGTTGGCTGGTGGTCAACGAGCGTGATCTCCCGTTAACGCCGCGGATCGTGGGGGTGCCTGGGATCGGCAAGACCGCGCTGGGGACCGCCGCAGCGGCGTTCCGGCGGCAGGAGCTGTACATTTATCAGTGCACCGCCGACACCCGTCCTGAAGATTTGCTAATCACTCCGGTTTTGGCCGATAACGGGCGGATCGCCTACCATGCGTCGCCGCTGGTGACCGCCATGATTCGAGGTGCCGTCTGCATCTTGGACGAGGGGAACCGGATGAACGAAAAATCCTGGGCCTCTCTCGCGCCGCTCCTTGATCATCGCCGCTACGTCGAATCGATTGTGGCGGGGATCACCATAGCCGCGCATCCTGATTTTCGCTGCGCAGTCACGATGAACCAGGATGAATCGACGTTCGAAATTCCCGACTACATTTTGAGCCGTTTGCAGCCGACGTTGACCATGGGGTTTCCGAATGCCGCCGACGAGATGGCGATTCTCAAGTACCATTTGCCGTTTTGTGCCGCGGAACTGCTCGACATGACGGTCGAATTCCTGCAGCGGGCGCATGCGTTGAAGCTGGATTTTTCGACCCGCGACGGGATCAATTTGTTGCGGTATGCGGTAAAGTTGATGGCGCAGGACTCGACTCACCCGCTGGCCGCGGATGCCGCTTGGCGGGAAGCCCTCGAAAAGTGTTTGGGGAGCGAGGCGCTCGACCTGGAGCGGATGGCGATGACCCGCGCGGCGTCGCTGGGGGGGCAAGCTCTGCCGATGGGGTTCGCCGATTTCTTTTTCGATCCGCGCGATCCCTTGCGACCGGATTTCCAGGAGGTCGAGGATATCGATGCGGGAGAAGATTACTTGTTCGACGACGAGGAACTCGACGCCAATGATTTCGATGACGAGGAACCTCCGGATGAAGATGACGATTGTCGATCGCCGTAATAACAGCCAATGAGCGGGGAAGCATCGAGGATGGATTTGCTCAAGATCGGCCCGCGAGTGACGGCCCTGCCGGTCGTTCACGGGAGTGCGGATTTTGCTTGGGAGGTGCGGCGGCTGATCGGGCAGCTGGAGCCTGATTGTTTGGCCGTGCCATTGCCGCCGTCGTTCGAGCGTCCCGTGCTGGAGGCGATCCTGGATTTGCCCCAACCGGCAGTCGTCGTGCAGCCGGTGCGCTGCGAGAATGTTCCCTTCGGCGAAGGTTCATCCCAGCGACCCCAACGTGCGGCCAGCTATGTCCCGATCGACCCCTGCCAGCCGGTGATCGCGGCGCTGCGGGTCGCCTTGGAAGAACGGATTCCGATTCGGTTCATCGATTTGGAAACGAATCGCTTTCGTCCGTTGCAGCGGGCCTTGCCCGATGCTTACGCGCTGAAAATGGTGACGCTGGAGCAGTTCTGCGCCGCGCTGTTGCCCTTTTTGCGTCGCTCGGCCGACGCGCAGTGGAACGCGCGCG
Source organism: uncultured Pirellulaceae bacterium (assembly GCA_937941455.1). GTDB lineage: Bacteria > Planctomycetota > Planctomycetia > Pirellulales > Pirellulaceae > BJ22. The sequence goes on along the minus strand of CALDHM010000017.1, from coordinate 16,062 downwards.
TCCGAGAAATGGCTTGGCAGTTGCGGGAGTTGTGCCTGGATTTTCAAAACATTGTGTTCGTCCCCAGTATTCTCGATTGGCCCTACATCCGCGAAGCCTTTTTTCAGCGCGACCTGAAACGATCTGCCGCGGAAGCGACTGCTGAGCCGCGTCCCTATACTCCCGATGCCAAATCGTTGTATTTTCTTCTTGGAGAGTTGCCGTATGTGACTGCGTTGTACGAGCGCGCGCGGGCAGAACTCGACGACGATTCGACATTGTCGATCGATTCGGTGAAGCATTTGTTGATCGAGGCCCGTCGTCGCTACATGCACGAGGAAGGAAAACGGGCGCGTAAAATCCCGCCGAAGCTCTTGGCCCAGTGTCTCCAATACATTCGCAATCTGACGCTGGTCGAACGCTGCTTTACGCCGCAATTGGTGACGATCGTGACGGCAGCCAAACAAATGGCTGGCGATGGCTTCGCGATCCATGTGCTGGAAACCGCCAAGGACTACGGTCGAGAAATCGGGCCGCGCTACGCGGCAGCGCGGATGGGAGTCGATTCGATCGCCGCCGAGGAATTCGGGATCGTGAAGGCGGTCAGCCGGCTGCCGGGCCCGCCCTTGACCTGGTCCAATCTGGAGTTGCTCCCTCGACCGTCCCGTGAACAACGACAAGAATGGCAGCAGCAGTGGAATCCGAATCAGCAATGCAGTTGGCCACCGGAAGATGAAAAGATCGAAAGCTTCCGCCAGACCGTTTTCGATCGGGCCAAAGAGGTCCTCGGGACTGATATGATCCGAACCGAAAAGTTTACTTCCAGCATCAAGGACGGTATCGACATTCGCGATACTTTACGGAACTGGCATACCGGGGACTTGTACGTCAAGGTTTTGCCGCCGAATCGCGGCAAGCTGGACTGCGCCGTGATGCTGTTCGATTCACCGGCCGATCCGCGCGATTACCCGTGGCGGACGACTTGGTTCGCCGAGCATGAAAAGGAATCGACGTTGGCCTTTTACGCCACCGATTATCGCCAAGAGCCGATTGGACCAGGAATTTGTCTGGCGACCTATGGCGGTGCGATGTTCATTTATCCGCCGATGGCGTTCCCGGACATTTGGACCGATCCCGAGTTGGACTTCACCGAGACGCTCGAGGAGCGGTTGTTGGCGGCGGCCTGTGTGTATAGCCAGTGCCGACACATTGCCTTGGTCAGCCCCGGCCCGCCAGGCTGGGCTTGGAAACGGATGGCGAAGCACTTCAAGAAAACGCTAATTCACCTTCCGCTAAGCCGTTTCAGCGATTCGACCGTACAACAACTGCGGCTGGTGCACGTTCTGAACGGCAAGCAGGTTCGCAGCTACGCCGCTCACTACATTCGTAAGTGACGGCGAGCGAAGTTTTCGCATAGTCTTGAAATCGAGATGGACCGCTGGCGTCGGAAGGTTGACCTGGCGAGGTCCATGATTCAGATATCATGAGACCTTAGGGGAAAATTCCCATGTCGGTGTAGCAAAGGGCGATCATATCGATGGCTTGGACGAATGAGGCAGTACGAAGGTCGGCGCGGCCGTCGAAGCTGAGGGCCGTGGCGCGGATTTTCTGATAGGTCCGGCACATGGTTTCCTCCAATCCGGAGTAGACGAGGTCCTTTTCGTCGGCTCCTCGCGCGATGCGATCGATCGATTCCTGGCTGAAGTTGGTTTCTGTCGATTCCTCAATGGCCCGGAGAATGCGCCGGAAAGCTTGTTCTTCGAAGCGTTTTTCCATGCGGCCAAAGCGGACATGAGAAAGATTTTTGAGCCATTCAAAGTAGGAGACGGTCACGCCACCGGCGTTGATGTAAGCGTCGGGAATGACCAGCACACCCCGCTTGAACAGGGCCTCGCTGGCTGCCGAGGTGGTCGGTCCATTCGCCCCTTCGGCGATGATTTTGGCCTTGATACGATCGACATTTCCTTCGTGGATCACGTTTTCGAGCGCGGCCGGGATCAAGATATCGCAAGGGATCTCTAGACCCGCGGCCGAATCGGGCAGGGAGGTGGTGCCCGGGAAGCTCATGATCGAGCCTGTCGCCTTGCGATGAGCCATCAGTTCCTCGAGGTTGATTCCCGTCGACGATTGAATGGCACCTTCGCGCTCGCAGACGCCGATCAAAATCGCCCCGGCTTCGCAGAAGAACTTGGCGGCATGATAGCCGACATTGCCAAGCCCTTGGACGACGATCCGCTTTCCCTCGATTCCGGTCGAGAGCCCCAATTTTTTCATGTCCTCCGAGATTGAGCACGCCTCGCGAACGCCGAAGAAAATGCCGAGACCGGTAGCTTCCGTGCGGCCATTGATTCCGCCGAACGGAACTGGTTTGCCGGTGACGCAGGCCAAGGCGTCGACTTCGTTGTTGACCAACGATTGATAGGTGTCGGCGATCCAGGACATCTCGCGGGCGCCCGTGCCGAAGTCAGGTGCTGGGACGTCGACCCCAGGACCGATGAAATTTTTTCGGTACAGCTCGAACGTGTATCGCCGCGTGATCCGTTCGAGTTCGCCCACCGAGTAGTTCTTGGCATCGATGCAAACCCCCCCTTTGGCCCCACCGAAGGGAACATGCACGATCGCGCATTTGTAGGTCATGAGTGCGGCCAAGGCGCAGACCTCGTCTTCGTTCACATCCAGTGCGTAGCGGATACCACCCTTGGTCGGTAGTTTGTGGTGGCTGTGCTCGGCTCGCCAACCGTGGATGACCTCAATCGTTCCGTCATCGCGGCGGAGGGGGAAACACATGTGATAGACGCTATTGCATTCGCGAATTTGGTTGAGCAGAGTTGGATGATGCTTGGTGAGAGCAGCGGCTTTATCGAAGTTGCGGTTGACTTGCTCGAAAAAACTGATCGGCGAATTTGACATTACGAAAAATCCTGATAGCTGCGATGTTAGGGGCAAGCGGCAGAGCCTTGCCAGATTTCGCTATTGTGGTTCAGCCGCGAAAACGCCGCAATACGAAGTTTTTCGCAGGGAATGGGGTTCTCCTCTCACTCAATAAGGGTTCTCCTCTCAATAAGTGCCACCCATTTTTTGCTCCCGTGCCACCCATTTTTTGCTCCCGACCCATTTTTCTGCTGCTCGACCCACGGCTGTCGGTGACGGACAAGATTCCGTCGAAATCTGCCGTTTTGAGGACATTGGTGGAGGATATCGGTGGGTGAGGATATCGGTGGGTGGCACTAAAGAAGCCCTAAGGATATCGGTGGGTGGCACTAAAGAAGCCCTAAAAAGCCTCTCTAAAGAAGCCTAAAGGAGCCAGTTTTGGTGGGTGGCACTAAAGAAGCTAAACGAGTCTAAATGAGGGCACGAAGGGGCACATTGATGACCCAGCCACGGCGCGGGAGGTTGGGGAGGATGGGTAAAAATTTAGCGGCTGGCACCGTAGAGATCGTGGGCGCCATAGAGATCGTGCCATCGAGATCATAGGGATCGTGGGCACCATCGAGATTGTGGCTGGCACGATGGAGATCTATTAACAGGCACCTTGGAGATAGTTTTGGGCTGCAAATTTACAATGCTGTCCAACAAGCCGAAAAAACATTCACGAGGTCGTATTTACTGCGATCCTCCGCGGATTACACGTTTACATCGCCATCCAACCGCCAAAAAAACTGCACAACGTCTTGGTGCTGGGTTGGCGCTCAGTCGGCAGCTTTCATGCTGCCGTAACTGCGCCAGAACGACAAATCGATCTGGGGAGTTACTGGCTCGACGCGGCCGTCGCAGAAGGCGACATGGACGACTTCGTGACTACTACTGGGGGGGACGATCGCCTCGTCCGGCCTGCCGCCATTGTGGCAGCTGGGCGTCTGCGGCAAGGCGGCGTGATTGTAGAGGGATCGACCTATGGCTTGGCTGTAGACGATCGGCGCGCCGGGGGCCAGACTACGGCCGATGATGCGTCCTTTGCTCGATTTGTGGCCCACCATTTTTTCTGCGAGCGGGTCCTTGGGAAGGTTTTTGGCGATGTCGACGAATACTTCCAACTCGTCAGCGGTGAAAGGTCCATCGGGCAGGCTCCAGATCATCCGCAACCTTTCGTTGCCGCCACGGAGCACCTCGCTGAACAGGGCCGTCGATTGACGGCCGTCGGTGATGTCTTGCCAAGTGACCGGGGGGCGCGACTCGTCACTGCGAATTTGAATCGGCCCTATCTGTTCGGGGATCGGTGACCACACTCCGTGATTGGCCAGGTAGTTCGTGTAGCCGCCGGGGTCGAGATAATACGTCCCGCGATCGGACGGACAGGTAAGGATCGGCAATTGGTTTTCCGGTGAATCGCCGGCAGCGATCACTTCGTTGTAGAGAGGGCTGTCTCGATAGGCCATGAGCTCCTGGTACCATAGCCCGCTGGGAAGACGCTGATGAATGTTTTCGAAATCGACGGTCGCCCTGGCAAGGGCCGCCAGATTATCGCGGCACGAAACCTTGTTGGCCGAATTCCGCCAGGCGGCAATCACGGCAAGGGTGATCACCGCGAGCAGGCCCAGCGCGATGCAGGCCGCGATCAAATCGGTGCTGGACAAACCGGCACGGTACCGGCTGGGGGCGTGCAGGCGCCGCGGCGACGGAGTCTTGGCCGCTGGCAGTTCAGATCGTATCGGGATCTTGGAATCGGTAGCCCACGCCGCGGACCGTCTGGATGAAGTCCGCCTTGTGACCCAGCTTTTTGCGGAGGCTGCGAATGTGTACATCGATCGTGCGGTCCAAGACGACAGTGTCCGATCCCAAGGCCGAGTCGATCAGTTCCATCCGCTCAAAAGCGCGGCCAGGCTGACGGATCAGGGTTTCCAGCAAGCGGAATTCGCTGGGTGTCAAGTCAATCGGTTGCTCGTCCACCAGCACCATATGTTTTAGTCGATCGACGACAATTCCCGAACGGGGGACCGTGACCAAATTCGAGTTGGCGGGCTGATGCCTCCTCTGCAGGGATTTCACCCGCTCCATCAGAACCCGAACGCTGAACGGCTTGGTCACATAGTCATCGGCGCCGACGCGATAGCCGACGATTTGATCGACCTCTTCGCTTTTGGCGGTCAAGATCAGAATAGGGATATTGGCCGTCTCCGGACTGGCCCGCAAGCGGCGGCAGACCTCCAGTCCGTCGATGACGGGAATCATCAAGTCAAGCAAAATGATGTCGGGGGTCCGCTGATGGACTTGGTTCAACGCATCTTGGCCATCGCTCGATCGTATGACCTCGAAACCGTTTGCGTTGAGGTTGTATTCGATGATCTCCGCCAGTGGCCGATCGTCTTCAACCAACAGAACTTTGGTGGTGGGCATACTGCTCCAAATAATCCCGATTCAAATTCATCCCCCAGCAGTCGATCCCTCCATTCTAGGTGTTGAACACCTTGCCGAAATCGGGGTCGGCTTGCTGCCAAGTTGGGCAAATTTCGACCTGCGCTGTCAAGGGTTGGCCGCGTTGCCCGGAGCAAAACGACCACGAGAACAGTTTGAGCTGCTCCTGAGATGTTTTGCCGTCAGCCTTATCCTAAACCCTGAGGGCCACTCTCAACTACAAGTGTCGGAGAGGGCGGTTTTCGGATAACTTGACGACGTTAACAATAACCCTGCCATGTGAAGAAATGGTTAATTTTTTGCAAGAAAACGATGTAATGGAAACGAAATAGGGCGTGGGAAAGCCGTCGATTGCGACGGCTCCTTGGCACTCAGAAGTGCAGTGGCTCGTGCGGTGGGTGAGCCAGAAGATTCGAGAATCGTGGGCCTTTTTCGCGAATTTCGCCGACTTTACCTGCAGGTTTTCGATAAGAATTCATTTGCCGCGTAGAATACCATCACAGCGTTGATGAACCGTGGACCCGAGGAATCAAGTTGTTTTCAAGTTGCCCCATGCCCCAACGATTTCTGTCGCTCTGCTTGCCCTTGATTTTTCTCCTATTCACGCCAGGCTGGGGACAATCGGGAAGTGAAGCGGCCAAGGAAGCTGCATCGGCGGGACCGACTGTCATTCGCGTTCCGCTGCCGATCGACCAACGGGTTCGCGAGCAAGTGGTCCGCGGCGTCGAAGGGGTGCTAGACCGTTTCCCTGCAACGGCTCGGGCCGAAGCGCGGCCGGTCTTGATCCTGGAATTCGAGACCGATCGCGGGCGGACCGGGTCGGGAAGCAAGTTGGCCGATTGCCTGGAGATCGCCTCGTTCTTGACCAGTGAACGATTCGCCGGGGTGCGAACGGTCGCCTATGTTCCGGGCTTGCGAACCAATCGCGTGGCGTTAGATCCGGCTGCGCGCAAAGGAGTGGTTCTCGAGGGCCATGCCTTGTTGGTCGCGCTCGCCGCCGAACAAATCGTGTTGGACCCCGCGGCAACGATCGGTAGTGCGATTTCGCGCGAGGAGCGTTTCGACAGTCTTGCGGTCGATGTCTATCGCAACATCGCTTCGCGCCGTCTCACTTTGCCGACCTCAGTCGCAACGGCCCTAATCGACCCTACTGCGTCCCTTCAGTGGATCACGACGGCCACGGGTGAAGAATTGGCCGACCGCGAGCGCCAACAACAGCTTGAGGCGACGGGCCAGGTGATTCAAGCGGAAACCCTGAAAAAGTCCGGCGAGCTGGCCTCGTTTTCCGCCATTCAGTTGGAACGGCTTTCTCCCAACTGCTTGATCGCTGCCGACCGCAACGAATTGGCTGCGAAATTTCGAATCGCGGCCTCGATTGTCGAGGTCGAGGGCCGCAACCAGCGCCCGTGGAAGGCTGTTCGTTTTCAGCTGCCAGGCAATCTGGACCAGCGGGGTGTCGATTGGGGAATCCGCGCGATCGATCAACAGATTCGCGCGCGTGGAGCCAATCTGGTCATTGTGGGTGTCAACGGAGGAGGGACCGACTACAAAGCCGCCTTGCGCTTGGCCCGTTATCTCGCGGAGCTGGACCCTGAGGAAATCCTGACCGTGGCCTATGTGGAGAATGAGGGCGCGGCTGGACCCTTGGCTCTGGTGGCGCTGGCGTGCCACCACATTTTGATGCAGACCGAGGCCACGCTCGGTGGCAAGTTCGAGCCACCACTTTACGCCGATGAGGTGAAATCGATATTGAGTGACCTGCCATTTTTGGCCGAAGCCCGGCAACGAGATCTCGGCTTGCTGCGGGGAATGGTCGACCTCGACTGGTCCCCGGTACGCATGCAGAACATCGTGTCGGGCGAGGAGCGTTGGGTAGATGCCGCCGAAAACGGTCAGCTTGACCTGGCAGGCCAATGGGTCAGTCGAGGACCTCAGGACTTAGAGCGACCTTTGGTTGCCAACGAATGCGAAAGTCTAAACATCGCGCGGCTTGTGGTTGCGAATGACGCGGAACTGACGGCCTATTATCAGCTTAACGAGGAACCGACACACCTCAAGCCGACTGAACTCGACCGGAACTTGGCTCGTTTGGCCGCTTTCCTGGCGTCGCCGCTGGTTTCGTTCTGGCTGGTGATGTTCGCCATCATGCTGTTGTCAACCGAATCCAGCTCTCCAGGGCTGGGGGTGCCCGGATTTTTGGGAGTCGTTCTTCTGGTCTTGTTTTTCTGGAGCCAGTACTTTGACGGCAACGCGACCTGGTTTGAAATTTTATTATTTGTGACCGGAGCAATCTTCTTATTGATCGAGTTGTTTATCCTGCCCGGTTTTGGGATTTTCGGGATCGGCGGGATTCTGATGATGATCACGGCTGTGGTACTGGCGACTCAAACCTTCGTGATCCCGCGAACGCAACGGGAGTTCGAGCAACTGCCCTACACGCTAGGGATGGCCCTGGGACTGGCTGGCGGTGGGTTAGTGGCTCTTATGATTTTCCGCCGTTACGCGCAGCAAATGCCGATGGTCCGCGAGATGATGCTGGAACCGCCGCAGGCCGACGAAGATTACGAGCGAGAACTGGCGCGGGGTGGCTTGGTCGTGGAGGTTGGACAACATGGGATTACCGTGACCCGTTTGCTGCCATCGGGAAAAGCTCGCTTCGGCAATCGCGTGGTGGACGTGATCAGCGACGGAGCGGTCATCGAAGCGGGCGCGGCCGTCGAGGTTGTCGAAGCGGTTGCCAATCGAATCGTGGTTCGCAGTCTGACCGACCGAGTTTGAATTCCGCAGCAGATGAATGCAGGTCTCATGCGTCCTGTGAAGCATCTGCGGCTGCGCTCAACGCATCTGTATCGATAAGCTGCGCGTGCGGTGGTTCGAACATGAAATTGCCATGCTGGCACCAACGGTATTCCAAAAACGTTAACTACTGGCCCGTTGGGAACCGACAGTTTGCGATTCACAGCCGAGCGGCGACGATTCTTGGCAGACCAAACGAGAACGCTCCCGCGTCGGATCGCAGCAATAAAAAAAGGTGGTCCCGCGGGACCACCTGTATTCATTCAGCAGTCGATCGACACACGTTATTCTGCCGGAGGCAAAATGACCGTGTCGATGACATGGATCACGCCGTTTTTGCACTTGATGTCCGTTTTGACAACTTTAGAATTGCCGTTCAGGATCACGTTCCCGTCTTTAACTTCGATCTTCACGTCGGAACCTTCGACTGTCTTCGCTTCCTTCAGATCGACAACGTCCTCGGCCATGACGTTGCCAGCAACGATATGGTACTTCAGGATCGCGACCAACTTGTCTTTGTTTTCTGGTTTGAGCAAGCTTTCCAGGGTTTCCTTGGGCAGCTTAGCGAATGCTTCGTCAGTAGGTGCGAACACGGTGAACGGGCCGTCACCTTTCAAAACTTCGACGAGCCCGGCAGCCTTGACAGCAGCGACCAGGGTCTTGAAACCCTCGGCACCGACAGCGGTATCCACGATGTCTTTTTCGTCTTGGTTTACCGAGACCATTTGGGTGCTTGGGCAGGCCTTTTGAGCGGCAGCAACCGGGCACTCCTGGCCCCAAGCGTTGGATACCGAGAACATGGCCAGTGCGACACAAACAAATAAACTCAACTTTTTCATCGAAAAACTCCAGTGATCTCAAACAGATGATTCGATTGCCTCCCCCGTGGAGAGCAATCCGGTTCGATTCCTTGTGACGCCGCTTACCGTAGAAAAATTGGACCCGCAACTGAAGTTTTCAAAAAAAGTTTTTTTGACTTTTGCCGTCACCAGCATCCGTCAAGCGAGCGTTTAATTGGTACAATGCCGAAACAAGGCACGGCGTGTCGGGGTACGCCTGTTGGCGATGATGTCGCTCGACGAATGCGTGCCGCAGACCGGCTAGTCGCTTGCCGACCCGCCAGCAAGATAATCGAACTAGGCTTTGTTTCTAAGCCAAAAGTCGGATTGGTGTAGCGTCCGTTTTCGCGAAAGCCGCGGGCTAATAGGGCCCCCTAGGCCTCACAGGTTTAGCACAAAGCCTAGCCGGTTCACGCTTGTTTGACAGCACGGTATCGATCGGTCCGTCGATCTGAACCAGAGGCCATGAAAGTCACAATTCATTAAGAAAGAGAAACTATGTACAAGACTCTCGCAACAACCATGTTTTTGGCCACGATGCTCATCGGTTGGGTAGGCCAATTTTCGTCAATCGGTACCGCACAAGAATTGCCGGATGCCAAAACGATCATCGAAAAACACCTCACAGCGACGGGACCGGTTGAGAAAATGAAGGATGTCAAAGGAGTCGTCACGGAGGCAACCATGACCATGGCCGGAGCATTTGGCGAGATGAAAGCTTCTGTCAAGTCGAAACAGATGAATGGAAAGGCCGTAATCGTCATCGATATGGACGAAATTGGTGAAATGAAACAAGGCACAGACGGCAATGTCTTTTGGGCGATAAACCCCATGACCGGTGCGCAACTTGTGAACAAGGAAGATCTGGGCGCCACCGCTGAAGAAATGGGCAAGCCGTTTCCGGCCCTGAATTGGCTAAATTCGCTTGACAAAATTGAAGTGGCGGGCGTTGAGGATGTTGATGGCAAGCCTTGCTATGAACTTCGCTTCAAGGATGGTGGCCAAGTTACGAAGCGATTTTTCGATAAGGAATCCATGTTGATCCTCAAAACGGTCAGCACCAATCCCATGGCGGGTGAGGTCGAGGTCTTTACTTCAGATTACCGCAAAGTAGGTGAATTCATTTTGCCCTTCAAGACAGTCACCGCCATGCCACAAGGTGAAATGACAATGACCGTCAATAAAATCGACTTCGATGCCAAATTGACCGATGCCGATTTCGAATTGCCCAAAGAAGTCAAAGCTCTGATCGGGAAATAGCTTCGGACGGCTCGTTCGAATTGAATTGAAAAAGAACGACCTGATCGGTAGTTCCGGTCAGGTCTTATTTTGTAGTGGTAACTGTCCCGAACCTTGCCGCCAGGGGAAGGTGCTCCAGGGAAAGGTGCCGCAGCACACAACGTTACGTGTAGCCAGAAAGGCCCTTGTCCGGCTCCGTAGAAAACTGATAAAAAGCGGGGAACCATAAGCGAAAACATTTCGTATTGGTGGCCCGCAAGCACCACGAGCAAATCACCGAAAGATGTTCTATTTGAGGCTTGGTGCGTCGCCGCACAAGCTTTCCCCAATTATTCGCGCAAGAACAGTCCGAAAAGAACAATTCACCCAAAGGCAACTCTTTGGCCGTTTGATTCTGAAAAACTTTCTCAAGCTCGATTACCGTGGACTGCAGAGTCTCCTGGGTGATTGCAGTGACCTGACTGCTAACATCCGGATGAAGTCCGTACCCCACTTCACGACCTTACAGAAAGCCTCGCGAAAACTTCTCGCCGCAGAGCCTGTCCAGCGACTGCTCGATGAGACCGTGTCGCGAATGATGGGACGGCGAAAACATGTTCAACTGGCCGCCGTGGATTCCACAGGTTTGGAATCCACGGCGGCCGGCCCCTACTTTGTCCGGCGCCAGTCGCGTCAGGCCCCCCTGGAAAACCGTGGTTTATCACCGCTATCCCAAACTGGCGATCGTCTGCAAAACATTCAATCAGTTCATCATTGCCTTCCAGGCCCATCGCGGCCCCGAGCCCGATGTGGATGAACTCAAAAGTTTGTTAGCACAAACCCGCCGTCGTGTCGGCGTCAAAGTGTTGGTTGCAGATGCGAGCTATGATTCAGAATCCAACCACGAATTTGCGAGACAAGTCATCGGTGCCAGAACGGTCATTCCCGCGAAGCATGGCAGACCCACCGATCAACCGGCGCGAGGCAGATACAGGAGACCCATGCGGACTCGATTCGACCAACCTACGTACAGGCAGCGAGCCCAAGTGGAAACGACGCTATCCACGATCAAACGTCGTCAAGGCCATCATGTCCGAGGACGAACTTACTGGTCACAAACCAGAGAACTGCGACTCATCGTTCTCACGCACAACGTCATGATCGGTCATGATCCTTTGGTGCGGTATACTTTTATACAGAGCCGGAAAGGTCCCCGTTTCTTCCCCCTTCCTTGTTCGCCATCCGGGCCAGCGGCTCCTTTAACGCCCTCATGAACCAGCCCAAATCCTGCAGCCGATTCCGGTACCGGGCAACTTTGGCCACGTCCTGGCACTCGTGGTCGACCCACATCTGAACAATCGTCGGATCGTCAACATCCAGCGTCCGGGATGGATAGACGGCAATCCAGCCTCGGATGACTTCTTCGTCCGTCCAGCTTTCGGCAATCCCCGGCTCCAGGCGACACAGCACATGCAGGCAATTGTCCATGATCGAAAATCCGGAAACAGAAACCGCAAATTGCCCCGCCAGCAACTCTAGTCGCTCTTCGATTCAAACTTTGCAATGCTCGAACCCGTCGCCACACAAAAACGCTTTCCGCACGCAATGTGAGATGCAGTGGTAATAGCGGGTTATTTCCAAATCAACGAGCTGGCTACGGACCACGGTCAGGTCAAAAGCTTCCAAGTTTAATGCGATTCCCAAATCAGCGTGACAACTCTCAGCCGGCTTGTCGAGATTATGCCTGTCAATTTTGTGTTTTTTGTGTTCGACTATCCCTCAGCTAGTTGCGTCCTCGCAGAATTGGCTTCCGTATCGTCGGACCTCAACCAACTATTACTTTGAACACCCGAACTACGCCCGTAAAAATTCTGGGGTTCGGCGGCAAGCCCCCGACCAGCTTAGCTCGATACACTAATTAAGAAATTTTATTGGCTGAAACCGTTGACCCATTCCGGAATATTCGCCGACAAGCACCGTTCAACTCCAGTTTTTGCCGGCGATCTCCTGATTTTAACCGCCCGCATCGGAGACATCTTGGCATTAACGCGGGGTGAACAACCGAAAGAAGTTTCCCGAATTTCGCTGGGCGAGGAAACGACTGCATCGCCAGCCGTTGCCCATCGGCCGATCTCTATTGGGGCGTTTGCCGAACTTTACGCCTTTGGACGACAATAACCGATCGTGGCCGAGCACCGCAGCGGCCCAGTGCCACAGTTTAGGCCACTCGGGGCAGCGGAAGCCTCCAGTGAATGACCGCCGGGTTTAGTACCAAGATCACTTGATTCTTGAAAATTTCAGGCCCTGTTCCGCGGGAGGAGCACCCGCGATCTTGAACTCCCACTCGTTGGGTCCCTGAGAAATCGCGATACCGGCCAAAGTTCCTTGATCGGCGCTGATGAACTCTAAACCGTCGGCATCTCCGGTGAGATTGCCCGTCAGTTGTGACGTCGGTTTTCCCCCTTCGGAGACCTTCCACGTGAACGAGAAGTCCTCATCAATCTTCAGATTGACAGTGACTGGACCGGCCGTTGCAGACCAATTGCCCACCAAATCGGTTTCCGCATCGGCGGTGACTTGGTTGGGCGAAGTTCCCAGAAACTCTGTTGCCGACATTTCGGTATCCTGAGGCTCAAGTGCATCCAGCATTCGTTTCGCCACCAGGTCGCGCGGCTGCGTCTTCACGACCGATTTCAAGGCGTCAATCGCTGGTTCTTTTTCGCCCAACACCAGATAGTGGTAGGCCAAGACGAAATTGGCCGAAGCGTCCGTCGGATTTTTGGCAACAAAATTTTCTAGATTGCGTAGCTGTTTCGAGTAGTCCTGACTGTTTCCATACAATCCACTAACCGTGGTCCAATCCATGCCGGGCGCGGAGGACAGCAAAGAATTGAGCCCAGCCGCGGCACCTTGGTAATCGCCGGTCGCGAACAGGGCCAAGCAACGAACTTCATGCACCACAGCATCGCCCGGCAAATCTTTCAAGGTTTGGTTGAATCGCGTTAACGCCTGAACGTAGTTCCCTTTCTTGAATAATTCTAAACCCTCATCGAAAATTTGGCGAGCACGTTCTTCGGCGGTCGTCGGCTCTCGGTAGGCAGCGTCTCCTTGAGCATCGGCGACGACATAGTTGTTAACGACAACTGGCTGCGAGTAATCGTAGGGAGCAGGTTGTGCAACGTTGTTTTGCACGACGACGTACGGATTGTAATAATTCGTCATCGACGACCATCGACTCGTCCACGAATTGAGGCCCCAGCCAATAGCCATGTAAGTTACGGGCGCGTACCAACTACTGTTCCAGTAACCGTGCCAGCATCCGTGATACCAGTTGTAGTTGGGATGAATGCAGTTGTATCGCCAGCGGTCGTACCAATACCCTCCGCCGACTCCCCAAGTGGGCCTTGAAAAGCCTGGATCAAAATCCCAGTTCGGCCGGCTGACATACCGGTTCCCCCAGAAATTGTTGATGTTTTGATTGATGGTGATATTTTTGTTGTTGATAATGTTGGCGATATTCGAATTGGATCCGCCAATGATGGGTCGATTGTTGATCGTCGGATTATTGATGATATTGTTTTGATTGAAACCGGGTCGCGACGGTTTGCCGAACTTCGGTGGTTGCGGCGCGGGCAATGGAGTTGGCCGCGTTGTCGGACGTTCTGGCAGGTTTGGTCGTTGCGGTTTTCCGGGTACCGGGGCAGGGCGAGTCAAGTCCCCAGGTTTCGGCAGACTCGGATGAGTTGGTCGGGACAGGTCCGGCAATGGTTTAGGTTTGGTGTTCCCGAAGGACGGCTTGTCTTTGCCGGGACGGGTGAGTTCTCCAGGTAAGGGCTTGGGACGAGCGATTCCGTCTCCCGGTCGAGTCCCCTCTCCTGGCTTGGTCAAGGAGGGTCGATTTTTGTCGGGCAGCGAGATACCGCCCCCAGGGCGACTCCCAGGCGGGCGAATTTCGGGTTTTGTAATCGGAGGTTTCATCTGAGGCGGCTTGATTTCAGGCCGAGTCGTGGGACGGTTGGGCAATGTAGGCCGGTTGGTGACGTTGGGGAGTTTAGTCCCCGCGGCTGGAGGTTGTGGGCGAGTCGCGGGACGATTGGGAATTTGCAGGTTTGGAGTTCCGCCCAGCCCGGGTCGTGCGCTCCCCAAATTTGAAGGACCAGGTCGATTGTTGGGCAAATTCGGCATCTGCACTTGAGGCCGCTGCGGCATCTGCACTTGGGGACGCTGCGGCATCGGACGAGGCATCGACGCGACACTCCCGGCAGCGTTCCCCAGAGAGGGTCGACTTACACCCGGTTTAACGCCCGTTGTCGGCAAATTAGGCCGTGTCACTCCTGCCGGTCGGGACATGGTCGAACCCACTCCGCTGCCGCCGATTCTACCCATGGACGGACGACCACCGCCTCGGCCACCGATCTGCCCGAGAAGGTGAGTGCCACTGAAGCAGATCAAAACTGCGACGAAGCAAAGAATTTTCAGATTGGACCGCATACTACTACCTCGTTTACCTCGTTGGCAAGCCCTCACACGGACACCGAAAACCGTTATTGTTCTTTAGTATTGGGACGACGTACAACTTGGAACTCAATGTCTTCTTCAACCAAATTGCCGATGATTCGGTGGGTTGCCGAAAGTTTGAATCGATTTTCATCCTGGATCGCAATTTTTAGAACGGCCGACCCGACGACCCCATCGGGCATCGTCGCAGAGGAATTGAGCAGCCAACCATCTTCCGTTGGTGTCCATACCGCCTCGGAAAATCCGCCGTCGGAATCAAATATCCAAGATCGAGGTTTTCCGCGGAGCGGATCCCAGGCGATACGTTGGCTGCTTTTGCTTACCGTTTGACCTTCGCTTGTGAAAACAAGTTCGCCCAAAATGAAATTGCGATCTTCCGACCACTGGTAACTCATTTTGACGCGGCCATCGCTTCCTTCGTTGATCCAATCTCCGATCAGCCATGACAAATCCTGCAGCATCTCGTTTGGTGTCGGGGGAATTTCATCCGGGAAATCTCGCACCGAAGCGATTTTCCAACCCCCATCGGATTCCACCAGCACAGCCGTGTATCGGATCAAGGACGTTGCGCCATCGTCGCCGGTGACGATCCGCGTTCCATCATCCACGGCCAAGTTTCCGACGAAACGAATCGACTCCGAGTCGATCGACATCATGGCCGTCGGAAACTTTGCATGGAAATCATTCAATAGCGACTTGATTTCTTCGCGACCGGAATACACCACGCCGTTTTCGTCGATCAGTTCGCCAGCTTCCAAGAACATATTGGCGACTTCTTCGAATTTTCCTTGATTCATCGCCTCGACAAATGCTGCCGAAAATTGGCGAATGGCCGCCTCACGCTTGTCGGTCTCCTGGGCAATCAGCAAGCTGCCGCTCGTGCCCAGAAGAATAGCCGCCGCGAGGCAAGACGTCACGACTGTTTTCATGTCGCGTCTCCTATCACTTTTTGAAGATGCTTACGGAATCCGAATATCCTTATATTAACGGATCGTGAGTCACATGCAAACCCGGCGAGCAAGGAATCTCGCTCCTTCGTGGTGACAGACCAATTTGACCAGGATTGGGAGTCGACAGCGGCTCTGTAGAAAAGTATACCGCACCAAAGGATCATGACGTTGTGCGTGAGAACGATGAGTCGCAGTTCTCTGGTTTGTGACCAGTAAGTTCGTCCTCGGACATGATGGCCTTGACGACGTTTGATCGTGGATAGCGTCGTTTCCACTGTAAGCGTACGCCACAACCATTGTAGACGCGTGGGTTAGGCTGGTGGATTTCCGAGGTTTCTTTTTGGAGGTCCAGTCGATGTCTAGGATTTTACCAACGCAACGCTTTCAGGCTTGGCGTGAGCGGTTGGAGC